>NZ_JBITFQ010000021.1:0-138396 GCF_044456225.1 Streptomyces sp. NPDC050988 | reverse complement strand
GGGGGGGTTGTCTGTCTCGTTTTCCTTGTCTCTTTTTGGGGGGGGGCTCTGGGCGGCGGCGGCGGGGGGGGGGGGGGGCGCCCCCCCCCCCCCCCCCCCCCCCCCCCTCCACTCGGTTCTCGACCAGGGAATGCAAGGAACGCAGAGAGGAAATTTGCCCCTGTGGCACAAGAAGGAAAGACCGTGAGTTCTCCTGCGAGGACCGATGCCACGATGCCCAAGCAGGCACGTGTGGCCCAACTGCTGTTGTTCGCGCTGGCGTTCGTCGGCCTGGTCGTCATGCTCGCGTTGTCGGGCGGGCTGACGTCCTACGGGATGGGCAACATGATCGCCCCGTGGCTACTGGTCTGGGTGTGCGCGCTGCTCGCCCTGACGTACGACGGCAGCGCGCGCGGCGGGGTCCGGGCCACGACCATCGTGGTGATGGTGTTCGTCCTCGTGGGGTCGTTCAGCCAGGCGTCCGGCGCCGCGGCGCCCGGAGAGTTCCTGGACGCCGCACTGCGCATCGCGCTTGGGGCGCCCGTGGTGGTCCTGATGTTCCTGCCGGAGACTACGGCGTGGTTCGACCGAGCGAAGTGACGAAGGCCGTCCAGGCGGGGGCGGCGAAGGTGATGGCGGGGCCGGCCGGGTTCTTGCTGTCCCGGACGGGGATGCGGGCGGGGAGGGCGGAGTCGTTCACTTCGAGGCAGTCACCGCCGCTTTCGCCGCTGTGGCTGGACTTGCGCCAGGCCGCGTACGAGGCGGGGTCGGTGACTTCCAGGCAGGAGCCGCCGCTGCCGCCGCTGTAGCTGGACTTGCGCCAAGCGGGCAGCGCGGAGGCGTCAGGGATGTTGTGCTCGCTGCGCGTCATGCTCGTAATCCTCCGCGACGGACCTGATGAGATCCAGGGATTTACGGTGCGACAACGCGTCGCCCAGCGCCCGATCGTAGATCACCTGGCACTCGCGTACCACGGACGGAAGTTCCAAGAGCCTCCCGTTGTTCACACCCTCCGCGTAGGCGACGGGTGGCAGATCCTCGAACCACATGAGCGAGAGGAAGCCTTCCAGCAGCGTGTGAGCCCCGGCCGAGAACGGGAGCACGTGTACTCGGATGCGGCGGCGCTGGCCCAACATCGCGATGTGACGAAGCTGTTCGCACATCACAGCCGGACCGCCTACGTGCCGGCGAAGCACAGCCTCGTCGAGGAGTGCGCACACCTCGGGTGTACGGAAGTCGTCGAGGATGCGCGCGCGTTGGAGCCGTGTGCCGAGGAGCTTGTCACGCTCCTCGTCGCTCTTCGGCGGATAGCTGGAGGTGAGCACCTCGTGTGCGTACGGCTCGGTCTGGAGGATGCCCGGCACCAGGGTGGGAGCGAACTCGCTGATGGCTATGGCCTTGCCCTCGAACTCCAACGCCTCCTTGAAGTGTTCCGCCACCTTCCTGCCGTCCAGCGTCGGCAGGAACCGTACGAAGAACCCACCAGTCTCCAGCACTTGATCCAACCGCCGCGCATCATCCACGTCCGGCCGTCGCCGCCCCGCCTCGATGTGGGCGATGTGCGTGCGTGACATCACCGCCCGCTGGCTCAGCTCCTCCTGCGTGAGGCCCGCCGCCTCGCGGAGCCGCCGCAACTCTTCGCCGTACTTCACCCGAGACTGCGGATTGTCCTCGATCGCCATGTGTGCAACTCCCGTACGTGCAGGTTTGCTTGTCACGCTCCGCTGTCTGTCGAGCGTACCCACGGTGACGCCACTCTGTGTCCTGATCGACACAGACAGTGAAAGGCGGCAGTGCATGGACGCGACGGACTACAAGGTTCCTGGCCCGTACATCACCCTCCGGGTCTCCCGGGACAGCGGACGGACCTGGAGCCCGAAGGTGACGTACGAACCCGGTCGCGAGGCGCCGCCGATCGAGTCGCCGGGGCGCTTCCCGCCGTGCCGGTGCCCCAAATGCGGCCCCCTCACTTGAGTTGGACCAGCGACACCGACGGCGGCACCTCGGCGCCGTCGAGGGTCGCCGTGAAGGCGAGGCGGTGGTCGGTCCGGCGTTTCACCCCGCCGGCCGCCGTGACGGTGAAGTCGACCGTCCTACGTCCCTGGGGCGGGACCTCGACCCGGGTCGGACCCTCCGCCCGTGCCGACCAACCCCCGGCGGGACTCGCCTTCACGGTCACTGTCCGTGAGGTGGAGGTGAAGTTGTAGACGTCCAGGGACATCCGGGTGCGGCGGGACAGGCGGTAGCCCAGCGGGGGTTCGGCGTCGCCGTTGTCCTTGTTGGGGGCGGCGTTGCGGGCGGAGTAGCGCTGGCTCAGGACGATGTGTTCGGCGGGGGAGAGGGGAGGGCGGTGGTGTGGGGCCGGGCGCTGCTCGCGAGGGGCGTCTTCAATGACCGCGTACACCGGGTCCCGGGAGACGGTCACCGCGTCTGCGTCCGTCGTCGCCCGCCTGCCCATCACGTCGTACACGGTCGCCCCCGGGACCGGGATCCGTACCGGCTTAGACGACCAGAGGACCCGGACCAAATCGCCCCGCCCCGAGTCGAATTCGTAGCCGACGACCCCTGTCGGCAACCCGCTCACCGCCCCGACGAAGTGCGCCTCGCCCAGCAACGACGTCAGCGCCGCGCACGCGCTGTACGCGGGCAGGGGCTGGAACTCCCGGCTCAGCAGCCCGAAGTACACGCCGTCGTCGTGGAGCGGTGGGCCCGCGAACCAGAACTGCCGGGTGTTCCCCGCCGCCAGCCCCTCCACCATCGAGCGGACCAAGTAGCGGGCCTGGACGGACTGTTGGGCCTGTGTGAGGTCGATGCCCGGCCGTACTCCGAAGAACGCGCCGCACTCCGTCATCCACCGCGGTACCTCGCCCGCGCCGAGTCGCTCTGCCAGTTCGCGCTGCTCGTCCGCCGCGCCCGGGAAGGTCGGTTCGTCCTGCTCGGCCGGGTCCGGGTAGCCGTGGAACGCCCACACGTCCGCGTACCGCACGACGTCGTTCGCCAGCAGGAGGTCCTGGAAGTGGCCAGCCTGCGCGATGCCCGGCAGGACGACGAGAGGTGGGTCGGGGGTGTCCGCGATGCCCAGTGCCGCCGCCTTCACGAAGGCAGCGTGGGCGTCGCCGGTGCTGCTCGTGACGTCCACGTCGGGCTCGTTCGAGAGCTGGATGGCGGCGGGACGGCCGCCGGAGGCCAGGCGACGGGCGTAGCGATACGCGTGGCGCAGGTCCGCGGGGAGGGGGAGCGAGGCGGCCGTCATGGCCCACTCGGGAGCGGGTGACATGACCTCCAGGGGGGAGAGGCCGTGCTCGCGCAGGACGCGCGTGATCCGGTCGTGGTGTTCCGTGTCGTACGTGCCCGGGCTCGGCTCGGCCGCGGGCCATGCCTGGCCGTCCCGTATCCAGCCCGCGCCCATGTCCCGCATCGCGGCGGCGAAGGCGTTCAGGCGGGAGGGGGGTACGAGGGAGGTGGCCCAGACGTTGACGCCGAAGCGGTTGGCGTCACCGGAGGTGGCGGGGAGCGCGGGCAGGCACGCGAAGTGGCCTACCACCGCTCCAGCATCACCGGCGTCGGCGGCGGATGCGGCAACCCGGTAATTCCCGGGCGGGAGTTGAGGGAGCCGGACCTTCACCGTCGTCTCGCCGGCCGCGATCGTCGCGTGCTCCTCCGCGACCCGTTCCCCGAAGTAGTCGACGACCGTGTAGCGCATGCGGTGCGGGCGGTCGGCGCAGCCGTTCAGGCCGAGGGTCAGGTTCGCGGGCTCCCCGAACCGGTACGTGCTCAGCGTGCCGTCGCCGCCCGCGCGGACCTCGCGCAGCTCCACCCGCTCCCGCCTTCGCAGCGTGAAGCGGTCCAGCGCGAGAGCGTACGCCGTCCCGGCCTCCCGGACCGTCGGCTCGGTCACCCGGAACGTCAACGTGTTGTCGCCGCCCCGGAGTTCGAGTTCTCCGAGGTCGAGGACGGAGAGGTCGCCCCAGGCGGGTTCCGACTCGTACCAGTACGGCTGGGAGCGGGCGGATTCCGTGAACGGGCCGTTGTTCAGGGACAGTTGGAGGTACGAGGCCGTCGTCTCGGTGTGCGGTACCTCGACCGGGGCGATGGCGACGGCGGTCAGCGCGTACACGCCGGGCTGCGGGGCGTGTACGACGTATGTCGCGTACCAGCCCGCCCGCGGGGGCTTCCTGGCGGTGGCCAGGGCCAGGTATCTGCCTCCGGACGCGCGGCGGTCCCGTACGACCGGGACATTGGTCCGTGTCGCCGCCTCGCCCTGGACCGTGATCACCGCGGCGGCCCTCGAAGTGCCTTGTGCCCGTGCCGGGTTCAGCCCCGTCGCGGACATCGCGGACACCGCGGTCGTCAGGAGGCCCGCCTTCATCGCCGTACGCCTGTTGAAGCCCATCACTCAAGGACACATGGGCGGGGCTGCGGTCCGCCTCCTGCAGGAGGCGGACCGTACCCGGACAAAGGCCTCAGGGGCAGGCCCCAGGGGATGCGGGCTAACGCTTCTTGTACCTCGCGGTGACCTCGACCTCGACGAGCCAGCCCGGGACGGGCAGCGAGGCGACCTCCACCGACACCCGGGCCGGGCGTGCGTTGTTGGCGAGCAGCGGGGCCTTGGCGGGCGAGGTGCCCATGGGGACCGGCACGACCTCGTGCGACTTCAGGTCGATGTTGGCGAAGTACTGCCGGTACGCGCGGTTCCAGCCCGCGTAGTCGGCGATCTCCGTGCCCGGCGGATTGGAAAGATAGGCCTTCATCGTGATGACGTCGGCCGGGGTCAGGCCCGCGGCCTCCAGGTTGGTCTTGATGTTGCGCAGGACGACGAGGGCCTGGGCCTCGGTGATCGTGACACCCGTGGCCCCCTCGGTGAGAGCGGGGTCGGTGAAGCGCTCGGGCGAGCCCTCCGGCGCGCTCGGGTTGAATGCGGTCGGGCCGAGGCCGCTGGCCTGGTAGACGGCCACCTCTCCGCCCAGCGCCACGCCGTTCGCGATGGACGGGTTGGTCTGCCCCTCGGGCAGCATCACGCGTACCGTCTTCGGGCCGGGCGACCACCAGCCCTGGGCGTCGGCCAGCGTGACGGAGCCGCTCAGGAACGCGCCCGTCAGCGCTGTGGCGGCAAGGATCCGTGTACGCCGCTTCATGTGCTTCATGTGCTTCATGTGCCTCATGTGCCTCATGTGCTTCATGCGGCCATCACCCTCTCGTGGATGTCGGTCACGACCTTGCGGGCCGAGGTGAACGCACCGTGCTGCCAGGCGATGACATGGCTGAGCCAGTCGCCGGCGAAGTAGACATGTCCCGCGGGCTTGTTGAGCAGCTTGTACTCCGGGCCGGTCTGCGAGGGCCAGCCCACCCAGCCGGCCTCGATGTGGGGCGTGCGGTGCCAGGCCACGCTGAAGGAGCGGTCGAGTTCGGTGCGGTACTTCTCGCCGTGGATCTTGACGCCACGGCTCACCGCCCGCCGCACGCGCTCGGCGTGCGGCAGGTCGCTGTAGGCGACGGCGTTGGCGCCGAAGTTGTAGTAGCCGATGAGCGTGCCGCGGCGGCCCTGGTAGCCGTACGAGGGATACCAGATGGTGGCCAGGTCGGTGTCGGTCGGCGTGATGCCGCCGTAGATGTGCTCGTCCGTCTCCCACCAGCGGCTGCGGTATTCGAGCCCCACTTTGCCGACCGGCGTCGCGACGGGGTACTTCAGCGCCGCGGTGATGTCCGCGCCCAGGTTGTGCTTGACCCGGGCCATGACCATGGGCGGGACCGCGGCCACGACGAAGTCGGCGCGCCTGCTGCGGGTCCGGCCCGTCGCGTCCTTGTAGACGACCTCGGCACCGTCGGGGAGGTCCTTGACCTCCATCGCCTTGGCGCCGTAGATGATCCGGTCCTCGCCGATCGCCTTCGCCAGCGCGTACGGGATCGCGTCCATCCCGCCGATCGGCTGGAACATCAGCATGGCCTGGTCGTAGCCGAACTCGAAGGAGAAGCGCTGCCCGACGCCGCTCCCGATGACGTCCGACAGCGAGGGCACCGGACCGAGCACGGTGCCCTCCTCGAAGGCCGCACCCGGCTCGACCGAGTAGCCGCGCCGGTCGGAGCCCGTGTAGGCGAAGCCGTCGGCCTTGCCCTTGATGGCACCGAAGTTCTGCAGGAACGCGATCAGCCGCTCCTTGTCGGCGGCGGTGAGATCCTTGTCCAGGGCTCCCTGGTCGGTGGCCTTGGCGAGCAGTTCGGAGACATATCCGTAGGCGTCGGCCTTCGCGGTGCGCCAGCGGACCGGTTTGCCCGCCAGGGCGGCGCTGTTCTCGTGGTAGATGTACGCGTTGGCGTTCTGATTGGTGAACACCTCCAGCGGAACGCCCAGTTCACGGCAGTACTCGAGCGTGACATGGGACTGCGGCAGCCGGGCCGGGCCCGCGTTCATGTACTGGCCCTTGGAGAAGGACGCCGTCTGGGTGCGCCCGTCCAGGTCGGTCAGCGTGGTGCCGCCGCGGACCGTCCAGTTGCGGCCACCGGGGCGGTCCTTCGCCTCCAGGATCCGGCAGTCGTAACCGGCCTTGCCCAGCTCGTACGCGGTCGCCAGGCCGGCGATGCCGCCGCCGAGTATCAGGACCTTCTTGCCGTTCCTGCCGCTCTGTCCGGTGAGCGTGAAGTCGCTCTTCCGGGGCGGCCGGTACGCCTCCGCCCGTGCTTCCGGGACCGGGGCCAGCCCCAGCGCGCCCATCGCCGAGTACAGCATTCCGGCGCCGCCCGCGATCCCGACGGAACTCAGGAAGTTGCGTCTGGATGCTTCTTGGTTCATCAACGTCTCCTCACCCGCAGCCCTCGGCCCGCAACCTGCGTGGGCTGGGCACATCGTCCGATCGAACCCGGCCACGTGGGGGGTGAGTTGCTGGTGAGCCGGAAGGTGCTCCACGAGCCTCGTTCAGGACTGTTACAGCGCCATGCCGATGACATATCGATGACATGAGCACGTACGGAGAACGAGTTCTCAGTCCGCCGGATCCTTGATCACGGGGAAGCGGCGCGGCGCCACCAACAGCAGGACCAGGAAGGCGAGTCCGGCCGCGCAGGCCGCGCCGAAGTAGACGGAGTGGACGGCCTCCGCGACCGCCCGGCGTACGTGCTCGTCGGGGGTGCCCGAGTCGAGAGACTTCGTCACCGAGTCCAGGTCGCCCGCGCCGCCGAGCCGCGCGGCCAGTACCCCGTTGGCGACCGCGCCGAAGAGGGCGGCGCCGATCGTCTGGCCGGTCTGGCGGCAGAAGAGTACGGAGGCTGTCGCCGTACCGCGTTCGTTCCACTCGACGGTCGACTGGACGCCGACGAGCAGCGGGAGTTGGAAGAGCCCGAGCGCGGCGCCCAGCAGCAGCATCAGGAGAGTGGGCTGCCAGGCCTCGCCGGGGTACGGGAGGAAGGGGAAGGCGAACAGGATCAGCGCGGCCGTGCCGATGCCGAGCATCGCCGTGTTGCGGAAGCCGATGCGACGGTAGACGTGCTGGCTGAGGGCCGCCGAGACCGGCCAGCTCAACGTCCATACGGAGAGCACGAATCCGGCGGTGATAGGGGCGAGGCCGAGCACCGACTGCGCGTACGTCGGGAGGAAGACCGTCGGGGCGACCATCAGGAGGCCCAGCGCGCCGAGTGCCAGGTTCACGGCGGCGATGGTGCGGCGGCGCCAGACCCAGCCGGGGATGATCGGTTCGGCGGCCCGGCGTTCGATGAGGACCAGAGCGGCGATCAGGGCAAGTCCCGTACCGAACAAGGCCATTGACGGTGGCGAGAGCCACGGCCAGGCCACCCCGCCCTGCACCAGGGCCGTCAGGAGTACGCCGCCGCAGGCGAAGACCGTGAGCGCGCCGGCCCAGTCGATGCGGGGGCGCTCGGCGGTCTTCCGTTCGCGCTGGGGCTCGTGGAGGTGGCGGATGAGCAGCCAGAGGGCGACCGCGCCGAGCGGCAGGTTGATGAGGAAGATCCAGCGCCAGTCGGCGTAGGCGGCGAGCACCCCGCCGAGCGCCGGGCCCGCGACCGCCGAGGTGGCCCAGACCGTGGACAGCTTGGCCTGGATCTTGGGGCGTTGTTCGAGCGGGTAGAGGTCGGCGGCGAGGGTCTGGACCGTGCCCTGGAGTGCGCCGCCGCCGAGGCCCTGGACGACCCGGAACGCGATCAGCGCGGCCATGTTCCAGGCCAGCGCACAGAGCAGGGAGCCGACGAGGAAGAGGACCGAGCCGGCGATCAGCACCGGCTTGCGGCCGAAGGTGTCGGAGAGCTTGCCGTAGACGGGCAGGGTGACCGTCACCGCGAGCAGATAGCCGGAGAACAGCCATGAGAAGACGGAGAAGCCGCCCAGGTCACCGACGATCTGGGGGACGGCCGTCGACACGATCGTGGAGTCGAGCGCGGCCAGGCCCATGCAGAGCATGAGCGAGGCGACGACGGCCCGGCGGGGGCGGGCCCCGGCCCGCGCGGCGGCGGGCTCGTCCTCCTTGGCGGCGGTTATCCCGGTGTCTTCCCCCTGGCCCACTGGATTCCTTCCCCCTGCATCTATCTGCCGGAAGCCACTCTCCCACTTGATCCTCCCGTGGCGGGAGGGTGGACGCTGACTGGGCTGGTGGGTGGAGGCGCCCCCGAGAAGGGGTCCACCGGCAGGTGGAGATCCCCTAGGGGGCTCTCCGTACTACGGCCCGGGGAGGGTTCGTACTGCCGGAGGAGGAGACGGGCCGAACCGCTCCTTAACCTGGCTTTATGCCGCTGGGGGGCGGCGTACCGCACCTGCCGGGGTGGGGTTTACCCCAGCAGAAGACTGCGCTGGGCACCAGCGCGGTGGACCACCCGCCGCCGCCAGACTTATCGCTGTAACCGCACGGCGAGAACGAGCAGCTGAACGAACAGCGTGACCGCACGGCGTGAACGAACACCGTCACCGCACGGTGTGAACGAACACCGCACAACGCGACCGCACGACATACGCGACAACCGCAGATCCCGTCGTCCTCAAGGGCGTCCGACTTAGGAGACATACCGTGACATCGGCTGTAACCATTCCCAGGCACGGCAGCACTGGAGGACGTACGGCCGTCGCGGCACGGGCGCGGCAGGTCGTGAAGGCTTACGGGTCCGGTGAGACCCGCGTCGTCGCCCTCGACCAGGTCGACGTGGACATCGCGCGGGGCCAGTTCACCGCGATCATGGGCCCCTCGGGTTCCGGCAAGTCCACCCTGATGCACTGCCTCGCCGGGCTCGACACCGTCTCCTCCGGGCAGATCTACCTGGACGAGACCGAGATCACCGGCCTCAAGGACAAGAAGCTCACGCAGCTCCGCCGGGACCGTATCGGCTTCATCTTCCAGGCGTTCAACCTGCTGCCGACGCTGAGCGCGCTGGAGAACATCACGCTCCCGATGGACATCGCAGGGCGCAAGCCCGACAAGGGCTGGCTGTCCCAGGTGGTGGAGACCGTCGGGCTCAAGGACCGGCTCAAGCACCGGCCCAACCAGCTCTCCGGAGGCCAGCAGCAGCGCGTCGCCGTGGCCCGGGCGCTGGCCGCCAGGCCCGAGATCATCTTCGGTGACGAGCCGACCGGAAACCTCGACTCCCGTGCCGGCGCCGAGGTGCTGGGCTTCCTGCGCCGCTCGGTCGACGAGCTCGGCCAGACCATCGTGATGGTCACGCACGACCCGGTGGCGGCCTCGTACGCGGACCGTGTGCTGTATCTCGCCGACGGCCGGATCGTCGACGAGATGTACCGGCCCACCGCGGACGCCGTCCTGGACCGCATGAAGGACTTCGACGCCCGGGGGCGCACGTCATGACCGTCTTCAAGACCTCGATGCGCAACTTCTTCGCGCACAAGGGACGGATGGCCCTCTCGGCCGTCGCCGTCCTGCTGTCGGTGGCCTTCGTCTGCGGCACGCTCGTCTTCACCGACACGATGAACACGACCTTCGACAAGCTCTTCGCGACCACCGCGTCCGACGTCACGGTCTCCCCCAAGGCGGCCAAGGCCGACGACACCCCGCAGAACGGCAAGCCCGAGTCGCTGCCCGCGTCGACCGTCGCCCAGGCGCAGAAGGCGCAGGGCGTCAAGTCGGCCGAGGGGGCGGTCAGTTCGATGAACGTGACCGTCGTCAACAGCAAGAACAAGAACATGGGGTCCAGCACCGGCGCCCCGACGATCGCGGGCAACTGGACGAAGAACGACCTGCGTTCGATGGAGATCACCTCCGGGCACGCCCCGCGCGGGCCCACCGAGGTGATGGTCGACGCCGACACCGCGGACAAGCACGACCTCAAGATGGGTGACGAGCTGCGCACCATCGCCGTCACCGGTGACTTCAAGGCGAAGATCGTCGGCATCGCCACCTTCAAGGTGACCAACCCCGGTGCCGCCGTCGTCTACTTCGACACCGCCACCGCACAGCGCGAACTGCTCGGCGCCACCGGCCGGTTCACCCAGATCTACGTCTCGGCGGCGCAGGGCGTCACCGACACGCAGCTCAAGCAGAACGTCTCCACGACCCTCGCCGGTGCCGAGAAGGCCACCGGGGCGTACAAGATCCAGACGCAGAAGGAGTTCTCGGACGAGAACCGCGAGGGCATCGGCGAGTTCATGAACGTCATCAAGTACGCCATGCTCGGCTTCGCCGGAATCGCCTTCCTGGTCGGCATCTTCCTGATCATCAACACCTTCTCGATGCTGGTCGCCCAGCGCACCCGTGAGATCGGCCTGATGCGGGCCATCGGTTCGTCCCGCAAGCAGGTCAACCGGTCCGTGCTGGTCGAGGCGCTGTTCCTCGGTGTCATCGGCTCGATCCTGGGTGTCGCCGCGGGTGTCGGTATCGCGATCGGCCTGATGAAGCTCATGTCGATGGCGGGCATGAACCTCTCCACCGCCGACCTGACGGTGAAGACCACGACCCCGGTCATCGGCCTGGTCCTCGGTGTCGTCGTCACGGTGCTCGCCGCCTATCTGCCCGCCCGCCGCGCGGGCAAGGTCTCCCCGATGGCCGCGCTGCGCGACGCCGGTACGCCGGCCGACGGCAAGGCCGGCTGGATCCGGGGGATCATCGGCCTCCTCCTCACGGGAACCGGCGGCGCCGCGCTCTTCACGGCGGCCGGCGCGGACAAGGCGAGCGACGGCTCGATGATGCTCGGCGCCGGTGTGGTGCTCTCGCTGATCGGGTTCGTCATCATCGGCCCGCTGCTCGCCGGTGTCGTGGTCCGGGCCATCAGCGCGGTCCTGCTGCGCGGCTTCGGACCCGTGGGCCGGCTGGCGGAGCGGAACGCGCTGCGCAACCCGCGCCGCACCGGCGCCACCGGCGCGGCCCTGATGATCGGCCTCGCGCTGGTCGCCTGCCTCTCCGTGGTCGGCTCCTCGATGGTGGCCTCCGCGACGGACGAGCTCGACAAGTCGGTCGGCACGGACTTCATCGTCCAGGGCAACCAGCGGATCGTGCCGCAGGCCCAGAAGGCCATCGAGTCGACGCCGGGCCTGGCGCACGTCACCAGCTACAAGGAGGTCGAGGCCAAGCTGACCTCGCCCGACGGCAAGACCGAGGACAGCGACGTGACGGCCGCGGACCCGACGTACGCGAGCGACCTGCGCCGCGAGACGACCGCCGGTGAGCTGTCGGCGGCGTACGGCAAGGACGCGATGTCGCTCGGCTCCGGTTACGCGAAGGACCACGGCGTGAAGGTCGGCGACACGATGACCGTCGCCTTCAAGGGCGGTCAGACGGCCAAGCTGAGGGTCGCGGCGATCACGGACGACGACGTGGCCATCGACAAGGGCGCGCGGTACATGAGCATCGCCACGATGGAGAAGTACGTCCCGGCCGACAAGATCCCGCCGAACGACATCATGTTCGCCACGGCCAAGGAGGGCCAGGAGAAGACGGCGTACACGGCCCTGAAGAAGGCCCTGGACCCGTACCCGCAGTACCAGGTCCGCGACCAGACCGACTACAAGCAGGAGCTCAAGGACCAGATCGGCCAGCTGCTGAACATGGTCTACGGCCTGCTGGCCCTCGCGATCATCGTGGCGGTCCTGGGTGTCGTGAACACCCTGGCGCTGTCGGTGGTGGAGCGGACCCGCGAGATCGGCCTGATGCGTGCCATCGGGCTCTCCCGCCGCCAGATGCGCCGCATGATCCGCCTGGAGTCGGTCGTCATCGCCCTCTTCGGAGCGCTGCTGGGCCTCGGACTGGGGATGGGCTGGGGCGCCACCGCCCAGAAGCTCCTCGCCCTGGAGGGCCTGAAGGTCCTCGAGATCCCCTGGCCGACGATCATCGGCGTCTTCATCGGCTCGGCCTTCGTGGGACTGTTCGCCGCGCTGGTGCCCGCGTTCCGGGCGGGCCGGATGAACGTCCTGAACGCGATCGCGACGGACTAGCTCCGCAGGTTGAGCGGCCCACCACGGACGGGGGTCTTGGTGGGCGGGGGAACCCGGTGCCGGCAAGTCTTCGGACTGGCCGGCACCGGGCTGTTTGCCGGGTGCGGGCCGGTGGGGGCTTGTCGCGCAGTTCCCCGCGCCCCTAGGTACCTAGGGGCGCGGGGAACTGCGCAATCTTTTGGGGGTTCGGGGGCGAAGCCCCTGAGTAAGTGACGGGATTGGGTAGGGGCGGCGGGGGCGAAGAATCCCCCGGTGTCCACAGGCGCGGGCGGGCGTCACCCCGGCGTCGTACCCTGGACACCCCCGGCCCGTCAGACGTGTCGGGCGGTTCGCGTTGCTCCCTCGGATCCTCGGATGGAAACCTCTTCATGAGCCTGCACGGTCTGCTCGACGCCGTCGTCAAGGACGCCGCACTCACCGAAGCGGTGAAGGCCGCCGGCGACGGCAACCGTATGCACGTCGACCTGGTGGGCCCGCCCGCGGCCCGCCCGTTCGCCGTGGCGGCCCTGGCCCGGGAGGCGGGCCGTACGGTGCTGGCCGTGACGGCCACGGGCCGGGAGGCCGAGGACCTGGCGGCGGCACTGCGGACGCTGCTGCCGGCCGACGGGATCGTGGAGTACCCGTCCTGGGAGACGCTGCCGCACGAGCGGCTGTCCCCGCGCAGCGACACCGTGGGACGCAGGCTCGCGGTCCTGCGCAGGCTCGCGCACCCGCGCCCCGACGACCCGGAGACCGGCCCGGTCTCCGTCGTGGTCGCACCCGTCCGCTCGGTCCTCCAGCCGCAGGTCAAGGGCCTGGGCGACCTGGAGCCGGTGGCCCTGCGGACCGGCCAGAGCGCCGACCTCGGTGACGTCGTGGCAGCCCTGTCGGCAGCGGCGTACGCACGGGTCGAGCTGGTCGAGAAGCGCGGCGAGTTCGCCGTACGCGGCGGGATCCTGGACGTCTTCCCGCCCACCGAGGAGCACCCGCTGCGCGTGGAGTTCTGGGGCGACGACGTCGAGGAGATCCGCTACTTCAAGGTCGCCGACCAGCGGTCCCTGGAGGTCGCCGCGCACGGGCTGTGGGCGCCGCCCTGCCGCGAGCTGCTGCTCACGGACGACGTACGGGAGAGAGCGGCCCGGCTGGCCGAGGCCCACCCCGAGCTGGGCGAACTGCTCGGCAAGATCGCCGAGGGCATCGCGGTCGAGGGCATGGAGTCCCTCGCGCCCGTCCTCGTCGACGACATGGAACTGCTCATCGACGTCCTGCCCAAGGGCTCCATGGCCGTCGTCTGCGACCCGGAGCGGGTGCGCACGCGCGCCTCGGACCTGGTGGCGACCTCGCAGGAGTTCCTCCAAGCGTCCTGGGCGGCCACGGCGGGCGGCGGCGAGGCCCCGATCGACGTCGACGCGGCGTCCCTGTGGGCCATCGCGGACGTACGGGACCGGGCCCGCGAGCTGGACATGATGTGGTGGTCGGTGTCGCCGTTCGCGGCGGACGAGGAGCTGACGGAGACATTTGCCGCTGACGCGGCGGGCGACACGCTGAAGCTCGGGATGCACGCCCCGGAGACGTACCGCGGCGACACCGCGAAGGCCCTCGCCGACACCAAGGGCTGGCTCGCGGACGGCTGGCGCACGGTGTTCGTCACCGAGGCCCACGGCCCGGCGGCCCGTACGGCGGAGGTGCTCGGCAGCGAGGGCATCGCGGCCCGCCTGGAGTCGGACCTCGCCGCGCTCGTCCCCTCCATCGTCCAGGTGGCCTGCGGTTCGATCGACTACGGATTCGTCGACCCGGCGCTGAAGCTCGCCGTGCTCACGGAGACCGACATCTCCGGCCAGAAGGCCGCCGGCAAGGACGGCGCCCGGATGCCGGCCCGCCGCCGCAAGACGATCGACCCGCTCACTCTCGAAACCGGCGACTACATCGTCCACGAGCAGCACGGCGTCGGCCGCTACATCGAGATGGTGCAGCGGACGGTCCAGGGCGCGACCCGCGAGTATCTGGTGGTCGAGTACGCGCCGGCCAAGCGCGGCCAGCCGGGCGACCGCCTCTACATCCCCACCGACCAGTTGGAACAGATCACCAAGTACGTGGGCGGCGAGGCCCCGACCCTCCACCGTCTCGGCGGCGCCGACTGGACGAAGACCAAGGCGCGCGCGAAGAAGGCGGTCAAGGAGATCGCCGCGGACCTCATCAAGCTGTACTCCGCCCGGATGGCGGCCCCCGGGCACGCCTTCGGCGGCGACACACCGTGGCAGCGCGAGCTGGAGGACGCGTTCCCGTACGTCGAGACGCCCGACCAGCTCACCACCATCGCCGAGGTCAAGGAGGACATGGAGAAGACGGTCCCGATGGACCGCCTGGTCTGTGGCGACGTGGGCTACGGCAAGACGGAGATCGCGGTCCGCGCGGCCTTCAAGGCGGTGCAGGACGGCAAGCAGGTCGCCGTCCTCGTACCGACGACGTTGCTGGTGCAGCAGCATTTCGGGACATTCAGCGAGCGCTACTCGCAATTCCCGGTGAACGTACGGGCGTTGAGCCGCTTCCAGACGGACACGGAGGCGAAGGCGACGCTGGAGGGCCTGCGCGAGGGCTCGGTGGACGTCGTCATCGGCACGCACCGGCTGTTCTCCTCGGAGACGAAATTCAAGGACCTGGGGCTCGTCATCGTCGACGAGGAGCAGCGGTTCGGCGTCGAGCACAAGGAGCAGCTGAAGAAGCTGCGCGCGAACGTGGACGTACTGACGATGTCCGCGACCCCTATCCCGCGCACCCTGGAGATGGCGGTGACGGGCATCAGGGAGATGTCGACGATCACGACACCCCCGGAGGAGCGCCACCCGGTCCTGACCTTCGTCGGCCCGTACGAGGAGAAGCAGATCGGCGCGGCCGTCCGACGCGAACTGCTCCGCGAGGGCCAGGTCTTCTACATCCACAACCGCGTCGAGTCCATCGACCGGGCGGCGTCGCGACTGCGCGAGATCATCCCGGAGGCGCGCATCGCGACCGCCCACGGCCAGATGTCCGAGCAGTCCCTTGAGCAGGTCGTCGTCGACTTCTGGGAGAAGAAGTTCGACGTCCTCGTCTCCACGACGATCGTCGAGTCCGGCATCGACATCTCGAACGCGAACACCCTGATCGTGGAGCGCGGCGACAACTTCGGCCTCTCCCAACTGCACCAGCTGCGCGGCCGGGTGGGCCGTGGCCGCGAGCGGGGGTACGCCTACTTCCTCTACCCGCCGGAGAAGCCCCTCACGGAGACGGCCCACGAGCGTCTCGCCACCATCGCCCAGCACACGGAGATGGGCGCGGGCATGTACGTGGCGATGAAGGACCTGGAGATCCGCGGCGCGGGAAACCTGCTCGGCGGCGAGCAGTCGGGTCACATCGCGGGCGTCGGCTTCGACCTGTACGTACGCATGGTCGGCGAGGCCGTGGCGGACTACCGCGCCTCTCTGGAGGGCGGCGTCGTGGAGGAGCCGGCCCTGGAGGTCAAGATCGAGCTCCCGGTCGACGCGCACGTCCCGCACGACTACGCCCCGGGCGAGCGGCTGCGTCTGCAGGCGTACCGGGCGATCGCCTCGGTGAACTCCGAGGAGGACGTCAAGGCCGTACGCGAGGAACTCGTCGACCGCTACGGCAAGTTGCCCGAGCCGGTGGAGAACCTGCTGCTGGTGGCCGGTCTGCGGATGCTCGCGCGCGCGTGCGGTGTCGGCGAGATCGTCCTCCAGGGCAACAACATCCGCTTCGCGCCTGCAGAGTTGAGGGAGTCCCAGGAGCTGCGCCTCAAGCGCCTGTATCCGGGAACCGTCATCAAGCCGGCCGCACACCAGCTGCTGGTACCCCGCCCGAAGACGGCGAAGGTGGGCGGCAAGCCGCTGGTCGGGCGGGAGTTGCTGGGGTGGACCGGGGAGTTCCTGGCTTCGATTCTGGGGTCTTGACCGGGCCCGCCGGATTATGTTGGCGGAAGGGCAGGTGGACCGGAACGGCACGTGACCGGAAGGTCAGGCGGCCCGGAAGAGCATTCCGCTGAGTGTGTGGAACACATCCTCCGGGTCCTGGTCGCCCACCGGTCCGTCCAGGTTGTGACTGAGCAGCAGCGTGGCGAAGCCGTGTGCCAGGGACCAGGCGGCCACGCCGGCGAGGCGGGCGTCGGCGCCGCGGCCCTCGGGCGGGACGGCCGAGACGGCGTCGCGCAGGCGCTCGCCCGCGAGGGCACGGGCCGTCGTCAGCTCCAGGTCGTTCCCGCGCAGCAGCTCCGGCGTGAACATCACCTGGAAGTGGGCCGGGTGCTCGCGGGCGAAGCGGACGTAGCGCACGCCCGCGTCCTTCAGATCCGCGGCCTCCGCGAGCGTGGCCGCCAGCAGTCCGTAGCCCTCCGCCGCGATCGCCGTGAGCAGACCCGTGCGGTCCTTGAAGTGGTGGGCCGGCGCCGCGTGCGAGACACCCGCGCGGCGGGCCAGGTCCCGCAGGCTCAGCGCGGAGGGGCCCTCGGCTGAGATGACGTCGAGCGCGGCCACCACGATCGCGCGGCGCAGGTCTCCGTGGTGGTAGGCGCGGTGTCCGCGCCCGCCGGACTTGGTGGCTGAGGGCGCGGACGGCTCGGATGGTTCCGAGGGTCCGGACGGCCCGGTTGGGCTGGGGGACCTGGTGGGCGGAGTGCTGGTGCTCTTCGGCATGGTCAGCAGCGTACGCCGAATCTAGGCATTGACAAGTTCGGTGGGGTCGGGCAATCTAGACAGTGTCAAGTTTCCGGGCGGTCGGGAATGAATGAAAAGGGCGAAGGGGGTACGGCATGTCTGTGGACGCGGACGAGGCGGTGCTGGGCGGCGGTGGGGTGGAGCTCGGCAGGGTGCGCCAGATGTGGCATCTGATCGAGCCGCTGCACGCCGTGCTCTATTACGCGCCGGAGGTCTTCGAGGAGGCGGCCGCGCTCGGCTTCGACGTCGGGGATCGCTGGCCGAGCTACTTCCCGTTGCGTGCCGCCCCGTTGGGCGCCGTCGGGAGCGAGCGTGTCGCCTCCGCCTTCTACAGCTTCAGTCCTCGCATGGTCGCCGGGCACATGGATCAGGCGTGGGTGACCGCTGATCCCAGGAAGGTGCTGGAGGCGAGGGAGCGGGGCATCGACCGGGCCTACCGAGCGATATTCGGCGACCGCGCCGACAGTCCCGAGCTCGCGGAAGCCGCCGCCCTCGCCCGTCGTGTGGCCGAGTCGGTGAACACGGCAGGGCGCCCCTTGGTCGCCGCCAACGCCGAGTTGCCCTGGCCGGAAGCGCCGCATCAGCAGTTGTGGCACGCGGCGACGATCCTGCGTGAGTACCGCGGTGACGGACATCTGGCCGCGCTGCTCATCGCCGGCCTCGACCCTGTCGAGTCGCTCGTGTCGTTCGCGGCGATAGGCGCCGCGACCGTGGAGCGGTTCGAGAGCCGGGGGTGGAGTCCGGGGGAGTGGGCCGCGGCGCGTGAACGGCTCGTCGCACGAGGGCTGTTGGCCGCCGACGGCACCGCGACGGACGCCGGCCGTGCCCTCCGCCAGGAGGTGGAGCGGCACACCGACGAACTGGCCGCCGCACCTTGGCGGGCGCTCGGCCCGGACGGCACCGGCCGACTCGCCGATCTGCTGGGGGAGTTCTGGGTCGCGGTCCTCGGGTCGGGGCTGCTGCCGTCGGAGACGACGTTGGGGATCGGGAAGGTGTGAGGGGCGGGAGATGTGAGGTATCGGGAGGGGTGAGGGGCGGTCAGGTGTGAGCGAGCCTGGTCGCGGGATCGGTGCTGCGGCCGTGCGCGGGGGACGTCCAACCACCGGTCACCACCGGTGTCACGCCGGTCGTGCACCACTTGCCCGGTGAAGTCCGGTGAAGCCCGTTCCCTGCCCGTTATTGCGCCACCCTTTCCGCCAGTACGGTGAGGCCCAGGGAAGCCGCCCGCTCAGGGCGGACAGGGGCAAGCAAGGGGAGGGAGCGCCGTGACGCTCTGGACCAGGGTCGCCGGAGCCGCGGTACTGCTGCTCGCCGCGACCGGCTGCACCGTGGAGACACCGGGTACGGCAGGCCCCGAGGACTCGGCGGCGGACACGGGCCCGGGCGCGGGCGCTGGCACGGGCGCCGGTGGAGCCGCCCTCACCGCCGTCGACGGACTGACCGTCAAGGGGCGGGCACCCATGACGGGATACGACCGGGACAAGTTCGGCAGCCCCTGGGCCGACACCGACTCGAACGGCTGCGACACCCGCGACGACGTACTCAAACGGGACCTGAAGGAGGTGAAGTTCAGCGACGGCGACTGCCAGGTCAGCTCCGGGACACTCGACCCCGACCCGTACACCGACAAGGACGTCACCTTCGTACGAGGGGGCCGCAGCGAGGTCGACATAGACCATCTCGTCGCGCTGTCGGACGCCTGGCAGAAGGGCGCCCAGAAGTGGGACGCGAGCAAGCGGATAGCGCTGGCCAACGACCCGCTGAACCTCCTCGCCGTCGACGCCGGCCGCAACCGCAGCAAGGGCGACGGGGACACGGCGACCTGGCTCCCGCCCCACAAGGCGTACCGCTGCACGTATGTGGCCCGGCAGGTGGCCGTGAAGAAGAAGTACGAGCTGTGGGTCACCGCCGCCGAGAGGGACGCCATGAAGCGGGTGCTGTCCGGCTGCCCGGGGCAGAAACTCCCCTCCGGGGGGACCTCGACACAGGCGCCGAAGCGGTTCCACGCGGGCTGAGGGTGCTGAATGGTCTGGGCGAACAGGGCGAACAGGGCGAACAGGGCGAACAGGGCGAACAGGGCGGGCGGGCCGGGTTGAGCGGGCTGACCGGGTGAGGGGGGCTGAGTGGGGTGGCGCGCGTCGTCGGGTCGGCTCCGCGGAGGTAAATCCGTTCCGCACCGCACGAGTCGGCGCCTACCGTGTCCCGCATGGAGCTGAAGGTATCGAGCCTCGCCGAGCGGCCCGAGATGCACGGCCGGGTGATGGGAATGGCGGACACCTGGCCCGAGTTCCTGCGCAACGACCCCGTAGGCAACGCGCACTACGGCCGCATCGCCACCGAGCTGCCGGAGTACGTGCTGTTCGCCGAGGACGAGCGCGGAGAGGTGGTCGCGCACGCCTACAGCGTGCCGTTCGCCCTCGCGGACGAGGACCGCGGCGAGCTGCCGGCCCGGGGCTGGGACGAGGTGCTGGTGTGGGCGTTCTCCGACCGGCGCCACGGCATCACGCCGGACACGGTGAGCGCGATCTCGATCGTCGTCGCTCCGCACGCCCAGGGCACCGGCCTGTCGGGCCGCATGCTCTCCGCGATGCGTGACAACGCCCGGGCCCGGGGCTTCGACGAGGTCGTCGCCCCGGTGCGTCCGAGCGCGAAGCATCTGGAGCCGCGTACGGAGATGGCGGAGTACGCCTTCCGGACGCGCGGCGACGGGCTCCCGCACGATCCGTGGCTGCGGGTCCACGTCCGGGCGGGCGCGCGCATCGAGGCGGTGGCGCCGGCGTCGATGACCGTGGCGGCGTCGCTCGACGAGTGGCGGGCGTGGACGGGGCTGCCCTTCGACGAGGAGGGCCGGATCGAGGTGCCCGGCGCTCTGGTGCCGGTGCACTGCGAGCCGCGCCGCGGGTACGCGGTGTACGTCGAGCCCAACGTGTGGGTGCGGCACGCGCTTTGAGGCACGGCAGGGGCCTTGCGGGGCTGACGGGACGCGTGCCTGCACGCGGTGGGCATGCCTTTGGGGCGCACCTCCTGAAGGCGCGCCTCCTGAAGGCGCACCTCCTGAAGGCGCGCCCCATAGGCTTCCCTCTGCCCCGTCGGCCCGGCCCGTGTTCCGTCAGCCGCCCATCTCGTTCAGGTCCATGACCTTGCCCGCGGGCTTCTCGGCCGGGACCGGGGTGTCGAAGTCGCCGAAGGTGACCGTGCCCGGGTCCTCGGCGGACTTGCTGACGACCTTCAGCAGGTAGGGCTTGCCCTCGGTGGCGACGTAGAGCGTGTAGGTGTCCTTGCCGTCCTTCTCGTGCAGGACGATCGCCGGGGTGCCGTCGACCGTGGTCGTCCTGCCGCGGGTGGCGTCGGAGTTGACGTCCTGGAAGTCCGCGAGCACGGTGTCGAGGTCGCAGAAGCTCGCGATGTCCTTGGCGTCCGAACCGGTCGCGGACATCTTGGTCCACTTGCCGGCCAGCATGGCCACCACTCCGTCGGTCTCCTCCTTGGACGCGCCGTCGCTCTGGGCGCGCAGGAACTTCTCGTCGTACTTCATGTAGAGGGTGTCGCCGGTCTTGACGAGGTCGGCCCTGCCCTGGCCGTTCGCGCTCATCGTGCCCGCGCACTCGCCCTTTCTGTCGAGGGCCATGTCCAGGCCGACGCGGCTGCCGTCGTCCTTGATGTCGCCCTTCATGCGCAGCGACGAGGCGTTCGAGGTGGCCTTCACGGCCTGGTCGGCGATCTCGCCGCCGGTCTGCCCGGCGAACGGGCCCTTCGGCTCGCTGTCCGCCTTCTCCTCCCCGGGCAGACAGCCGGTGAGCGAGACGGAGGCCGCGGCGGCGAAGCAGAGAGCGGCAAGTGCGGTGCGACGCATGACAGTTCCTTGAAGTGTCGAGGTGGAGAGAAGGAGAGAGGGCGCGAAGGCGCGAGGACGCGAAGGCGCCAGAGAGCGGTGGGGAGCGGTGGGGAGTAGGCGCGCGGGCAACGGATACGGCAGACGCGGGCCAGGTGGCGGGGACGGCGGCGCGTGGCGTCAGCCGGTCTTCTTCCAGTCCTTGCAGCCCGTGGTCTTGAAGTACGCGTCGCCGGCGGCGACGGTCACGACGGCCGTGCCGGACACGTTGTTGTTCGCGAGGATCGACTCCATGGTGTGCGAGGCGTCCTTGCTGCGCTCCCAGTAGCAGAGGTCGTCGGTGTTGCCGGTGGACCTGTAGGTGCCGGGAGCGATGTCGACGCCGACCCTGTGCATCCCGCCGTCGCCCTTGACCAGCGCGGCCGGGGTGCCGGTCGCCTTCGTGTCGACGGCCTCCCAGTCCTTGCAGCCGCTCGACTTGAAGAGCTTGTCGCCCGCCGGGATCGTCACATAGCTGGTGCCGCTGACGTTGTCGTTGGCGAGGATCGAGTCCATCTCGCCCGAGGCGTCCTTGGCGCGCTCCCAGTAGCAGAGGCTGTCCGTGTTGCCCGTGGTCCGGTAGGTGCCGGGCTTGACGTCGGTGCCGACCTCGAAGTCGCCGTCGCCCTGGAACGCCGCCTCCTTCTCGGCCTTGTCCGCCTTGGCGTCCTTCTTCGTGTCGGCCTTCGTGTCGGCCTTCGTGTCCGCCTTGGTGTCGGTCTTCGTGCCGGATTCGCGTTCCGCGGAGGCCGCGGAGTCCTTGCCCTTGCCCCCGGAACCGCTGTCCCCGCCGTCCCCCGCGTTCGCCGACACCGCGCCGATGACGACGACGCTCACGACAACCCCCAGCGCGATCTTGCCCTTGGCGCCCATGACAGTCCCCTCCCCCAGAGGTGACGGCCGCCGTTCTCGGCGGCCGTTCATCCGATGGGTCAATCACAGCAGAGCCTGTGAACTGAGTCAACACGGTTCACGTAGAAGTATGAGTACACGGCCGTGAATGGGTCGTTACCGCATGCGTCGGTATGCTCGACGCCACACACCAGGACAAGGGGAGCCGACGGGTGCAGGAGAACGGGACAGAGGTCACCGCGGCGGGAATCGCCAGGCTCGCCGGAGTCGGCCGGGCCGCCGTCAGCAACTGGCGGCGACGCCACGCCGACTTCCCCAAACCCGTCGGCGGCACCGAGACCAGCCCCTCCTTCGCGCTCACCGAGGTCGAGACCTGGCTGCGCACCCAGGGCAAGCTCGCCGAGGTGCCCCTGCGCGAGCGCGTATGGCAACAGCTCGCCGGTCACCCGGAGGGGCCGGTCGCCGCCCTGGTCCACGTCGGCTGCGCGCTCCTGCTCGTCAATGACCGCCCGACGGTCTGGCTGGAGCTGAGCGCCGGCTCCGACGCGCGCCTCGCCGAACTGCTGCCCGCGCCTCTCGACCAGGTCCTCACCCCGCGCTTCGGCCTGGTCCGCAAACGGGCCGTGGACACACCGACCGCCGCCCAACTCCTCCCGTCCGCGCCCCTGTTGCGCGGCGCCGCCGACCTCGCGGCCGAGCTGGGCACCCGCAAGGCGTACGAGTTCCTGCTCCGAAGGCACCTCGACGCCAACCCGCGCCAGTACACGCTCACACCGACCGGCCTCGCCGCCCTGATGACCGACCTCGCGGGCCCCGCCAGGACCGTCCTCGACCCGGCGTGCGGCACCGGCGCCCTGCTGCGCGCGGTGGCCGCCGCACAAGGCGCGTTGGGCATCGAGGACCAGCACCTGTACGGCCAGGACAGCGCCCCCGAACTGGCCGCCCTCACCGCACTGCGCCTCGCCCTCCACGCCGAGGCCACCGTGACGACCGTGCGAACCGCCGCCGCCGACAGCCTCCGTGACGACGCGTACGGCAACCTCAGGGCCGACGCCGTCCTCTGCCATCCGCCCTTCAACGAGCGCAACTGGGGCCATGACGAACTCGCCTACGACCCCCGCTGGGAGTACGGCTTCCCGGCCCGCACCGAGTCCGAACTGGCCTGGGTCCAGCACGCGTTGGCCCGCCTCAAGGAAGGCGGCATCGCCGTCCTCCTGATGCCACCGGCCGCCGCCTCCCGCCGTTCCGGCCGTCGCATCCGCGCCGACCTGCTGCGCCGCGGCGCCCTGCGCGCGGTGATCGCCCTGCCGCCGGGCGCGGCACCCCCGTACAACCTCCCGCTGCACCTGTGGGTGCTGCGCAGGCCCGCCCTCACGGCGCACCCCGCGCAGCCCGAGGTGCTGCTCGCCGACACCGGCGTGTTCACGGCCGACGGCCGCGGCGGCCTGGACTGGCAGTCCGTGCGCACCGTGGTCCTCGACGCCTGGCGCCCCTTCGACCGCACCGGCACCGCGCCCGAACAGCCGGGACTCAGCCGTTCGGTGCCGGTCATCGAACTCCTCGACGACGACGTGGACCTGGCCCCGGCCCGCCATCTCCCGCCCCCCGCGGCGGGCGGCGGCGCCGAGCAACTCGCCGACGTACGCGACCGCCTCGGCGAGACCCTCCGCCGCACCGGCGAACTCACCCCGCCCGCCGCCGACCCGCGTCCGCCGACGCGCTGGCCGCTCACCACGATCGGCGAACTCGCGCGCGGGGGCGCACTCCAGCTGCGTACGGGCGGAAACGGCGGCCACGCGCGCGTGCCCGTCCTCACCGACCACGACGTCCTCGCCGGAACAGCGCCTTCCGGAACGCTGCCCGAGAGCGACGAGGAACCGGTCCTCACCGAGCCCGGAGACGTCGTCGTCCCCGTACTCGGGGGTGGCGCCATCGCGCGCGTCGTCGACGAGGCGACCGCGGGTGCCGCCCTCGGCCGCAACCTCGCGCTGCTGCGGCCCGACCCGGCCGCCATCGACCCGTGGTTCCTCGCCGGCTTCCTGCGCGGCACCGCCAACAACCGCCAGGCCAGCAGCTACGCGTCCACCGCGACCCGCCTCGACGTCCGCCGCCTCCAGGTGCCCCGGCTGCCCCTGGACCAGCAGCGCACGTACGGCGAACGGTTCCGGGCGCTCGCCGGGTTCGAGGAGGCGCTACGGCTGGCCGGCCGCCTCGGCGAGCAGCTGGTCCGCGGCATGTACGACGGTCTGACGGACGGCACGGTCGAGCCCGGCTGAGACGGTTGGGGCGGACGGAGTGATCAGCACGACAACGGTTCGGTACAACCCGGGAACAGTTGTCCTTGTCGGCCTATACGCTCGGACTTCCAACTCGTAGGTTCGTCCTCCGTCCGACCCTTCGTCCGTCCTCATCAGGTCTCCAGGAGCAACCATGCAAGGCCACGGCCAGGCGCAGCCGGTGAAGCCGCCACCCTCGACCGGGTTGCTGGTCTTCCTGCGCGTGTTCTTCGTGGTGATCTCGGTGTGCAGCTTCGGCCTGCTCGGCTGGACGATGATGCTGCGCCTGGCACTCGTGACCCGGAAGTCGCTCGACTGGGGCCTGTTCGTGGCCACACTCGCGGCCGAGATCCTCGGCCTCGTCCTGCTCGGCACCGAGGGTGGCGACGAGATCCACACCCCGGGCGGCTGGCTGGGCCTCGCCCTGCTCTTCGGCTCGCTGGTGGTCGTGATCTCGTACTACCTCGCGGCGGACATCCGCCACTTCCACCAGCTCAGCTACGCGACAGCGGGCTACGCACCGGGCCGGCAGTCCACGTCGCCCGTGTACGGCTACCCGCAGCAGCAGTCGCCGTACAACTCCGCGACGGGCCCGCACACCCCGGTGCCCCCGATGGCGCCGATACCGCAGCCGGCCACGCCCCAGCCCGGCACGCCGACCCCGGCCCCGGCCCCGCCGCCCCAGCCGCAGCGCCCCGCGCCGGCCAGGATCGACCAGGTGCGCGCCGAGCTGGACGAGCTGAGTGACTATCTCCGCAAGCACGAGGACGGCAGGTGACCGTGGCGCCGGGACGTGTGATCACCGGCCGCTACGAACTGTCCACGCTCATCGGGCAGGGCGGCATGGGCCAGGTGTGGACGGCGTACGACCAGCGCCTCGACCGGCGCGTCGCCGTCAAGCTGCTGCGCCCCGACAAGGTCGCGGGCGCCGAGGCCGACGAACTGCGCCGCCGCTTCGTGCGCGAGTGCCGCGTCACCGCCCAGGTCGACCACCCCGGCCTGGTCACCGTCCACGACGCGGGCAGCGAGGGCGAGGAGCTGTTCCTCGTCATGCAGTACGTCGACGGCGCCGACCTCTCCGACCACCTCGCCGAACACGACCCGTACCCCTGGCAGTGGGCCGTCTCGGTCGCCGCCCAGCTCTGTGCCGTGCTGTCCGCGGTGCACGCCGTGCCGATCGTCCACCGCGACCTCAAGCCGCGGAACGTGATGGTCAAGCAGGACGGCACGGTCACCGTCCTCGACCTCGGCGTCGCGTCGGTCATGGACACGGACACCACCCGCCTCACCCACACCGGCTCACCCATCGGCTCGCCCGCCTACATGGCCCCCGAGCAGGCGATGGGCGGCGCGGTCGGCCCGTACACCGATCTGTACGCGCTCGGGGTGCTGCTGCACGAACTCCTCAGCGGAGACGTGCCGTTCTCCGGCTCCACGGCCCTCGGCGTCCTCCACCGCCACCTCTACGAACCGCCCCTGCCGGTCCGCCGCCTGCGCCCCGAGGTCCCGGAGGCGCTCGAAGCCCTCGTACTGCGGCTACTCTCCAAGGACCCGCAGCATCGCCCGGACTCCGCACAGGAGACGTACGAGCAACTGCTGCCGCTGCTCCCCGCGCGCGGGATCCCGTCCGGCGGCCCGCTCGATCCCACCCGCCCCTTCCTGCGCCCGCACGCCCCCTGGCCGGACCGCGCCCGGACCCCCGCGGCCCAGCCGCAGGCCACCCCGGCCGCCGAGAAGCCCGACGTCGCGGGAGCCGTCGACGAGGTCAAGCGCCTCCTCGGCGAGGGCCGCATCACCCAGGCCGTCGACATCCTCGGTGGCATCCTCCCGGCCGCCGCCGCCCAGCACGGCGAGCACTCACCCGTCGTCCGCACCCTGCGCAAGCAGTACGCGGCCACGCTGATGGACGACGGCCAGTACCGCCGCGCCCTGCCCGAACTGCGCCTCCTCGCCGACGAGCGCGCCGCCGAGGCGGGCCAGGCCGACCCGCAGTCCCTGCGCTTCCGCTACGAGGCCGCCCAGTGCCTGGAACAGCTCGGCGAACCGGCCGCCGCGCTCGCCGAGTACCGCGCGCTGCTCCCGTACTACGAGAACCAGTACGTCGCCCAGGACGCCGAGCTCTCCTTCGAGGTCCGCCGCCGCATCGGCCACCTGCTGCTCGCCCTCGGCGACCGCGCCGCCGCCCACGACACACTGGCCCGCCTCCAGTACGACGTCGAACGGCTGCGGGGCCCCGGCCATCCGCTGGTCGCGGAGATCAGCCGGACCCTGCAATGGCTGGGGCAGGTCCGGGGCTGACCACCTGCCCGCGGCCACCGGCCGGGGCCGCTGTGCGGCGTGTGGATGGAGAAGGCCCGGGGACGGTGCCCGAAGTCCTGGCGAATCGTTGGGTCGAATGGGTGGCCGAGAGCCGGTCCCCTGCCTACCATCGATCACCGCAAGACTTTGTGCACCGCCGCACAAGCTCCTACAGGAGGTCTCCTTGCACCGCCGCCGTCGCACCGCGTTCCTCCTCTCCGCCGCGCTCGTCACCGCGGCCCCCCTCCTCACCGCCTGCGGCAACGAAGCGCATCCCGGCGCCGCGGCCGTCGTCGGCGGCGACCGCATCACCGTCTCCCAGCTGGAGAACCGGGTGAACGAGGTACGGTCCGCGCAGCGGGCGGCCACCACGGGCGAGGCGCAGTATGAACAGGCCATCGCCAAGTCCGGCGGCCTCACCCGCGACACCCTGCACGTCATGGTCCTCGACCGCGTCCTGCACCGGGCCGCACAGGACGCGGGCGTGACCGTCACCCGCAAGGAGGTCCAGAGCTTCCGCGGCGAACTGGAGAAGCAGGCGGGCGACTCGAAGGCGCTGGAAGTGGCCTGGCTCCAGCAGTACGGCGTCGCGCCCGAGCGGCTCGACGACAACCTCCGCGTCCAGATCGAGGCCCAGAAGCTCGCCACCGCACTCGGCACGGACACCAGCCAGCCCGCCTTCTGGAAGGCACTGTCCGAGGCGTCCAAGAAGCTGGACGTCGACCTGAACCCGCGCTACGGCGACTGGGACGTGGAGAAGAGCAGCCGCGTCGACGCCAAGCTGCCCTGGCTGCGCGAGGTCACCTCGTCGGGAAGCAAGGAAACGGCGTAGCCGGTCCGGCCCTGATCCTTCTTCGCTCACGGCACGTGACCTTGATGTCAGTGGCGTGGGTTACGTTCGGTGTGTGAACGCATCCAGCCCGGGGCGCATCGTCCTGCTCACCACCAGCCACCGAGTCGCGCCCGGACTCCTGTCCTGGCCCGCCTGGCAGACGCTGCACGGCGCCGACCGCGTCCTGTGCGCGGACGGCACGCACCCCCAGCTGCCGTATCTGCGCGAGGCGGGCATCCAGGTCGACGAGTCCGCGCCGACCGCCGAGGACCTGGTCGACGCCTGCGCCGGCGGGCACACGGTCGTCGTCGTGGCCACCGGCGAGGGCGAGCCGCGCCTGACGGACGGCCTGGCCCGGCTCGCCGGCTCCGGGCGCGTTCAGATGCCCGACCTCGAACTGCTCCCCGCGTCGTACGACCTCCCGGGCGCCCGCCTCCTCGACCTCGTCCAGGTCATGGACCGCATCCGAGTCGAGTGCCCCTGGTCCTCCCAGCAGACCCACAAGGGCCTGGCGAAATACGGCATCGAGGAGGCGTACGAACTCGTCGAGGCCATCGAGGAGGGCGACCGCGACGAGCTGCGCGAGGAGCTCGGTGACGTTCTGCTCCAGGTCGTCTTCCACGCTCGGATCGCCGAGGAAGGCGGTCCGGAGGACGATGACGAGCCCTTCTCCATCGACGACGTGGCGGGCGGCATCGTCACCAAGCTCATCCACCGCCACCCGCACGTCTTCGGAGACGAGACCGCCTCGACCCCCGAGGAGGTCAAGGAGCACTGGCTGCGCACCAAGGCCGTCGAGAAGCGGCGGACATCCGTGACCGAGGGCGTCCCGCTCGGCCAGCCGGGCCTCGCACTCGCCGCCAAACTGGCCTCCCGCGCGCGTACGGCAGGCTTGGAGGTGCCGCTGCCTCAGGGCGAGGGCGTCGGCTACGAACTACTGGCGCTGGCGGTCCGCGCCGAGACGGACGGCGTGGACCCGGAGGCGGCGCTCAGGGTGGCGGCGCGGGCGTACCGGGACGCGATACGGGTGAGTGAGGGCTAGGCGGGAGTCGGTCAGGTTCCCGTGCTGAGGCCCTCAGTCGGGAGCGCGCGCCGACGGGTTGTGCCAGTGCGGGCGGGGCCGGTGGAGAAGCCATTGGCCCGGGCCGAGCGGGCGGGCCTGTCCCTGGTCGGCGGGCGGCAGATCGTCGCAGAAGACGCGCTCGGGGTCGGCGCCGAGAGCGGGGAGGACATCGGCGGTCTCGTCGACCAGCCTGGGCGGACCGGCCAGATAGATGTCGTGGCGGGCCCAGTTGGCCCGGTTGCCCAGAGCCGTCAGCAGCCGGCCGGTGGCCTGGGCCTTCGGCCGGCCGGGCGCGGGCGTTATGACGGTGACGTCGAGGTGCGGCAGCCGCGTGCATAACTCCCCGAGCGCGGCCCGGTCGTAGAGGTACGTGGTGTCCCGGGCGACAACGAAGAGCCGGGCCTCGTCGTACGAGCCCGGCTCCCACACCAGCTGCTCCAGCAGCGCCTTCACCGGAGCCCACCCGGTACCCGCGGCGATGAAGGTGACGGGCCGCTCCACCGGCGTCCGCAGGGTTAACCGGCCACCTGGCGCGCCGAGCCGCAGGACATCGCCCTCCCGGGTGCGCCGCACGAGCTCGGTGGACAGGACACCGTCCTCGACGAGGCTGACATGTAAGTCGACGGTGTCGTCGGGACGGGGCGCGTTGGCCAAGGAGTAGGGGCGCCAGACGCCCGGGATCCGGGGGCTGTTGACGCTCACGTACTGGCCGGGCAGATGGAGGAGGGGGCGGTGGGGGCGCAGCTTCAGCACGGTGAGGTCGTCCCCGTGCCTGGTGCGGCCGAGCACCTCGGCGTCCCACCAGGGCGGCTCGCCCCTGCTCTCCGCCTCCCACGCGCCGTCCATCATCGCGTCCGCGATCACGGCGTACGCCTCGTCCCAGGCCTTCTCCACCTCCGTGTTCCATGCCGCCCCCGAGACGGTGGCGAACGCGGCGATCAGGCTCGTGCCCACCGCCGCGTAGTGCTCCGGCCGCGCCAGATACTTCCGGTGGTCCCGCCCCAGTTCCCACAGGTACTCGTGCATCCCCGGTTCTCCCAGCCGCCCCACGACAAGCGTCAACGCGGCGAACAGACGGTCCCGTTGGCGTTCCATGTCCTCCGGGAAATCCAGCGGGAACAGGGAGCGGACATCGGGGTGGTGCCAGAAGAGGTGCGAGTAGAAGTACTTGGCCGCGAATTCGGCTCGTCTTTCGACGACCGAGAAACTGGTCCGGAGGAGATCGGGGTCCACGGGCGCGAATGTATGGAGTTTCCGGCTCACGGGGTCAAGGAGCAGGTGATTCAAGGATGTTCCGGGACGAACAGCGCAAGCCGCGGAACTGAGCCCGGCTCGGAGAGCGGCCGCGGCGGGCCACGACGATCTCGGGGCGGCTTTCACCACCCTCCCGATACGGTCGAGGAGTGACGGAAACACCTGCTCAGCTCTCCGCGGGGGAACCTGCCCCGGAACTCTTCACCTGGGAGTTCGCGACCGACCCCTACCCGGCGTACGCCTGGCTCAGGGAGCACGCCCCCGTGCATCGGACGAAACTCCCCAGCGGGGTCGAGGCCTGGCTGGTGACCCGGTACGCGGATGCCAAGCAGGCCCTTGCCGACGGCCGGCTCAGCAAGAACCCCGCCCATCACGACGAGCCCGCGCACGCGAAGGGGAAGACCGGCATCCCCGGCGAGCGCAAGGCCGAGCTGATGACGCACCTCCTCAACATCGACCCGCCGGACCACACCAGGCTCCGGCGGCTCGTCAGCAAGGCGTTCACACCTCGACGGGTGGCCGAATTCGCGCCCCGGGTGCAGGAGTTGACCGACCGGCTCATCGACGGGTTCGTGGAGAAGGGAGAGGCCGACCTCATCCACGAGTTCGCGTTTCCGCTCCCCATCTACGCCATCTGCGATCTGCTGGGCGTCCCGCGCGAGGACCAGGACGACTTCCGCGACTGGGCCGGGATGATGATCCGGCACGGCGGAGGGCCGCGCGGGGGCGTGGCGCGGTCCGTGAAGAAGATGCGCGGCTATCTCGCCGAGCTCATCCACCGCAAGCGCGAGGAACTGACGGAGCTGCCCGCGCCGGGCGAGGACCTCCTCTCCGGTCTCATCCGGGCCTCCGACCACGGCGAGCACCTCACCGAGAACGAGGCCGCCGCGATGGCCTTCATCCTCCTGTTCGCCGGTTTCGAGACGACGGTGAACCTGATCGGCAACGGCACGTACGCGCTGCTCACCCACCCCGAGCAGCGGCAACAGCTCCAGGACTCCCTCGCATCCGGCCGCATGGACCTGCTCGCGAGCGGTGTCGAGGAACTGCTCCGCTACGACGGGCCGGTGGAGCTGGCCACCTGGCGGTTCGCCACCGAGCCGCTGAGCATCGGCGGGCAGGACATCGCCGCCGGCGACCCCGTACTCGTCGTGCTCGCCGCCGCCGACCGTGACCCCGCCCGGTTCGACGAGCCCGACACCCTGGACCTCTCCCGCCGTGACAACCAGCACCTCGGTTACGGCCATGGCATCCACTACTGCCTCGGCGCACCCCTCGCCCGGCTGGAGGGCCAGACCGCGCTGGCCACGCTCCTCACCCGCCTCCCTGATCTGCAACTCGCGGGCGATTCCGCCGATTTGCGATGGCGTGGGGGGCTCATCATGCGCGGATTGCGCACGCTTCCGGTGGAGTTCGCCCCTTCCGGGAAGGTGCGTACGGACTAGCGGGTGACTAGCAGACGGAGTCGACGGAACATGAGACTCCGTCAAGTTTGTGATCTTCACGTTATCTGCGCTGCATCGACTTGTGACAAGAGTTCGACTGCCTATACGTTCACCCATCAATGCGGCCGGTCCCACCTGCCGCAGCAGTCACAGGCGCAGTCGTCGGCTGCGCGCTGTGCGCAGTCCTTGCTGTCACGCGAAAGGCAACCGCATGCTCTCCGGGAACGGTCGTCACCGTCGCCCCCGTCAGGCTCCGGCTCTCCTCGTCGCGGCGGGCGTGACCGGGTCGGCCATCGCGATCCCGCTGCTCGGTGCGACCGGCGCGAGTGCCGCAAGCGGTACCACCTGGGACGCGGTCGCGGAGTGCGAGAGCGGTGGCTCGTGGAGCGCGAACTCCGGCAACGGGTACTACGGCGGCCTCCAGATGACCCAGGAGACCTGGGAGGACAACGGCGGCCTCGACTACGCGCCGAGCGCCGACCAGGCCAGCCGTTCGCAGCAGATATCCGTCGCCGAGAAGATCCTCGCGAAGCAGGGCGCGAGTGCCTGGGCGACCTGCGGTCTCGTCGCGGGTCTGACGCAGAACTCCGGCTCGGCCGACGTCGACACGGGGGTCGCGGACGACTCCCCGACTCCGTTGTCCGGCCTGGGTATGGGGGACGACAGCAACGGGACGAAGTCCGACACGTCTGGTTCTTCCAGTTCGTCCGACTCGTCCAGCGGTAGCGGTGACAGCGCCGACTCACAGGATTCCGGCAGCCCGTCCACAGGTGCCACCGCAAAGAGTGACGACCCGGACAAGTCGTCCCAGAGTGGGGATGCTTCGGCCGAGGGTTCCGGAACGGAAGACACTGGCTCCGGCCGTCACAGGGGTGGCAGTGCCGACGAGGGCGCCACCGACTCCCGCGCGGACGACTCCGCCGGCCGGCACGCCTCGCGCAGCGACAGCGAGTCGCGCGTCGCCGCCGAGGGCTCGTACGCCGTGCGTTCCGGCGACAGCCTCTGGGAGATCGCCGACTCCCTTGGCGTCGAGGGTGGATGGCAGGCGCTCTACGCCGAGAACAAGGAAGCCATCGGCGACGACCCGGACTTCATCATCCCCGGTCAGAGCCTCGATGTGGACGGCCTGCGGACGGCGGACAAGTAGCGGTACGCGCGATGTGCCATGTGGTCATCAAGGCGTCGAATCGGGCGAAAAACAGCGGTAGTTCGCGCTGAATGTCCGATTTGGTGAAAGTGAGACATGGATCTCAAGAGCCTGATCGTCTTTGAAATTCGGCGGATCGCGTGTCTACGGTCGTGACCGCTCGCCACTGGTGAGCCCCGACGGTCGCAACGCCGAATCCTGCCAGCGGCCGTACGGGAACAGTCGTCGCGTCAAGCGCCGTAGGCAGGAGCGGGGGACCCAAGGTAAGTGCCGGACCCGGTCGTTGAGGCCGGGTACGGCTTGGGGTTAAGCCGCGTGACAGCAGTGTCGCGCGGCCGGGCAACTCACTCGGCCCGAACCCGACAGCTCACCTCGCAGGCGTCGGTGAGGGGATCACTTCATGCTGCTTTCCGGCAAGGGCAAGCACCGCCGCCCGTCCAAGGCCACCCGCATCGCCACGCTCGCCGGTGTCACCACCGCGGCCGTCGCCGTCCCGCTGATGGGCGCCACGGGAGCCTCCGCCGCCACCGCCTCCGAGTGGGACGCCGTCGCCCAGTGCGAGTCCGGCGGCGACTGGTCGATCAACACCGGCAACGGCTACTACGGCGGCCTGCAGTTCTCGGCCTCCACCTGGGCCGCGTACGGCGGCACGGCGTACGCCTCCACCGCCAACCAGGCCTCCAAGGCCGAGCAGATAGCCGTCGCCGAGAAGGTCCTCGCGGGCCAGGGCAAGGGTGCCTGGCCGAGCTGTGGCGTGGGCCTGTCCGGCGCCTCGACCGGTGGCGCCCCGGCTCCCTCGAACTCGGGCGACTCCGGCCAGAGCACCTCGCAGTCTCAGCAGCAGAGCACCAAGTCCTCCGAGGAGCGCGCCTCGCGTTCCCAGGAGCGCTCGACCGCGAAGAAGACCGTCGAGACCCCGACCGGCAAGAAGGTCGAGAAGGGTGACGGCGAGTACAAGGTCGTCAAGGGTGACACCCTCAGCGAGATCGCCGAGAAGAAGAACGTCAAGGGCGGCTGGGCGAAGCTGTACAAGCTGAACGACGACATCGTCGACGACGCCGACTTCATCTTCCCGGGCCAGCAGCTGCACCTCAGCTGACACCGCTGACCTTCGGTCAGCCGCGCCCCGGCCGAGGCCTTGGCCGCTCAGCCTCGGCCGGATCTCCGGACTCCGAACCTCCGGGTTCATATTCGGATTGCGGCTGAACCACAGCGCCCTCACATCCGTGTCCCCCATAGTGGAGGCCTCGTGAGGGCCACCCCCGTCCCCCACGGGCTCCCCGCTCCGGTGCGTGTTCCCCCGTACGCACCGGGGCGGGGCTTTTTCTTTCCCGCGCTTCCCTCTCGCCGTCCTCCCGCTTTGTTCCGTTCGGAAACAATTTACTCTCGGTTCTGTCCAGGAGGCGGTCGAGGGCTGGCCGAACCCCGGCAGCCGGTTAGGCTCATGCCGCGGGGCCACCACAGGTCCGCACCCAACCGGGCCCTCGGCCCGGACAGCTTGCGTCACATCCCAGAAGGAGATGCTCGTGCCGTCCATCGACGTCGTCGTAGCCCGGGAAATCCTGGACTCCCGAGGCAACCCCACGGTCGAGGTCGAGGTCGGCCTCGACGACGGCAGCACGGGTCGTGCCGCCGTTCCGTCCGGCGCCTCCACCGGTGCCTTCGAGGCTGTTGAGCTCCGTGACGGAGACCCCAACCGCTACCTCGGCAAGGGTGTCGAGAAGGCCGTCCTCGCCGTCATCGAGCAGCTCGGCCCGGAGCTCGTCGGCTACGACGCCACCGAGCAGCGCCTCATCGACCAGGCCATGATCGACCTGGACGCCACCGACAACAAGGGCTCGCTCGGCGCCAACGCCATCCTCGGCGTCTCCCTCGCCGTCGCCCACGCCGCGTCCGAGGCGTCCGACCTCCCCCTCTTCCGCTACCTGGGCGGACCGAACGCGCACCTGCTGCCGGTCCCGATGATGAACATCCTGAACGGTGGGTCGCACGCCGACTCCAACGTCGACATCCAGGAGTTCATGATCGCCCCGATCGGCGCGGAGTCCTTCTCCGAGGCCGTGCGCTGGGGCGCCGAGGTCTACCACACCCTCAAGAAGGTCCTGAAGAGCCGCGGTCTGTCCACCGGCCTCGGCGACGAGGGCGGCTTCGCCCCGAACCTCGGCTCCAACCGCGAGGCCCTGGACCTGATCCTCGACGCGATCAAGGAGGCCGGTTACATCCCCGGCCAGCAGGTCGCCCTCGCGCTCGACGTCGCCGCCTCCGAGTTCTACAAGGACGGCAAGTACCTCTTCGAGGGCAAGGAGCGCTCCGCCGCCGAGATGACGGAGTACTACGAGGAGCTCGTCGCGGCCTACCCGCTCGTCTCCATCGAGGACCCGCTGTACGAGGACGACTGGGCCGGCTGGAACGTCATCACCGAGAAGCTGGGCGACAAGGTCCAGATCGTCGGCGACGACCTCTTCGTCACCAACCCGGAGCGCCTCGCCCGCGGCATCGAGGAGGGCTCCGCCAACGCCCTGCTCGTCAAGGTCAACCAGATCGGCTCGCTGACCGAGACCCTGGACGCCGTCGAGATGGCCCAGCGCAACGGCTTCAAGTGCATGATGTCCCACCGCTCCGGCGAGACCGAGGACGTCACGATCGCCGACCTCGCCGTCGCGGTGAACTGCGGCCAGATCAAGACCGGCGCCCCGGCCCGCTCGGACCGCGTCGCCAAGTACAACCAGCTGCTGCGCATCGAGGAGATCCTCGACGACGCGGCGGTGTACGCGGGCCGTTCGGCCTTCCCGCGCTTCAAGGGCTGAGCCCTCGGGCTTCGTCTTCGGGCTTCGTCTTCGTAGGAAGCGTCGTACGTACGTCCCCGTACTCGGTCCCGTACCGTGTGCGGGGACGTACGCACGTGATGGGCTCGACGGGCTCGACGGGCTCGATGTACGCGATGTACTCGACTGGTTCGTACCGGGGAGGCGGGACAGATGGCCGTGAAGGACCGCGACCGGTTCTCCACCTCGACCAGGTTGCGGCTGCTCGGTGAGCAGACCGCCGCCCGTGTCTACCGCTCGCAGACCAAGCGGCAGGCTCGCCGCTCGCGGCTGACCGGCCGGGCGGCACTCCTCGCGCTCGTCCTGTGCACGCTCGTGGTGGCTCTCGCCTATCCCATAAGGCAGTACGTCTCCCAGCGCGCCGAGGTCGCCGACCTCCAGCGCGAGCGGGAGCAGGCCCGGCAGCGGGTCGAGCAGCTGCGCGACCTCAAGGCGCGGTGGCAGGACGACGCGTACGCCGAGCAGCGCATCCGGGAGCGGCTGCACTACGTGATGCCGGGCGAGACCGGCTACATCGTGATCGACCCCGACGCGGCGAAGAAGACGCGTACGGATCAGACGGCGGCCGACCGGGCCTGGTACGCCAACGTCTGGGACGGCGTCGACAAGGCAGACGCCGCCGACAGGTGACCCGACAGGTGATCCAGCCGGTGATTCGCCGGTGATCCACTCAGAGAACTGACTAGAGAGACTTACCCACAGGCATGGAAACGCCCCCGCCGCCCACCCCGCGCACCGAGCCCACCGACGCGGACGTCGAGGCCTTCAAGCAGCAGCTCGGGAGGCCGCCGCGCGGGCTGCGCGCTATCGCGCACCGCTGTCCGTGCGGGCAGCCGGACGTCGTCGAGACGGCTCCCCGTCTTCCGGACGGGACTCCCTTCCCGACGACCTACTACCTCACGTGTCCGCGGGCGGCCTCCGCCATCGGGACGCTGGAGGCGAACGGGGTCATGAAGGAGATGACCGACCGGCTCGCCACGGATCCCGAGCTGGCGGCCGCGTACCGGGCGGCGCACGAGGACTACATCGCTCGGCGCGACTCCATCGAGGTGCTCGAGGGCTTTCCGAGCGCGGGCGGTATGCCGGACCGGGTGAAGTGCCTCCACGTGCTCGTCGCCCACTCCCTGGCCGCCGGGCCGGGGGTGAACCCCCTGGGGGACGAGGCGATCGCGCTGCTGGCGGAGTGGTGGCGCAAGGGGGCGTGCGTGGTGTCCACCGAGGTGTGATTTCGCCCCCGCCGCCCCTACCCATTCCCGTCCCCTGGGGCTCCGCCCCAGACCCCGTGGGGTGCGTTTTTGGGTGCGGGTCCGGCTGTGGCTGATCGCGCAGTTCCCCGCGCCCCTAAAGACCTTGGGGGCGCGGGGAACTGCGCAGTCTTTTGGGGGTTCGGGGGCTGGCCCCCGAGTAGTGACGGGAATGGGTAGGGGCGGCGGGGGCGAGAAAATGCTCGGGCGCCCCCGGAGCCACGATCGCAACAGGAGAGCATCACTCATGACTCGCGTCGCCGCCATCGACTGCGGTACCAACTCGATCCGGCTGCTCGTCGCGGACGCGGATCCGGCGACGGGGGAACTCGTCGACCTGGACCGCCGGATGACGATCGTCAGGCTGGGCCAGGGCGTCGACCGGACGGGAAGACTCGCTCCGGACGCGCTGGAGCGGACCTTCGCGGCCTGCCGCGAGTACGCGGCCATCGTCAAGGAACACGGCGCGGAGCGACTCCGCTTCGTGGCGACCTCCGCCTCCCGAGACGCCGAGAACCGAGACGAGTTCGTACGAGGAGTCCTCGACATCCTGGGCGTGGAGCCCGAGGTCATCTCCGGCGACCAGGAGGCGGAGTTCTCGTTCACGGGCGCCACCAAGGAGCTCACGGGCCGGGACGACCTGGCCAAGCCCTACCTCGTGGTGGACATCGGCGGCGGCTCCACGGAGTTCGTCGTGGGCGAGGACCACGTCCGGGCCGCCCGCTCGGTCGACATCGGCTGCGTACGGATGACGGAACGGCACCTCGTGCACGACGGCGGGGTCGGCGACCCGCCGGCCCCGGAGCAGGTCGCGGCGATCCGCGCCGACATCGAGGCCGCCCTCGATCTCGCCGAGGAGTCCGTGCCGCTGCGCGAGGCCCGTACGCTCGTCGGGCTCGCCGGATCCGTGACCACGGTCTCGGCGATCGCCCAGGACCTCCCTGAGTACGACTCCGAGGCCATCCACCATTCCCGGGTCTCCTACGAACGCGTCCGCGAGATCACCGAGCGGCTGCTGTCCGCGACCCACGCCGAGCGTGCCGCGATCCCCTCGATGCACCCGGGCCGGGTCGACGTCATCGGCGCCGGCGCCCTCGTACTGCTCTCGGTCATGGAGCGGATCGGGGCGGACGAGGTGGTCGTGAGCGAGCACGACATCCTCGACGGGATCGCGTGGTCTGTGGCCTAGGGATGGCCTAGGGATGGACTAGTGATGGCCTGGAGATGGCCTGGAGTGCTCCTCGACTGAGCAGGTCGGATGACGTATGAGCGCTTCGGAAGGCCTCTGAACGGTCTTGGAAACGGTCCCGGGAACGCCCCGTCGGAAAAGTTCGTGAAGTTCTTCACAAGAGAATCGGCCCTGTTGGGCGAGGTTTTCGTCCCTACGGGTCACCCGGGGCCTTCGAGCGGCCCCGGAGCATGATCAACAGGGTGTTCCGCGAGTGCTGCGATCGTATGAAAAAGGGGGCTGGTTCAGGGGGGTCGAACGGCCGGAGCGGCAGCTCACGCGGCATTGACAACGGCCCGCACCGCACCCCGGTTCCCCTGCCGGACCATGACCTCGCTCACGTGAGCCGCGCAGTGTAGCAGAGGGTGTGAAGAAGCTTGTGAAGGGGCGCACGAGCCACCCCCCTGAGGCAGGTGGATACTCGATGGCATGAGCACCACGGAGCGTCCCAGGATCCTCGTAGTAGGCGGTGGGTACGTAGGCCTGTACGCAGCTCGGCGCATTCTCAAGAAGATGCGCTACGGCGAGGCGACCGTCACGGTCGTCGACCCCCGGTCGTACATGACCTACCAGCCCTTCCTCCCCGAAGCCGCCGCCGGCAGCATTTCGCCTCGGCACGTCGTCGTCCCGCTGCGACGCGTGCTGCCCAAGGCGGAAGTTCTGACCGGCCGGGTCACGACCATCGACCAGGACCGCAAGGTCGCCACGATCGCCCCCCTCGTGGGTGAGGCGTACGAGCTGCCTTTCGACTACCTCGTCATCGCGATGGGCGCGGTCTCGCGCACCTTCCCGATCCCCGGCCTCGCCGAGCAGGGCATCGGTATGAAGGGCATCGAGGAGGCCATCGGCCTGCGCAACCACGTGCTTGAGCAGCTCGACAAGGCCGACTCCACGACCGACGAAGACGTGCGGCGCAAGGCGCTGACCTTCGTCTTCGTCGGCGGTGGCTTCGCGGGTGCGGAGACCATCGGCGAGGTCGAGGACATGGCCCGCGACGCGGCCAAGTACTACAACAACGTGTCGCGCGAGGACATGCGGTTCATCCTCGTCGACGCCGCGGACAAGATCCTTCCCGAGGTCGGTCCGAAGCTCGGCCAGTACGGCAAGGAGCACCTCGAAGGACGTGGGGTCGAGGTCTACCTCTCCACCTCCATGGACTCCTGCGTCGACGGCCACGTGGTGCTGAAGAACGGCCTCGAGGTCGACTCCAACACCATCGTGTGGACGGCCGGCGTCAAGCCCAACCCGGTGCTCTCCCGCTTCGGTCTGCCGCTCGGTCCCCGTGGTCACGTGGACACGCAGACCACGCTCCAGGTGCAGGGCACGGACTACGTCTGGGCCGCCGGCGACAACGCCCAGGTGCCGGACCTCGTCGGCCGCAAGGCCGGCAACGAGAACGCCTGGTGCCCGCCGAACGCGCAGCACGCGCTGCGGCAGGCCCGGGTCCTCGGCGACAACGTGATCTCCGGTATGCGGGGCTTCCCGCAGAAGGACTACAGCCACGCCAACAAGGGTGCGGTCGCCGGGCTCGGCCTGCACAAGGGCGTCGCGATGATCGTCATGGGCAAGATGAAGATCAAGCTCAAGGGTCGTCTCGCCTGGTACATGCACCGGGGTTACCACGGGCTGGCCATGCCGACGTGGAACCGCAAGATCCGTGTCTTCGCGGACTGGACTCTCGCGATGTTCCTGAAGCGTGAGGTCGTCTCGCTCGGGGCCATGGAGACTCCTCGTGAGGAGTTCTACGAGGCTGCGAAGCCGGCGCCGGCGGTTGCCCCGAAGGCCGAGCCGTCGCCCGCCAAGACCGAGGAGAAGGCCAAGGCCTCCTGACCTCCGGTCACCTGCTCCACCCCGAAGGGGGCCTCCCGCCATCCGTGGTGCGGGCGGCCCCCTTCGGTGTTTTCTCTCGCCCCCGCCGCCCCTACCCATTCCCGTCACTTACTCAGGGGCTCCGCCCCCGAACCCCCGTATCGCGCTGAACGCGCTCGTCCTCAAACGCCGGACGGGCTGGAGGTGGCCGGACGGGCTGGAGGTGGCCGGACGGGCTGGAAGAGGGGACGCCGGGTCTTTTTAGGGGCGCGGGGAACTGCGCGACCAGCCACACACAACCCGCACTCGACGTCAGGCAAGCAGCCACCCTGCATTCCAGCCCCTCCGGCGTTTGAGGAGCGGGGGTTCGGGGGCGGAGCCCCCGAGTGAGGGGGCGCTCAAGCCCCTGGTTTGCGTGTCGACTGCACGTATTTTGCTCAGAAGTAACACTTTGGCGGGACTGCGCATCGGGCCCGTTGGTGTTTACGTGGTGTTGGAGTCTGTGGGATCCGTCGTCACGGAGGTGTGCGTCATGCAGGACGCGGCGCTGCGGCTGAAGGCGCTGATGGAGCAGTTGCTGGGAGCCCCGCTCCCGGTGCGCATTCGCGCCTGGGACGGCTCGGAGGCGGGCCCGCCCGAGAGCCCCGTACTCGTCGTACGGAACCGCCGGGCCCTGCGCCGGCTGCTCTGGAAGCCTGGCGAACTGGGCATGGCCCGTGCCTGGGTCGCCGGGGACCTGACCGTGGACGGCGATCTGTACGCCGTCCTGGACGTCATGGCCGAGCTGGTGTGGGAGCGCGGCGAGGACGCCCGGACCCTGCGCGAGGCCCTGCGGGACCCGGACGTGCGGGCCGCCGTGTGGGGGCTCGTACGGATGGCGGGGCCGCCCCTGCCCCCCGCCCCGCCCCGCGAGGAGGTGCGCAGACGCTCCCACCTGCACACCAAGCGCAGCGACAGACGGGCGATCAGCCATCACTACGACGTGGGGAACGACTTCTACGAGATCGTCCTCGGGCCGTCCATGGTCTACTCGTGCGCCTACTGGGACTCCCCGGACGGCACCCTGGAGGACGCCCAGCGCGACAAGCTCGGACTCGTCGCCCGCAAGCTCGATCTGAAGCCGGGCATGCGGCTGCTCGACGTCGGCTGCGGCTGGGGTTCGATGGCCATCCACGCCGCCCGTGAGTACGGCGTGAGCGTCGTCGGCGTCACCCTCTCCCAGGAGCAGGCCGCGTACGCCCGCAAGCGTGTCGCGGAGGAGGGGCTCACCGACCGGATCGAGATCCGCGTCCAGGACTACCGCGACGTCACCGACGGTCCGTACGACGCGATCTCCTCCATCGGCATGGCCGAACACGTCGGCAGCGACCGCTATCTGGAGTACGCGCGGGATCTGTTCGCCCTGCTGAAACCGGGCGGACGGCTCCTCAACCATCAGATCGGGCGTCGGCCCCGGCGCGACGAATCGGCGTACGAGATCGATGAGTTCATCGACGCGTACGTCTTCCCGGACGGCGAACTCGCCCCGATCGGCGGGACCGTGAGCCGGCTGGAGACGGCTGGGTTCGAGGTCCGCGATGTTGAGTCGCTCCGCGAGCACTACGCGCTCACGCTGCGCCACTGGGTCGCCAACCTGGAGGCGGACTGGGCGAACGCGGTCCGGCTCACCAGCCCCGGGCGGGCCCGGGTCTGGCGGCTCTACATGGCCGCCTCCGCCCTCGCCTTCGAGCGGAACCGGATCGGGGTGAACCAGGTGCTGGCCGTTCGGACGCCCGAGTCGGGGGCTTCGGGGATGCCTCTTCGGGCTCGTACCTGGAACTAGGGGTACGAACTGGGGTTCTGGCCGCGTTCTGCGTTCGGCGGCCGTACGGAGTTGGGGCCCGTTCCTATCGGAACGGGCCCCCTCTTCTTGCTGCTTCGAGCTGGGTGTTACTCCGACTTGATCGCCGTCAGCATGTTCAAGCGCGCCGCGCGCCGCGCCGGCCACAGGGCCGCGAGGATGCCGACCGTCGCCGCCAGGAGCAGGAAGAGGCCCATCCGGCCCCAGGGCAGGACCAGTTCGTACGTCGGCATCTTGCCGGCCAGGAGTTCACCGGCCGCCCAGCCGAAGAACACGCCCAGGCCCACGCCGAGCACGCCGCCGAAGAGGGAGATGACCAGGGACTCCAGACGGACCATCCGCTTGATGCCCTTGCGGTCGAGGCCGATCGCGCGGAGCATGCCGATCTCCTGCGAGCGCTCGAAGACCGACATCGCGAGCGTGTTGATGACGCCGAGGACGGCGACGATGACCGCCATCGCCAGCAGGCCGTACAGCATGTTCAGAATCAGCGTGAACATCTGCGCGATCTCGTTCGAGACGTCCTGCTTGTCCTGGACCTTGATGGCCGGGTTGTCGCCGAGCGCCTTCTCCAGGCTGTCCTTGGTCGCGTCGGACGGGCCGCCCGACGTCTTCACCATGACCTGCATGTCGGCCGGGTCCGCCCGGTTCGCCTGGTGCGGGGCGAGTGTCGCGGTGTCGAGCAGGATGCCCCGGATGAGTTCGTTGCCCTCGTAGACCCCGGAGACCGTCAGCTGCTGCTTCTTGTCGTCCTCGAACGAGGCCGTGAACGTCGAACCGGCCTTCCAGCCGCGGTCCTTGGCCGTCTCGTCGTCCACGACGACCTGCGTGCCGCCGACCTTGAAGGAGCCGTTGTCGACCTTCAGGTCGGTCAGCTCGCCGATCGTGGAGCCGTTCACGCCCGTCAGGTACTCGGTCTGGTCGTCGATGCGGGCCGGCGCGTTGCGCATGGGGCTCGTGGCGGTGACGCCCTTCACCTTGTCGAGCTTCTTCTCGACGTCGGGGGAGAGGGAGTTCATGTTCGCCATCGAGACCACGTAGTCCGCCTTGAGCGCGGCGGTGGCCATCTTGTCGATCGACGTCTGCAGGCTGCCCGCCATCACCGTCATGCCCGTGATGAGCGTGAGCCCGATCATCAGCGCGGAGGCCGTGGCGGCCGTGCGGCGCGGGTTGCGTACGGAGTTCTGGCGGGCCAGCTTGCCCGAGACGCCGAAGATGCGCAGGACCGGGGCCGCGGCGGCGATCAGCGGGCGGGAGAGGAGGGGCGTGAGGATGAAGACGCCGATGATCAGCAGGACCGCGCCCATGCCCATCGGGGCCTGGCCGGCCGAGCCGTCCAGCGTCGTCGCGAAGAGCACCACCGCGATGCCCGCCGCGGAGAACAGGGCGCCGAGGGTGTTCCGCAGGACCAGCGACTTGGTCGTCGCCGCCGCGTGCACGCTGCTCATCGCCGCGACCGGGGGGATCTTCGCGGCGCGGCGGCCCGGGAGCCAGGCGGCGAGCATCGTGATCAGGATGCCGACGGCGAACGACGTGGCGATCGTGCCCGGGGAGATGACCAGCGGGCCCGCCGGGACGGTCGCGTCCAGCATGCCCATCAGGCTGCGCAGGCCCGCGCCGATGCCGATGCCGGCGATCAGGCCCGTCACCGCTGCGACCGTACCGACCACGAAGGCTTCGAGGAGTACGGAGCGGGTGACCTGCTTGCGTGAGGCGCCGACCGCGCGCAGGAGCGCGAGTTCCTTGGTGCGCTGGGCCACCAGCATGGTGAAGGTGTTGGCGATGATGAACGTGCCGACGAACAGGGCGATGCCGGCGAAGACCAGGAGGCCGGTCTTGAGGCCGCTCATCGACGACTCGATCATGGCGGCCTGGTCGTCGGCGAGCTGCTGGCCCGTCGTGGTGTCGACGGTGTCCTTCGGGAGGACCTTGTCGAGGCTCGTCCGGAGGGCGGTCTGGCTGGTGCCCGGGGCCGCCTTCACGTCGATCTCGTCGTACGTGCCCGTCTTGTGGAACAGCTGCTGTGCGGTGGCCGTGTCGAAGAGGGCGAGGCTGCCGCCGGCGGCGACGTTGCCGTCGTCCGTGGTGAAGACGGCGGTGATGGTGGGGGTGAGGACCGGGCCGTCGATCGAGATCCGGATGGTGTCGCCGACCTTGTAGCCGGCGCGCTTGGCCGTTTCGGCGTCGATCGCGACCTGGTTCTTGCCGGTCGGGGCCTTGCCGCTGTCGAGCGGGTAGCGGGGGTCCTTGTCGCCCCAGTAGTTGCCGCCCTGCGACTGGAAGCCGCCGCCGATCAGCTTGCCGTCCTTGTCGGCGATGGCGGTGAAGCCGGTGACCACGCCTATGGCCGACTCGGCGCCGGGGGCCTTGGCGGCCTTGTCCAGCAGCGCCTGGGTGAGCTCCGGGTCCTTGCCGAGCTTGTCGCCTTCGTCCTTCACGGATTCCGGCTGGACGGCGACGTCGACCTGGTCGAAGCCCTTCGCCGAGCTCTTCTGGTACGCGTCGGAGATGGTGTTGGTGAAGACCAGGGTGCCGGAGACGAACGCCACGCCCAGCATCACGGCGAGCACGGTCATCAGCAGCCTGGCCTTGTGCGCTAGCACGTTGCGCAGGGCGGTTCGGAACATGTCTTCTCAGTCCAGGTGTACGAGGTGTACGGCGAGTTCGGGGTACGGCGCCGAGTGCGGGGTGCGGGGTGCGGGGTGCGCGGTGTGGGATGCGCCTCGGGGCGTCGTGGGGCGGGGCCGGGCCGGGGGGTATCCGTCCTCGGTCTGGCGCGGAATCGGTGGCTTTCACAGGGCGAGCGAGTTGACACGCCAGCCGCTGCGGGCGGACACCCCCCGACCCGGCCCCTCCCGAGCGTCGGCGGCTGCGGCCCGGTGGCGCAGCACGTTCACCACTGCGGGTCGCGTCCCCTTGTGTGTCGGGTGGCGGGCGTGCCCCTTCAGGGGCACGGGGAACTGCGCGATCAGCCACTGACGGCCCGCGGACGGAACGTAACAGTGGACGAACGCAAGGAAAGGAGAGACCGCGCCTAACTGGTGCGACCCTTCGCGTCGAACTGCTTCATGCGGTCCAGGACCGCGTCCGCCGTGGGGGTGTGCACCTCGTCCACCACGCGGCCGTCGGCCAGGAAGATGACGCGGTCGGCGTAGGCGGCGGCCACCGGGTCGTGGGTGACCATGACGACGGTCTGGCCCAGTTCGCGTACGGAGTTGCGGAGGAAGCCGAGGACTTCGGCGCCCGAGCGGGAGTCGAGGTTTCCGGTCGGCTCGTCGCCGAAGATGATGTCCGGGCGGGAGGCCAGCGCGCGGGCCACGGCGACGCGCTGCTGCTGGCCGCCGGAGAGCTGGGAGGGGCGGTGGGTGAGGCGGTCGGCCAGGCCCACCATCCGGATCACGTTGTTGAGCCACTCCTTGTCCGGTTTGCGGCCCGCGATGTCCATCGGAAGAGTGATGTTCTCCAGGGCCGTGAGAGTCGGAAGGAGGTTGAACGCCTGGAAGATGAAGCCGATCTTGTCCCGGCGCAGCTTGGTCAGCTGCTTGTCCTTGAGGGAGCCGAGTTCGGTGTCGCCGATGCGGACCGAGCCGGAGGAGAAGTTGTCCAGGCCGGCCACGCAGTGCATCAGCGTGGATTTGCCGGAGCCGGAGGGACCCATGATCGCGGTGAACTCGGCCTGCCGGAAGTCGACGGAGACCCGGTCCAGGGCGACCACCTGGGTCTCCCCCTGTCCGTAGACCTTGGACAGTTCCGAGGCGCGGGCGGCCACCGTGGTGGCACGGTCGGCGAGGGGCGTGGTGGTCACGGGAGGGTGCTCCTTGTCGGGACGACGACGAGTGATGACGACCGTTCCATCGTCGGCGCCGATCGGCGCTGTGTAGTCACCCGCTGTTCTGGTTCCGAAGGCAGCCTTGGGTCGGACCCGGCGAGCCCGTGTCATACCTGGGGATGAGGCCCGTCCCTGAGAGGGAATCGGCGACGGTTCGTCAGGTTCCGCTTGTTCGGGCGGTGAAATCACGTCATTCCCCATACGCCGTCAAGCTTCGGTCGAAGGGCATTTGGCATGTGCGGATGGCGCGTACCGTGGGCTGATGCACCCTCAGACGTCAATAAAATAAGACAACATCGGGCTGCCCTTCCGCTGTTCGGGGGATCTGTCCCGATAGGCTCGGAACACTCGACGCGGAGCCCATGGCCTGCCCGGATGGTGGAATGCAGACACGGCGAGCTTAAACCTCGCTGCCCCTCGCGGGCGTACCGGTTCAAGTCCGGTTCCGGGCACCTCCGACACTTCCGCTTTTTCCGGCGTATCCCAATGAAGGGTGCATCCTTCATTGAAGACTTCATCTCGTGGGCGTTGACAGTGGGTTCTGTCCGTCGGAGACTCACCGTAGTTAATTGGTGAAGTTTGGTTCACTGGGCGAACGCGATGAAGGTCGCTCACTTTGGTTTCGGAGCGCGAGGGGCTGGTCGATGCGTACCACTGTCGGGATCATCGGGGCCGGGCCGGCCGGGCTGCTGCTGGCGCGGCTGTTGCGCAACGCGGGGATCGACTCCGTCGTGCTGGAGAGCCGGGGCCGGGCCTATGTGGAGCAGCGGCAGCGGGCCGGGATCCTGGAGCAGGGGACCGTGGACGTGCTGCGGGCAGCGGGCGCCGGTGAGCGCATGGACCGTGAGGGGCTGCGGCACGACGGCATCGAGCTGCGGTTCGACCGGCGGCGGCACCGCGTCGACTTTCCCGCCCTGACCGGTGGGCGGTCCGTGATGGTCTACGCCCAGACCGAGGTGTGCAAGGACCTCATCGCGCTTCAGCTCAAGGAGGGCGGGCCCCTTCTTTTCGGGGCGGAGGCCCTCGCCCTGGAGGGGGCGGGCGGGGAGGCGCCGCGGGTGCGGTTTCGGCATGAGGGGCGTGAGGAGGTGTTGGAGTGCTCGTACGTGGTCGGGTGCGACGGGTTCTGGGGGGTCGCCCGCAAGGCCATTCCCGCCGAACTCACCCGGGTCTTCGAGCGGACCTACCCGTTCGGGTGGCTCGGGATCCTCGCCGATGTGCCGCCCTCGCACGACGAGCTCGTCTATGCCCGTCATGAGCGTGGCTTCGCGTTGTTGTCCATGCGGTCGCCCCTCGTCTCGCGGCTCTATCTCCAGGTGCCCGAGGGCACGGACGCTGAGGAGTGGGGGGACGAGGAGATCTGGGACGAGTTGGAGCGGCGGTTCGAGACGGGGGACGGGTGGCGGCTGGAGCGGGGGCCCATCACCCAGAAGTCCGTCACCCCCATGCGCAGTCATGTGCACGAGCCGATGCGGTACGGGCGGCTCTTCCTGGCCGGTGATGCCGCTCACATCGTGCCGCCTACCGGCGCCAAGGGGCTGAACCTCGCGGTCGGTGACGTCGTCACCTTCGCCCGGGCCCTGGCGTACGAGCAGGAGACCGGGTCGGCGGAGTTGCTCGACGCGTACTCCGAGACCTGTCTGCGGCGGGTGTGGCAGGCCGAGCGGTTCTCGTACGAGATGACGACGCTGCTGCACCGGCCGGCCGACGCGACGCCCTTCGAGGACCGGATCCAGCTCGCCCGGCTGGCGCGGATCGCCGGCGCCCGCGCGGCTGAGCAGGACCTCGCCGAGGGATACACGGGCTTCCCGCTGGAGTGAGACACCTCGGAAGGGGGAACCGGAACAGTGCGTACCGGCGTTGTAACGGTGCGGGGAATGCCAGGTCCAGGCCTGGTGTTCCCGGTCACAAGAGGGGAAAGATCCTCCCCAGGCACTAGAGGCTTTCTTTTGCCTACCCATTACTCTTGAGCCAAGGCCACGCAGGGTGGCCATGGAGGAGTGAAATGAGGAGCAGCAACCCGGTCTTCTCGCGACGGGGGTTCAGCCGCGACAACGGCTACGCGGGCTTCAACACCGCGCCGCAGGCCGGGGGCCCCGCTGTCGGAACGCAGGGCAACCCGTACGCGGGCACCCCGCACGCCCCGCAGGGCGGCAACCCGTACGCGCAGAATCCTTACGCCCCGCAGGACCTCCAGCACGGCGCGCCGCCGCAGGCCCCGCCCGCCGCCGGCCGTATGACGATGGACGACGTCGTCTCGCGTACGGCCATGACGCTCGGCACGGTCACCGTCGGTGCCGTGCTCGCATGGGCCTTGCTGCCGGTCACGTCGAGCAGCTTCGGCCTGGCCATCGGCTCCGCGCTCATCGCGATGGTCTTCGCGCTCGTCCAGGCCTTCAAGCGCAAGGCCTCGCCCCCGCTGATCCTGGCGTACGCCGCCTTCGAGGGCGTCTTCCTCGGCGTGATCAGCGAGATGTTCAACAGCCGGTGGAGCGGCGCGCCCTTCCAGGCGGTGCTCGGCACCATGGCGGTGTCCGGCGCCACCCTGCTGATCTACAAGGCGGGCTGGATCCGCGTCACCGCCCGGTACGCGCGCATCGGCATGGCCATCGCCATCGCCTTCGTGCTCGTCATGGCGGTCAACCTGCTGCTGGTCGTCTTCGGTGTCGCCGATGACGGCGGGCTGCGGAGCATGGGCCCGCTGGGCGCGATCGTCGGCATTCTCGCGATCGTCCTCGGTGCGTTCTTCCTGACGCTCGACTTCAAGCAGATCGAGGACGGCATCGCCTACGGCGCCCCGCGCGACGAGTCCTGGCTGGCCGCCTTCGGCCTCACCATGAGCCTCGTCTGGATCTACCTGGAGATGCTGCGCCTGGTCGCGATCTTCAGCGGCAACGATTAGCGCCTCTTTAGGGGCGCGGGGAACTGCGCGATCGGCCCCCATCGGCCGGTGGCGTAGGAACCGCAGTCGGAAGGGCCCGCGAACCATGGTTCGCGGGCCCTTCCATTTCTGTCGGGTGCAGGAGCAGAGCGAAACCGCTCAGCGCAGTTTGCGCGCGGCCCTCCTCAGGTCGTACTCGTGAATGATGGCTTTGGCGTGGCCGTACGCGAGGTCGTGCTCGGCGCGGAGCCAGCTGACCTTCTCCTCGAAGCGGAAGAGGGCGGGGCCTTCGTCGACGGTGCGCAGCCAGTCGGAGATCTCACGACCGGTGCAATGGGGGATGCGGGCGAGCAGATTGCGATGGGTCTCCTCGGAGAAGACTTGGGACATCGGCGCCTCCGGACGCATGGGATGTAAGCCGGTCCTTCAAGTCACCGTGCCTGAGCGTTGGCCTGTTGGCAACAGTCCAGATGAGGCGCGTAGGGTCGGCGCGTGCTTGATACGACGCCTTTGACGCGGGCCGTGGAACATTTCGCCGACCGGTTGCGGGCCGCTCCGCAGAGTCGGTTGCAACGGGGGGCTGCCGCGGAGGCGCTGGGGCTGGCCAGGGAGTTGGCACTGCGTGCCCAGCGGTTGGAGGATCCCTTGCGGGAGCCTCTGGAGATGCCGGATGTGGGGATGTTCGCCGCGGCCGATCAGATCACTCTCGCTGGGAATGATTTGGCGGTTGTGCTGACTTCCGAGGATGGGCTCGCGGAAGCGGTGCGGGTTGTTGAGGAGGCGCAGAAGAGGGCGGGGGTTTGAGCGTTCGTTGGCGGCTGCCGGCCGGATGTGGCTTGTCGCGCAGTTCCCCGCGCCCCTGACGGGGCGCTCAATGTCGGGGCGTGCTTCACAGGGAAGCTATGACCCGGTCCGCCAGGACGTAGACGTTCTCGTCCGCGCATTCGAAGGTTAGGGCGTAGGCGCCTGAGACTCCGGAGCCGCCCAGGAGGACCGGGGGGTGGCCGGTGCGGAGGGAATCGGCGAGGCGTTCGGCCGTTTCGCGGTGGCCCGGGGTCATGCAGAGGGTGGTGCCGTCGGCGAAGACGTAGACGTCGAGCGTGCCGAGGGGGCCGGGGCGGATGTCGGTGAGTTCCGTGCGGGACTCGGCCAGTTCCTCCAGGCAGGACACCGTGCGCTCATGGTCGTTCACGACCGGTGACTGGACCGGTACGAAGTCCGGGTGCGAGGGGTGACGGCGGCGGGCCGCGGCCAGTTCGGGGGAGTCCCCGGCGAACTCGTCGGCGTCGGCGGCGGGCTCGGTCACCGGCTCCAGGTGTTCGAGGCCCGCGAAGTCCGACTGGCGCGGGAGGAACAGATCGCTGTCCGGCAGGCCGAGCAGAGTGGGCGCGTCCGAGGCGTCACGCGCCTCCTGGGCGGCCCAGAACGCCCGGGCCTCGGCGAGCTCCCGCTCCCGCTCCTCGGCGAGCGCCTCGGCCACGGCGGCACGTATCTCGTCCGTGTCCGTGGTCGAGCGCGCGGACGGCACGAGACCGCGGACGGCCGTGGCGCGGCTCTCGGCGAGCTGGGTGTGCAGGGCCGCCACCTGTCGGCGCAGCGCCAGCAGGGTGCGCAGAACGGCGACGCCCACGGCCGTGGTGGTGGCTGTGGCGAGCAGCAGAGCAAGAGACGTGGTGCTCACTGACGTACTCCCGGTTCAAAGTCGACCCCCGACTTCCTACATCAGCTTGAAGGGCGGACTAACCAGCTGTCAGTGCGTAACGTCACGAAAGGGACAGGACTTTAGCCCTGATGTTTGGTTGCGTAACGGCTCTGACCTGCGTAAATCCCTCTCCAGAGGGAGATAGGTCACATCCTGGGGGAGATTGGATCACAAATCGGCCCGTAGTCCCGGTGGTTGCGGGGTTCCGGGCCGATTCGGTCACGCTGAGTTCAACTGCGGTTACAGGTGCGGCGCTTCGGTTCGGGCGCCGGTTCCTGTGGTGGCCGCCGTGGTGGCTGCCGGTGCTAGCTCAGGCGCTCGATGACCATCGCCATGCCCTGGCCGCCGCCGACGCACATCGTCTCCAGACCGAACTGCTTGTCGTGGAACTGGAGGGAGTTGATGAGCGTGCCGGTGATGCGGGCGCCGGTCATGCCGAAGGGGTGGCCGACAGCGATCGCGCCGCCGTTCACGTTCAGCTTCTCCAGCGGGATGTTCAGGTCGCGGTAGGAGGGGATCACCTGGGCGGCGAACGCCTCGTTGATCTCGAAGAGGTCGATGTCGTCGACGGTCAGGCCGGCGCGGCTCAGGGCCTGCTTCGACGCCTCGACCGGGCCGAGGCCCATGATCTCGGGGGAGAGGCCGGTGACGCCGGTCGAGACGACCCGGGCGAGGGGGGTGAGGCCGAGCTCGCGGGCCTTGGTGTCGCTCATGATGACGACCGCTGCCGCGCCGTCGTTGAGGGGGCAGCAGTTGCCGGCGGTGACCAGGCCGTCGGGGCGGAAGACCGGCTTCAGGCCCTGGACGCCTTCGAGGGTGACGCCGGCGCGGGGGCCGTCGTCCTTGGAGACGACCGTGCCGTCCGGGGTCGTCACCGGCGTGATCTCGCGCTCCCAGAAGCCGTTCTTGATGGCTTCCTCGGCGAGGTTCTGCGAGCGGACGCCGAACTCGTCCATGTCCTGGCGGGTGACGCCCTTGACGCGGGCGAGGTTCTCCGCGGTCTGGCCCATGGCGATGTACGGGTCGGGGACGAGGCCGTCCTCGCGCGGGTCGTGCCAGCTCGCGCCCTCGCTGGCGGCGACCTCGGCGGTGCGGGCCTCCGCGTCCGCGAAGAGGGGGTTGTGCGTGTCCGGGAGGCTGTCGGAGTTGCCCTTCGTGAAGCGGGACACCATCTCCACGCCCGCCGAGATGAAGACGTCGCCCTCGCCCGCCTTGATGGCGTGCAGGGCCATGCGGGTCGTCTGGAGTGACGAGGAACAGTAACGGGTGATCGTGCAGCCGGGGAGGTGGTCCATCCCCATCTGTACGGCGACGATGCGGCCGAGGTTGCTGCCCTGCTCGCCGCCGGGGAGGCCGCAGCCGAGCATCAGGTCCTCGATGTCCTTGGGGTCCAGCTCGGGGACCTTGGCGAGGGCGGCCTGGATGATCGTGGCGGTGAGGTCGTCCGGGCGCAGGTCCTTGAGGGAGCCCTTGAAAGCGCGGCCGATGGGGGAGCGGGCGGTCGAGACGATCACGGCTTCGGGCATCTACGGCTCCATTGGCGTATGGCGTAACGGGGGTGTAGGCGGACCTGCCTTGGAAGTTACCCGTACGTATGGGCCAGGTCACGGGTGTGGGTGTGTGACTCGGACCGCATTTGTCTAAGCGCTTGCTTTTCTCGCCCCCGCCGCCCCTACCCATTCCCGTCACTAACTCAGGGGCTCCGCCCCCGAACCCCCAAAAGACTGCGCAGTTCCCCGCGCCCCTAGGTCTTCAGGGGCGCGGGGAACTGCGCAATCTTTTAGCCTCTCCGGCGTTTGAGGAGCGGGGGTTCGGGGGCTGGCCCCCGAGTCAGGGACGGGAATGGGTAAGGGCGGCGGGGGCGAGAAAACGCCCGTTCAGGCGGATGGCTCCCGGGTCGTCGTCGGAGACGGGTCCGTGGCCGGGACGCGGTGGCGGCGACGGCGCTTGAGGAGGGCCCACGGGGCACGCGGACCCGTGGGCATGGCCGCAGTGACCTCCGTACCCGCCTCGGACGCGGCCTCCGCAGCGGCCCGCGCCACCGGCAGGAACCCCTCCCGACGGGAGACGTCCGGACGCTCCTCCTCGGCCGGCCACAGGCCCAGCGCCGCACACACCGTGGGAAGTACCGCCATCGCCGCCGTGGCATAGCCCTCGGCGGACGGGTGGTAGTTGTCGGGCCCGAAGAGCTCCCGTGGATTCGCCGCGAACTCCGGCCCCAGCAGGTCGCCCAGCGACACCGTCCGCCCGCCCTGCTCCACCGTCCCGATGGTCTGGGCGGCCGCGAGCTGCCGCGAGGCCCGCCGGGCCAGCCACCGCAGCGGCTGCTGGACCGGCTCGATGGTGCCCAGGTCGGGGCAGGTGCCCACGACCACCTCGGCACCGGCGGTACGCAGACGCCGTACCGCCGCCGAGAGGTGACGGACCGAGCGTGTCGCCGGCATCCGATGCGTCACGTCGTTCGCGCCGACCATGATCACGCACACGTCGGGCACCCCGTCCGGCTCCCCGAGAACCACCGCGACCTGGCGGTCCAGGTCGTCGGACTGGGCGCCGGGCAGCGCCACGTTCCGCAGCCGCACCGGCCGCTCCGCCACCGCCGCCAGCCCGGAGGCGAGCAGCGCCCCAGGCGTCTGACGGGCCCGGTGCACCCCCTGCCCCGCCGCCGTGGAGTCACCCAGCATCGTCAGGCGCAGCGGTTCCTCGGAGCCGGCGTACACATACCCGTACAGCCCGTCCGCGCTCGGCGGATGGGGGCTGTGGCCGTTCCCCACCTGGCGCTTCGCCAGCTGGACCTCGGCCAGCACCACTCCGACCGTCGCCGCGCCCAGCAGACCGATCCCGCCACCGCCGTACGCGGCGCCCGCGGCGATCCGGCGTGCCACCCTCGCTCTCGACAAGCTCGTCATGCGTAGCCGCCACCTCCTCTTTGCCGTACACCCACTGCTTGCCCCGTACAGACCGTCGGCCAATCTCAACGCGACGTGAACGCCCGACACGGGGCTTAGGCTGACGACACACCCCGACCACTCTTTTTCAGCTCCGGAGACAACGGTGCAATTCCACGACTCGATGATCAGTCTCGTCGGCAACACCCCGCTGGTGAGGCTCAACAGCGTGACCGCCGGCATCCAGGCGACCGTCCTCGCGAAGGTCGAGTACTTCAACCCCGGCGGTTCCGTGAAGGACCGCATCGCGCTGCGCATGATCGAGGCCGCCGAGAAGAGCGGCGCGCTGCAGCCGGGCGGCACGATCGTCGAGCCGACCAGCGGAAACACCGGTGTGGGCCTTGCCATCGTGGCTCAGCAGAAGGGCTACAAGTGCATCTTCGTGTGCCCCGACAAGGTGAGCACCGACAAGATCAACGTCCTGCGGGCGTACGGCGCCGACGTCGTCGTCTGCCCCACCGCCGTTGACCCCGAGCACCCCGACTCGTACTACAACGTCTCGGACCGGCTCGTGCGCGAGACGCCCGGCGCCTGGAAGCCCGACCAGTACTCCAACCCCGACAATCCCCTCTCGCACTATCACTCCACCGGCCCCGAGCTGTGGGAGCAGACGGAGGGGCGGATCACCCACTTCGTGGCGGGCGTGGGGACCGGCGGCACCATCTCCGGGACCGGGCGGTACCTCAAGGACGCCAGCGACGGGAAGGTCCAGGTCGTCGGCGCCGACCCCGAGGGGTCCGTGTACTCGGGCGGGTCCGGGCGGCCGTACCTCGTGGAGGGCGTCGGCGAGGACTTCTGGCCGACCGCGTACGACCGGACCGTCGCCGACGAGATCGTCGCCGTGTCCGACAAGGACTCCTTCCAGATGACCCGGCGGCTGGCCAAGGAGGAGGGGCTGCTCGTCGGCGGCTCCTGCGGCATGGCCGTCGTCGCCGCGCTCGAGGTCGCCCAGCGGCTCGGGCCCGACGACGTCGTGGTCGTGCTGCTGCCCGACAGCGGGCGCGGCTATCTCAGCAAGATCTTCAACGACGAGTGGATGGCCGACTACGGGTTCCTGGAGGACGAGGGGCCCAGCGCCCGCGTCGCCGACGTCCTGAGCGACAAGGTGCACGGGGCCATGCCGTCCCTCGTCCACATGCACCCGGACGAGACCGTCGGCGAGGCCATCGAGGTGCTGCGCGAGTACGGCGTCTCGCAGATGCCGATCGTCAAGCCCGGCGCCGGTCACCCGGACGTCATGGCGGCGGAGGTCGTCGGGTCCGTCGTCGAACGCGAGCTGCTCGACGCGCTGTTCACCCAGCGGGCCTCGCTCTCCGACCCGCTGGAGAAGCACATGTCGGCGCCGCTGCCCCAGGTCGGCTCCGGTGAGCCCGTGGGTGACCTGATGACCGTGCTCGGGGGCGCCGACGCGGCGATCGTCCTGGTCGAGGGCAAGCCCACCGGTGTCGTCAGCCGACAGGACCTGTTGTCCTTCCTGGCCAAAGGTGGACACCAGTAGGAACGTCCGGTGAACTGCGCGCCCCGGAGGGGAACTTCCGGTGTGAGCGATCACGGCGGAACTTCGTGGAAGTGGTACGAGCGCGTCACGTCCGCGCAGCACACGCTTAACACGCGTCCGGCACATTGGTGGATGTCGGCAAGGGCGGGAGCGGCTCCCCGCCCCGGCCGGCACCGAAACGGCGCCAAGGACCTCCGGAGCGGCTCCCGGACCTCCATGGACGCCACGGACGCGTAAGCCTGGCCCTGACCCGGCCCGCGTCCCTCGCGGGGACCGCCGTCGTCCCGCCCCCCGGTATCGGGGGTGCGGCGGTCCCCGCGCAAGCTTGCGAAGGGCCCGGTGCCTTGAGGCACCGGGCCCTTTTTTGCGTGGGTTGCGCTGACGGTCCTTGCTGCGGGTCCGTGGGGGCTGGTCGCGCAGTTCCCCGCGCCCCTTATGGGGCGGGGCTCGGCGGCGCTTGCGGTGAGTGTGCCCTTACGGGGCGAGGTGGCGGTCAGCGGCGGGTCAGTCTTCCCACTCGCTGTTCTGGGAGGACTTGCGGCGGCTGAAGAAGTTCGGTGAGTTGCGTGCGGCCTGGACCACGTTGACTCCCGCGATGCCCGCCCAGGCGACCAGGAGGCCGGGCAGGTCCGCGACCCCGCCGCCGATCGCGGACAGGGGGATCGCGAGGACCAGCGAGACGATGCCGAAGCCGAAGCGCTCGCCGAAGGAGTCCGAGGATCCCTTCGCGGAGCGCGAGCCCCGGGCCACCACCATCTGCTGTTCCGCGAGCTGGCGGCGCACCCGGCGGTCGACCGCGCCGTCCAGGCGCTGCTCGACCTTCTCCAGGAACGAGTCGACCAGCGCGGACTCGTACTCTTCGCCCAGTTCCTTGCGTGCGTGCAAGGTGGCGTCGAGTTCCTTCTTGAGTTCGGCGTCGCGGGCTTCCATACCGGTCATATGTCAACGGTAGAGAGCCGGGGCCCGGTTGGCACGGGGGTTAGCCCCCCTGTCGCCGTTGGGTTGTTCCCCACCGGGTGGGGCGGCCGGCGAAGGATCCCGCCTCCCCGGCCCTACTTCGTCAGGCCCTTCTCCTTCGCGTACGCGTTCGCCACGTCCTCCGGGTCCTTCTTGTCCTTGTCGACCTGGCGGTTCAGCTCGGTCAGATCCGCGGTGGTGAGGACGTTGCCCAGTTCGGCGAGGGCCTTGCGGACCGTCGAGTCGGCCTTGCGGTCGGCTATGAGGGGGACGATGTGCTGGCCGGGGATGAGGTTCTTGGGGTCGGTGAGGACGACCCACTTGTTGGCCACGATGTCGGTGTCGGTGGTGAAGAGGTTCGCCACGTCCACGTCGCCCTTCTTCAGGGCGCCCTTCACCAGCGGGCCGGAGGAGTCGAGGGACTTGAACTCCTTGAACTCCACCCCGTACACGTCCTTCAGGCCCACCGCGCCGACCTCGCGCTTCTTCACCTCGGGCGCGGCGCCGATGACGAGCCTGCCGTTCTGCTTCTTCAGGTCGGCGAGGGAGGACAGTCCGTACTTGTCGGCCGTCTCCTGCGTGACGGCGAACGCGTCGGAGTCCTCGGCCATGCCGTACGGCAGCACCTGGAGCCCGGCGGGCAGCGCGATCGCGAGGGCGTTCTGCATCTCGCCCTCCTCCGTCGCCTCCGCCTTGGGGGAGAGGTAGTGCAGGAGGGCGCCCTGGTACTCGGGGAGCAGGTCGATGTCGCCGCCCTTGAGGGCGGGGATGAGGATCTCGCGGGTGCCGAGGTTGGGCCGGACCTTCGTCTTCACATCGGCGGCCTCCAGCACGGCCGCGTAGAGGAAGCCGAGCACCTGGTTCTCGGTGAAGTTGGCGGTGCCGATCGTGACGCCGTCCTTGCTGGACCCGCCCCCGCCACCGGCACTGCCCCCGCCGTCGAGCGAGGTGATCCCACTGCTGCACGCGGCGAGAGCGGGAATGGACGCGGCGGCGAAGAGCCCGCCGAGGAGAGTACGACGATTCATGGGAGGAAGCTCCTGAGGGGAGTTGCTGAGATCAGGGGCGCCCCGTAAGGGGCGCGGGGAACTGCGCGACCAGCCACGGCCGGCCCGCAGATTCAGAACTGCAGCCAGCGGCAGCGTTTACGCGGGGCGATGACGGAACAGCACCCGCTGCAACCCGCTCAGGCCGAGGTCGAGCACAACGGCGACCACAGCCACCAGCACCGCCCCGCCCAGCACCTGCACAAGGTCCCGCTGTGCAAGCCCGTCGAACACGTACCGGCCCAGCCCGCCGAAAGACACGTACGCCGCGATCGTGGCCGTGGCCACCACCTGGATCAGCGCCAGCCGCAGGCCCGTCATGATCAGCGGGAGCGCGAGGGGCAGTTCGACCTGGAAGAGGACCTGGTGCCAGCGCATGCCCTGGCCGCGCGCGGCATCCTTCACGTCCGGGTCGACGGCGGTCATCCCCGCGTACGTGTTCGTCACGATCGACGGGACCGCGAGGGCGACCAGCGCGACGTACACCGGCCACATCGACAGGCCGCTCGCGAGGAAGACGAGGACGACCAGGCCGACGGTGGGCAGGGCGCGGCCGAAGGACGCGAGGTTGATCGCGAGGAACGCGCCCCTGCCCGTGTGGCCGATGAGCAGCCCGATGGGGAGGGCGATCGCGGCGGCCACGAGGGTGGCGAGGAGGGAGTACTGGAGGTGTTCGGCGAGGCGGTGGCCGATGCCGTCGGGGCCGGTCCACTGCTCGCCGCTGACCAGCCAGTCGCCGAGGTCCTTGAAGAGTTCGTACATGTCAGGCTCGCCGCCTCGTCCACGGGGTGAGTACGTACTGGACGGCCACCAGGAGCGCGTCCGCGACCAGGGCCAGCAGGAGCGTCAGGACGACGCCGGCGATGACCGGGGTCGGGAAGTTGCGCTGGAAACCGTCCGTGAAGAGCTGGCCGAGGCCGCCGTCGCCGATGTACGTGGCCACGGAGACCAGTGAGATCGACATGACCGTGGCGATACGGACGCCCGCCATGATCACGGGGAGTGCGAGGGGGAGCTCGACCGTGAGGAGGGCGCGCAGGGGGCGCGTGCCCATGGCCTTCGCGGCCTCCTTCGTCTTCGCGGGGACCGAGTCGAGGCCTTCGACCGTGTTCCGCAGCAGGACGACGAGGGTGTAGATCGTCAGGCCGACGACCGTGGTGGTGCGGGTCAGGCCGGAGACCGGGAGGAGTAGTACGAAGACCGCGATCGACGGGATCGTGAAGAGGACGTTCGACAGGCCGAGGAGCATGCCGCGCAGGGGGCGGATCCGGTGGGCGACCACGGCCAGCGGGAGGGAGATCAGCAGGCCGAACAAGACCGCGGACAGGGCCGCCTGGAGGTGCGAGACGGTCAGGGTGGTGAGGTCGTCGGTGTGGTCGCCGATCCACGACCAGTCGATGGTCACGAGGCCACCCGGGCTTCCGCGTGGGCCTGGCCCGCGTGCTGGTGGATCTCGTCGCGCGAGGTCACACCGGTGAGGGCGCCGGCGGCGTCGACGCGGGCCACGAGTCCGGTCGGGGAGGCGATGGACTCGTTGAGCGCGGCGAGCAGGGAGTCGGTGTCGCGCAGCGGCCGTACGGGGAGTTCGGTGTCCCCGGTGCGCCAGTGCAGGGGCCTGCGGGCCGCGTCGAGGGCCAGTTCCCAGGTGCCGCCCTCGGGGGCCGGGGCCTGGGGTATGTCCTTGAGCGGCGTCAGGGACAGGAGCTTCAGGCCGCGCTCGGCGCCCAGGAAGTCCGCGACGAAGTCGTCCGCCGGGCGGGCCAGCAGCTCGGAGGGGGTCGCGCACTGGACGAGGTGGCCGCCGGTGCGGAAGATCGCGATCTGGTCGCCGAGCCGTACCGCCTCGTCGATGTCGTGCGTGACGAAGACGATCGTCTTGCTCAACTCCTTCTGGAGCCTCAGCAGTTCGTCCTGGAGCTGGGTGCGCACGACCGGGTCGACCGCGCCGAAGGGCTCGTCCATCAGGAGCACCGGCGGGTCGGCGGCGAGCGCGCGGGCCACGCCGACGCGCTGCTGCTGGCCGCCGGAGAGCTGGTGCGGGTAGCGCTTCCCGGACTCGGCGGTCAGGCCGACCGTCTCCAGGAGCTCGGCGGCCCGGGCCCGTGCCCTTCGGCGGCCGTGGCCGAGGAGCAGCGGCACGGTCGCGATGTTGTCGAGGACCGTGCGGTGCGGGAAGAGGCCCGACTGCTGGATGACGTAACCGATGGAGCGGCGCAGGTCGGCGGCGTCCTGGTCCAGCACGTCACGGCCGCCGACCCGGATGGTCCCGGAGGTCGGGTCGACCATGCGGTTGATCATTCGCAGGGTGGTCGTCTTGCCGCAACCGGAAGATCCCACGAGGACGGTCACGCCGCCTTCTGGCATCTCCAGGGAGAGGTCGTGGACCGCTGTGGTGCCGTTCGGGAAGCGCTTGTGGACCGCGTCGAACTGGATCATGAGGTGTCCCTTGCCCGGCTGCATATCGTCATGCAGAGTTCTCTGTATCTGAATAGGTTGTCAACGGGTCGGTGTTAATCGCCGGTTACTTATGACCGCCAGGAAAGATCCAACGTCCGGATTGAGGGGAGTTCGCGCTCTATGTCGTCTCGGGATGTGGACGCACCGGGTGCGGTGACCACCGGCCTCGTGGTGCTGGACGGTTGCAGCACCGGCGTCGCCGACGTCGTACGGCTCGCCGACGGGACCGCACGGCCGGTTCCGGGCACCGAGGCGATGAAACGCGTCGAGGAATCCTGGGACGCCGCCCGGCGGATCGCCGCGACCGGGCGGGTGTACGGCCGCTCCACCGGAGTCGGCGCCAACCGGAACGAGGACGTGCCGACCGAGGCGGCCGCCGAGCACGGACTGCGTCTGCTGCGCAGCCACGCCGGCGCCATCGGCGAGGAACTGCCCGCCCGGCAGGTCAGGGCGATGCTCGCCGTCCGCGCGAACCAGCTCCTCGCGGGTGGCGCGGGCCTGCGGCCCACCGTCGTCACGGCGCTGTGCGAGGCGCTGGAGGCCGGTGCGTACCCCGTCGTGAACGAGTTCGGCTCGGTGGGGACCGGGGACATCGCGGCGCTCGCCCAGCTCGGGCTGGCGCTGGCGGGGGAGCATCCCTGGCGGGGCGCGGACGGGTCGACCGGTGTGCGCGCGGTCGTGGGTGCCGGTGCCTCGGGGAGCGTGGGCGGCGGTGTGCTCGGCGGGGCGATCGCCGGTGCGGCTACGGGCGCGGTCGCCGGTTCGCCGGAGTCCGTGGGCGCGCCCGAGCCCCAGCCGCTCGACAACAACGACGCCCTCGCGCTGATCAGCAGCAACGCCCTCACCCTCGGACAGGCGGCCCTCGCCCTGCACGAACTGCGCGGGCTGATCGGGGCCACACAGGTCGTCGCCGCGCTGTCGCTGGTCGCGGTGGACGGCTCGTACGAGGCGTACGCGGCACCCGTGCACGCCGCGCGTCCGCACCGCGGTTCGAGTGAAGTGGCCCGGCGCATGCGGGAGTTGATCGGTGCCGCCGACCACCCGACGCCGCCGCTCGGCCGGATCCAGGACCCGTACGGATTCCGGTGTCTGCCGCAGATCCACGGGCCCGCGCACGACGCGGCCGACGCCCTGGAGGAGGTTCTCGCCGTCGAGATCAACGCGGCGGCCGAGAACCCGCTGATCTGCGCCGAGGACATGGCCGCCTACCACCACGGCGGCTTCTACCAGGCCCAACTCGCCCTCGCCCTGGACCACTTCAGGCTCTCCCTCACCCAGGTGGCCCGGCTGTCGACCTCACGCCTGTCGACCCTCAACGAACCCTCCTACACCCGGCTGCGCCCCTTCCTCGCCGACCACGAGCCTGCCTCCTCCGGCGTGATGATCCTGGAGTACGCCGCCGGGGCCGCCCTCGGTGATCTGCGGGCCTTCTCCGCGCCCGCCTCGCTCGGCCACGCTGTACTCTCCCGGGGCGTCGAGGAGCAGGCCAGCTTCGCCTCGCTCGCCGCACGTCAGACACTGCGCGCGTGCGATGCGTACCGGCTCGTCGTGGGCTGTGAACTCGTCGCCGCCGTACGGGCGTTGCGCCAGCGCGAGCTGCGGCCCGATCCGGAGCTGCCGGTGGCGCGGGCGCTGGAACTCGCCGAATCGGTGCTCGACGCCGACCCGACCGATCGTCCGCTCACGGACGACGTGACGGCGGCGGCCGCACTGCTCGACCGGTTCACGGACATCTGGAGGGGGAGCACGGCATGAGCGTGGACGGGAACATGAGCGTGAATATGGGCATGGACAGTGACATGGACACGGGCATGGACACGGGCATGGGCATGGGCACGGACAGGGAGATGGGCCCGGCCGGCGAGGCGGGCGCGGACGACGGGAGCGCGGGCGTGACGGACAGTCCTGCCGGGCGGCTGCAGACGCTCTTCGAGGGCCACCGGCTCACCCCCACCCAGCGGCGGATCGCGCACAGCATGGTGCGGCGGGCCGCCGACGTGCCGTTCCTGTCGAGCGTGGAACTCGCGGAGCTGGCCGGGGTCAGCCAGCCGTCCGTCACCCGTTTCGCCGTGGCCCTCGGCTTCGACGGCTATCCGGCGCTGCGCAAGCACCTGCGCGAGGTCACGCCCGCCGAACCCGCGGCGGACACGGGCTCGTACAACGAGTACCAGCAGGCTGTCGAGGCCGAGATCGAGAACCTGCGCCATCTCGCCTCCGTGCTCGCGGACCCGCGTCCGGTGGAGCGGGCGGGACGGCTGCTCGCCGCCTCACGGCCGCTGCCGGTGCTCGGACTGCGGGCGGCCGCGTCCCAGGCCTACGGCTTCGCGTACTTCGCCGCCAAGGTCCATCCGGACGTACGGCTGCTGCACGAGGGCGGCACGATGGTCCACGACCGGATCGACTCGGCCGTACGCGCCGGGGCCACGACCCTGCTCTGCTTCGCCCTGCCCCGGCACCCGCGGGAGGTCGTGGACACGCTGGCCTACGCGAAGGAGGCCGGGCTGACCGTCGTCACCGTCGCGGACTCGGCGTTCGCGCCGGTCGCCAAGGTGTCCGACCTGCTGCTGCCGGCCGCCGTCGGGACCGGGCTCGCCTTCGACACGGCCTGCGCGCCGATGCTGCTCGGGCGGGTGCTCCTGGAGGCGATGTGCGACGGGCTGCCCGAGGCGCAGGCACGCCTGGAGGAGTTCGACGCGCGGGCCGCCGCCCGGAGCCTGTTCGTCGAGTAGCGGTACCGCGTCGCTTTTTTTGGTCCGCTCTCAGACGTGTCTCACTTTTGCTCGCTAACCTGCGTGCCCAAAAGAGGCGTCGAAGAGTCGGTGAGGAGCGGATCGTGACGCGCGGAGGGCAGGGACTGGCGCGGGTGGCCGTCGTCGTACGGGCCGGGGCGGCACCGTTGTGGTGGCTCGGAGTGATCTCGGCGGGTGTGGGTGTACTGGTGCCCGGGATCACCGGGCGCCGGATCGGGGTGATGGCGGGAGCCGCGCTCTTCCTGATCACCGCGGCCGTGGTGGCCCTGGTACGGCACAAGCGGTACGTGGCGCTGGTCGGCGGAGCCGCCCGGGCCGGGAAGCACGACGTGCTCCAGGACCGGGCCGTGACGGTACGGAACTGGCGGCGCGGGCACCGGTGGTGGCTGCTGCTCGCCCTCGCGGGAGCACTGGGCTCGGCGTTCGCCGTCCCCGCGGCCGGCGGGATGCTGCTCGCCGGAGCCGGGGCGGGCCTCCGCCTCAAGGCGGCCCGGATCGGCCGGCTCGAACGGGCGGCCGAGTCGCTCGTCTGGGTCCGTGTCGACTGGCTCGGGCGCGGGGCCGGTGTTCCGGCGGGCAAGCAGGTCAGGGGCTATCGCGCCACGGGGATCGCCGCGGGCGACGCCGCGCCCGGTGGGGCGCGGCGCCGGGGTGGCGTGCTCGTCTGAGCTTCGGGCCGGGGTCAGACCTCCAGGTCCGCCTCGATCTTCTTCAGCTGATGCCTGGCCATCGCGAGGTTGGAGCGCTTGACGTCGAGGACCAGGTAGAGGAAGAGACCGTTGCCGCCACGGCCCTTGATCAGGCGGATCAGGTGGTACTGGTCGGACAGCGTGATCAGGATGTCCTCGATCTCGCCCTTGAGGCCCAGGTGCTCCATGGTGCGGATCTTGGCGCGTACGACGTCGGTGTTGCCTGCCGCCGCGACCGTGAGGTCGAAGCCCTTGCTGCCGCCGATCGTGCCGAGCGCCATGCCGCTGGTGTAGTCGACGAGAGCGGCTCCGGTCGCACCCTCGATGGAGGCCAGGGCCTCTTTCAGTGCGGTTTCGGTGTTGGCCATGGTCGTGCCTGTCCTTTCGGTTCGGTGAGGTCGGACCGGTGAGTGCGGTCCGGTGGATCCGGGCTCGACGGCTGTGCCGGTGCTCAACGGCTCTTGCCGGTCGGCTCGGTGGTGGTGCGCGCGACGCGCGCGGTTCGGGTGCGGGGCGCGGTGGGCTTCGCGGGGGCCCGCGCGGCCGGGGTCGGCCGGCTCTCGACCGCCGCCTCGACGAGCTCCGCGATCCGGGTTCCGGAGCGGCGTCCTTCGAGGTGCAGCCGGCCGACGTTCGTCCGGTCGCCGGCCAGCAGCGTCAGCACGGCGGAGGGTCCCGCCGCGTAGGTCGCCAGATAGCCGTGCTCGCCGTGCAGCAGCAGTTCGCGGAAATCGCCCCTTCCGGTCGCGTCCGCCATGCGCAGGGCGACTCCCAGCGCGGCGGCGGTGAGCGCGGCGAGTCCTTCCGGCTCCACGCCCGGGGTGTCCTGGGCCAGCACGAGGCCGTCGACGCTGGCCGCGAGGGCACCCGTCAGTTGGGGCACTCGGGCCCGCAACCGGTGTAGTTCGTCGAGGACTTCGGCCTCGGCCGCCATCAGTTGTCTCCTCTCGGCACGCTGTCGGAGCGCGCGGATCACAAGGCCTCCAAGGCGTCTCTGAGCCGGCGCAGCAGGGCGACGTCGGGATCGGCCGATGCCTGCGCCGCCTCCGCGGCCTGCGCGACCACCGTGGAGACCGGGGACAAGGGGGGTGCTGGTGCTTCTTGCGGTGTCCGGGATCCGTCCGGTCCGGACGTGCCCGGTCCGGACGTGCCCGGTCCGGATTCGGCCGCTCCGGATTCGGTTGGTCCAGACGCGGTGGAGCCGGACGGGACGGACCCGGTCGCGACGGACCCGGTCGGGACCGGTCCGGACGTGATCGTCGGCGATCGCGTCGTCACGATTCCGGCGGCCGCGAGCCGCCTGAGGTCGACCAGGGTGTGGAATCCCGGACGGCCGAGCACCAGCGAGATGTCCGACGCCGTGCGCTCGCCGTCCACCTGGTCCAGGACCGTGCGCTGCCGCGGAGGCAGGGTCGAGTCGACGGCACGGCCGGTCCGTACGAGCGGCTCGGTGTCCGTGCCCGGCTCCGGCCAGATGCGGTGCAGGAGATCGCGACGCCGAAGCGTCTCCCGCTCCACCGCGTCCACGGAGACCGGCCGCACGGGCCCGATCCAGTGCGCGACCCCGTAACGGAAGCGCGCCGGACCGCTGCTCGGGCCGAGCGTGAAGAACGCCGCGTCGTACAGCGCGCCCAGGTGGCACAGCTCCAGAGCGCCCGCCGTCAGTCGCCCGCTGTCCACCAGGAACCGTCCGACCCGCCGCTCGGCCCCCGCCTCCGAGACCGCCTCCCACCAGCCGTCCGAGCCCAGCGCGCCGCGGGTGGTGAGCAGCACGTCGAGCCCCGGTGTCGCCGGGCTTTCGGCGTGCACCACCTGGCCCTCGACCAGATACAGCACGCCGCGTTCCCGCGTCAGGACGCCGGTGGCGCGCTCCTCGGCGAGACGGCTGAGCATCGGGCTGAGGGTGGGAGGGATGCCGGACCGTGGTTCCGCGCGGTTCGGGGAGCCGCGGTCCGGGGTGGTGTGTTCCGGGGTGGTGCGGTCCGTCCCGACGCGGTCCGCCGTGTCCTCGTCGGCTCTGTCGTCGTCGGCTCTGTCGCGGCCGGGCAGGGGGCGTGCCTCCACCGTGGTCACCCCACCACCAGCCGTTCCGCCATCTCGCCCAGGCGTATGCGGGCCAGAGCGAGATTGCCGTCCGAACGACCCAGCCACAGATGCAGGAACACACTGCTGTCGAACGTCGTACGGACGAAGCGCAGGACGTGGTAGCTGTCCTTGTTGCAGATGATGAGATCTTCGACCGGCGGCTGTCCGCCGGACCAGTCGGCTCCTTCCTCGGGGGCGAAGGCCTTATGCTCCGCGGCCAGACGGGCGAGTTCCGCCGCCTCGGCCGCGGTGGCCTCGTGGTCCCCGTTGGGCGAGTCCCCGACCGTGCCCAGAGCCAGTCCGCTGGTCCAGTCGACCACCGAGGCTCCCCGGGCTCCGGGCAGTCTCATGGCCTCCAGCAGGCACTCGTCGATTCCGGGCACGGTGCTTCCCTCCCGCCCGTCGCTGTTCGGCTGAGTGACGCCGAAACTACGCAACGTGTGCGCGAGGAGTGATGGTTCTGGCATTTTCCTGTGGAACATGCCAGCAGCTGGCTAGAGTGTGTGGATTTTCCCTTTCAGTCCTCGCTCCTTACACGCAGCACCACCTTGTTCAGCGCCCACAGGCCCACCCCGACGGCCAGCAGCACTCCGGCGCGGATGTAGACGTCCGCGGGACGGTCGGCCAGCGGACTGGCGAGGATCAGGGCGGTGAGGGCGCCGAGCACCGGAAGCACGGTCGGTGTACGGAAGTGCCGGTGATCGACGGGGTCGCGGCGCAGGACGAGAACCGCGATGTTGACCACGGCGAACACGCACAGGAGCAGGAACGATGTCGTGTCGCCCAGGCCCTCGATCTCGCCCGTGGAGACCAGCCCGATCGCGAGCAGCGTCACGAAGGCGATGCCGACCACCGGTGTGCGACGCGTGGGCAGGACCCGGGCCATGCCGCGCGGCAGGATGCGCTCGTTGGCCATGCCGTAGCACAGGCGCGAGGCCATCATGATGTTGATCAGCGCGGAGTTGGTGACGGCGAACAGAGCGATGAGCGCGAAGAGTTTGTGCGGGAAGTCGACACCGCCCGCCTTCACGACCTCCAGCAGCGGACCGCTCGAACCCTCCAGCACCTTGTAGTCGACCAGGAGCGACGAGACCAGCGCCACGAGGACGTAGATCGTGCCCGTCACCGCCACACCGACGAAGATCGCCCGTGGGAAGGTGCGGACGGGATCCTTCGTCTCCTCGGCCATGTTCACCGAGTCCTCGAACCCGACGAACGCGAAGAAACCCAGCGCCGTCGCGCCCAACACCCCGGTGATCAGCGCGTATCCGGTGCCGCTCGCCTCGAACTCGCCCAGCCGGGACGGCTCCCCGTCGCCGTTCAGCACGGCCCACGCGCCGATCGCGAGGATGATCACCAGGCCCGTCAGCTCGACCAGCGTCAGCACCACGTTCGTCTTCACGGACTCCGACACACCCCGCAGGTTCAGGGCGGCCAGCAGCAGGATGAAGCAGATCGCGATGAGCGTCGGCGGCAGCGCGTCGCCCGTCAGCTCCGACAGGTAGTCGCCGCTGAAGGCGCGGGCCGCCGCGCTCGCCGACGACAGGCCCGAGCACATCACCATGAACGCGACGATGAAGGTCAGGAAGGGGACCTTGAACGCCTTCTGCGTGTAGAGCGCCGCTCCGGCCGCCTTCGGATACTTGCCGACCAGTTCGACGTACGAGGCGGCCGTCAGGATCGCCACCACGAAGCCGATGGCGAACGGCAGCCACAGCGCCCCGCCGACCTTCCCGGCGACCTTGCCGGTGGTGGCGTAGATGCCGGTCCCGAGGATGTCGCCGATCACGAAGAGGATCAGCAGCTTGGGACCGAGGACCCGCTTGAGGCCCGGCTCCTCGGCGGGCGCCGGAGTGCCCGCGGCGGTTTCTGCGGTGGACAAGAGAACCTCCCCCGATCGGTGACCCGTGCGGGACTTGTTCCCTGTGCCGCGCGCGGGATGCCGGTCGGGGCCCGTCTCAGAGGTTCATCAGAGCTTCGTCCGGCGTGGGCGCCTCAGAACATGTCCGTCAGCGACCCCGCGTGCGCCCCTCCCGACTCCGTCACGATCTCGTCGAGCGTCTGCGGCGTCCGGACCACGGCGAACCGCACCCCGCCCGCCCCGTCGGGACCGAAGCCGTGGATCCCGGGCCGCGCGAGGGAGTTGTACGCGTAGTGGTGCGCGAAGTAGTACGCGCCCGTGTCCAACGCGGCCGCGTAGTCGCCCTGTTCGAGCAACGGCATCGACCGCTCCTCCGCCAGCAGGTCGCCCGCGAAGCACGCGGGACCCGCCACGTCCTGCACCACGTCGGGCCCCGCCTTGGGCCGCCCCTTCGTGTCGTACGCCGCGACCCGCAGCGGCCAGGACTTCGGCGCGTAGACCGTGCGGGCCGCCACCTGCACCCCCGCGTGCGTCACCGCGATCGCCCGCCCGCCGGCCGACTTCGCGTACTCGACCCTCGCCAGCACCACTCCGTGCTTGGCGAGCAGCGACCGCCCGAACTCCGTGACCAGCCCGTACCGCCCGTCGAACAGCCCCGGCACGGTCGCCGCGAGCAGTCGCGCGTACTCCTCGTACGTGGGTGTGTGGGCGTCCGACCCGAAGTTCACCGGCAGTCCGCCGCCGATGTCGAGCGTGTCGATCTGGCGCCGCCCGGCCCGCTCGTTGACCTCCTCCGCGAGCCCGTACGTCTCCGCGACCGCGCGTGCCATCAGCTCAAGCGGCATCCCCTGCGAACCGGAGTGCGCGTGCAGCCGGGTCAGCCACGGCCGGTCCAGGTACGCCCGCACGACCCACTCGCGCGCGCCCTCGTCCCGCAGCGCCACCCCGAACTTCGAGGTCGCCGTCGCCGTCGACAGGGCTCCGATCGAACCACCGCCGACCTGCGGATTCACTCGGATCCCGATGGGGGAGCGGGTCGAGGCAGAGCGCACGAGGGCGTCGAGGCGGTCCAGCTCCTGCGGGTTGTCCGCGTTGACCGCGATGCCCAGGGCGAGCGCCTCCCGCAGCTCCGCCGGGGTCTTGGCGGGCGAGTCGAGGACCGTACGGGCCGGCGGGACCCCGGCCGCGCGGGCGAGGGCCAGCTCGCCCTGGCTCGCGACCTCCGCGCCGATGCCCTCCCGGTGCAGCAGTCGCAGCACCGGGACGAGCGGGGTCGCCTTCACCGCGAACGCGTGCAGCACGGGCGTCCCCGGTGCCGTCACCGCGTCGAAGGCCGCCCGCAGGGCCGCCGCCGAGGCCCGGATGCCGGTGATGTCGAGGAGCCCGATGATGGGGGTGGCGGGACCGACCAGCCCCTGTTCCACGGCCGCGCGAACGGCCTCGTCCCGCCGGATGCCCCCGTCCAGGGCCGGTCCCGGCTCCTCGTTCGAAGCGCCTCCCAGCTCCCCTTCCGGAGCGTACGGAGCCGCGTCCAGCTTCTTCGTGGGGCCGTCCGGTTCTTCGCCCGTCGGGTCCCCGTCTCCTGCGCCTGTGTATGCCGCCATACATCCAGCCAAACATCCGTGCCGCGCCCGTGCTGGCCCACGAAGGTATTGACTAGTTCTATTCAGGGGATCAGGATGTGAATACCGACTGAATGACCGACACCACCCGGAGCACTCACCAGCCGCCAGGAGGCAGACCATGTCAGGACCCCGCCCCGTCCGAGCACCGCGCGGTACGGAACTGAGCGCCCTGGGATGGCAGCAGGAAGCCGCGCTGCGGATGCTGCAGAACAACCTCGACCCCGAGGTCGCCGAGCACCCCGACAAGCTCGTCGTCTACGGCGGCACCGGCAAGGCGGCCCGCGACTGGCGCTCCTTCGACGCCATGGTCCGTACGCTGCGGACGCTCAAGCAGGACGAGACGATGCTCGTCCAGTCCGGCCGGCCCGTCGGCGTCATGCAGACCCATGAGTGGGCGCCGCGCGTCCTCATCGCCAACTCCAACCTGGTGGGCGACTGGGCGAACTGGGAGGAGTTCCGCCGCCTGGAGGCCCTCGGCCTCACCATGTACGGGCAGATGACGGCCGGCTCCTGGATCTACATCGGCACCCAGGGCATCCTCCAGGGCACCTACGAGACGTTCTCCGCCGTCGCCGCGAAGAAGTTCGGCGGCACCCTCGCCGGCACGATCACCCTCACCGCCGGCCTCGGTGGCATGGGAGGCGCCCAGCCGCTCGCCGTCACCATGAACGACGGCGTCGCGATCTGTATCGACGTCGACCCGCGCGCCATCGAGCGCCGCATCGAGCACCGGTACCTCGACGTGCAGGCCGACTCCCTGGAGCACGCCCTCCAACTCGCCGTCGAGGCCCGCGACGCCCGCCGCCCGCTCTCCATCGGGCTCCTCGGCAACGCCGCCGAACTGCTGCCGCGCATGCTCGCCGAGGGCGCCCCCGTCGACATCGTGACCGACCAGACCTCGGCCCACGACCCGCTGGCCTACCTCCCCGTGGGCGTCGACTTCGACGACATGGCCTCGTACGCCGCGAAGGACCCGGCCGGGTTCACCACCCGTGCCCGCGAGTCCATGGCCCGTCACGTGGAGGCCATGGTGGGCTTCATGGACGCCGGCGCCGAGGTGTTCGACTACGGCAACTCCATCCGGGGCGAGGCCCAACTCGCCGGGTACGAGCGGGCGTTCGCCTTCCCCGGCTTCGTCCCCGCCTACATCCGCCCCCTCTTCTCCGAGGGCAAGGGCCCCTTCCGCTGGGCCGCCCTGTCCGGTGAGGCCTCCGACATCCACAAGACGGACAAGGCGATCCTCGACCTCTTCCCGGAGGCTGAGTCCATTCAAAACGAGTCCCTGCACCGCTGGATCAAGCTGGCCGGCGAGCGGGTGCACTTCCAGGGCCTGCCCGCCCGGATCTGCTGGCTCGGCTACGGCGAGCGGGACAGGGCCGGCGAGCGGTTCAACGACATGGTGGCAAGCGGTGAGCTGGAGGCCCCCCTCGCCATCGGGCGCGACCACCTCGACTGCGGGTCCGTCGCCTCTCCCTACCGGGAGACCGAGGCCATGCTCGACGGCTCCGACGCGATCGCCGACTGGCCGCTGCTGAACGCCATGGTGAACGTGGCCTCCGGAGCGTCCTGGGTGTCCATCCACCACGGTGGTGGCGTGGGGATGGGGCGGTCCATCCACGCCGGGCAGGTGTCGGTGGCCGACGGGACGAAGCTGGCCGGGGAGAAGATCCGGCGCGTGCTGACGAACGACCCCGGGATGGGTGTCATTCGGCATGTGGATGCGGGTTACGACATCGCGGAGTCGGTTGCTGACGAGCGGGGCGTTCGGGTTCCCATGCGGGAGGGCGAGTGAGCCTGCCGTTCGGTGGGGAGCGGGACTCTTCTTCCCCCACCCCGCCCCTTCCCGAAACCATGGGCTCTGCCCCTGGACCCCGCCGGGGGCTCCGCCCCCAGACCCCCGATCGGCCTGAACGGCCTCGTCCTCAATCGCCGGACGGGCTGAAGGGTTCCTCCTTTCTCGACATGTGGCGGCAGTTGCAGCCCATCGGCCGGCACCCCGACTCCGGTGGCTACCGGCGGTTCGCCTGGACCGGGGCCGATCGGGACTGTCGGGACTGGTTCGAGGAGCAGGCACGGACCCGTGGGCTGAGCTATGAGCTGGACCGGAACGGGAACCAGTGGGCCTGGCTCGGGGATCCCGCCGCGGGGGGCGCCGTCGTCACCGGGTCGCATCTCGACTCGGTGCCCGATGGCGGCGCCTTCGACGGCCCCCTCGGTGTCGTGTCCTCCTTTGCCGCACTGGACGAACTGCGGAGCAGGAACGCGGAGTTCACCAGGCCGCTCGCCATCGTGAACTTCGGTGACGAGGAAGGGGCCCGGTTCGGGCTGGCCTGTGTGGGGTCCCGGCTCGCGGCCGGGGAGCTGACCGTCGAGCAGGCGCGGCAGCTCCGGGACGGTGACGGGGTCAGCCTTCCGCAGGCCATGGAGGCCGCCGGATACGACCCGGACGCCATCGGGGCCGACCCCGAGCGCCTGGCCCGGATCGGCGCGTTCGTCGAACTGCACGTCGAGCAGGGCCGTGCCCTCGACCTCTCCGGTGACCAGGTCGGCATCGCCAGCGCCATCTGGCCGCACGGGCGGTGGCGGTTCGACTTCCGGGGCGAGGCCAACCACGCGGGGACCACCCGGCTCGTGGACCGTCGCGACCCGATGCTGTCGTACGCGGAGACCGTGCTCGCCGCCCGGCGGGAGGCCCGGCTCGCGGGTGCCGTGGCGACCTTCGGCAAGATCTCGGTCGAGCCGAACGGCGTCAACGCCATCCCGTCCCTCGTGCGCGGCTGGCTCGACTCCCGCGCCGCCGACCAGGCGACCCTCGACACGGTCGTGAGCGGCATCGAGAAGGCGGCCCGCGAGTACGCCGACGAGCACGGGGTCCAACTGGACATCGTCAGGGAGTCGTTCACCCCCGTCGTCGAGTTCGAGCACGCCCTGCGGGACGAGATCGCCCGCATCCTGGGCAGGGAGAAGGAAGCGGACCTCAAGGTTCCCGTTCTCGGTACCGGGGCGGGACACGACGCCGGGATCCTCTCCGGATCCATCCCCACCGCCATGCTGTTCGTACGCAACCCCACGGGCGTCTCGCACTCGCCGGCCGAGTACGCCGCCGAGGACGACTGCGTGGCCGGGGTGACCGCACTCGCCGACGTACTGGAAGGGCTGGCCTGCACGTGAGCGCGCGAGGCACGACCTACTGGCTGGAGCACGCCTGGCTCGACTCCTTCGTCGAGCCGGGCGTGGCCCTGGACGTTGGCGGCGATGGGCGGGTCGCCGCTGTCCGTACGGGTGTCGACACCCCGCCGCCCGGCTCCGAGATCCTGCGCGGGCTGACCCTCCCCGGTCTCGCCAACGCCCACAGCCACGCCTTCCACCGTGCTCTGCGCGGGACCGTCCAGGTCGGCTCCGGCACCTTCTGGACCTGGCGCGAGATCATGTACTCCTTCGCGGACCGGCTGACCCCGGAGACGTACCACGCGCTCGCCCGCGCGGTGTACGCCGAGATGGCCCTCGCCGGAGTCACGGCCGTCGGCGAGTTCCACTACGTCCACCACGCGCCGGGCGGCACCCCGTACGCCGACCCGAACGCCATGGGCGAAGCCCTCATCGAGGCCGCCGCCGAGGCGGGCATCCGCATCACCCTGCTCGACACCGCCTACCTCGCCGCCGGCCTCCTCAACAAGCGCACCGGGCAGCCCCCGAACCGGCACCAGCTCCGCTTCTCCGACGGCACCGCGGAGGCCTGGGCCGAACGCTGTTCAGTTCTCAAAGACCGGGATCACGTTCGGATCGGGGCCGCCATCCACTCCGTACGGGCCGTGCCCGCCGGGCAGTTGGCGACGGTGGCGCGGTGGGCCGAGGAGCGGCGGGCCCCGCTCCATGTGCACCTGTCCGAGCAGACGGCGGAGAACGACGCCTGCCTGGAGGCGCACGGCTGCACGCCCACCCGTCTGCTCGCCGACCACGGAGTGCTCGGCCCGCGCACCACGGGCGTCCACAACACCCACCTCACCGACGAGGACATCGCGCTGCTCGGCGGCTCCGCGACCGGCACCTGCATGTGCCCGACCACCGAGCGCGACCTCGCCGACGGCATCGGACCGGCCGTCGCACTCCAGAGGGCGGGCTCACCGCTCTCCCTCGGCTCCGACAGCCACGCCGTCATCGACCTGCTCGAAGAGGCGCGTGCCCTGGAGCTGAACGAGCGCCTGCGCACCCGCACCCGCGGCCACTGGACGGCGGCGGCGCTCCTGCGCGCCGCCTCCGCGGACGGTCACGCGGCCCTGGGCTGGGACGACGCGGGCATCCTCGAAGCCGGCGCGCTCGCCGACTTCACGACGATCGCGCTCGACTCGGTCAGAACAGCGGGGCCGGTGCCGCGGCTCGGCGCCGAGACGGCCGTATTCGCGGCGACCGCGGCGGACGTGCGCCATACGGTCGTGGGCGGCCGGCACGTCGTACGCGACGGGGTCCATGCCCTCGTGCCGAACGTGCCGCAGGCCCTGGCCGACGCCGTCGAAGCCCTGCGCGCCTGATCCTCGCGCCCAGCCCGAGCCCGAGCCCCGACAAGGACGCCATGAGTACTGCGAACGGCACGACGACCGTCATCACCAACATCGCCAGTCTGGTCACCAACGATCCCTCCCTCGGTGACGAGTCCCCTCTCGGTCTGATCCAGGACGCGGCCGTCGTCATCGACGGCGACCGCATCGCGTGGACCGGTGATTCAAGAGAAGCACCCGCCACTGACAATCGGGTCGACGCCGGTGGCCGCGCGGTCATCCCGGGCTTCGTCGACTCCCACTCGCACCTCGTCTTCGCGGGCGACCGCACGCAGGAGTTCAACGCCCGGATGTCCGGCCGTGCCTACAGCGCCGGCGGCATCCGTACGACCGTCGCAGCCACCCGGGCCGCGAGCGACGAGGAACTGGAACGCAACCTCACCCACTACCTCGCCGAGGCCCTCCGCCAGGGCACGACCACGTTCGAGACGAAGTCCGGCTACGGACTGACGGTCGAGGACGAGGCCCGGGCCCTGCGCATCGCCTCCGCGCACACCGACGAGGTCACCTACCTCGGCGCCCACATCGTCTCCCCGGACTTCGCCGGCGACCCCGCCGCCTACGTGGCGCTCGTCACCGGTGAGATGCTCGACGCCTGCGCCCCGTACGCCCGTTGGATCGACGTCTTCTGCGAGAAGGGTGCCTTCGACGGCGACCAGGCCCGCGCGATCCTCACGGCGGGCAAGGCGAAGGGCCTGCACCCGCGCGTCCACGCCAACCAGCTCTCGTACGGCCCCGGAGTGCAGTTGGCGGTGGAACTGGACGCCGCCTCGGCGGACCACTGCACCCACCTCACGGACGCGGACGTCGACGCCCTCGCGAGCGGGAACACCGTGGCGACCCTGCTGCCCGGCGCCGAGTTCTCCACCCGTGCCGAATGGCCGGACGCCCGCCGCCTCCTCGACGCGGGCGCGACCGTCGCCCTCTCCACCGACTGCAACCCGGGCTCGTCCTTCACGTCGTCCGTGCCCTTCTGTATCGCCCTGGCGGTACGGGACATGGGCATGACCCCCGACGAGGCGGTGTGGTCGGCCACCGCGGGCGGGGCCCGGGCGCTGCGCCGCACCGACGTCGGCCGCCTCACCCCGGGCGCGTACGCCGACCTCGCGTTCCTCGACGCCCCGAGCCATGTCCACCTGGCCTACCGGCCGGGGGTGCCGCTGGTCAGCGAGGTGTGGCGAAAGGGCGCCCGAGTGTGAGGGTGATCCCCGCAGCCGCGGTGAAGGACTTCGACGGGCTCGTCGGCGCCATCGGGCTGGAACACCGTCTGCTACGCGCGGACTCTGCGCGGACTCTGCGCGGAATTGAGCGTCGCCGCCTTCCAAAGCCGCGACGACAGCTGCGAAGATAAGCCTTCTGATCAGCAGGGCGTCCGCGTCAGCCATCGATCAGGGGCCGGTCTGACGGGCGAGACGCCGGTCGGAAGGATCGGCTGCGTTGCGGCGAGAGATTTCTCCGGGACCGTGTCGATCCGTGGGCCGCTCGTTCGACGTGTGGGTGCGAGGGCCGAGAGGCGGCTCCCGCCGGACGAGGAGAACACGTTGTCGAAATACATGCTGATCATGCGGGGCACCGACGAGTCGAACGCGGCCATGATGGCCACGATCGACGAAATGATGGTCACCACCCGCCAGTTCATCGAGGATCTGGTCAAGGCCGGCGTTTTCGTCGCGGCCGAAGGGCTGGACGAGCCGGGCAAGGGCGTCGTGGTCCACTTCGGCGGCGAGGCCCCGGTGGTCACGGACGGGCCGTACGGGGAGACCAAGGAACTGTTCGGGGGCTTCTTCCTGGTCGATGTCGCCTCGAAAGAGGAGGCGGTCGAGTGGGCCAAGCGGGTCCCGGCCGCCCCCGGGGCCAAGATCGAGGTCCGGCGGGTGCCCGGGAGCGACGAGGTCCCGCAGGTCAACGCGTGATCGTCAAGGAACGGGCCCGGCGCGAGAGCAACGGCCACATCTGATGGGTACGGCCGACGTCGAAGCCGTCTGGCGGATCGAGTCGGCGCGGATCGTCGCCGCGCTGACCCGGTTCACCGGCGATTTCGGGCTGGCCGAGGACGCCGCCCAGGAGGCGGTGGCCGAGGCGCTGGTGTCGTGGCCGCTTGCCTCTCCGGCCAATCCGGCCGGATGGCTGATGGCCACGGCTCGGCGGCGGGCGATCGACACGATCCGCCGCCGGACCGCCCTCCAGGACCGGTACGCCCTGCTGGCGGCCGACGCGGTGGTCGACAAAAGAAACGACCCCGACAAGATCGATCCCGACAGGATCTACGACGACGTCCTGGCGCTGATGTTCATCAGCTGCCACCCGGTGCTCTCCCGCGAGGCCCAGGTGGCACTGACCCTGCGCGTGGTCGGCGGCCTGTCCAGCGAGGAGATCGCCCGCGCGTTCCTCGTGCCCGTGCCGACCGTGCAGGCCCGCATCACCCGGGGCAAGAAGACGATCGCGGCGGCCGGGGTGCCGTTCGAGCTGCCGCCGGCCGACGAGCGCCGGGAGCGGCTGGGCGGCGTGCTCAGCGTCCTCTACGTGATCTTCACCGAAGGGTCGACGGCCACGTCGGGCGACCGGCTGTTGCGCCCCGACGTCGCGTACGAGGCGATCCGGCTGGCCCGCACGCTGGCCGCGCTGCAGCCGGACGAGCCGGAGGTGCACGGCCTGCTCGCGTTGTGCGAGCTGACGGCCGCACGCTTCCCGGCCCGGACCGGCCCGGACGGTTCGCCGGTCCTGCTGGAGGACCAGGACCGGCGGCGGTGGGACTTCTCGGCGATTCGCCGTGGGCTGGCCGCGCTGGTCAAGGCATCGACTCGCGGCCTCGGCCCCTACGGGCTGCAGGCCGCGATCGCCGCCGCCCACGCGTCGGCGCCCTCCGTCGAGGCGACCGACTGGGACCGGATCGTGGTGCTCTACGAGGCGCTCGGCCGGGTCGCGCCCTCGCCGGTGGCCGAGCTCAATCGGGCCGTCGCCGTGGCCATGGCCTCGGGTCCGGCGCAAGCCCTGGCCATCGTGGACGAGCTGATCGCCTTGGACCGGCTCCCCGGTTCGCATCTGGTTCCGACCGTGCGCGGGGAGCTGCTGGCTCGCCTCGGCCGGCGACCGGAGGCGCGCGCCGAGCTGGAGCTGGCGGCCCGGCTCTGCGCCAACCAGCGCGAACGCTCCGTGCTGCTGCGCAAGGCTGCCGCGCTTGGCTGACTTCTCCAGCTCGGCCGACCGGGATCGGCGACCGGTCGGGGGGAGGCAGGGAGGACGGCTGGGGAGGCAGGGAGACGGCTGGGGTGGCCTGGAGGGCGTCTTCCCTGGTGGTCTCCGGGATGCCTCCGACGGGATCACCGGCGGGTTGTGATCAGGCGGTTGTGTGGAACAGGCCCGACTTCACTCCTCGTATGAGGTGAGCCAACGGGGCGGTGGCGGTGGTGAGTTCGGTGCCGGGGGTGTCGCTTTCGCGGAGGTGGAGGATCCCGGGGGAGGCGGCGACTTCGACGCAGGTGTTGCCGTCCCCGCCGTCGGCGAAGCCGCCTGGTCGGTGGGGATGATGCGGACAGTGACGCGGTCCTCGTCCCGGCCTTCCTCCCGGCCCTCCTCCCGGCTCCCGGCCGGGATCAGATCCCGGCAGGTCTCCCGCACGTCCGGCCCGACCATCTCGCCGACCAACTCGCCCATCGCCACATGACGAGTCCGGCCCTGCCGCTCACGCGGCAGGGCCGGAACCCAAGATCTTCATCGGCCTTCCAGGGGCGTCTGATGGATCTGGGAGTCCCGGGACGCTCAGCCGCCGTACTCGATCGCCACGCCGCCGACGCCGCTGCTCAACGGGCCGCAGCGGACACCGATGGCGGCGCTCGTGCCCGGCTTCACATATACCCAATTCGAGTAGGCGTCGGGGGCCCAGCCGCAGATGGCGCGTACGGAGAACGCGTGCAGCTGCGTCCCGGGGTTGTAGCAGTCGCCGATGGCGACATCGTCCGAGATCCAGGCGCTGCACTGCAGCACGTTGCGCTCCGCGGCCGCCGCGGGTGAGGCGGTCGCGAGACCGGCTCCGCCGGCGAGAGCGATCCCCGCTGTTCCGGTCGCGAGTGCGCGTTTCCAGAGGATCTTCATGTCCTGCCCTTCTGTTCCGCCCTGTGCCGGGCGTCCTGCGCGAAAGGCTAGGAGGCAGGCAGGCAGGAGGGTCCTGACAGATGTCAGGGCTCCCGAGCATGGGCACGGCGAGGCCCGGTGTGCTGACCCGGTTGCGTCATCCCGTCCGGTGCCGGCCCCCGTACATGAGTCGTCGCAGCACCGCCTCGGCCGGGCCCCGGCGCCCCGCACGCTCCAGGGCGTACGCCCCCGCCACCGTGATCAGCCACACGCCGACCGCGAAGAGCGCCATGGTCCAGCTGGACAGGTGCTCGCCGAGGCCGAGGCCCCAGGCGGCCAGCACCGGCGCGAAGAGCAGCGAGTGCGCGAGGTAGCAGGACAGGGACCGCTTGCCGACCGCCGCCACCGCCGTGACCACCGTGGCACCCGCACCCACACTCATACCTGCACCTGCGCCTGCGCCCACACCTGCGCCTGCGCCCGCGCCCGCGCTCGCAGCACCCGTACCCGCGTCAGCACCCGCCCCCGCCCCCACGCGCGCCCCCCGGCTGCTCCACCAGTGCACGAAGAGCGCGACGGCCGCCACGTAACCGAGCCCGGCGGCGTTGCCGGTGACGTCACGGAGCAGCGTGAGTGCTCCCTCCTCGCTCTGTGCGTCGGCCGGTACGTCCAGGGCGCCGACGTGGGCGAGCGCGGCGGGCAGCGCGCCGAGCCAGCCGACCGTGATGCCGATGACGGCCGTGCGGCGCAACAGGGTCCGATGGCGTCCGGGCTCCTCCAGGACGCGGCGCCGGGCCGCCCAGAAGCCGAGCAGGAAGACGACGTACCCGCCGCCGACCAGAGCCAGCGCGGAGGCCAGGAACGTGATGAACAGCCCGGTCTCCAGCCGGGTCTGGGCCGCCGTGAGCCAGTTCCCCTCCTGTGCCGCGTACGCCATGAAGCCGGGCTCCGCGCCCGCGTCCCCGAGCGTGCCCAACTCGCCCCGGAGCAGGGCCGATACGACGGGCTGGGCCGCGAAGAACACGAGCAGCACGGCGCCGGCGCGGATCCACCGCTTCAGCGCACGCTCGCTCCGCCGCAGGAAGACCAGGCCGAGGACGAGACTCAGCACTCCGTAGTAGCCGACGATGTCGCCCGCCATCAGCAGGGTGGAGTGCAGGAGCCCGATGACGATCAGCCACAGGCTGCGCCTGCGCAGGATCCTGGCGGCGCCCCGCTCGGAGTTGCCGGCGGCGGTCTGCCGGAGGAAGAGCTGCATCATCCCGTAGGCGAAGAGGAACGCGAAGAGCGGATAGACCCGCAGGTCCAGCACGATGATCATGGTGAACTGCACGGCGTGGTCGAGCCATGAGCCGTCCGCGGGCTGCCAGCCCGAGGGTCCGCGCCGGGCCGCCCAGAGGTGGAAGGCGGTGTTGGACAGCACGATGAGCAACAGCATGAGCCCGCGCGCGAGGTCGGGTGCGAGCGCCCGCTCCTCGGCCCGCACGCCCCCGCGCCGCACCGGCCTCTCTTCGCTCGTGGTCGTCATGGCCCCACGCTAGGAAGGGTGTGACACGGACGACATCGGTCGGCGGGCCATCGACGAACGACCAAAGGATGACACCGAGTCGGGGGCCCGCAACCAAAGTCGATACCCGAGTCGATACCCGAGCCGCTACCCGAGCTGACGACTGAGCCGATGACCGAGTCGATACGAAACGCGCTCGGGGCCGGGCCGGATGATCCGGCCCGGCCCCGAGCGCACACCTACGCGCCCTGTGTGCCGATACGACCACACACCTCGTGCGGTGGTGCGGTGGCGACGGCGACCGTCACTCCTCGACGGTCAGTCCCCTCCGCAGCCGCACCAGCGTCCGCGAGAGCAGCCGCGAGACGTGCATCTGCGAGATGCCGAGTTCGTCACCGATCTCGGACTGGGTCATGTTGGCAACGAACCGCAGGGACAGGATCTGCCGGTCGCGTGGCGGGAGTTCGGCGATCAGCGGCTTCAACGACTCGACGTACTCGATGCCTTCGAGTCCGTGGTCCTCGTAGCCGATCCGGTCGGCCAGCGCGCCCTCGGAGTCGTCCTCCTCGGGCTGGGCGTCGAGTGAGCTGGCCGTATAGGCGTTGGACGCCGCCATGCCCTCGACGACCTCGTCGTTCGACAGGCCCAGACGCTCCGCCAGCTCTCCCACCGTCGGAGCGCGGTCCAGTTGCTGCGCGAGTTCGTCGCCCGCCTTGGCCAGGTCGAGGCGGAGTTCCTGCAGTCGGCGCGGTACCCGCACGGACCATGAGGTGTCGCGGAAGAAGCGCTTGATCTCACCGACGATCGTCGGCATCGCGAAGGTCGGGAACTCGACGCCGCGGCTGAGCTCGAACCGGTCGATCGCCTTGATCAGGCCGATCGTGCCGACCTGGATGATGTCCTCCATCGGCTCACTGCGGGAGCGGAACCGGGAGGCGGCGAACTTCACCAGGGCGAGATTGAGTTCGACCAGGGTGTTGCGTACGTACGAGTACTCGTGGGTGCCTTCTTCCAGCGACTCCAGCCGCTCGAAGAGGGTCTTGGACAGGGCCCGTGCGTCCACTGGTCCGACCTCGTCGAAAGGCGGGATCTCCGGAAGTCCGGCGAGGCCGACGTTCTCGTCGGCGGACTCGTCTTCCAGTTGTTCCAGAGGGGGTGTCGACGTCGCCCTCTGGGTCTGCGATGCGTCGAGCCGGGGTGACATGGTGTCCTCCATCGTTCTCGGCATATGGCTGCCGATGCCAATACGTGCACTGCGGTGTGCGGCGCCTCCAAAGCCGGCCGTGTCGAAAACTGTCTCTACTAGCCCTACCCGCTTTCGCGACTCTCTCGCAAGTGTGTTTCACGGTGAAATGTCCGTTTCTTGGCGGTTGTTCGGGTGTTGAAGAGTGCAGGGAAGGCGTAGGGTTCGAGGGCGTATCAACAGCCACGACGGTCGGAAGAGAGACACGGCATGGACCGCGGGACGGTCGGCAGCGCACAGTCGGGCCGGCTTCTGGTCGAGGTGCGGGAAGAGGGCGCTAGCGCCGTTGTGACCCCGGCCGGTGAGTTGGATCACCATACGGCGGATCTACTGCGCGAACCGATCGAGGAATGCCTCGACCGAGGGTTCGCGCGTCTCGTCGTGGACTGCTCGCGGCTGGAGTTCTGCGACTCCACGGGGCTGAACGTGCTGCTCGGCGCCCGGCTGAAGGCCGAGGCCGCGGGCGGCGGGGTCCATCTGGCGGGCATGCTGCCGGTGGTGTCCCGGGTCTTCGAGATCACCGGGGCGGAAGCAGTCTTCACCCTCCACGACACACTCGAAGAGGCTCTGAGCGACCCCGGGGCCGACGGCTCCGGCGGATCCGGGGCCGGCAAACCCGAGCCCGACCCGGGCGACCAGTCGCCCTGAGGCGCTCCCGTGAGGCAAAGTTATGCCTCGGTTGTGTCCGTGTGATCAGCGCGTTACCAGAGTCACAGCATCCATGCCGAATAAGTGGGTGTTCTGACGGTTCGGTCGGGCAGGAGACATCCTGAATATGTCAACAGACCGAACGGCAAGCGCGCGGCAGTCCCCGGACGACTCCCGGATTCAGAGTGTCCCTGAGCTTTCCGAATGTCCTGAACGTGCTGAGTACTGAGTCTTGAATCGTGAACTGGTGAATCGGTGAGGTGAAGCGCTGATGAGCACCACCCGGCCTTACCCGCCGGGCGACCGCGGCCCGGAACCGGGCGACGGCGGCGCTTCCGGGACGCCTCCGGGCGGCACACCCGTCGTGCGTCGTGCCCGTCGGCTGAACTTCGACGGCGCGAGCGGGGTCGTCCCGCTCGCCCGCGACTTCGCCCGTCAGGCGTTGTACGAGTGGGGCTGGCTGCCGGCGGCCACCGCCGACCAACGGGCCGCGGCCGAGGACGTGCTGCTGGTCGTCTCCGAACTGGTCACGAACGCCTGCCTGCATGCCGAGGGTCCGGACGAACTCCTGATCGCCTGCGAGAACAAGGTGCTCCGCGTCGAGGTCTCCGACCGGGGGACGGGTCAGCCCGCGCCGCGCACGCCGCACCGGGCCGGGCGGCCCGGTGGTCACGGGATGTTCATCGTCCAGCGGCTGTGTCTGGACTGGGGTGTGGTCCGGACGACCGGGGTTGCGGGCAAGACGGTCTGGGCGGAGCTCGGAGCACCGGCTTAGCGCTCGGCTGGGTTTGGCTTGGCATGGCCTGCTCGTTCTTTGTCTGCGGGTGCGTTGGGGCTGGGCGCGCCCCGCGGCGGAGCCGCATATGTCACTGCCCCGCGCCCCTTGGGGGCCCGCCCTTAGGTGTCTCTTGGGGTTACCGGCGGTTCGGGTTTCTTCCCTCCCTCACTTGATGCGCGTCGGATCCCCACGGATCCGGCGCGCACTTTGTCTTCCCTCGGCAAGGCGCCGGGCGTACCTTGACGGCCGATCTGATGTGCCGTCAGGAACGCCATCAGGAAAGCCTTCAGGAATGAGGGGACCGTGTCATACCGGATGTACCCGAAACGAACCGCCGCGCTCGCGTCCGCCGCGGCCCTGGCCGGCTCGGCGGTGCTGATGGCCGCCCCCGCTGCCCGGGCCGACGTGGTGGACGTCAACTACCAGTGCAAGACACCCATCGGTGACAAGTCCGCCGTCTCGCCCATCGACATCAAGGGCGTCAAGAGCGGCAGCGGCTACCAGATCACCATGACCTTCGAGAAGGGCGTCTCGTCCAGCCCCGTCGACCTGGGCAAGGGCGCGATGAACCCGAGCGCCGTCATCAAACTGGGCGGCGCCGATACCGGCACGCTGGCGGTCAAGGGGCCCGCCAACCCGGCGACCGTGCCCGCCAACACGCCGATCAAGATCACCGACCTCACGGGTACGTACACCCCGAAGAAGACCGGCAAGGTCACGTTCACGCCGGGTGTGCTGACCATCAAGGCCCTCGGTACGACGACCACGTGCACGCCCTCCAACAGCCCGAAGGTCTCGCTGACCCTGGACGTCACCGCGGCCGGCGGCGGGAGCACGGGGACGACGGGCTCCTCGCAGGACGCCCCCGCGGGCGGCGAGGAACTCCCGCAGACCGGCCCCGAGGACTCCGCGATCGCCCTCGGCACGCTCGGCGGCACGGTACTGCTGGCGGGCGCGGCCGGAGTGCTGTGGCTGACCCGCAGGAACCAGGCCCACCGCTGACCGCACGTCTCGTACGACCTGCACAACCCGCGCGTCTCGTACCACCTGCATGACCTGCGCGTCCCGCACGACCTGTACGCCATCCGGAGCCGCCGATGCCGTTCGTACCGCCCGCCGCCCGTGTTCTCTGTCTCGCCGCCGTCGTACTTCTGGCCGTCGCTCCCACCGCCGCGGCCGACGGGGGCTGGTCCGTCGTGCCGTCGGCGGGCGGGCGGGACTCACGGCCGTACTTCTACGCGGAGGGCGCGCCCGGCACGGTTCTGCAGGACACGGTGTCGGTGCTCAACCCGGGCGGGAAGCCGCTCACCGTACGGTTCCGGGGCGCGGACGCCGACAACACGAGGAGCGGCGGATTCTCGGTGCGGACCAGGGCGACGGACACCGGTGCCTGGATCACGTTCGCCGAGCGGACGGTGCGGATCCCGGCACGTACCCGCGCGGACGTGCCGTTCACCGTGAGCGTCCCGGCGGGCGCCACGCCCGGCGACCACCCCGGCGCGATCGTCGCGAGCGCCGCCGACCGGACCGCGGCGGTACGCGTCCATCTGCGGGTGGAGGGCCCGACCCTCTCCGCGCTCACCGTCGAGCACGTACGGGTCGACGGCGGGCGCATCTCGTACGAACTGGTCAACCGCGGCACCACCGTGCTGACCCCGAAACTCGCCGTACGAGCCGAGGGGCTCTTCGGCGAGGTGCTGGACCGGGCCCCGCGCACCCTGCCCGTCGAACTGCTCCCCGGCCGCCGCGTCGCGCTCACCGAACCCTGGCCCCACCGGCCCGCGCTCGACTCCGTCGACGTCGAGGTGGCGGTCACGGCGGCGGGCGGGGCACACGACGAGGCGGGCGCGTCGGCGCGGTTCGTGCCGTGGGAAGCGGTGGCGGGCACGGCGGGGATCGGGCTCCTGGCGTGTGCGGCCGGCGGCCACTGGTTCGTACGACGTCGTGGGCGGGCGCGGGAGACACCGGACACCGGACAGCCGCGTACGGAAGTCGAGTTGACGGGAGCGGTGACGTGAGCGCGAGAAGAGGGGTGCGGATTCCGGCGGTTGTCGTGGTGCTCGCGCTTGTTCTCTTCCCCATGGCGGGGGCGACCGCCTCGGCGGCGGAGAAACCGGCGGTCAAGCTGTCCAAGTCCCAGGCGGGAACGGGCGGTTCGATCACCGTGAGCGGTACGGGGTGGCGGCCGAACGCGCTGCTGATGATGCTGATCTGCGGGCAGTCCTCGACCGACCGGGGCGTCATCGGCGGGACAAACTCCTGTGCCAACGCGGACGGCCGGGCCGTCACGACCGACGCGAAGGGCGCCTTCAGCAAGAAACTGCCGGTCGCCGAGCCGCCCAAACCGTGCCCCTGCGTGGTGCACGTGGCGACGGTCACCGGGGAGAAGGCGGAGGCGGACGCCCCGTTCCTGGTCGCAGGACACGACGTCGAGCCGCTGCCCAAGCAGGACAGCGGCGGACGGCTCTCGGTGCTCACCGACACCCGGCTCGACGGGTCGAGCGGCCTGCTCGCCTGGTTCGGCGCGCCGCCCTCACGCAAGCTCGTCTTCACCGTCGGCAACGTCGGCACCACCGCCGTCAAGAACCCCGTCTTCCAAGTCGGCACCTCCCACGGCGTGTTCGCCCCGCAGTGGGAGGAACAGCAGTGGCGCGGCACCATCGGGCCCGGCGAAAAGGAACGGATCACCCTGCCGGTCGAGCTGACCGCCGGCGCGCACGGCGACTACACGGTCTCGCTCAAGTTCGGCGGCAAGGTGCTCGCCGAGCAGCCGTGGGGCGTGGGGCGGCCGTGGGGCGTGACGCTCTTCTGGATCCTGGTCTGCGTCGTCGTACCGGCCGCGCTCTTCCGGATCGGGATGGCCGTGGTCGACCGGATGCGGCCGCGCGCCTCCGCAGGACGCGGCGGCCGGCGTGGAGGGCGCTTCGCGCGCCCCGGACGTCCCGGGCGTGGCGCGCACGGTGTGCGGCGCGGCGGGCTCCGGCTGCCCGAAGTCACCTTGCGGATGCCGAAGTTGAGCCTTATGCCGGCCTCCTCGGAGGAGTCCGAGGCCGACACCACGACACGTACGCCGGCCCGTACGAACCCGTCCCTGCCCTGGTTCACCCCGGACACCGATCCGGGGGCGGCCGAGGCCGATCAGCTCTCCGCACCGCACGAGAACAGTCCGACGACCCCCACCAGGAAGGGAAACACGTGAGCACGCAACGGAGAGTCCGGCCGGGGCCCGCACGGCCCAGAGGCAGCCGGAGAGCGGGCGCGGCCGGGGTCGCGATGATGCTCGGCGGTGCGGGAGTCCTGCTGGGCGTGGCCGCGGCGCCGGCCCAGGCCGCCGAGGTGTCCTACGCGACCGACTGCGTACCGCCTCCGGTCTCCGGGCTGCCGACGGTCAAGGGCACCACCAAGGTGGAGGTCACCGCGCCGGCCACGGCGAAGGTCGGTGACGAGGTCGAGGTGGTCTGGAAGTTCACGCAGGCCGCGTCGAAGAACCCCGACCTCATCGACCTGCCCGCCAACTCGGTCCAGCCGTCCGGCACCCTCAAGGCGGCCGGCGCGCAGGCCGCGTCCATCGCGATGCAGGGGCCGCGCGAGAACCCGGCGATCCCCAAGGGCGGGGCGATGGTCCTGTCCGACATGAAGGGCAAACTGAAACTGACCACGGCGGGCGAGGTGACGCTGACGCCGGACGCGTACGCCATCAACGTCATGTCGACGGACACGAAGTGCACGCCTACGGAGACGGTGAAGCCCGCGGCGACGATCAAGGTCACGGCGGGGACCACGCCTCCTGGCACGCCCGATCCCACCGACCCCACCAGCCCGCCGCCGACGAGCGATGAGCCGGCCCCGACCGAGAGCGAGACCGGGGGCAGCGACACGGGCGGTACCACCGGTGGCGGCGGTGAGACCGACTTCACGGGCAAGGAGGTCAAGATCCCCTACGCGTGCAAGACGCCGATCGGCGACAAGAACGCGACCTCTCCCGTGCAGATCAACGCCAAGAAGGACGGCGGGAGTTACGGCCTCACCGTCCAGTTCAAGGGCTCTGTGATGGACAGCCCCGCCGACATCCCGGCGGACTCGGTCAAGCCGTCGATGGAGGTCGCGCTCGGCGGTGCCGACAAGGGCACGGTCCATGTCGAGGGGCCGACGAACCCCGAGGCGATCAAGTCCGGGGATCCCATGGTGATCTCCGACATGACCGGCACGTACAAGCCCGGCGCCGACGGGGAGTCGACGCTCTCGCCCGGTGTGCTGACGGTGAAGGCGCTCGGGACGACCACGACGTGTACGCCGGAGAAGTCCGAGGTGTCGTTGACGCTGGACACGTCTGCCCAGCCGGGGGGTGCCGCCGGTGGGAGTGGCTCCGCCGGGGGAACCGGTACGTCGGGGGCCGGTGGGTCCGGTGACTCCGGCGGCGGGCTGGCGGACACGGGGGCCGATGACAGTGGGGGCTTGCGGGCGCTCGGGTTTGTCGCTGGGACCGCGATTCTGCTCGGCGGGGCCGTGTTCACGTTCATGCCTCGGCGGCAGGCTTCGCGGCGCGCGCCGTAGGGGAGCGGCGCCGTTTGGAGGTGCGGGTCCGTCGTGGCTGGTCGCGCAGTTCCCCGCGCCCCTAAAAGCAAAAGATTGCGCAGTTCCCCGCGCCCCTTATAAGGGGCGCGGGGAACTGCGCAATCAGCCACAACGGGCCTGCAGTTGACCTGCCTGACCTCAGCGGAGCGTCTAGCGGACGTCGCCCATCAGGGACTTGACCTTGTTTCGGTACATGTAGACCGCGAAGCCGGCGATGACGGCGAGGGTCGCTTCCAGGGCGACGATGCCCATGCCGTTGAGGTCGACGCCCGCGATGGAGAGCAGGCCCGTCGTGGCGTCGCCGGCGGTGACGGCGAGGAACCAGACGCCCATCATCTGCGAGGCGTACTTCGCGGGAGCCATCTTCGTCGTGACGGAGAGGCCGACCGGGGAGACGGTCAGCTCGCCGACGGTCTGCACGAAGTAGATGGCGACCAGCCACATCGCGGCGGCCTTGTGACCGCCCTCGGCGATCGACAGGGGAGCCAGGAACAGGAAGAACGACGCGCCGACCAGGACCAGACCCGAGGAGAACTTCACGATCGTGCTCGGCTCCCTGCCGGCGCGGTTCAGCGCCAGCCAGGCCCAGGCGAAGACCGGGGCGAGGGCCATGATCAGCACGGGGTTGACCGACTGGTACCAGGAGACCGGGAACTCCCAGCCGAAGACGCTGTTCTCGGCCGACGACTCGGCGAAGATCGACAGGGTGGAGCCGCCCTGGTCGTAGATCATCCAGAAGACGGCCGCGGCGATGAAGAACCAGATGTACGCGGACATCTTCGACTGCTCGACGCGGTCCAGGGACTTGTCCCGCTTGATACGGGCGATGACCCAGACCGGGATGACCAGGCCGAGGACCGTCAGCGGAACCAGGATCCAGTTCAGCGTGTAGTGGCCGGAGAAGCCGACGACGGCGTAGAAGACGGCGGCGACGGCCAGCCACAGCAGGCCCTTGCGCAGCGTCGAGGCCTTCTCGGCGGCGGACAGCGGCGTCGGGACGACGTCGGAGCGCGTGTCGAGGTGGCGGCGGCCGATCAGGAACTGGGCCAGACCCAGCGCCATGCCGAGCGCGGCGAGCGCGAAGCCCAGATGCCAGTTGACGTTCTCGCCGATGGTGCCGATGACCAGCGGCGCGGCGAAGGCGCCGAGGTTGATGCCGATGTAGAAGACGGTGAAGCCACCGTCACGGCGCGGGTCGTCCGGGCCGTCGTAGAGGTGGCCGACCATCGTCGAGATGTTGGCCTTCAGCAGACCCGAGCCGATCGCGACGAGACCGAGACCGGCGTAGAACGTGCCGGACGAGGGCAGCGCCAGCGTCAGGTGGCCGAGCATGATCACCAGGCCGGCGACGGCGACGGTCTTACGGGGGCCGAGCACGCGGTCCGCGAACCAGCCGCCGGGGAGGGCGAGCAGGTACACGAGCGACAGGTACACCGAGTAGATCGCGGTGGCCGCGGTCGCGCTCAGGTGCAGGCCGCCGGGTGCGACCAGGTACAGCGGGAGGAGTGCCCTCATGCCGTAGTAGGAGAAACGCTCCCACATCTCGGTCATGAAGAGAGTGGCCAGTCCGCGGGGGTGGCCGAAGAAGGTCTTCTCGGAACCGGGGGTGCCCGGGGAGACCGAGTCCTTCGTCAGGCTGGACGCCATGGTCGTTCCTTGCTGGTCGGGACGCGCTGCAGAGCGTCGCGCGCCCGGTGGGGGAGGCGGCCGGCACCGGCGGGGAGGGCCGTCCCACCCCACGCCCACGGGGAGTCCGCTCCGGGTCTTCGGAGCGGGGGACGGCGACCACCGGGATCCACGCCCCGTACGCGTCCTCGCGCTCGGGGCCCGGCCACAGGTCATTCCTTTCAAGGCTGGTAGACACCAGCCCGCACACAAAAGAGACCTTCGGCGTCAAGCTCCCGCCAAAGGTCCCCGCGTGGTGCTACAGGCGTCTGGTCACCATAAGGCCCCACGGCATGGCATTGCCGCATATGACATGACTTGAGAGATGGATCACAGGTATGGATGGAACCATGCGCCTGAATCGAAGGCCGTTCATAGATTTACATCCCTGACTCACAGGGTTTCATCTCCCGCGCGGTGCGGGCGAATCACGGGTGTCGATCACCCTGTCTGCACTGGTCCACAGCGGACTACCATCAGTTCATGACCCGAGTACTGCTCGCCGAGGACGACGCGTCCATCTCGGAACCCCTGGCCCGCGCCCTGCGCCGGGAGGGGTACGAGGTTGAGGTACGCGAGGACGGCCCCACCGCGCTCGACGCAGGCATCCAGGGCGGCATCGATCTGTGTGTGCTCGACCTCGGGCTGCCCGGCATGGACGGCCTGGAGGTGGCCCGGCGGCTGCGTGCCGAGGGGCACACCGTGCCGATCCTCATCCTGACCGCGCGCGCCGACGAGGTGGACACGGTCGTCGGCCTGGACGCCGGCGCCGACGACTACGTCACCAAGCCGTTCCGCCTCGCCGAGCTGCTGGCCCGCGTCCGGGCCCTGCTGCGGCGCGGCGCGGCCGAGCCCCAGCAGCCGCCCGCCACGCACGGCGTGCGCATCGACGTCGAGTCGCACCGGGCCTGGATGGGCGAGGAGGAGCTCCAGCTCACCGCCAAGGAGTTCGACCTGCTGCGGGTTCTCGTCCGGGACGCCGGACGGGTCGTCACGCGTGACCAGCTCATGCGTGAGGTCTGGGACACCACGTGGTGGTCGTCCACGAAGACGCTGGACATGCACATCTCGTGGTTGCGGAAGAAGCTCGGTGACGACGCGGCGAATCCGCGGTACATCGCGACGGTACGAGGAGTGGGTTTCCGCTTCGAGAAGAGCTAGCTCTTGCTGTTGGGCTGCGCCTCATCGCCGTTGTGGCGTCGGTGAGTGCGCGGCCGCGGGTCGTGTGTGGCTGGTCGCGCAGTTCCTCGCGCCCCTGTAGGGCGCCCCTAGCCCCTGATCGATCAGTTGCCCGGAGGGCCCTGTGCGTCGCCGACTCATCAACTCCACTCTGGCCGTCGTGCTGGTCGTGATCGCCGTGTTCGGGGTCTCGCTCGTCATCGTCGAGACCCGCACGATCAGCAACAGCGCCCAGGAGCGGGTGGACTCCGAGGCGGTGCGGCTGGTGAGCATCGTCGACAGCCGCATCCTCGGCGACGAGCTGATCAGCGCCGGTGTCCTCAAGGACCAGGTCACGGGCGACCGGTACGCACGCATCGAGATCCCGGGCCGCGCCGACATCCACATCGGCGACAAGCCCACCGGTGACGTCATCAAGTCGACCCGCAAGGGCGAGCAGCGCGAGACGGTCACGGTCCAGGAGCCCAGCTCCGCGGTCACCCGGGAGGTCGGCCGTACGCTCCTGATCATCGCGGCGGTCGCCCTGCTCGCGGTGGTCGCCGCCGTGCTCCTCGCGGTGCGCCAGGCCAACCGGCTCGCCTCCCCGCTGACCGACCTCGCGGAGACCGCCGAGCGGCTCGGCTCCGGGGATCCGCGGCCACGCCACAAGCGCTACGGCGTCCCGGAGCTGGACCGCGTCGCGGACGTCCTGGACGGTTCGGCCGAGCGCATCGCCCGCATGCTGACCGCCGAGCGGCGCCTCGCGGCCGACGCCTCGCACCAGTTGCGTACGCCGCTGACCGCGCTGTCCATGCGGCTGGAGGAGATCACCCTCACCGACGACCCGGACATCGTGAAGGAGGAGGCGACCATCGCGCTGGGTCAGGTCGAGCGCCTCACGGACGTGGTCGAACGGCTCCTGACGAACTCCCGGGACCCGCGCACCGGCTCCGCCGTCACCTTCGACCTCGACGAGGTCATCAAGCAGCAGCTCGCGGAGTGGCGCCCGGCCTACCGCAACGCGGGCCGCGCGATCGTCAGCTCCGGCAAGCACCGGCTCCAGGCCGTCGGGACGCCCGGAGCCGTGGCCCAGGTCCTCGCCGCGCTGATCGAGAACTCCCTGATGCACGGTGGCGGCACGGTCGCGCTGCGCACACGCGTCACCGGCAACCAGGCTGTGATCGAAGTCACCGACGAGGGGCCCGGTGTCCCGGCCGATCTGGGCGCCCGGATCTTCGAGCGGGCCATCAGCGGCCGCAACTCCACGGGGATCGGGCTCGCCGTGGCCCGTGACCTCGCGGAGGCCGATGGCGGGCGCCTGGAGATGCTCCAGGCGCAGCCTCCGGTGTTCGGGCTGTTCCTGTCGCGTACGCCGCTCAGCCGGCCGCAGGACGGCGGCGACGAGGAGACGGTTCGCTAGCGCCGTGGGGAAGGTGCGGGTGCGTTGTGGCTGGTCGCGCAGTTCCCCGCGCCCCTGAAACGGGGCGCGGGCGCGCCCCCGAAAAGGTCTCTAGCGGACGCGCTGGACCTGCCGGAACTGGCGTGTCGGGCGGTCCTCGTCCTCCAGGTAGGCCTGGCGCTCCTGGTCGAGATAGGGCTCCGGGTTCTCCAGGAACGATTCCGCGCTGGCCACGGCCTCACGCGCCGGAGCCGCCCGGAAGACCCAGGTGCGGTAGGACCAGAAGCGGAAGAGCGTCGCGATACCGATGCCGACGAACTTGAAGACGTTGCTGGCCAGCGGGCTGTCCAGCCCGAGCCCGTACGTGGCGGCGTAGAGGAAGCCGTTCTCGATGACGAGGCCGACCGCGCTGAACAGCACGAACAGCGTCAGCTCCTTGGTGCGGCCGCTCTTGTCGCGATCGCGGTACGTGAAGTACCGGAAACCGATGTAGTTCGAGACGATCGCGACGACCGTGGCGATCACACTGGCCCGCACGACCTGGAGATCCGTGGTACTGCGCACCAGGTTGAAGGCGATCAGGTTGACCAGCAGACCGGCCCCGCCGACCGCGCCGAACTTGGCGACTTCCCTGGTCAGCCGGTCGATCCGCATACGGACAGCGCTGGGCGGCCTGGCATGTGCCCTGCGTTTACCACCTTTGCCCATGGTGTCGCCCAGCCCCCGTCTCGTCGGATACGTCAATTTCGTCAACCTTCGTCGACTCCGCCATGCTAACCAGCGGTTCCCTTCCGTGCCTGGCTGGGACTCGAATATGTGGCCGGGATGTGATGAACATGCGGAACTTCCGATGATCATGCGGGTGACAGGGGTGCCCCGGCATGGCCGATACCCTGGGGGCGTGACGTTCCCGGTAGTCGGCATGGTCGGCGGGGGCCAGCTCGCTCGTATGACACACGAGGCGGGCATCCCGCTCGGCATCAGATTCAAGCTCCTCAGTGACACCCCCCAGGATTCCGCGGCGCAGGTCGTCGGCGATGTCGTCATCGGCGACTATCGCGACCTCGACACGCTGCGGGCCTTCGCGCGGGGCTGCGACGTGATCACTTTCGATCACGAACACGTACCCACCGAGCATCTGCGTGCTCTGGAGGCGGACGGCATCCCCGTGCGCCCCGGGCCCGACGCGCTCGTGCACGCCCAGGACAAGGGCGTGATGCGCGCGAAGCTCGACGCGATCGGCGTGCCGTGCCCGCGGCACCGGATCGTGAGCGACCCGGCCGACGTGGCCGCGTTCGCGGCGGAAGGGCTCCCCGAGGGGGCCGAGGGCGACGGTTTCCCGGTCGTCCTCAAGACCGTTCGCGGCGGCTACGACGGCAAGGGCGTGTGGGTCGTACGGTCCGCGGCGGACGCCGAGGACCCCTTCCGCGCCGGCGTCCCGGTCCTCGCCGAGGAGAAGGTCGACTTCGTACGCGAGCTGGCCGCCAACGTCGTACGGTCGCCGCACGGCCAGGCCGTCGCCTACCCCGTCGTCGAGTCCCAGCAGGTCGACGGCGTCTGCGACACGGTCATCGCGCCCGCGCCCGGCATCTCGGACGAGCTCGCGCTGCGGGCCGAGGAGCTGGCCCTGCGCATCGCGAAGGAACTCGGCGTGGTCGGCCACCTCGCGGTGGAGCTCTTCGAGACGAGAGACGGCCGAATCCTCGTCAACGAACTGGCCATGCGCCCGCACAACTCCGGTCACTGGACCCAGGACGGCGCGATCACCTCCCAGTTCGCCAACCACGTCCGCGCGGTCCTGGACCTGCCCCTCGGCGATCCGCGCCCGCGCGCGAAGTGGACGGTCATGGTGAACGTCCTGGGTGGCGACTACCCCGACATGTACTCCGCGTACCTGCACTGCATGGCCCGCGACCCCCAGCTCAAGATCCACATGTACGGCAAGGACGTGAAGCCCGGCCGCAAGGTGGGCCACGTCAACACCTACGGCGCCGACCTGGACGACGTCCTCGACCGCGCCCGTCACGCAGCCGCCTACCTGAGAGGCACGATCACCGAATGAGCACGTCCGCAGATGTGTCCTCCGAATCGCCCGTGGTCGGCATCGTCATGGGCTCGGACTCCGACTGGCCCGTCATGGAAGCGGCCGCCCAGGCCCTCGACGAGTTCGAGATCGCGTACGAGGTCGACGTGGTCTCCGCGCACCGGATGCCGCGCGAGATGATCGCGTACGGCGAGGAGGCGGACGGGCGCGGCCTCAAGGTGATCATCGCGGGCGCGGGCGGCGCGGCCCATCTGCCGGGCATGCTCGCCTCGGTGAGCCCGCTGCCGGTGATCGGCGTCCCGGTCCCGCTGAAGTACCTCGACGGCATGGACTCGCTGCTCTCGATCGTCCAGATGCCCGCGGGTGTCCCGGTCGCCACGGTCTCGGTCGGCGGCGCACGCAACGCGGGCCTGCTGGCCGCCCGCATCCTCGCCACCCAGGACACCGAACTCCTCGCCCGAATGCGCGAGTTCCAGCAGGACCTCAACGACCAGGCCACGGAGAAGGGCAAGCGCCTGCGCTCCAAGGTCGAGGCCGGCGCCGGCAACGGCTTCGGCTTCGGGAAGTGACGCGCATGTCGTCCCTGGACCGCGCCCGCGCCCTGCTCGCCGACTTCCCCGTCGTCGACGGCCACAACGACCTCCCCTGGGCGCTGCGCGAGCAGGTTCGCTACGACATCGGCGCCCGGGACATCGCCGCCGACCAGAGCGCCCATCTGCACACGGACCTGGCCCGGCTGCGCGCGGGTGGTGTCGGCGCGCAGTTCTGGTCGGTGTACGTACGGTCCGACCTGCCCGGCGCGGTCACGGCGACGCTCGAACAGATCGACTGCGTACGGCAGTTGATCGAGCGCTACCCCGCCGACCTGCACGCCGCGCTGACGGCCGCCGACATGGAGACGGCCCGTGGCGAGGGCCGTATCGCCTCGCTGATGGGCGCCGAGGGCGGCCACTCGATCGACAACTCCCTCGCCACCCTGCGCGGGTTGTACGAGCTGGGGGTCCGCTACATGACCCTCACCCACAACGACAACATCGCGTGGGCGGACTCGGCGACCGACAAGCCGTCCGTGGGCGGCCTGTCGGCGTTCGGCCGCGAGGTCGTAGGGGAGATGAACCGCCTGGGCATGCTCGTGGACCTCTCCCACGTGGCCGCCACGACCATGCGGGACGCGCTGGACACGTCCGTCGCGCCGGTGATCTTCTCCCACTCCTCCTCGCGCGCGATCTGCGACCACCCGCGCAACATCCCGGACGACGTACTGGAGCGGCTGCCCGCCAACGGCGGTGTGGCGATGGTGACGTTCGTGCCGAAGTTCGTGCTCCAGGCCGCCGTCGACTGGACGGCCGCCGCCGACGAGAACATGCGCGAGCAGGGCTTCCACCACCTCGACACGACCGCCGAGGCGATGAAGGTCCACCGCCTCTTCGAGGAGTCCAACCCCCGCCCCGTCGCGACCGTCCCGACGGTCGCCGACCACCTCGACCACATGCGCGAGGTCGCGGGCGTCGACCACATCGGCATCGGCGGCGACTACGACGGCACGGCGTTCACCCCCGACGGCCTCGACGACGTCTCCGGCTACCCGAACCTCATCGCGGAACTCCTGGACCGCGGCTGGTCGTCCACCGACCTCGCCAAGCTGACCTGGCAGAACGCGGTCCGCGTGCTGGGCGCCGCGGAGGACGTGGCCCGCGACGAGCGCTCCCGCAGGGGTCCGTCGAACGCGACCCTGGAGCAACTGGACGGCTAGGCACGGCCGGACGGACGCGGCCGGCGGTCACACGGGGGCGGGGTGTCCCAGCAGCATGGTCGGGGCGCCCTTCACCCGGGTCAGGAACACGGTCGCCGAGTTCGGCCCCTGCGGCTTCACCTTGCGCCGCAACTCCTCCGGCTCGACGGCCGATCCGCGCTTCTTGACGGTGAGGACCCCGACCCCGCGCTCCCGCAGCAGCGCCTTCAACTTCTTCACGCCGAAGGGGAGTTGATCGGTGATCTCGTACACGGTGGCGTAGGGAGTGGTCTTCAGCGAGTCCGCGGTGACGTAGGCGATGGTCTCGTCGATCAGACCGCCGCCGTCCAGCTCCTCGGCGACCTCGGCGACCAGATGCGCCCGGATGACGGCCCCGTCGGGCTCGTACAAGTACCGCCCCAGGGGCCGCACTTGGGGGTCGGGCAGCCCCCGGCCGACGAGGGTCCGCGGCCCGGGCAGCAGGGTCGCGCGTACGGACCCGGCCTCTCCCGTGCCGAACCACAGCACGGCCTCCTTCACGTCACCGGAGTCCGAGATCCACTCGGCCCCGGCCTCGGCGGGGACGGTCTCGTGCGGAATCCCGGGCGCGATCTTCAGCGCGGCGACGGGCGCTTCGAGAGCGGCCCGAACGGCCCACGACAGCGGCGGCGAATAGGCCTCGGGATCGAAGACGCGCCCGCGCCCGCCCCGCCGGGCCGGGTCCACGAACACGCCGTCGTACGCGGCCGTCGCGACCTCCGTGACATCCGCCTCGCGCACCTCGATCAGCTCGCCGAGCCCGAGCGCGTCGGCGTTCGCCCGCGCCACGGCCGCCGTCAGCGGGTCCCGGTCGACGGCGAGCACCCGGATCCCGGCCCGGGCGAGCGCGATCGCGTCACCGCCGATCCCGCAGCACAGGTCCGCCACGGACCGCACCCCGAACTCCTGGAAACGCCGGGCCCGGTACGCGGCGACACTCGCCCGGGTCGACTGCTCCACCCCGTGCGGCGTGAAGTACATCCGCCCCGCGTCCGCCGCGCCGAACTTCACCACGGCCCGCTGCCGCAACCGCGCCTGCCCGAGCGCCGCCGAGACGAGCCCGACGGGATACTCCCGCCGCAGCCGGGTCGCGACGGCCAGCTCCTGAGCGGGTTCGGTCTCCCGCACCTCGTCGAGCAGAGCACGGCCCTGGTCGGTGAGCAGGGCGGCGAAAGCGGAGAGGGGATCGAGGTCGTTCACCGCCCCATTGTGGGCCAGTCGGTGGACGGGACGGGCAGGACGGCGGTGTCGACGCCTGGTGAGGGGCCTGACCTGTGAGTATCCGAACCCATGCGACTTGTACGACAAAAGTACAGTAACGGTGCAATCGGGGGGTCCTTTTCAGGGGCGCGGGGAACTGCGCGACCAGCCCCAACGCGCCCGCGGACGAACAACCGGCCCACACGCCCCGCACGCACCGCGATCACGCTACTGACCGTCACCACCCTCGCAGCCGGCTGCGGAGAAACGCCGTCCACCACCCCCAAGCCCGCCGCAGGCCAACAACTCCTCAAGGCCCCACCGGCCCGGGCCATGGACGCCTACGCCACCAAACTCCGCCAGGAGCAGCGCGCACGCGCCACCGCGGCAAAACGGTGGGGCCTGGCCAAGCCCCCTCTGCCCGCACCCCCCGCCCCCAAGAAGAAGCCCCGCATCAGCACCCGTAAAGGCTTCGAGGTGGACGACCACGAAGGCCTGCCGCCCGTCTTCACCACGATCCCCACCAAGGACAAGGTCGTCTTCCTCACCATCGACGACGGCGCCGAGAAGGACCCGGCGTTCCTGCGGATGATGAGCGAGCTGAAGATCCCGTACACGGCCTTCCTGAGCGACTACCTGGTCAAAGAGGACTACGGCTACTTCAAGAAGATGCAGGACAGGGGCGTGGTCCTGAACAACCACACCCTCAACCACCGCTATATGCCGAACCTCTCCCACGAACGGCAGAAGCAGGAGATCTGCGGCATGCAGGACGTGATCGAGAAGCGCTACGGCAAGCGCCCGACCCTCTTCCGCCCGCCCTTCGGCAGCTACAACGAGGACACCCTGCGCGCGGCCGGGGCCTGCGGCATCAAGGCGGCCCCGCTGTGGAACGAGGAGGTCTTCGCCGACCGCTGGGACTACCGCGAGCTGGACCGGGACCTCCATCCCGGTGACATCGTTCTCAGCCATTTCCGCGGCAAGGAGCACTGGAAGGGCACGATGCCCGACATGGTCCGCCGCTTCCTGAAGCTGGTCACGGACAAGGGGTACGCGGTGGCTCGTATCGAGGACTACCTGTGAGGATGCGGCCGGCCGCCGCCGCGGTGCTGCTCGCGGGGCTGGTCTGCCTGGCCGGCTGCGCCCAGTCCGTGGACCCCATCGAGCGGCTGGGCAAGAAGGCCGCGCAGAAGGTACGCACGTACGGCCCGACCGAGGACCCGTACCGCCGCTGGGGCCTGACCGCCCCGCTCGCCCCGGCGCCGAAACCGCCCGACCGGCGGCCCTCCGCCCGCACGGCGGGGCCGGGGCTGCCGCCCGTCGTCGACCGCGTCCCCACCCGCGACCGGGTCGTCTTCCTGACCTTCGACGACGGCGCCGAGAAGGACCCGGGGTTCGTCGACATGGTCCGTGAACTGCGGCTGCCGGTCACGATGTTCCTCACGGACAGTGTGGTCGGGCCGGGGTACGCCCACTTCGGCCGGCTCCGCGCGGTCGGCGCGAGCGTGCAGAACCACACGCTCGACCACCCGTACCTGCCGGGTCTTCCGTACGCCGGGCAGCGTGCCGAGATCTGCGGCCAGCAGGAGAAGCTCAAGCAGCGGTTCGGTATCCGGCCTCGCCTCTTCCGGCCGCCCTACGGCGACTACAACTCCGACACTGTGCGGGCCGCCGCCGACTGCGGGCTGGCCGCCGTCGTCCTCTGGCGCGACGCCGACCGGCTCCGCCCGGGTGACATCCTTCACTGCCCGGAGGGCCGGAACGGTACGAGTCTCACTCGGACAACGACCAAGATCCTGAACCGAGTCCAGGCCCAGGGTTTCACGGTCGCCCGCCTGGAGGACTACCTCTAGCGATTTATCGCCCCCGCCGCCCCTACCCATTCCCGTCACTACTCGGGGGCCAGCCCCCGAACCCCCGCTCCTCAAACGCCGGAGGGGCTAAAAGATTGCGCGGCCGGGCGAAAGATTGCGCGGCCGGGCCGAACCTCTACAGCCCAGTCCAGGCACATCTCAGCCCGTCCGGCGTTTGAGGACGAGGCCGTTCAGGCCGATCAGCGGGGGTCTGGGGGCGGCAGCCCCCAGGGCGTTCACCCGTGGCACCGGGCGCCGGACATCCCCTGACCGCCGGAGGCAATTGGCACTCCGCTTGACCGAGTGCTAATCGCAGTCATAGTCTCAGGTCTGGCACTCACCGCAGGAGAGTGCCAATAGCGACGGGCAGGTCCGGCACCCGCGACGACGGATCCACCTGGTCGCCACCTCAGACAGTTAACCCCGTGAGATCTCCGAAGGGGGAGGTCGGATCGTGACGACCACCAGCTCCAAGGTTGCCATCAAGCCGCTTGAGGACCGCATTGTGGTCCAGCCGCTCGACGCCGAGCAGACCACGGCCTCTGGCCTGGTCATCCCGGACACCGCCAAGGAGAAGCCCCAGGAGGGCGTCGTCCTGGCCGTGGGCCCGGGCCGCTTCGAGAACGGCGAGCGTCTTCCGCTCGACGTCAAGACCGGCGATGTCGTGCTGTACAGCAAGTACGGCGGCACCGAGGTGAAGTACAACGGCGAGGAGTACCTCGTCCTCTCGGCTCGCGACGTGCTCGCGATCGTCGAGAAGTAATTCACCCGGCACCACCAGCATTCCCGGCATTACCAGCATTGCAGTGAACTGCGCCCCTGGCCCCCGCGACCTTATGAAGCCGGGCGTCGGGGGCGCAGTTCGTTTCACCCACGTTTTCCGAGAGGGCTGAACCGCTCCCATGGCGAAGATCCTGAAGTTCGACGAGGACGCCCGTCGCGCCCTCGAGCGCGGCGTCAACAAGCTTGCCGACACGGTCAAGGTGACGATCGGCCCCAAGGGCCGCAACGTCGTCATCGACAAGAAGTTCGGCGCACCCACCATCACCAACGACGGTGTCACGATCGCCCGCGAGGTCGAGATCGACGACCCGTACGAGAACCTCGGCGCCCAGCTGGTGAAGGAGGTGGCGACCAAGACCAACGACATCGCGGGTGACGGTACGACCACCGCCACCGTGCTGGCCCAGGCGCTCGTCCGCGAGGGCCTGAAGAACGTCGCCGCCGGCGCGTCCCCCGCCCTCCTGAAGAAGGGCATCGACGCGGCCGTCGCCGCGGTCTCCGAGGAGCTCCTCGCGACCGCGCGCCCGATCGACGAGAAGTCCGACATCGCCGCCGTCGCCGGTCTGTCCGCCCAGGACAGCCAGGTCGGCGAGCTCATCGCCGAGGCGATGGACAAGGTCGGCAAGGACGGTGTCATCACCGTCGAGGAGTCCAACACCTTCGGTCTGGAGCTGGACTTCACCGAGGGCATGGCCTTCGACAAGGGCTACCTGTCGCCGTACTTCGTGACGGACCAGGAGCGCATGGAAGCCGTCCTGGACGACCCGTACATCCTGATCCACCAGGGCAAGATCTCCTCCATCCAGGACATGCTGCCGCTGCTGGAGAAGGTCATCCAGACCAACTCCTCCAAGCCGCTGCTGATCATCGCCGAGGACGTCGAGGGCGAGGCCCTGTCGACCCTGGTCGTGAACAAGATCCGCGGCACGTTCAACGCCGTCGCCGTGAAGGCCCCCGGCTTCGGTGACCGCCGCAAGGCGATGCTCGGTGACATGGCCGGTCTGACCGGTGCCACCGTCATCGCCGAGGAGGTCGGCCTCAAGCTCGACCAGGTCGGCCTGGACGTGCTGGGCACCGCCCGCCGCGTGACCATCACCAAGGACGACACCACCATCGTCGACGGCGGCGGCAAGTCCGACGACGTCGCCGGTCGCATCAACCAGATCAAGGCCGAGATCGAGGCCACGGACTCCGACTGGGACCGCGAGAAGCTCCAGGAGCGCCTCGCGAAGCTGGCCGGCGGCGTGTGCGTCATCAAGGTCGGCGCCGCCACCGAGGTGGAGCTCAAGGAGAAGAAGCACCGTCTGGAGGACGCCATCTCCGCGACCCGCGCCGCGGTCGAGGAGGGCATCGTCTCCGGTGGTGGCTCCGCGCTCGTCCACGCCGTGAAGGTCCTGGAGGGCAACCTCGGCAAGACCGGCGACGAGGCCACCGGTGTCGCCGTCGTCCGCAGGGCCGCTGTCGAGCCGCTGCGCTGGATCGCCGAGAACGCCGGCCTGGAGGGTTACGTCATCACCTCCAAGGTCGCCGAGCTCGACAAGGGCCAGGGCTTCAACGCCGCGACCGGCGAGTACGGCGACCTGGTCAAGCAGGGCGTCATCGACCCGGTCAAGGTCACCCGCTCCGCCCTGGAGAACGCCGCCTCCATCGCCTCCCTGCTCCTCACGACCGAGACCCTGGTCGTCGAGAAGCCGGCCGAGGAGGAGGCCGACGCGGGCCACGGCGGTCACGGCCACTCCCACTAGGCGAAATCCGCTTCCGGGCGGCCCGAGGGGGCGTACGTCCCATTGAGCGCCCGGCGAAGGCCCGGTTCCCCGTCACGGGGGGCCGGGCCTTTGTGCTGCCGGGTTTTCGTGGCTGTGGCTGTGGCTGTGGCTGTGGCTGTGGCTGCGGCTGTGTCGCCGTCGCCGTCGCCGTCGGCCCGGCCCTGTCAGACCTCCAGCTGGTCCAGCGCCCCGAGCTGGTCCATCAGCCCCAGCCGGTCGTACTGCCACCACCCCTCGACGATCTTGCCGTCCTCGCGGCACCGGTGAATGGTCGTGCCGGTCATGGTGACCTGCCTGCCGCTGGCCGGTATCCCCATGAAGTCACCCTTGTGGGTGCCGTTCCAGGTCCAGCGCGTACAGACCCGGTCGCCGTCGGAGAACTGGTCCTCGATGGTGAACGCGAAGTCGAACCCGGCCCGCCACATCTCCACCTCGCGGAGCATGGCGTCCATCCCGATCACGTCCTGCTCGTTGGACGGATCATGGTCGTGGTAGTTCTCCGCGACGGTCTCGCTCCACGTCGGCAGCTTGCCCCTCCCGGCGAGCAGCCCGAAGAGATTGCGGACGCTGGCCTTGTAGAGCCGCTCGTCCCGCACCACGTCGAGATCCGTGAACGTCGGTATCTCGTCGCAGAGCGCCACCATCTCGCGGAAGATCCGGTCGGTCTCCGGAAGGCGCGAGTTCCGCATCGCGTCGTCGTACGACTGGAACTCCACGATCTCGATGAAGTGGCCGGCGTCGTGCCGGTCCTTCCCGATCACGTTGTGCGTCGCGGTCCGCTTGCCCTTGGTCTGTTCGACCCAGGTGTCCATGAGCCGGTTCATCTCGTCGATCCGGCTGGTCTTGCAGTCGATCAGCTGTACGAAAGTCATGGCGCCGCCTCCCGGCACTTCGAGTCCGGTTGAATACGCCCATTTTAGTGAAAATCCCCTCAGGCCGTTGTTCAGCCGAAGGGGATTCCACCTATGTCTGTGCCGCTGCCTAAGTGCCCGTCCGCGTCACCGCGCGCAACCGGGCTCACTTCGGCCCGTACTTCCGCCCTGTCTTCGAAGTGATCCCGCTGAGCAACGCCCGCGGGGTCACCTTCGCGACACCCATCAGGGCCTTGTAGCGCGGATCCGGGATGGACAGCGACTTGCCCCGCGCCAGGTCGGCCAGCGCGGCGGCGACCACCTTGTCGGCGTCCAGCCACATCCAGTTCGGGATGTTGTCCGTGCCCATCCCTGCCCGCTCGTGGAACTCGGTCCGCACGAACCCGGGGCACAGAGCCATCAGCCGCACACCACTGCCGGACAGGTCCTTCGCCACGCCCTGCGTGAACTGCACGACCCACGCCTTCGACGCCCCGTACGTACCGCGCGGCACGAACGCGGCCGTGGACGCCACGTTGACGACACCGCCGCGCCCGCGCGCCCGCATGGACCCGGCCGCCGCCGAGGTCAGCCGGAGCACCGCCTCGCAGTGCACCTTGAGCATCTTCAGCTCGTCCGCCATCGGTACGTCCAGATAGAGGCCCTTGTTGCCGAAGCCCGCGTTGTTGATCAGCAGGTCGACCGCGTTCTTGCGGTCCGAGAGCCGGGCGGCCACCGCCTCGATGCCCTCGTCCGTCGCCAGATCCGCCGTCAGCACCTCCGCCTCGATGCCGTGCCGGTCGTGCAGTTCCGTCGCCTGCTCGCCGAGCCGCTTCTTGTCGCGCGCCACCAGCACGAGGTTGTGCCCGTCGGAGGCGAGTCGCCGCGCGAAGGCGGCACCGATGCCCGCGGTCGATCCCGTAATCAGAGCCGTTGTCATGGCCCAAGATTAGTGACCTGGCTCATGCTGTCCGTGCGCCGAATGACCCGAAAGTGCACCCCTCGGCTGTCCCTTCCCCACAACCTCCACAACGACGAACTGCCGCGCCATCTCCCGGCCTTCGCGGCGCGCCGGACGGCGGTGGGATTTGGGTGGAGTGTCCGGATCGGCCGCCCGCCGGTGCCGGGCCCCGTCAACTCGCCCGGCCGGGGCGGCGGTCTCGGCTCACTTCGCGTCCTGGCCGTACTTCTCCACGTACTCCCGCGCCTTCTCCAGCGCCTCCGGGTGCAGCGCGTCCCCCGCTTCCAACACCTTTGGCAGCAGGCCCCGTTCGGTCGTTACGGCGCGGAACTGGAGGGCGACCGTCACCTCGTGGTCGGGCCGGTGGACGATCTCGATCGGGTCGTCGGCGCGCAGCTCGCCCGGCTCGATCACCCGCAGATACGCACCGGGCGCCCCCTTCGCGGTGAACCGCCTCACCCACCCCTTCTCGCCCAGATGGCCCTGGAAGGTGAGACAGGGAATCCGCCCGGAGGTGACCTCCAGGACAACCTCGGAGCCGATCCGCCAGCGCTCCCCGATCCGTGCGCCAGACACGTCGACGCCCTCCGTCGTGAGGTTCTCGCCGAACATTCCGCTGGCCAGGGGCCGCCCCAGCTCGCGCTCCCAGTCGTCGAGGTCCTCGCGCGCGACGGCGTACACGGCCTGGTGATCACCGCCGTGGTGCCGCAGCTCGCACACCGCGTCCCCGGCGAGCCCGCTCGCGCCGACCCCCTTGGGCCCGGGCGCGGACACCCGCACCGGCCCGTCCACCGGCCGCTTGTCGATCCCGGTCACGCCGTCCGCCTGGTCCGTGTAGTCGACGGTCTTGGGGCGGCCAAGGTTCAGAGACAGAAGCTTCATGACTGCACGCTAGACGGTACGAGCCAAAGCCTCGACGCATTATTCGTCGCCGTATCCAAGATTCGCTTATGATCGAAGGGTGATCGAGGCCCGTCATCTCCGTGTGCTGCGTGCCGTCGCCGCCACCGGCTCCTTCTCCGCGGCGGGGCGCGAACTGGGCTGCACCCAGCCCGCCGTCAGCCAGCAGATGAAGGCCCTGGAGGCGTCCGTCGGCACGCCCCTGCTGATCCGCACGGGCCGCGAGATGCGTATGACCCAGGCCGGCGAGGCTCTCGTACGGCATGCCGCGGGCATCATCGCCGGGCTGGCGGCCGCCGAGGAGGAGGTCGCCGCGATCGCGGGCCTGCGGGCCGGCCGGGTCCGGCTCGTCTCCTTCCCCAGCGGCAGTTCCACGCTCGTACCGGCCGCGCTCGCCGCCCTGCGCGCCGCGCACCCCGGCACCCGCGTCTCCCTGGAGGAGGCCGAGCCGCCGCGCTCGGTCGAGATGCTCCGCGAGGGCGACTGCGACGTCACGCTCGCGTTCCGTTACGAGGGCGCGGCGGTCGCCGAGGAGTGGGACGACCTGGTGGTACGGCCCCTGCTCAAGGACCGGCTCGTGGGCCTGGTCCCCGAGGGGCACCGGCTGGCCCGCGCACGGGCGGTCGCCATCGGCGAACTCGCCGACGAGCCGTGGATCGCCGGCTGCCCCCGCTGTCGCGGCCAGCTGGTCGAGGTCTGCGAGAGCGCGGGCTTCACACCCCGTATCGACTTCGCGACCGACGACTACCCGGCCGTGGTCGGCCTGGTCGGAGCGGGCCTGGGGGTCGCGGTCCTGCCGGAGCTCGCCATCGAGTCCGTACGCCCCAGGGGTGCACGCACGGTGATGGTCGAACCCGCGCTGCGGCGGGAGATCGTCGCGCTCACGCTGCCGGACCTCGCTCAGGTGCCCGCGGTGGCGGCCACGTTGGATCACCTGGCCCGGGCCGCGGCGCGCTGACCCGTCGGAGAGCCGCGGCGCGCGGACTCGTCGGGAAAGTGGCTGACCTGATGGAAGGCCGGCCTGTTGGGGGCTTATCTGTCGGAAAGTGGGGGCACGCGCGCGTGCCCGTTCGAAGAAACGTTCCTTCAGTGATGTGACGGAGTGCCTCCGCCGGACGTCGACGCCGACGCCGAGACCAGGCGGTTGCGCGCCCGCCCCATGAGTTCCTCGCGCTCGTCCTCGGTGAGGCCGCCCCACACGCCGTACGGCTCGCGCACCGCCAGTGCGTGCGCCGCGCACTCCGCGCGTACCGGGCACCTCATGCAGACCTCTTTGGCCGAGTTCTCACGAGCGCTCCGTGCCGCACCGCGCTCGCCCTCCGGGTGGAAGAAGAGCGAGCTGTCGACCCCGCGGCAAGCCGCGAGGAGCTGCCAGTCCCACAGATCCGCGTTCGGTCCGGGAAGGCGGGAGAAATCTGCCATTTCGTTGTCCCCTTGTAGCCGTTCTGGGCGGTTACGTGCCCATGACCGTACATCTACGATCTAAGGAGATGAAAATATGACTCATTGCGAATCTAGCCTCAGACACCAGTAAATGGGAAGAAAAGCGGCTAAATGGGGCATAGGTTGTGATGAAACCTTGAGGGTCCGCCGTGGGTGTCTCCACCGTGTCCGTGCCCTCACGTAGAGTGCCGAACGTGGCTCACCGCCCCGTAACTCTTTCGGGTGACCGTCGTTGAGAGTGCGGAGGCGGTTGAAAGAACAAGCGCTCGGGCAAGCGTCCGAGAGCGTCAACCGCACAGGTGACGATTCGTACCAGCCTGGAGGCTCAAGGTGACGCGCATCAGCTGCGGAGGACGGCCATGACATCCGTCCTCGTCTGCGACGACTCCCCGCTTGCCCGAGAGGCGCTCCGCCGTGCGGTGGCGACCGTGCCCGGCGTAGAGCGCGTGACCACGGCGGCCAACGGCGAGGAAGTCCTCCGCCGCTGGGGTGCCGACCGTTCGGACCTGATTCTGATGGACGTACGCATGCCCGGTCTGGGCGGCGTGGAGACGGTCCGGCGGCTGCTGTCCGCCGACCCCGGTGCGCGCATCATCATGCTCACCGTCGCCGAGGACCTGGACGGTGTCGCGCTCGCGGTCGCCGCCGGTGCCCGTGGCTATCTCCACAAGGACGCCTCCCGGGCGGAACTGCGTGCGACCGTCACCCAGGCCCTCGCCGACCCGACCTGGCGGCTCGCGCCGCGCAGACTGCGGTCGGCCGAGATGGGTGCGGCGCCGACGCTCACCGCGCGTGAGATCCAGGTCCTGGAGGGCATGAGCCACGGCCGGTCGAACGCGGAGATCGGCCGTGAGCTGTTCCTCTCCGAGGACACCGTCAAGACCCACGCCCGACGGCTCTTCAAGAAGCTCGGCGCCTCGGACCGCGCGCACGCGGTGGCGCTCGGGTTCCGATGGGGCCTGGTCCGCTAGGTGAACCGCCGCGGGGGTACGGGTGTCCCCGCCCGCCGCACGGCGGGTGGGGCCGGACCCGACGGGGGATCGAAACCGGCCGTTCCGGCGGGCGATCCCCGTTTCCCGGCGGATGCCGCATCCTTGAGGTGTGGAGTTCCTCGGGAACGAGTCGGTCGAGCGGGAGGGGAGGGCGCAGGAGATGAGTTCCGGCGCACCTGCTCATAACGCTTCGGTGCACAACTACGGACGCGGTGCCACGGACAGGACGACGCCAAGGCACCATGGACCGATGCGTGACGACGAGGCGGCCACTGCCCAAGGGGCAATCGGTGCGCTCGTCCATCGCGCGGTCGACGGAGACGAACAGGCCACGCACGACCTGCTCGCCCATGTCCATCCCCTCGCGCTGCGCTACTGCCGTACACGGCTGTCCCGACTGCCGGGTGACGCACGGCACTTCGTGGAGGACCTGGCGCAGGAGGTCTGTGTCGCGGTGCTCCTCGCACTGCCGCGGTACAAGGACACCGGGCGCCCCTTCGAGGCCTTCGTCTTCGCCATCGCCGCGCACAAGGTCGCCGATCTGCAGCGCGCCGCGATGCGCCATCCCGGCTCGACGGCCGTGCCGTCGGACGAGATGCCCGAGCGGCCGGACGACTCGCTCGGCCCCGAGGAGCGTGCCCTCCTCAGCAGTGACGCCGAGTGGGCCAAGAAGCTCATGGCCAACCTCCCCGAGAACCAGCGGGAGCTCCTCCTGCTGAGGATCGCGGTGGGCCTCACGGCCGAGGAGACGGGCCAGATGCTGGGGATGTCACCGGGCGCCGTCCGTGTGGCCCAGCACAGGGCGCTGAGCCGTCTGCGGGCACTGGCGGAGCAGTAGGCAGGCAGCAGTAGGCAGGTGGACTTCGCGGGCTTTGCCGGGCTTCTGGGCGTGGCTCCCGGGCGGGGCGCCGGGTCGATGCGGTGGTCGGACGACTGGTGGGCCCGGGCTCAGGTGCGGTCGGACGGCCGGTGAGTCAGACCGATGTGCTGCGGTCGCGCGACCGCAGCGCCGTGCCTGTGCGCGGCAGGTCGGCCGGCGCCCCCGGGGTCGGTGATCACCGTGTGAGCCTCCCGGCAGGGTGTGCTTTCTCATGAGTACGGCAAATTTTTTCCGCCGTCCCGGGCGAGGCGCGCGGCGGCGACGCGGGGCACGGCCCGCCCAAGGCCCGTGCCCCCGGCGGGCGGGGCGCCGGATGAACGCGGCGGTCGTCCTCCACGTACGAAGCTACGAAGCCCAGGGGCACCCGTAACCGTGGAATGAGAGAGCCATGCTTCCCGTTAGCATGGACATCCGCACCGATCAAGGCCATTTGGGGAAGGTGTCATGACTGCAAACGTCGACGGAGTGCCCGAGAAATTCGCGACACTCGGGCTGACCTACGACGACGTGCTGCTGCTGCCGGGCGCATCCGAGGTGCTGCCGGGCGCGGTCGACACCTCGTCCCGGATCTCCCGCAACGTGCGCGTGAACATCCCGCTGCTGTCCGCGGCGATGGACAAGGTGACCGAGTCGCGCATGGCGATCGCCATGGCCCGGCAGGGCGGTGTCGGCGTACTGCACCGGAACCTGTCCATCGAGGACCAGGTCAACCAGGTCGACCTCGTGAAGCGCTCCGAGTCCGGCATGGTCACCGACCCGATCACGGTGCACCCGGACGCGACGCTCGCCGAGGCCGACGCCCTGTGTGCCAAGTTCCGGATCAGCGGCGTGCCGGTCACCGACGGCAACAAGAAGCTGCTCGGCATCGTCACCAACCGTGACATGGCCTTCGAGACCGACCGCTCCCGTCAGGTGCGCGAGGTCATGACCCCGATGCCCCTGGTCACCGGCAAGGTCGGCATCTCGGGCAACGACGCCATGCAGCTGCTCCGCCGCCACAAGATCGAGAAGCTTCCGCTGGTCGACGACGCGGGCATCCTCAAGGGCCTCATCACGGTCAAGGACTTCGTGAAGGCCGAGAAGTACCCGAGCGCGGCGAAGGACGGCGAGGGCCGTCTCCTCGTGGGTGCCGCCGTCGGCGCGAGCCCCGAGGCCCTGGACCGGGCGCAGGCGCTCGCCGAGGCCGGTGCCGACTTCCTGATCGTCGACACCTCGCACGGGCACAACAGCAACGCCCTCAACTGGATGGCGAAGATCAAGTCGAGCGTCGGCGTCGACGTGATCGGCGGAAACGTCGCCACGCGCGACGGCGCCCAGGCCCTCGTCGACGCCGGTGTCGACGGCGTCAAGGTGGGCGTGGGCCCCGGCTCGATCTGTACCACCCGCGTGGTCGCCGGCATCGGCGTCCCGCAGGTCACCGCCATCTACGAAGCCGCCCTCGCTGCCCGCGCCGCGGGCGTCCCGGTGATCGGCGACGGCGGACTGCAGTACTCCGGAGACATTGGCAAGGCGCTGGCCGCCGGCGCCGACACGGTGATGCTCGGCAGCCTCCTCGCCGGCTGTGAGGAGTCGCCCGGCGAGCTGCTCTTCATCAACGGCAAGCAGTTCAAGTCGTACCGCGGTATGGGCTCGCTGGGCGCCATGCAGTCCCGCGGCCAGGGCAGGTCGTACTCGAAGGACCGCTACTTCCAGGCCGAGGTCGCCTCCGACGACAAGCTCGTGCCCGAGGGCATCGAGGGCCAGGTGCCCTACCGCGGCCCGCTGGCCAACGTGCTGCACCAGCTCGTCGGCGGACTGCGCCAGACCATGGGCTATGTGGGCGCCGCCTCCATCGACGAGATGGAGACCAAGGGCCGCTTCGTACGGATCACGTCGGCGGGCCTCAAGGAGAGCCACCCGCACGACATCCAGATGACGGTCGAGGCGCCGAACTACAGCCGCAACCAGTAGTCGCCACCCAGCCGACACCTACGACAGGGGCGGTCCCGGAGCATCCGGGACCGCCCCTGTCGTAGGTGTCGGGGATACTGGGAGGCGCAGAAGCGAAGAGGGAAAGGCCACACACGTGACTGAGATCGAGATCGGGCGCGGCAAGCGCGGCCGCCGGGCGTACGCCTTCGACGACATCGCCGTCGTCCCGAGCCGCCGTACGCGAGACCCGAAGGAGGTCTCGATCGCCTGGCAGATCGACGCCTACCGCTTCGAGCTGCCGTTCCTGGCGGCCCCCATGGACTCGGTCGTCTCGCCGGCCACCGCCATCCGTATCGGTGAGCTCGGCGGCCTGGGCGTCCTGAACCTCGAAGGCCTCTGGACGAGGTACGAGGACCCGCAGCCGCTCCTCGACGAGATCGCGGAGCTGGACGCGGACACCGCCACCCGCCGTCTCCAGGAGATCTACGCGGCTCCCATCAAGGAGGAGCTGATCGGGCAGCGCATCAAGGAGGTGCGCGACTCGGGCGTGGTCACCGCGGCCGCGCTCTCCCCGCAGCGCACCGCCCAGTTCTCCAAGGCCGTCGTGGACGCGGGCGTCGACATCTTCGTCATCCGCGGTACGACGGTGTCGGCCGAGCACGTGTCCGGTGCCTCCGAGCCGCTCAACCTGAAGCAGTTCATCTACGAGCTGGACGTCCCGGTCATCGTCGGCGGCTGCGCCACGTACACGGCGGCCCTGCACCTGATGCGTACGGGAGCCGCGGGCGTGCTCGTCGGCTTCGGCGGAGGTGCGGCGCACACCACGCGCAACGTGCTGGGTATCCAGGTCCCGATGGCCACCGCGGTCGCCGACGTGGCCGCGGCCCGCAGGGACTACATGGACGAGTCCGGCGGCCGGTACGTGCACGTGATCGCGGACGGCGGTGTCGGCTGGTCCGGCGACCTCCCCAAGGCGATCGCCTGCGGCGCCGACTCCGTGATGATGGGCTCCCCGCTCGCGCGCGCCACCGACGCGCCCGGCCGGGGCCACCACTGGGGCATGGAGGCCGTCAACGACGAGCTGCCGCGCGGCAAGAAGGTCGACCTCGGCACCGTCGGCACCATCGAGGAGGTCCTCGCCGGACCCTCGCACACGCCCGACGGTTCGATGAACTTCTTCGGCGCGCTGCGGCGGGCCATGGCCACGACCGGCTACAGCGAGCTCAAGGAGTTCCAGCGGGTCGAGGTCACTGTGGCGGACTCGCAGCACAAGCGGTGACGCCGCGCCGGGCCCGGTTCGGCTCGGCCTGAACTGACGAAGGGGCCCGGTCGCTCACTCACGTGGGTGACCGGGTCCCTTCGCGTGTTCAAGTGGCCCTGGTGGGGCGTGTTTTGTGGCAGGGGGCGCGTGGTTGCGTTCGGGGCGAATGCGTGACTTGAGGCCGTAGTGGAGCGGTAACGTCCCTGTTTGGCGACCCGGTTCTCCGGGCCGCCCCCTTCCAAGGAGCACTGTTCCGGACCCCATGACCCGGGGGCCCGGCCCTGAGTTCCAATGGACCGTCCACCGGGCAAATGGGCGGCGTCATGGAAGGGGGCGTGCCCATGGGCCGTCACCGCAAGCCCACACGCTGGGACCGACTCCGTCTGCGGACGGTGAAGTGCCGGAGGAGGTGGATCTTGCGGATTTTCGGATGGTGAGCGGCCGCCCCCATGAGAGCTAGGGGCGGACACTCCGTGAACCATCCTGGAGCCTGCCGCAGTACCCGCTGCGGTGGGCTCCACCTTTTGTACGGTACCGGCGTGGAGCGCTCGGGGCCACCAGCCGCAGAGGCTCAGGACCGCCCCGCGCGCCCCTGTCACAACCTGTGCGCCGCCCCCGTAGGCGTAGCCCCCCGCGTGTCCAGCAGCAGCTGTGCCTTCACCGACAGCCCCTGAAGGTCGTACGTACGGTGTTGCTGGAGGAGGATCGTCAGGTCCGCGTCGGCTGCCGCCTCGTAGAGGGAGTCCACGCGGGGGACCGGGCGGTCGAGGATGCTCCAGGACGGGACGAGCGGGTCGTGGTAGCTGACGGCGGCGCCGAGTTCCATCAGGCGGGTCGCGATCTCCTTGGCGGGGGAGCCCTGTTGGTCGGCGTGGTCGGGCTTGTAGGTGATGCCGAGGAGGAGCACGCGGGCGCCGCGGGCGGACTTGCCGTGCTCGTTGAGGAGCGTGGCCGCGCGCTGGATGACGTACTGGGGCATGTGGTTGTTGACCTGCTGGGCCAGTTCGACCATGCGCAGGGAGCGGGTCCTCGGGCCCGCGAGGTCCCGGGGGACGGCGTGGCCGCCGACGCCGGGGCCGGGGCGGAAGGCCTGGAAGCCGAACGGCTTGGTCTCGGCGCAGCGGATGACGTCCCACAGGTCGACGCCCAGGTCGTGGCAGAGGACCGCCATCTCGTTGACGAGGGCGATGTTGACGTGCCGGTAGTTGGTCTCCAGGAGCTGCACGGTTTCCGCTTCCCGTGGTCCACGCGCGCGTACGACCTTGTCGGTGAGGCGCCCGTAGAAGGCGGCGGCCGACTCGGTGCAGGCGGGGGTGAGGCCGCCGATGACCTTCGGGGTGTTGGCGGGGGTGTGGTCGCGGTTGCCCGGGTCGACGCGGCTGGGTGAGTACGCGAGGTGGAAGTCGCGGCCCGCGCGGAGGCCCGAGCCCTCTTCGAGGAGCGGACGGAGGAATTCCTCGGTCGTACCCGGGTACACGGGGGACTCCAGGATCACCGTGGTGTGCGGTCGCAGGTGTGCGGCCAGGGTGCGGGCGGCGTCGGCCAGTTGGCCCAGGTCGAGCGCGCCGTCCGCGCCACGCGGGGTCGGCGCGCAGATGACCGCGGTACGGACACGGCCGAGTTCGGCCGGGTTGGTGGCCGGCCGGAAGCCCGTCGAGAGCATCCGGCGCTGGTCGGCCGCGGCCAGCGGCGCGGGGTCGCCGCACTGGTAGCCGAGTGTGGAGATGCCGGCGCTGACGGCGGCCTGGGCCAGGGGCAGGCCGAGCTGGCCGAGACCGATGACGGCGAGATCTGCGGGCATGGCGGTGGGCCGTCCTTCCCAGTAACCGAAGGGGGACAAGGGCGCAAGCCCTGTGGACAGAACGGGCGAGTGCAATGTCAGACTAGGAGTAAATATGACCGATTTGCGGGATTGCTCGGCTGTGTTTCTCCGGAAGTCACCGAGAGATATCCACAGGCGGAGGGCTGGTGGTGGCCGAAGGCGGGCAACGGGTTGAGAATTTGGGCATGGGGGATGTGAGCCGGGCCTCGCCGGACGGGTGAGCCCGGCGCGACAGAACAGCGGGAGGCAACTGTGCGGACAGCGACACTGGGACCGGCGGAGCGCGCCGAGTCACTCGCGGGAATGGCCGAGCACGAACTGGATGTGCTGGTCGTGGGAGCAGGCGTGGTCGGTGCGGGCACGGCACTGGACGCCGTGACCCGCGGTCTGTCCACCGGCCTGGTCGAGGCGCGTGACTGGGCGTCGGGCACGTCGAGCCGGTCGAGCAAGCTGATCCACGGAGGCCTGCGCTATCTGGAGATGCTCGACTTCCCGCTCGTACGGGAGGCGCTGAAGGAGCGCGGGCTGCTGCTGGAGCGGCTCGCGCCGCACCTCGTGAAGCCCGTCCCGTTCCTGTATCCCTTGCAGCACAAGGGCTGGGAGAGGCTGTACGCCGGTTCGGGCGTCGCGCTCTACGACGCGATGTCGATGGCGCGCGGCCACGGGCGCGGACTGCCGATGCACCGTCACCTGTCACGCCGTCACGCGCTGCGCGTCGCCCCCGCCCTGAAGAAGGACGCCCTGGTCGGGGCGCTGCAGTACTACGACGCGCAGATGGACGACGCCCGTTATGTGGCGACCCTGGTGCGCACGGCGGCGGCGTACGGAGCGAAGGTCGCCAACCGCGCGCGCGTGACCGGCTTCCTGCGCGAGGGCGAGCGTGTCGTCGGGGCCAAGGTGCAGGACGTCGAAGGGGGCGGGGAGTACGAGATCCGCGCCAAGCAGGTCGTCAACGCCACCGGGGTGTGGACGGACGACACACAGGCGATGGTGGGCGAGAGGGGACAGTTCCACGTCCGGGCGTCCAAGGGCATCCATCTGGTCGTACCGAAGGACCGGATCACCTCGACGACCGGGCTGATCCTGCGTACGGAGAAGTCCGTGCTGTTCGTGATCCCCTGGGGCCGGCACTGGATCATCGGCACGACGGACACCGACTGGGACCTCGACAAGGCACATCCGGCGGCGTCCAGCGCGGACATCGACTACCTGCTGGAGCACGTGAACTCGGTACTCGCCGTGCCACTGACGCGAGATGACGTGGAGGGGGTGTACGCGGGGCTGAGGCCGCTGCTCGCCGGCGAGTCGGACGCCACGAGCAAGCTGTCGCGCGAGCACACCGTGGCGCATCCGGTGCCGGGGCTCGTGGTCGTGGCGGGCGGCAAGTACACGACGTACCGGGTGATGGCCAAGGACGCGGTGGACGAGGCGGTGCACGGGCTCGACCAGCGGGTCGCGGAGTGCGTCACCGAGGACATCCCGCTGATCGGTGCCGAGGGGTACCGGGCGCTGTGGAACGCGCGGGCGCGGATCGCCGCGCGGACCGGGCTCCATGTGGTGCGCGTGGAGCATCTGTTGAACCGGTACGGGGCGCTCGCGGAGGAACTGCTCGACCTCATCGCCGCGGACGCCTCGCTGGGCGAGCCGCTGCCCGCCGCCGAGGACTATCTGCGCGCCGAGATCGTCTACGCCGCCTCGCACGAGGGTGCACGGCACCTCGACGACGTGCTGACACGGCGGACACGCATCTCGATCGAGACCTTCGACCGGGGTACGCGCAGCGCGCGGGAGGCCGCGGAACTCATGGCGCCCGTGCTGGGCTGGGACAAGGACCAGATCGAGCGCGAGGTCGAGCACTACGAGAAGCGGGTGGAGGCGGAGCGCGAGTCGCAGCGACAGCCGGACGACCTGACGGCCGACGCGGCTCGGCTGGGGGCGCCGGACATCGTGCCGTTGTAGGGCGTTGTAGGCGCGGCGCGGTGGTGGAAGGGCGCGGCCGAGGTAGAGGCCCGGCTGTGGTGACGGCCCGGCCGGGGTGACGGGCCGGCGGTTTGTGGCAGGCCTGGGGATCCAGCGGATGTCACCCGAACGAGTGTCCTGAGCTGGGATCTCTGCTCGGAACCCGGTCGTTCTACGGGGTGCGGGGGCAGAACTCGGCGGCGAGCAGGGCCGGTTCGAGGTCGGGGTCTGCGATCGCATCCGTGTTCACGCGGAAGGTGAGGACGCGACGGCCGTCGCGGGTGGCTGCGGTCCGGGACGTAGCTGCCGGTGATACGGCCGTTGTACCCCCACACCGTGGTGCCGCACGGAGGCTTCTCGGAATAGAGGCCCATGCCGTACAAGCCGTGTGCGGTGCCGGTGTCGAGCATCTTGAGCAACTCGCGCAGTCGGCGGGGCGGTGGCAGGCCGCCGGGCCGGATGGCCTCGGCGGGGTGGACGGCGTCGGCCAGGGCGGTGGTCGCGGGAGCCGGATCCCTCGTCGGCCGGCAGGGGGGCCGGGACCTTGCCTCGGGTGGCGAGCTGAGTGAGGGCGGTGTCCGTGGCCGGGGTGCGGGAGTTGTCGAGGCGGTCGAGGTCGGGACGAGGAGTGGCAGGCACGTAGGAGATGAGGAGGGGCACGCACACAGGAAGAGTCAGTAGCGTCGTCAGAGGTGGCATGAGGTCCTTCCTTGTCGCCGCTTGTCATGAGGGACGGGCTCGGCCGGGTGACGGCCGGGGCAGGTGAGGGGCGGCGCGGGGAAGGAATGCTTCCGCGAGGGGGCACCCGGGGCGTCGGGCGGTGCTCGGGTGGGTGACAATGGAGGCTCTGTCAGGGCGGGTTGCATGAGGGGACGCATGTCGGAGGCGGAGCGCGCGGGAGCATCCCGGCAGGACGAGAGCGATCGTCTTCTCGCCGGGCGATACCGGCTGGGAGGAGTCCTCGGACGCGGCGGCATGGGCACCGTGTGGCGGGCCAAGGACGAGACGCTGGGCCGGACGGTCGCGGTCAAGGAACTGCGGTTGCCGGCGCGGATCGACGAGGACGAGAAGCGGCGGCTGATCACGCGGACCTTCCGTGAGGCCAAGGCCATCGCGCGGATCCGGAACAACGGCGCGGTGACGGTCTACGACGTGGTCGACGAGGACAACCGGCCGTGGATCGTGATGGAGCTCGTCGAGGGCAAGTCGCTCGCCGAGGTCATCCGTGAGGACGGGCTGCTCACGCCGAAGCGCGCGGCCGAGGTGGGGCTGGCCATCCTCGACGTGCTGCGTTCGGCGCACCGCGAGGGCATCCTGCACCGGGACGTGAAGCCGTCGAACGTGCTCATCGCCGAGGACGGCCGGGTCGTGCTCACCGACTTCGGTATCGCACAGGTGGAGGGCGACCCGTCCATCACCTCGACCGGCATGCTCGTCGGCGCGCCCTCGTACATCTCGCCGGAGCGCGCGCGAGGGCACAAGCCCGGCCCCGCGGCCGACCTGTGGTCGCTCGGTGGGCTGCTGTACGCGTCGGTGGAAGGCGTGCCGCCGTACGACAAGGGGTCCGCCATCGCGACGCTCACCGCGGTGATGACGGAGCCGATGGAGCAGCCGAAGAACGCCGGTCCGCTTGAGAAGGTCATCTACGGGCTGCTCGTCAAGGACCCCGAGCAGCGGCTCGACGATGCCGGGGCCCGGACGATGCTCACCGAGGTCATCCACGCTCCCGAGCCCAAGGACGAGCCGGAGCCGGCGGACGCGACGAAGGTCGTGCCGTTGCCCGAGCTTCCGGTGGACGCCCCTGCCAAGAAGGGGAGTTCGGGCGGCAGGGCCGCGGGCGGGAGCAAGAAGGGCGAGGAGCCGGTCGAGCGGTTCCGCGGGGCCCTGCGTTCCGTGCGGAAGGGCAAGGGGGCTGCGGCCGCGGCGGTGGGTGCTGCCGCGGTGGCCGGTGCCGGGAAGGCCGGTGCATCCAAGCCCGGTGCCGGGAAAGCCGCGGACACCGAGGCTCCGGTGACGCCGGAGCGGGCGGCGGACGGCAAGGCCGCCGACGCCTCGAAGTCGACTTCAGCCTCGGCCTCGGCTGCCAGTGCGGCCTCCGCCTCCCCCTCCTCCTCTCCCTCCACCCCCGCTCCGCCCTCCTCTTCCCCCGCCGCTTCTGCTGCTGCTTCTGGTTCGGCCGCTGAGGTCGCTCCTCGCTCTGCCTCCGCGGATTCGGCTCGTTCGGCCAAGGGGCGGAATTCTGCTGCCTCCGAGGTGAACTTCAGTTCGGTGGGCGGGAGTTCGGGTGGTGCCGGGGACACGCATCCGCAGACCGTCGCGCCGAAGGCCTCGCTCACCGACGTGGTGCCCCGGCGGACGTTGGTGATCGCCGCCGTGGTCGTCGTGCTGGCCGTGCTGGGCACGATCCTCGCCGTCACGCTCAGTGGCGGCGACGACCCCGGGACCAACGAGAACAAAGGCGGCGACGACAAGTCGGCGTCCAGCGGGGCGAGCGCGGGCAGCGATACCAAGCAGGACGAGAACAGCGGTACCGAAAAGGACAGCGGAGAGAAGACCGACTCCGCCGGCGGGGGCGCGAACACCGGCAGTTCGCCGAGTGCGAGTGCTTCGAGCGGGACCGGCGGTTCGAACGACGACTCCGGCAGCGGTTCGGGCGACGGCGCGGCCGAGACGTACAAGAGCGGGCAGGGGTTCTCGATCGGGCTGCCCAAGGGGTGGAAGTACGAGTCCACGAGTGCGGCCGGGTCCCGGTTCGCCGGTCCTGACGGGCAGAAGCTGCTGGTCGGGTGGACCACGACACCCAAGAGCGACCCGGTGGCGGACTGGAAGAACCAAGAGCAGTTCATGCAGCGGTCGCAGTACAAGCGCATCCGAATAGAGAAGGTGGACTACCGCGGCTGGAACACGGCCGACTGGGAGTTCACCTACGTGGACGGTGGGACGCAGTATCGGTCGATAGACCGAGGGTTCGTCGTCAACGACAGCCTCGGATATGGGCTCATGTACACCGCGAAGGGCTCGAAGTGGGACACCGAGCTTCGTAAAAACACGTGGCAGACGCTTACGAAGTCGTTCGAACCGAAGTCCTGAGGGGCACGAGATTCCTGAGATCTCGTATCTCCTCACTGTGGGTTGCCTACGGCACGTATCGTGAGTGGTTGCGGACCGTACGCAGCCACATCTGCAGCCACAACGGGACGCATGGCGAACGGAATTGACCAACCGGGCGGCCGGGGGAGGCATCGTGGACGACTATGCGGGACGGGTACTCGCCGACCGTTACCGTCTGCCGCTGCCGCCGTCGGACGAGTACGAGTTCGCCGAGACCCGGGCCTTCGACACGTACAGCGGGCAGGAAGTCCTGGTCCGGCAGGTGCCGTTGCCCGAGATCGTCGAGGCGGAGGTGCTCGACGCGGACGGGCTGCCCGACGGGTTCGTGGCCCGGGACGCCGGAGTGCGGCGGCCGTCGGCGCGGACCACGCGGCGGCCCACCGAACCGGCGGTGCGGCGTGCGATCGAGGCCGCGCAGGCCGCGGCCCAGATCCCCGACCACCCGCGGCTCGACCAGGTCTTCGACGTGTTCGCCGAGGGCGGGTCGTTGTGGATAGTGAGTGAGATGGTGGCCGCGCGGCCACTGGCGGCGCTGCTCGCGGAGCGGCCGCTGAGTCCGTACCGGGCCGCCGAGGTGGCCTCCGACGTGTTGACCGCGCTGCGGGTGCTGCACGGCCATGGATGGGTGCACCGGAACATCACCGCGCGCACGGTGCTCGTCTGCGACGACGGGCGCGTGATGCTCACGGGGCTTGCCGCCGGGGCCGCGGAGGAGGCGCTGTGCGGGTACGACCCGGTGCCGGCCGCCGACGGTGAGGGTGAGGCGGGCGGCTCCGGAACGGCGGGCGGTCCGCCAGGGCAGACAGGGCCCGCTGGTTCGGCCGGTTCTCCTGGTCCCACAGGCTCCTCCGGGCCTCACGGCCAGCTCGGCCGGGGCGGCCAGCATGGCCAGCAGGGGCCGTCCCAGCAGGGCGGTTCCGGTGGTGTGCCCGGGGCGCGGGGCGCCGGTGGCGGTCGTGCCGCCGTCGAGGCCGTGCCCGGGGGTGGCGGAGGGCTGTCGCCGGTCACGCGGGCACAGGCGTCGGCCGCGGGGCAGCGGGCGCTGGACGCCGGCGGTGATGTGCGGGCCGCGCGGGCCGGGGCCATCGCCGCCTACCGCGCGGGCGCGCGGGCCGCGGCCCGGGTGCAGGAGGAACAGCGGGGCGGCCGGAACCCGGCGTTGCCCGCGCCGCGCTCCCGGCCCGCCGAGGGCGAGGCCGAGGCCGAGGTCGGACAGACCTCCGGGCTCGGGCTGGAGCACACCGGCCTTGAGCACACCCCGCCGCCGGGGCAGATCGCCGACCCGTACGGGGTGGGGCGGACCAGTTCCTGGCACGGCGCGGCGCCGCGCCACGGTGCCCCCGCGCTGGGCGGGAACGGACAGAACCAGCAGCCTCCCGCGCTGCCCGGCGCCGGAAGCAGCGGTAATGGGGGCAACGGGGGCAACGGGGGCAACGGAAGCGGCGTACCGGGCCACGGTGACGGCACCGGATTCCCCGGGAACGGGAATGGCGTGTCCCACACCGGGACCGGCAACGGCATCGCCGGCCACTTCGCCAACACCACTGACCCCGCCTACAACACCGACCCCGCCTACAGCACAGAGGCGGCCTACACCACAGACCCGGCCTACAGCGCGGACCCCGCGTACGCGGCTGGTCCTTCCCACTCCACCGGCACCGCCACCGAGGCCCCCAGCCAGTGGAGCCGGCTGACCGCCGACCCCGCTCCCGCCGCCCGTCGGGGCCCTGCCACCGCCCTGGCGGCCGAGCGGGCCCGGCAGGCGCGGATGGCTGTCGTCGGACCCGTCACCGAGCGCTGGGCGCCCGAGCAGGCCGGACCGGTGCACGAGAACTGGCAGTTGGCGGCGCCGATCGGGCCCGCGACCGACCTGTGGGCGTTGGGGGCGCTGCTCTTCCGGGCCGTTCAGGGGCACGCGCCCTACCCCGAGGAGAACACCGCCGAGCTGGTGCAGCTGGTGTGCGCCGAGCCACCCGCGTTCGCCGAGGAGTGCGGGCCGCTGCGGCCGGTCGTGGAGTCGCTGCTCCGCCAGGACCCCACCGAGCGGCTGGACTTCGAGGAGCTGCGCGGCTGGCTGCGTTCGCTGGTGCGGTCGGCGCCCGAGCCGGAGGCGGGGACGTACGTCGTGGCCGCGCCGCCCGTGGATCCCAAGCGGCTGCCCGTCGTGCGCCGCCGGGGCGAGCTCGTCCGAAGGCGTCGCGCCGGGCTGCCCGACACCAGCCCGCACGGCCGCCACAAGCGGTCCAGGCGGGAGGCCAAGCCCCGGCGGCTCGGTCGCACGCTGCTTCTGCTGATACTGCTGGCCATGGCGGCGGCCGTCGCGTATGCCGTGGCCTTCATGCCCAAGTCCGACAGCGCCGGTGAGCGGACCGGTTCCGCGGGGGACCTCGTCAGTCCGACCCCGGGGCACTCGGCCGACACGGACACCGGCACGGACGGGAACGCGGGCACGGACCCGCAGGACGAGAAGTCGCCGAGCAAGGAGAACAGCCCGACGCAGTCGCCCAGTTCCAGCACGCAGACCACCGGACCCGAGGTCGCGCAGGGCTTCACGCTGCGCAAGGATTCCGAGGGCTTCCGCGTCGCGGTCGCCAACGGCTGGGACCGGACGGGGAAGAACGGCCGCGGCCAGATCGTCTACTCCCAGGGCGACTTCGAGCTGCTGGTCGTGCCGGGCCGCGACACGACCAGCGAGTACGGCACCGATCCGATGACGTACCAGCGTGAGGACGAGCGCGAGTTGCAGCCGTTCCGCGACTCGACGTGGGCCACGTCCAGCGGGATGCGGCGCATCGAGGTGGGCGGACGGACCATGGCCGAGGGGCAGTTCACCTGGCAGGACTCCCAGGGGCGCGAGGTCTTCGTACGCAATCTCGCGATCATCGTCGACGGGCGGTATCACGTGGTGCAGGTGCTCGGTCCTGAGGCCGAGCGGGACGAGGTGACGCGGCTCTACGAACAGGCCGCGGCGACCTACCAGGCCACTGGCTGACGTCCGGCAGACCGCTCGCTGACGTCCGGCAGCCCGCTCGCCGGCGGTCCGGCAGGTCACTCGCCGACGTCCGATTGTCGGGTGGCAACCGCCCGTTCACGTTCGGGCAAACCGTCACAGTGCTGTCTCCGTAGGGCCCCGCCGGTTCCCTGGGACAGGGCCGGTCCTTAGTCTGGCCCTGTCAAGAGCATTGCGGGGAAACGTGAATCAGATGCAGGGCCTGCTGTTGTCCGGGCGCTATCGGCTCGTCGACTCCATCGGCAGCGGCGGCATGGGCCGGGTGTGGCGCGCGCACGACGAGGTGCTGCACCGGGCCGTCGCCATCAAGGAGTTGACGGCCGCGCTCTATGTGGCGGACAGCGACCAGCCCGTGCTCCTCGCCCGGACCCGGGCCGAGGCGCGCGCGGCAGCGCGGATCAACCACTCGGCCGTCGTCACCGTGCACGACGTGCTGGAGCACGACGGCCGCCCGTGGATCGTGATGGAGCTGGTCGAGGGCCACTCGCTCGCCGACGCGGTCAAGGAGTCCGGGCGCGTCGAGCCCCGGGAGGCCGCGCGGGTCGGGCTCTGGGTGCTGCGCGCGCTGCGGGCCGCGCACGCCGCGGGCGTACTGCACCGCGACGTCAAGCCCGGCAACGTGCTGATCTCCAACGACCGGCGCGTCCTGCTCACCGACTTCGGGATCGCGCAGGTCGAGGGCGATACGACGATCACGCGCACCGGGGAGATCGTCGGCTCGGTCGACTATCTGGCGCCGGAGCGCGTGCGCGGCCACGATCCGGGCCCTTCCTCCGATCTGTGGGCGCTCGGCGCGACGCTCTACACGGCGGTCGAGGGGAGGTCTCCGTTCCGGCGGACGACCCCGCTGACCACCATGCAGGCCGTGGTCGGCGAGGAACCCGAGGAGCTGACGCACGCCGGCCCGCTCGCGCCCGTCATCGCCGCGCTGCTCCGCAAGGATCCCGCCGAGCGACCCGGCCCGGAGGAGGCCGAGCAGATGCTCGCCGAGGCCGCGGAGGGGCGCGCACCGAGTTCGGCGCAGGCCTATGTGCCGACGGAACATGTGGCCCACTCGCACGAGTCCGGTGAGACCCCTCGGTCTCCCGAGTCGCCTGTGCCCCAGGGGACGTACGGCCCGGCCCATGCCGCCTATGGGCCCCAGGGCGTCCAAGGAGCGCAGGGCACGTACGGCGGCCCTCAGGGTCTTCACGGGCCCCAGGGAGGCCCTGGCACTCCAGGCGGCCCCGGCGGCCACGCCACCTACGGCAGCCACGGCAGTCACGGTGGGCACGGCAGTCACGGTGGGCACGACACCTATGGCGGCCACGGCCGGCCCGCGCCCGACCCGGCCGTCGCCACGCTGAACCAGCCGGCGGTCGCCGGGACGCGGCGCCGCAGGGTCAGCACGCTCGTCCTTGTCGTCATCCTGGCCGCGCTCGTGGGCGGCGGAGGTGTCGCGGCGATGCTGTACGCGGAGGGGTGGGGCAACGACAGCAACTCGTCGTCCTCACCCGACCCGTCCTCCTCCACCCCGTCGTCCTCGGCGGGGGAGACGGATGACGGGAAGGGGAACCAGACCCCGGACACCGGTACCGGTACTGGTACCGGCACCGGCGGTGTGCCGGACGGCTGGGAGCGCGTCGACGATCCCCAGGGTTTCAGCCTTGTCCTGCCCAAGGGCTGGAAGCGCCAGACCGAGAACACGCAGGTCGACTACACGCCCGACAACGGCGAGCACTTCGTCCGCATCGCCGTCGACAACGCCCCGGACTTCGACACCCCGTACACGCATCTGCTCGACCTGGAGGAGCAGTTGGGGCGGCTGCAGGACTACCGGCGGATCGGTCTGGAGGAGAACACCTTCCGCGACCAACCGGGCGCGCTCTGGGACTTCACCTGGACCGCGCTGGCGAAGGACACGGAGTTCCCCGGCCCGCGCAGGGCCATCGAGCAGGCGTATCTCAGCCGTGACGGCGTCGAGTACGTGATCTACATGTCCTCGCCGGTGGCCGACTGGGACACCGCGAAGGAACGGTTCGACACGATCCTGCGCAGCTGGCGGCCCCCGGGCGCCCAGTGACCCCGAACGTCCCGTAGGGACGGCCGCCCCGACTCGTGACGGCGTACGTCGCTTGTCGGCCACCCGTGACGCAGCGTCACGGAAGGACTCCGTCCGGTGCGGCATGATGGGGCGCATGGTGACCGAGGGGGACAACGTCCGTGTCATCGCGGGCCGTTACCGGCTGGAGGCCAGACTCGGCCGGGGCGGTATGGGCGTCGTCTGGCGGGCCACGGACGAGTTGCTCGGCAGGCAGGTCGCGGTCAAGGAACTCGTCCTCGACAGCTCGCTCTCGGCGGAGGAGTCCCGGCTGCAGCGCGACCGGACCCTGCGTGAGGCGCGTGCGATAGCGCAGTTGCGGGACCCGCACATCATCGTCGTGCACGACGTCGTCGAGCAGGACGAACGCCCCTACATCGTCATGGAGTTGATCGAGGGCGGCTCGCTCGCCGAGCGGATCTCCCGGAGCGGGCCCGTGGACGCGGCCGAGGCCGCCCGGATGGGGATCGACCTGCTCGGCGCGTTGCGCAGGGCGCACGGCGCGGGCGTGCTGCACCGGGACCTGAAGCCCGCGAACGTACTCCTCACCGGGGAGGGCCGTGTCGTCCTCACCGACTTCGGGATCGCCCAGGTCGCGGGGTCGACGACGCTCACCGAGAGCGGGTCGTTCGTGGGCTCGCCCGAGTACACCGCGCCCGAGCGGATGTCCGGCGTCAGGACCGGGCCCGAGTCCGACCTGTGGTCGCTCGGCGCGCTGCTCTGCACGGCCCTGAGCGGCGAATCGCCGTTCCACCGCGACTCGTTGGGCGGGATCCTGCACGCGGTCGTGGTCGACGAGATACGTCCGCCCGCGGCCGCCGCGCCCCTGCTTCCCGTCGTACGGGGCCTGCTTGAGCGCGATCCCGAGCGCAGGCTCGACGCGGTGGAGGCGGAGCGGCTGCTGCGGGCGTTCCTCGACACGGGCCGTATGCCGCCGGTGTCGCCCGGCTACAGGCCGACCCGGCGGGACGCACCGAGACCGCAGACGCAGCCGCTCCACGCGCCGCCGCCGCACCCGGATTCGCCCGTGACATCGCCGATGAGGTCCGTCGCCTCCTCGCGCTCCGCCACGCGGAACGTGCTGATCGCGGTCGCGCTCGTCGCCGCGATGGCCGTGGCGGGCGTGTCGGCGGCCGCGCTGCTGATGAACGGCGACGGGGGCAACGGGCCCTTGTCACCGACGAGTTCCGTGCCCTCGTCACGGGCGACGGTCACCGCTACGACCACCGCGACCACCACGTCGACGACCACCACATCGACGACCGGCCCGACGGCGAGCGCGCCCACGGGCCCGGCCACGAGCCCGGCCACCACGAGCCCGGCCACCATCAGCCCCGCGCCCTCTGGCCCTGGCCCCTCGGGCACCTGAGTCGCGGGCCGCGTAAAAGGAACATAAGCGACGCCGTGCGTCACGGGTCTGTGACTGGAAAGCGCCCAGGGTGGCTCACGAAGCGCTTGCCGCGATAGGGATGAACCTATGAGCAACAACGGGGGAGCCCCTTACGGACCCGACGAACCAACGAGTTTCGGCCTGCAACCGCCGCGGCCGCCGGTCGCCGTGCCGCACCCCGGGAACCCGTACGCAGCGCCCACCCAGGTCGTGCCCGACCGGCAGGCGCCGCAGGAGCCGGGCACCGGTCGGCTCATCGCGGGCCGTTACCGACTGCTCGGCAAACTCGGTCACGGCGGGATGGGCACCGTGTGGCGGGCGAAGGACGAGACGGTGGACCGGGAGGTCGCCGTCAAGGAGCCGCGCGTACCGGATCACCTTCCCGAACGCGAACGGGCCAACGTCTTCGAGCGGATGCGCCGCGAGGCGCGTGCCGCGGCCCGGCTCGACCACCCGGCCGTCGTGAACGTCCACGATGTCGCGGTCGTGGACGGCCAGCCGTGGATCGTCATGGAGCTCGTACGGGGACGGTCGCTCGGTGACGCCCTCCAGGAAGGCACGATCGGGGCGCGCGAGGCGGCGAGAATCGGCCTGAAGGTGCTCGGCGCGCTGGAGTCCGCGCACGCGGCGGGCATCCTGCACCGCGACGTCAAGCCCGACAACGTCATGCTCGGCACGGGCGACCGGGTCGTCCTCACCGACTTCGGCATCGCCCAGATCGAGGGCGAGACGAACCTCACCGACACCGGTGGCTTCGTCGGCTCCCCCGAATTCATCGCGCCGGAGCGGGTGTTGGGGCAGCGCCCGGGTCCGGCCTCGGACCTCTGGTCGCTGGGCGTGGTCCTGTACGCGGCCACCGAGGGTGTCTCGCCGTTCCGCCGCACCAACACGCCCGCGACGCTCCAGTCCGTCCTCAACGCCACGCCGGCCGCGCCCAACGCGGCCACGGGACCGCTGGCCGACGCCATCAACGGCCTCCTCGACAAGGACCCGGCCCGCCGCCCTGACGCCGCGCGGGTGCGCGCGCTCCTGGAACAGGCCGCGCGTCCGCCCGAGCCCGCGCCCACACAGGTCGTACGGATGGCGGAGCCCGGCGGCAGGTCGATCAGGGTCGGCCGCAAGGGGTGGATCGGCATCGGTGCCGTGGTCGTCGCGGCCGCGCTGGCGGCGTACCTGGTGGTCGCGGACCCGTTCGCGGGGCCGCTGCCCGACCGCTGGAGCAAGAAGGACCTGAGGGCCCTGGCCGCGACGATGGCGGTGCCGGACGGCTACCAGAAGACCGTGCCCAAGCCCGACGCGGCCAAGGACGAACACTGGGTCCAGTTCACCGACTTGAGCGGCAGCCTCTGGATCAGCCTCACCCTGGCCAAGGAGGCCGAGGACACCAGCGGCGACATCGCCGGGTCGGCGGCGGCCGAGATGTACGACGACGACGCGAGCTACCGGCAGAGCGGCAGCTACGGCATGGACATGGACTCCGAGCCCGCTCCCAAGAGCAAGCCCGAGTCGACGACGTACAAGGACCGGAAGGCGGCCCTCAACACCATCACCTACCGGACCACGGACACCGAGTCCCCGCTTCCGCGCGAGATGCAGGTCCTCTACTACAAGACCAAGTCCGGCGACATGTACAAGCTCATGATCGGCTACCCGGGCGAGGGCGACTTCACCGAGCGCGGGCGCGAGGTCGCGAAGACGGCGATCGAGAACCTGGACATCGACACGCTCTGAGCCCGCCGGGTCGGGGAGCGTCGGGGACGCTCAAGCTCCCACGGCGAGTTGGTGACGGCATACGGCGAGTTCGTGACGGCCCACGGCCCGGTGTTGTGCGGGAACGCCCGTGGTAGCGTCGGTATACAAACTGTATGCGATGTCTGGGGGTTGCCGTGGCGTCCGGTCGGGAGAAGGCCTACGCGTATCTCAAGGACACGGTGCTGACGGACCCCGAGATGCAGGGGGCCTTCGTGTCCGAGCAGGAGCTGGCCGATCGTATCGGCGTCTCCCGCACCCCCATCCGCGAGGCGCTGCTGCTGCTCGCCGCGGAGGACCTGGTCGAGCTCGTGCCCAAGCGCGGTGCCCGGGTGGCACCGCTGACGGGGCGGGAGGTGCGGGAGCTGATGGAGCTGCGCGGGCTCGTCGAGCGGTACGCGGCCGAGCGGCTCGTCGCGGCCGGGCGGGTGCCCCTGGAGGAGCTGCGCGCCCTGCTGGAACAGCAGCGCGCGCTCACCGGCGTCGAGGAGACCCGGGAGTTCATCGCCGTGGACCACCGGTTCCACGCGTCCCTGGTCTCGGCCGTCGGCAACACCCTTCTGGACCGGCACTACGACGGCCTGCGCAGCCGCCAGGTCCGCGCCGGGGTGGTCGCCGTCTTCAACCAGCAGGGACGGCAGAAGGCGGTGCTCGACGAGCACGAGGCCATCGTGGACGCCCTCGCCGCCGGTGACGCGCCGGCCGCATGCGCGGCCATCGACCACCACCTGCAGTCGACCCTCAAGGTGCTCCTCGACGGCTGAGGCCCCGCCGCCGAGGGACGCACGTGCCCGTGCCCGCCCGGATCAGGGGTACGTGATCACGAGCATCGTCACGCCGTCCGGTGAGGTCCAGGGCCCGTGCGGCATGCCCGGGGGACGGCAGGCGTACATGCCCGCGGTGAAGGTGCGCTCCAGCGTCAGGTCGTACATCGCACCCTCGACGAGGTAGACCTCCTCCCACACGTCGTGCCGGGCCACGCCTCCGGCCGAGGTGTCGGTGCCCGGCGCCCAGCGGACGAGGGCGGTGCGCCGGCCGTTCTCGGGGTCCTCGGCCAGGACGCACTCCTCGACGCCGGGCGAACCGCCGGCCGGGGCGCGCCAGGGCCCGTCGGGGCGGTGGAACTCCAGCTCGGGCCCGCTCATCGCCGCACCTCGGGCCCGCTCATCAGCCACATCTCTTGCCCGCTCATCGCCACACCCCGGGCCCGCTCATCAGCCACATCTCTTGCCCGCTCATCGCCACACCCCGGGCCCGCTCATCAGCCACATCTCCTGCCCGCTCATCGCGACACCTCAGTCCCGCTCATCGCCACACCTCCGGCCGCCGGTTCGCCAGTACGGACGTCTTCTCGCGGACCGCGCCGACCTCCTCGACGTCCAGGTCAGTCACCAGCAGTTCCGGATCGGCGCCGAGAGAGGCACGTACGGTCCCGTCGGGGCCGACCAGCAGGCTGTGCCCGATGCCGGTCGGTACCGGGCCGGGACCGGTGCCGGGATCGGCCTGGCCGACGGCGGCGACCCAGACGGTGGCGTCCAGTGCGCGGGCCCGCACCAGCAGCTCCCACTGGTCGACCTTGCCGGGTCCGGCCCCCCAGGAGGCCGCCAGCAGGGTGCCCACCGCCCCGGCGTCGGCGTGCGCCCGGAACAGCTCGGGGAAGCGGACGTCGTAGCAGGTCGCCAGGCCGAGCCGGACGCCGTCCACGTCGATCACGGCGGGGCGGGAGCCCGGGGCGACGGTTTCGGACTCGCGGAAGCCGAAGGCGTCGTACAGGTGGATCTTGTCGTACGACTCCTCGACGCCGGGTCCGGTGGCCAGCAGGGTGTTGGCCACCCGACCTCCGTCGGCCGGGGTGAACATGCCAGCCACGACGACCGTGCCGGTCGCGCGGGCGATCTCGCGTACGCCGTCGGCCCACGGCCCGTCGAGGGGCTGGGCGAGTGGGGCCAGCGGCGTGCCGAAGCAGGCCATCGACGCCTCCGGGAAGACGACGGCACGGGCCCCGGCGTCCGCGGCGCGACGCGTCCACTCCTCGATGAGGCGCAGGTTCTTCTCGGGGGCGGGGCCGGTGGTGAGCTGGCTGAGGGCGATCCGCATGGTGCGGTGCCTCCTTGTCTGGGACGGGCGGGGCGGTGTGGCCGTTGTCAGCGGGGGAGCGGGACGTCCGCCGCGGCCTGGGGCTGGGGCCCGGCGAGCTCCGCGTCCTCGTCGACGGCGGCCTCGGGATCGCGGCCCAGCAGGACGCCCACCACGGAGACCGCGCAGGCGAGGGCGATGTACAGGGCCAGCGGTACCCAGCTGTCGTAGGCGCTCAGCAGGGTGGTGAAGAGGAGCGGGGCGATGGCGCCGCCGATGATCCCGGCCAGGGTGTAGGCCAGCGAGGAACCGGTGTAGCGCAGCCGGGGCGAGAACTGCTCGGCGATGAAGGCGGCCTGCGGTCCGTAGAGACAGCAGTGGATCACCAGGGCGACCAGGACTCCGGCGGCGAGCGGCAGCCAGGAACCGCCGTTGGCCATCGGGAAGAACACGAACGGCCACACCGCGGCGGCCACCGCGGCGACGCCGTACAGCAGGCGCCGGTTGACGCGGTCGGAGAGCGCGCCGGCCAGTGGCATCAGGAAGACCTGGACCGAGGAGCCGATGAGGACTGCCGTGAGGGCGGAGCCGCGCGACATGTCGAGTTCCTGGGTGGCGTAGGTCAGCACGAAGACGGTGAACATCGCGTACAGCACGTCGGGGCCGACCCGGCACAGGATCGCGGCGGTCAGGGCGCGGGGCTGGGTGGTGAAGACCTCGCGGATGGGGGCCTCGGGCCGGGACTTCTCGGCCTCCATCGCCTTGAAGACCGGGGTCTCCTCCAGCTTGGCCCGGATCCACAGCCCGAAGCCGACCAGTACGCCGGAGAGCAGGAACGCCACACGCCAGCCCCACGACTCGAACTGCGCCTCGGTGAGCAGGGCGCCGAGGGCGGCGAGCACACCGTTGGCGAGGAGGTTGCCCGCGGGCGGGCCGACCTGTGCGGCGGAGGCGTAGAAGCCCCGGCGGCGAGGGTCGCCGAACTCGCTGGACAGCAGTACGGCGCCGCCCCACTCGCCGCCGACGCCGACGCCCTGGGCGAAGCGCAGCACGACCAGCGCGATCGGCGCGGCCACGCCGATCGTTCCGTAGGCGGGCAGCAGACCGATCAGGAAGGTCGCCACGCCGATCAGTACAAGCGTGGCGATCAGCACCTTCTTGCGGCCGATCACGTCACCGAGGCGGCCGAAGACGAAGCCGCCGAGGGGACGGGAGACGTAGCCGACCGCGTAGGTGGAGAACGCCAGGAGCGTGCCGGTGAGCGGGTCCTCCGACGGGAAGAACAGATCACCGAAGACCAGGGCGGCAGCGGCGGAGTAGACGGCGAAGTCGTACCACTCCAGGGCGGTGCCGGTGAGGCTCGCGACGAAGGCGCGGCGGACGCCGGAGCGCTTCTCCGCGGCCCCGGCGTCGCTCTTCGGGGTGTCTTGCATGGTGCCCATCCTTGCTCGGGGACATCGACCTTCCGGCATACTTCTTGTATACAGGTCGTATGCGCAACCCCTGCGCCGGAAGTTAACCGCGGAGAAATCAGGATCCGCGGACCGTTTCCCGACGCCTGATTCCCGTTCCCCGATCCCTGGGAGTGCCCCTCATGGCCGTGCTGACCTTCGAACTGCCCGACGGATCGACGCGCGAGGTCGATGTCGTCCAGGTCCTCAACGCCGGGTACGCCGGGCGCAGCCAGGAGGACGTCGCCGCGCACGTCGCGGAGCTCGCCGAGCTGGGTGTGCCGGGCCCGTCCGTGACGCCGGCGCTCTACCCCGTCTCCCCGTACCTCGCCCAGCAGACCGGGCGCGTCGCCGTCCAGCACGGCCGCACCTCAGGCGAGGCGGAGTGGGCGCTGGTCGTCGCTGACGGCGGGGAACTGCTGCTGACCGCGGCCTGCGACCACACCGACCGCGATCTGGAGGTGCACGGGGTGGCGTGGAGCAAGAACGCGGGCCCCGACGTCCTCGCCCGCCGCGCCTGGCGTCTGGCCGACGTGGAGTCCCGCATCGACGAGATCACCCTGCGCGCCTGGGTCAGCCACGACGGCACCGAGACCGAGATCCAGGCCGGGACGCTCGCCGAACTCCTCACCCCGGGCTACTGGGTCGACGTCCTGAGGTCCCGCGGCGAGCTGATCCCCGGCACCGTCCTGATCTCCGGCACCATCCCCATGGCCCCCGGCGTCGACCAGTTCGCCGACGGCTGGCGCGTCGAGCTGTCCGACCCTGCCGGCGGCGACACCATCGGCCTCGCCTACGACGTCCGCCCCATGCCGCAGCCGATCGGCTGACAGGCCCGCGCTCGCTGTTCGACTGCTTCGCCGACGCGGTTCCGTGCGGCGGCTTCAGGGTGCCGCTGCCGCACGCGGCCGAGGGAGGGCGGGCCGGTGAACCCGGCCCGCCCTCCCTCCGGGTTTGTCGTCCCTGCCCGATCCGGAGCCGGAACCGCTGCCGGAACGGCCGGCCACCAGGGCGACCCGCCGGAGCGGCCGGTCACCAGGGCGAGCGAGGAAACGAGGGCGGGTCAAGAAAACGTCAAGCCGGTTCCGGAACGGCATACTGCACAGCGCCGACGGACAACAGGGACGACAGCCGCCGACCCTCCCCGCGGCTTCCTGTGGAGAGAGGTGACGGCCGTGGGCCTGGATCTCGACGTGCGTGCGCACGCACGCCAGCGGTGGGCGGCGCGCGGTGCCCTGGCGGCCGCCGGCCTCGCCGTGCTGCTGCCGATCGGATTCGCCGGGGCCGCGAGCGTGCTGCTCGTAGTGATCGGGGTGCTCGGTACGGCGATCACGGCGGCCGCGCTCTGGTGGGTACTGACCCTCCGGGGACCGGCCAGGGGCGCGGCCGGGGTACTGGCCCTCGCGACGCCCGCCACGGTCATCGGGCTCTTCGCCGCCGCGAACCTGCTGTGGGTCGTCGTGGTGTCCCTGGCGCTCTGGGGCTTCGCCGTCTGGGCCGGGAAGTTCGCGCTCAGCCTGACCAAGTCGCATGCCGTGCACGTGTCCGAGCACCGGACCCCCGCCCCCGCCAGGCCCTTCCTCATCATGAATCCGCGGTCCGGCGGCGGAAAGGTCGAGCAGTTCGGGCTGAAGGAGAAGGCCGAACGGCTCGGAGCGCGCGTCCACCTCCTCGACCCCGAGCACAAGGAGGACGTGACCGAACTCGCCCGGCGCGCTGTCGCGGAGGGGGCCGACCTCCTCGGCGTCGCGGGCGGGGACGGCACACAGGCGCTGGTCGCCGCGATCGCGGCCCAGCACGACATCCCGTTCCTCGTCGTCTCCGCCGGGACCCGGAACCACTTCGCCATGGACCTCGGACTCGACCGGAACGACCCCGCCGCCTGCCTCGACGCGCTCACCGGCTCGGGGGTCGAGGTCCGTGTCGACCTCGGCTTCGCCGACGCGCACCCCTTCGTCAACAACGCCTCGTTCGGGGCGTACGCGGTGGTCGTGCAGAGCCCCGAGTACCGGGACGACAAGGTGCGTACGACGCTGGAACTGCTGCCGGAACTGCTCACGCACCAGCGGGGGCCGCGGCTGAGCGCCCGGATCGAGGAGACGGGCGGGACGGCCGTCATCGACGCGCCCCAGGCTCTCCTCGTGAGCAACAACCCCTACCGCATGGACGATCCGGCGGGCCTCGGCTACCGCGAGCGGCTGGAGTCCGGTCTGCTCGGCGTGCTCGGCATCAAGGTGGAGAACGCGGCCGAGGCCGCCGGGCTGCTGCTGGGCGTGCACTCCACCGGGCTCACGGTGCTCACGGCCCGCGAGGTGCTCGTCGACGCCGACCGCCCCGAGATCGAGGTCGGCGTGGACGGCGAGGCCTTCGTCCTGCCCACCCCGGTGCGGTGCCGCATCGAGCCCGGCGCGCTGCGCGTACGCGTTCCCTGGAACCGGCCGGGCGTGCCGGAGACCAAGCCGCCGATGGACTGGCGCCGGCTGCGCAAACTCGCGGCGGCGGTGGGGCGTACGGCACTTCCCAAGCACCGGGGCCTGCCCAGGAACGAGCCTCTGCCCGAGAACCGGACCCCACCCACCGCATGACCCACCGCATGACCCTCCTCATGGTCCACCGCAGGACATCGACAAGCTTGGGCCCCGCACGGTACTGATGGGGCATGAGTGATGACGGGGGGCGGTTGATCGGTGGCCGTTACCGGCTGGCCGAGCGCATCGGCTCCGGGGGCATGGGCACCGTATGGCGGGCCGTGGACGAACTGGTGGAGCGGGACGTCGCGGTCAAGGAGCCGCGGCTGCCCGGCGATCCGCAGGACGCGGCCCACCAGCGCGCCTTCAACCGGCTCCAGCGGGAGGCGCGTGCGGCGGCGCGCGTGGAACACCCGGCGGCCGTCGCCATCCATGACGTGGTCGTGGAGGACGGACTGCCCTGGATCGTCATGGAGTTGATCCGCGGCGAGTCCCTCCACGAGGTACTGCAGCGCGGCGCGCTCCCGCTCGCCGAGTCCGCCCGGATCGGGCTCGCCGTCGTGGGCGCGCTGAAGGCGGCGCACGCCAAGGGCATCGTGCACCGTGACGTGAAACCCGCCAACGTGCTGCTCGGGCAGCACGGCCGCGTCGTACTCACCGACTTCGGCATCGCCCACATCCAGGGCGAGGAATCCCTCACCATGAGCGGGGAGTTCGTGGGCTCCCTCGAATTCATTGCACCCGAGCGGATGTCCGGCCGAGGCGCCGGCCCGGCCGCGGACCTGTGGTCCCTCGGCGTCTGCCTGTACGCGGCCGTCGAGGGCTGGTCCCCTTTCCGGCGTACGACGCTGGAGTCCACCCTCGCCGCGATCCTGTCCGCCGAGCCGCCGGAACCCGAGCACGCGGGGCCACTCGGCGCCCTGATCGTGCGGCTCCTGGCGAAGGACCCGGATGTGAGACCGGACGCGGACGAGGTCGTTGCCGCGCTGGAGGCGGTGGCGGAACGGTGGCCGGTCGCGGCCACGGCCCCGCAGGGAGATCTGACGATTCCTCAGGACACCTCCGTGTTACGGGAGTTCGCGGACGATTCGGGGACGGTTAGACTCGTCGGCTCTCCCGCCTCGGACGAGGCACCGGAGAAGCGGAGGTCCCCCGAGCCGTCGGAGCCGAGTGAGTCGTCCGGGCCGCGTGAGCCGTCTGAGACGTCCGAGTCGCCCGAGCCGCCGGAGGTGTCCGCACCACCCGGACCGTCCGAGCATTCCAAGGCGTCCAAGCCGCCCAAGCCGTCCAATCCGTCCAAGGAATCGGCGGAATCGTCCCGGTCGGAGTCGCCCGCCCGCTCGGACACGGCCGCTTCCTCGGAGACGGGCACCCCCTCCGATTCCCCCGCCCCGTCGGAGGACACCCGGGCCGAGCCCCTCCCCGTACGCCCCGGGCGCAAGCGTTCCATCGCGCGCCTCGTGGCCGTAGTCCTCGCCGGTGCCCTCCTCGTCGCCGGTGGTGTCTGGGCCGGGACCTTGCTCACCGACGAGAGCGCGACCGCCGCAGGGCGCGAGCCGTCGGTGACCCCGAACCAGCGGGCCTCGAACTCGCCGACCCCCAGGGACAGTTGGGTCGCCCACGAGGAGCAGGACCTGAACGCCGTCCTCTCCCTCCCCAGACAGTACGTGCGCTACCACGAGCAGGGCGGCCCCGACGACCAGCCGCGCATGGTCATCTACGACAACGACGAGGTGGTCCAGGTCCGCCTCACCCAGTGGGACAAGGCGCCGCGCTCGCCGATGGGCCAGGCGAGGGCGTCTGCCGAGATCTGGGCGGGATACGGGGAATCGAAGTCGCAGTACACGCAGACGTCCTTCAACGGGGACGAGGCCGTCCTCGTCGACACGACCTACGAGACCGAGGGCAGGACGGTCCGCGTCATGCAGCTGATGATCCTCACCGACGACACCCGGATGTACGCGCTGCGCGTCGACATGCCGAAGGGGACGGCGGACGAGGAAAGGGGCACCGAGGTGTTCAAGGGGGCTCGTGACCGACTCAAGATCGGCGGGGGCGAGTAAGTGGTCCCCGCGCTCCGATTTCTCGGTCGGGCCCTGATCGTCGCCGGACAACCCCCTGATCAGGCCATTCATTGCCAGTGATCGCTGGCGCTGTGTGTGCACTCGGTGAATCCCTATTACCGCCGGGTACCCAAAGCGGCGGGCCCGGGCATACGCTGCGGGCCATGACCGACTCGCAGGCCCCGGCACAGGCCCCGGAAAAGACCGGCACCAACCCCCTCGCGCCCGCCCCCGAGGGCGCCCGCACGGCTGCTGACGTGGTCACGCCGGAGCTGATCGCACAGCTCACGCGTGGCGTGGTCGGTTCGGGCCGCACCGCCAACCACACGCCGTTCACCGGCGAGAAGCTGGCCGACCTGCCCGAGTCCACCCCCGAGGACGTGGAGCGGGCCTACGAGAAGGCCCGGGCCGCCCAGGCCGTCTGGGCCCAGACCCCCGTCAGGCAGCGCGCCGCCGTCCTCCTCCGATTCCACGACCTGGTGCTCGCCCGCCAGGCCGAGGTGCTGGACCTCATCCAGCTGGAGACCGGCAAGGCCCGGCTGCACGCCCATGAGGAGGTGCAGGCCGTCGCCGTGGCGGCCCGCCACTACGGCCGCAAGGCCGTCTCGTACCTGCGGCCCAAGCGGCACACGGGCGCCGTGCCGACCCTCACCAAGGTCACCGAACTGCGCCACCCCCGGGGCGTCGTCGGCCAGATCGCCCCCTGGAACTACCCGCTGGAACTCTCCGTCGGCGACGCGCTCCCCGCCTTCGTCGCGGGCAACGCCGTCGTGATGAAGCCCGACACCGAGACCTGCCTCACCGCCCTGTGGGCCCGTGACCTGCTGATCGAGGCGGGCCTGCCGGCCGACGTCTTCCAGGTCGTCCTGGGCGAGGGACCTGTCGTCGGCCCCGAGGTCGTCAAGCACGCCGACTACGTCTCGTTCACCGGCTCCACCCGCACGGGCCGCGAGGTCGCCCAGAGCGCGGCGGCCCGGCTGGTCGGCGTCTCCCTCGAACTCGGCGGCAAGAACGCCATGCTGGTCCTGGAGGACGCCGACATCGACAAGGCGGCGGCCGGCGCGGTCCGCGCCTGCTTCTCGTCGGCGGGCCAACTGTGCATCTCCATCGAGCGGTTGTACGTCCACGAGTCGATCGCGGACGCCTTCGTGGAGCGGTTCGCCACCCGCACCAGGGCGATGAGGCTCGGCAAGTCCCTCGCGTACGGCGCCGAGATGGGCTCGCTCGTCGGCGAGCGCCAGCTGGAGACCGTGACCCGGCACGTCGAGGAGGCCGTCTCCAAGGGCGCCAAACTCGTCGCGGGCGGTGTCGCACGCCCGGACATCGGCCCGTACTTCTTCGAGCCCACGATCCTGGACGGCGTCGAGGCACCCATGGCCGTCTGCGGTGAGGAGACCTTCGGACCGGTCGTCTCCATCTACCGCTTCAAGGACGAGGACGAGGCGGTCGAACTCGCCAACTCCACGTCGTACGGCCTCAACTCGTCGGTGTGGACGAAGGACGGCCGCCGCGGCGCCAAGGTCGCGGCCCGCCTGCGCACCGGCACGGTCAACGTCAACGAGGGCTACGCGCCCGCCTACGGCAGCGTCCAGTCCCCGATGGGCGGCATGAAGGACTCCGGCCTCGGCCGCCGCCACGGCTCCGAGGGCATCCTCAAGTACACCGAGGCCCAGACGGTGGCCCAGCAGCGCCTGCTGCCCATGGCCCCCTCCCTGGGCATGGACGACGAGGGCTACGCCCAGTTCATGAGCCGCAGCCTGAGGCTCATGAAGGCATTCAGGTTCCGCTAGAGGTCTGTTGAGGGGCTTCGCCCCTCAGGGGCGCGGGGCTGCATCGATATGCGGCTCCGCCGCGTGAGCGCGAGCAACCACAGAGCACCCGCACTGCACACTCAAAGGGGAGAAAGCACGTGCCTCAGGACGCTTACGACTACGACGTCATCGTCGTCGGCTCCGGCTTCGGCGGATCCGTCACCGCCCTGCGCCTCACGGAAAAGGGCTACAAGGTCGGCGTCCTGGAAGCGGGCCGCCGCTTCACCCCGGACACGCTCCCCAAGAACTCCTGGGACCTCAAGAACTACCTCTGGGCGCCGAGACTCGGTATGTACGGCATCCAGCGCATCCATCTCCTCGGCAACGTGATGGTCCTGGCGGGCGCAGGCGTCGGCGGCGGCTCGCTCAACTACGCCAACACCCTGTACGTACCGCCGAAGCCGTTCTTCGAGGACCCGCAGTGGAAGGACATCACCGACTGGCAGGAGGAGTTGAAGCCGTACTACGACCAGGCCCAGCGGATGCTCGGCGTACGGCTCAACCCGACCATGACCCCCTCGGACGTCCATCTCAAGGCGGCCGCCCAGCGGATGGGCGTGGGTGACACCTTCCACATGGCACCCGTCGGTGTCTTCTTCGGTGACGGCGAGGACGCCGACGGAACCGCGAAGGCGAGCCCGGGACAGCGGGTCGACGACCCGTACTTCGGCGGGGCGGGCCCGGCCCGCAGGGCATGCGCCGAGTGCGGCGAGTGCATGACGGGCTGCCGGCACGGCGCGAAGAACACCCTCAACGAGAACTACCTCTACCTCGCCGAGAAGGCGGGCGCGGTCGTCCACCCCATGACCACCGTCGTGTCCGTCACGGACGACTCGCAGGGCGGCTACGCCGTCGCGACGCTCCCCACGGACGAGAAACGCAAGGGCGAGGGCCGGACCTTCAAGGCCCGCCGGGTCGTCCTCGCCGCCGGTACCTACGGCACACAGACCCTGCTGCACCGCATGAAGTCGAGTGGCCAACTCCCGTACCTGTCCGGCAGGCTGGGCGAGCTGACCCGTACCAACTCCGAGGCCCTGGTCGGCGCGCAGACCGACAACCGCCGCTACCGGAAGGCCACCGGTGAGGCGAAGGTCGACTTCACACGCGGAGTCGCGATCACCTCGTCGGTCCACCCGGACGAGAACACCCACATCGAGCCCGTCCGCTACGGCCGGGGCTCCAACTCGATGGGCAGTCTGTCGATCCTCCAAGTCCCCTACGCGGAGGGCTCGTCGAGGGTGCTGGGCTGGCTGGTCAACGCGGTGAAGCACCCGGCCCTCGTGGCCCGCTCGCTCTCCAACCGCCGCTGGTCGGAGCGGACCATCATCGGCCTGGTGATGCAGTCCCTCGACAACTCCCTGACGACGTACCTGAAGCCGAAGGGCGCGGGCAAGGGCCTGCTCACGGCCAGGCAGGGCCACGGCGCCCCCAACCCCAAGCAGATCAAGGCCGCTTCGGAGTCGGCCTCCGCGATCGCCGCGGAGATCAACGGCTTCGCCGGCTCGAACGTCGGCGAGCTGATGGGCACCCCGCTGACCGCCCACTTCCTTGGCGGCTGCCCGATCGGCGCGTCGGCCGACGAGGGCGTCATCGACCCGTACCACCGGCTGTACGGACACCCCGGTATCTCGGTGGTCGACGGCGCCGCGGTCTCGGCGAACCTGGGCGTCAACCCCTCCCTCACGATCACCGCGCAGGCGGAGCGCGCGATGTCGTACTGGCCCAACAAGGGCGAGACGGACCCGCGTCCGGCGCAGGGCGCCGCGTACGAGCGCCTGAAGCCGGTCGAGCCCCTCGCCCCCGCCGTTCCCGCGGACGCCTTCGGCGCACTGCGCCTGCCGTTCCTGGGAATGCCGACGGTGCCGCCGAAGAAGTAACTCCGGCCGCAATCGTCGGATCAGGCGGCCGGGAACGACGAAGGACCTGCGCCCCCCTCCGAGCGCAGGTCCTTCGTTTCTTGCGTGAAGCGCATTACGCCTTACGCGTCCCGCGCCCTTAAGGGGCGCGGGGAACTGCGCGACCAGCCCCCACTGGCCCGCAGACGAATCACACGCTCCCCGCGGAGCGCTTACGCGCCTGCCTTGCGGCGGCGGACGACGAACACCGCGCCGGCACCGGCGACGACGGCGGCGCCGCCGACGAGACCGATGGTCGGCAGGGCGGAGCTGGAACCGGTCTCGGCGAGGTTGCCGGTCGGCAGCTCGGAGACGTTGCCCTGCGGCTTCTTCACCGGGTCCTTGCCGTTGTCACTCGGGTCGGCGGTGCCCGGGTCGGGGTTGGCCGAGCCGGCCTTCAGCACCTCGAAGTCGTACTGTGCCCAGCCCTCGGCGATGCAGTCCTGGCCCTTGATGTTGTCCAGGTAGGCGCCGGAGCCGAAGGAGTACGAGTCACCGGCCGGAGCGCCCTTGTCGACGCTGAAGCGCAGGTCGACCTTCTCGCTGGCCTTCGCCTTCAGGGTCTCGACGTAGAAGAAGTAGTCACCGGCCCAGCTCTCGTCGCCGATCCGCTCCCACTTGCCGGACTCGGTGTTCTTGAACTCCAGCGTGACGTACGGGCTCAGGAACTTCGCCTCGTCGAGCTCGTAGTTCTCGATCTCGGCGTAGAAGGCGACACCCTTGAGGTCGGCCTTCGAGTCGTTCGTCACGACCAGATTGAAGTTGTGGAAGCCGTCGCCCGCGACGATCTTGCCGGGCAGACCCTTGATGTCGGCGGAGACCTTGGCGTCGCCGTAGTTCTCGTCGAGGTCCTCGCAGTACGGGACGTCCGGGTCGGTCGGGTCCTCGCTCGGCTCGGGCGTCGTGGTCGGCGAGCCGGTGGGCGTCGTGGTGGTGCTCGGCGTCGGCGTGCCCGAGGGGATCTCGGTGCTCGGCGGCGTCGTCGTGGGCGTCGGGCTGGGCGTCGTCGTCTCGGTGGCGGACGGCGTCGCGCTCGGCGTCGTAGTGGCGGACTCGGTCCCGGTGGGCGTCGGGTCCGTCGCGAAGGCGGCAGGAGCCGACAGCAGCGCGAGCGGAGCTATGACGGCCGTCGTGGCCGCGGCGGCCATGACACGGCGAAGCTTCATGAAGACCTCGGAGAGTCCGGCGTACCGCAGCGTTGCGGCACGAGAGGTTGGGAGGCCTCCGCGTGCGGGATACGCGGGTACGGCCGTTGGTTCCGCAAGTGAGACCTGTGACTCCTGTAAAGGGTTGTCCCCGAACTCACAGAATTTTTATGTGGGCTGGGTCACAGCCGGCCCGGACTTGTGGACTCCCTCGCCCACGCCATAGAACTGTCCATCGTTTGTCCATCGAGTAATCCGTCGAGCAGTTCGAAGAATTCGAAGAACACGTCGATCCGCGGGTCGATCATGGGGGAGAGGCACGAGCGCCGTGGCCGAGAAGCCGTCGGAGAAGTCACCCGGGGAGCACGAGGAGCCCGGGGAATCCATACCGGACGATGTGTGGGCGCAGTTCGTCCAGGACAGCGAGCGGGACATCCGCACGTCCGAGGCGCCCAAGGAGCCGTCCGCACGGGCCCGCATGGTGACCGAACGGCTGCGGCAGCAGGAGGCGCGCGGCGAGCTGCCCCCGGGGTGGCGCACCGGGCCCGCCTGGCAGGAGATGAACGGGCGGGCGGCCCGGCGCCGCAAAGTGTGGACGATCATCGGCGTCCTGCTCGCGATCGTGGTCGCCGTGGTGGCCATGAAGCCGTCCCTGCTGCCGGGTGACCCGTTCGGCACCGGCACGGACACGGACGGGGGCACGCGGTCGGCGAACCCGTTGCCCGACGAGACCGCGGCCCCGACGAACGCCCCCTCCGCCGCGCCCGGAACGCCCACGCTGGACGAGCCGTTCGCCGGCTCCCCGGCCGTGCGGTACGCCGACGGCGCCGCCGGGATCGTCCTGCCGGAGGCCAAGCCGGTCGGCGCGTTCGGCAAGGAACAGGTGGCCAAGGCCCTGGAGCAGACCAAGTCGCTGCTCGTCGACGCGAACCTCGACCGCAAGACCCTGCTCGGCGGCACCCCCGAGACCACGCTCGACAAGATCCTCGACCCCAAGCAGCCGGACATGATCGCCGACGCGAAGTCCTGGCTCCGCGAGCCCGGCAAGGACAGCGACCCGCTCTGGCTCTTCAGCCGCTTCGACCCGGACGAGGTCCGGCTCGTCGGCGACGTGGTGAAGACCCGTGGCCGTACGACCTTCAAGGCGGGACCGGACGGCGCCGTCGTCATCCACGCCGACTACACCTTCGTCTACCCGCTGGCCCAGGCGGACCCGGACTCCACCGAGGTCTCCCGCACCATCGTCCGCCGCATCCTCGACCTGGAGCTCCTCAACCCCGCGAAGTACGAGGTCACGCCGGGCAGGCTCTCGGTCAGCAGCCACGACCAGAATCTCGCCAACTCCGCCTGCGACGTCTACGACGGCTTCCTGCACCCGCAGTTCGACTCGGTCGAACCCACGGGCGCACCGCCGAGCGGGCCCACGACCGACCCGTACGACCGCAGCCGGGAGCTCGACAAGTCCGAGAGGGAGTCGTGTGGGACGGTGTCCCGGACGTGAGTACGGACATGAGTAGGACATGAGCAGAAGGATCACGCGGACCCTCGTGGCCGCATCGGTCGTCGTCGGCCTCGGATGCGCTTCGGCGTGCTCGGGCGGCGGCGACAAGGACAAGAAGGCGGCACGGACGTCGGCCACCGGGCAGTCGGCCGACGCATCGAAGGAGAAGGCGGAGGGGAACGCGGGGGCGAAGGACAAGGGCAAGGACGAGGACAAGGGCAAGGGCAAGGCTGCGGGCAAGGACTCTTCGGCCGCCCGGGACACGGACGACGGACCCCTGACCCAGGCGCAGTTGAAGAAGGCCGCGCTCACGACGGGTGACGCGAAGGGCTACAAGGTCGAGGGCGCGGGATCCGCCGACCTCCAGGGGGCGTCCTCCCCGGCGAGCCCGGCCAAGTGCCAGCCGGTCGCCGACATGTTCCTGTTCACCACCGACCCGGCCTCCCGGACCGCCCTCAGCCGCGGCGTCACCGCCAAGGACGAGACGAACGCCTCGGTGACCACGCTCGCGCTCCTCTCGTACGGTTCCGGCGAGGCCGACGACGTGCTCGCAGGGCTGCGCAAGGCGACGGGCGAGTGCACCGAGTACTGGTACGTGGGCTACAAGTACACCGGGGTCAAGGCACTGGCCGATCCGAAGCTGGGCGACGAGTCCGTCGCGTTCCGGCTGGTCGCCTCCATCGAAGGGGCGGAGGTCCCGGCCGCGTACACGGTCGTCCGCCACGGTTCGACGCTGGTGGCCTTCAGCTCGATGAACATGCTGGACGCCGACGAGGTCGAGGTCCCGGCCGAACTCGTCGAGGCGCAGCTCGCCAAGCTGAAGAAGGCGATGGCCTGACAGGACGGGACGGAACCGCACGGCCCGGCACGGTCCGGGACACGGGACCGGCCGCACGGCGTACGGACAGGCGAAGGGCCCCGCGGGAGAACCGCGGGGCCCTTCGTGGTCAGCACCGACGTCAGGGCAGCGCCGGTGCCTGCGGGACGGCGCCGGGGGGTGCGCCGCTTACTGGCTTCTCCGCCGGGTCGGCGCCCCGGCGCACGGGGGGAGTGCGCGTGGTATCGACCAATGGCGGTAAGACGATCCAATGCTGCTGTCTGCTCTGGGACTTGGGGGTAGTGCCAAACATCGTGCTCGATGGGCCGCGGCCTCCGCAACCGTTTCGACCGCCCTTGCACAGATTCCGCCGGGGGGGGGCCGGGGGGCCCCCCCCCCCCCCCCCAATGGGGTGCCGGGGGGGGTGGCCCCCCCCCCCGGGACCAAACATGGGAGCCGGGCCCACCCCCCCCGACGGAGCCCCCC
>NZ_JBITFQ010000020.1:0-169175 GCF_044456225.1 Streptomyces sp. NPDC050988 | reverse complement strand
GCCCCCTGCCGCCCGGGAGGGGTCCGCCGGGCGGCGGAGCGGTCCACCCCGGCGGGGGGGGGCCCCCCCCCCGGGGGGGGGGGGGGGGCCCCCCCCCCCGGGGGGGGGGGGCCCCCCCACCGCCGTTTCGCCGTTTCCGGGACTTCCCGTCAGACGGCGTCCGGGATCCACGAGCCGTGGATCATCGCCGGTACGCGGCGCGGCAGATGGACCGTCGCGACCGGCGGCAGGGACAGGTCCGAGGCGTCCAGGACGAGCAGCCTGGAGGCGTTGGCGTTCAGATCGCTGACGACGGTGAGCAGATACCCGGCGTCCTCGCCGGAGGAGTCGGTGGTGGCGTCCGCCGGGACGAACACGGCCTCACTGGGCAGTTGGCCGTTGCCGAACGGCAGCAGCTGGCGGGTGCCGTCCCGGCGGTCGTACTTGACCAGCGTGTGGTTGCCGATGCCCAGGTCGTCCGGGAACGACAGCGCGTACTGGTAGCGGTGCTCGCGGCCGGTGAAGGCGTCGTTGATGGTGGGGAACTCGACGGTGAGGTCGTCGGTCTGCTCCTCCTTCACGCGGCCCGCCGCGAGGTCGACGGTCCAGCGTTTCGTCCTGGAACCGGAGTTGGGCTCCGCGCCGCGGTCCGGGGCGCCGACCCACCAGTTCCAGGAGCGCTGCCAGCCGGTACGGCCCACCGTCGGGCCCTCGACGACGATCCGGCCGTACGCGTCCTCGTAGGCATTGGCGAAGTGCATCCCGTACCCCTGGTCGACCTCGAACCAGCGGATGTGGGCCGCGCCTCCCGCGCCGCGCGGCATGACCCCGATACGGGACCGCTGGGCGTCGCTCCAGCCGTACGGGATGCCGGAGTGCTCGGCCGGGTCGAAGGTGACCGAGCCCTCCAGGAAGACGACGTGGTGCTCGGTGATGGCGAAGTCGTGCTTGAGCGCGGCGCTCGCGTCCGGGACCTCCTGGGTGTCGAGGACCTGGCCGTCGGGCGAGGCCACGTGGTGGATCAGATAGGGCGGGAACGGGGACGAGGAGAAGAAGTGCAGTTCGCCGGTGGCCGGGTCCTCCTTGGGGTGCGCGGTCATCGCCGAGGTCAGCTTGCCGCCGAAGTCGTACGCGCCCACGGTCTCCAGGTCGGCGGTCAGCTCGAAGGGGAGGTTCGCCTCGCAGAGCGCGAGGAGCCGTCCGCCGTGCTCGATGACGTGGGTGCCCGCGGTGCTGGCGGTCAGGTCGGGGCCCCGCTCGGTCATATAGGGGGCGCCTTCGAGCGCCGGGGTGTGCACCCAGCGGTTGCGGTACCACTCCGCGCGCCCCTCGCGCAGCCGTACGCCGTGCACCATGCCGCTGCCCTTGAACCAGTGGGTGGGGGTGATGCCGGGCTTCGGGTTGTGGCTGTTGCGGATCAGCCGGCCGGTCAGCTCGGGCGGCAGCGTCCCCTCGACGGTGAGTGTGGTGGCGGTGATCTCGTCGGTGACGGGGGTGTAGTGGCCGGTCAGATAGGGCTTCTCGACGCTCATGACGGTGACCTTTCTGGTGGGTTGTCGCTCGTGGATGGGAGCTTGTGGAGTGGCTTCTCGTGGAGTGGAGTGGAGTGGAGTGGAGTGGAGTGGAGGGGAGTGGAGTCGAGGGAGAGGGGGCGGGTGGCACCGGCGTACGCGGGCACCTCGCGTGCCGTACGGCGGCCGTACGGCGGCTGTACGGCCTCAGCCGCGGCGCTCGGCCTCGGACCGCAGGCGGTTCAGCCAGCTCTCCAGGGACTGGCGCAGCGCCTCGCGCATTTCCTCGGGGTGTTCCTCGACCGGGGCTCCGGCCCAGGACTCCTCGGTGCGGACCGTCACGGTCCGCACGCCGGTCGTCTCGCCGGACTCCTCGAAGGTCCAGACGTGGACGCCCTCGATGCCGTGTGCCGGGCCGCCCCAGACGATCCGCTCGCCTGGCACGACCTCGCGGACCGTGGATGTGATGTCGAGGCCGTGGGTGAGCCACCGGAAGGAGGCGCCCGGGGCGAGCGGGCCGTCGAAGTCGACCCTCTCGATGTCCGTGTTCCAGTCGGCCCACGACCCGATGTCCGTGTGCAGGGCCCATACGGCCGCCAGCGGGGCGTCAACGGTGATCGAGAGGCGTACGACGACGGGGGCGTCCTCGTCGACGGAGTGGCCGGGTGTGCTCTCGGCACTCATGGCGTGTTCGGCGTGTTCGGCGTGTCCGGCGTTCATGGCGGGATCTCCTTCTGTGGCGTCGGACGGGGGTTCAGCGGGTGGGGGCGGTGGCCGGGGCCTGCTCGGTCTGCGGCTGTGCCGCGAGGCGGCGGGACAGGAGGGGAGTCAGTGCGGCGCCGACGGCGAGTACGGCCGCCGAGACGAGGAAGGCGAGCCGGTAGCCCTCGGTGAGTGCCGCCGCGGGGGAGTGGTGGTGTGCGGCGGCGGCCGTACGGGAGGCGGCGAGCGTGCCGAGGACGGCCAGGCCCACGGCTCCGCCGATCTGCCGGGTGGTGTTGACCAGGCCGCTGGCCAGGCCCGAGTCGGCGGGCCGTACGCCGGTCACGGCGGCCCCGGTGAGCTGGACGAACGCGGTGCCGAGGCCGAGGCCGATCACGAGGATCGGGCCCAGCAGGTCGGCCGGGTAGCTGCCGTCCGCCGTGATCCGGGACAGCCACAGCAGTCCGGCGGCCTGGGTGAGCAGGCCCGCGGCGAGCGTGATGTGCGGGCCGAGCCGGCGGGCGAGCCGCGGGGCGAACCAGGAGCCGAGCATGTTCGCCGCCGCCAGGGGGAGTTGGGAGAGCCCCGTCTCCAACGGCCCCGCGCCGAGGACCTGTTGCTGATAGAGCGGCAGGAAGAAGAACAGGCCGACCCAGACGGCGCCGAGCAGCGTCATGACGAGGTTGGCCGGGGCGACCAGCCCCTCCGTCCACAGGCGCGGCGGCAGCAGCGGAGCGGGGTGGCGCCGCTCGACCAGGAGGAACAGCGCGAGCAGCACGGCCGCCGTGCCCAGGGAGCCGAGCACCCAGGGGTCGGTCCAGCCGGAGCGTCCGGCCGACGTGAGCCCGTACACCAGCGCGACCAGTCCGGCCGTGACCGTGAGGGTGCCGACGAGGTCGAGCCGGCTGGGAGCGCCGTCGTCGGGCGGTGAGGCGGGGACCAGCACCACGGTGCCGACGAGCACGACGGCCGCGCCGAGTCCGGACACGTGGAAGACCCACGGCCAGCCCAGGCCCTCGGTGAGCACCCCGCCGAGCAGGACTCCGGCGGCTCCGCCGGCGCCGGACACCGCGCCCCAGACCCCGATCGCCTTGGCGCGTCCGGGGCCCGGCGGGAAGAGCCGCATGACCAGGGAGAGCGCGGCGGGTGCCACGGCGGCTGCTCCGACGCCCTGTGCGGTGCGGGCGGTGATCAGCGCCCACGGGCCGGTGGCGAGGCCCGCGGCGACCGAGGCGGCGGCGAACAGCGCGAGGCCTGCGAGGAGGACGCGGCGCCGGCCGACGAGGTCGGCGGTCCGTCCGCCCAGCAGGAGCAGCGCTCCGAAGGCGAGGCCGTAGGAGTTCACGACCCAGGACATGCCGGTGTCCGAAAGACCGACGCCGTCACGGACCGAGGGCAGGGCGACGTTGACGATCGACGTGCTGAGCGCGACGGCGAACTGGGCGGCGGCGAGGACCGCGAGGGCGGCGCCGGGGCGGACCGCCCTTGCTCCCTTTGCGCCCTTTCGCGTGCTGGACATCGGGTTCCCTTTCTCGGGTGTTCCTGTGAGTTCTCGTGTTTCCTGTGAGTTCTTGGCTGCCATGAGTATGTGTGGTTGACCACTCACTCTTTGCTTCGAAGAAGAGGCGGGGCTGTCGGGGTGTGAGCGTGCCCCTTCGCCCCGCCGGTGGCGGGCCCGTCAGTAGTGCCGGATGCCCGCCGTGAGGGTGCGCGTCCACGGGGCGTCCACTTCCTGCGCCTCCATCGACACCACGAGATGGCAGAGCATGCCGACGGCGAAGAACTCCTGGACCTGCCGGTCGTCGCCCCCGGAGGCGCCGCGCACGTACTCCACCGTGCGGGCGTACCCCGCGCGGACGGCGTCCCGGATCGCGGGTACGGAGACCGCTGCCGCCTGGGCGTGCAGTTGAACGAGCAGCAGGTCGTTGTCGCTGATCAGGTGGGCGTAGGCGTTGCCCATCGATGAGAGCACCGCCTCCGGTGAACTGCCCTTCGCCTCGGCCGCGCCCCCTTCCAGGCTCTCGCGCACCCTGACGAAGCAGTGCTCGACGACCGCTGCGAACAGGGACTCCTTGTTCGGGAACAGCCGGTAGACGTACGCCTGGGAGATCCCGGCGGCCTTGGCCACCTCTGTGGTCGTCGTGCCGAAGTAGCCCCGCGAGGCGAAGGCGCCGATGGCGGTGCGGAGCACCGTCTCGCGGCGCTCATCGGCGGTGGACAGTTGGCGGCGTCGTTCCGTCTGCATGTGAGTACTTAACCACTCACACTTTTTCGCCGTCAAGGGCGGAGTCACTCGTCGCGCTGAAAAAATAGAGAAGCGTCCGAGCCGCGACCCGTGAGTGGCTACGCTGCGTCACCTAGGGCGGAGTCGGCGCTGAACCGTCAACTCGCCTGCCCCACCGACGACTTACCGACCACGTAACAGAGCACGGGAGCCAGGCATGGGTACGAACTGGATCGAGAAGGCCCAGCGCCTGGGCGACGGGAGCATCGGGGGCGCGATGGACCATCCGTCGATCCCGGGCCGCGTCGTCTGGCACACCACGGAGAGCGGTGCCGGCGACGACGCGTTCCGTTCCGTGTCGGCGTATCTGATCAGCGTCTCCGCCGAGCCGCACCTGCTGTACGACCCGACGACCGACCGGCTCGGCCAGTACGGGCCGCTGAACGCGAGCGCCCGCGCACTGCGCAACGACGGTTCGACGCGGACCAATCGCGTCGGGAAGGTCTGCATCCAGATCGAGGTGCTCGGGCGGGCGGGCAAGCCGTTCACCGCCACCTGGAAGCCGGGGCCCAACTACCGGGCCATGATGGCCGCGATCCGCTCCTGGAAGATCCCCGACACCTTCCCGGCCGGCCGGCTCGCGACCTCGGGCGCCGACGCGACCAACCGCCCCCGGACGATCTGGATGAGCAAGGGCGGCCACTACGGCCATGCCAACATCCCGGGCAACGACCACTGGGACCCGGGGAACATCGACAAGTCCGCGCTCTTCGAGGCGGCCCCGGTCGGGTCCCCCGGGGCGGGCGGCCCCACGCCGTCGAAGCCGGTCGTCGACCTCAGCAACGTCATCGCCGCCGCGCGCCGCGACCCGGGTCTGCCCCAGGGCGGCAAGACCCACAAGGCGGACGTCCTCGTCGTCGAAAAGGCCCTCGTAGCCGAGGGGTTGCTGCCCGCGCAGTGGGCCGACGGCTCGTTCGGCAGCAGGACGGTCGAGGCGTACGCGAGCCTCCAGCGCCGGTACGGCTTCAGCGGTGCCGACGCCAACGGCATCCCGGGTCAGACGACGCTGAAGAAGCTCGGCAAGGAGCACGGCTTCACGGTCAAGGCCTGAGTTTCAGCGAAACGGCCCGCGGGGTTCCGGACAACTTCCGGAGCCTCACGGGCCGTTGTCGTTCCCCGGTGCTCGCTCCTGAGCCTCTCCCGCTTCTTTTCTCCTGCCTTTTCTCTTGACGTGAAATTGGTCCGTACCTATGGTCACGGCCAACGCCTGTGTTCATAAAGGCATTCCGTGTTCACATACGAGAACGGATGTCCCCCACCATGCTGAACACCCCGGTACCTCCACGTCATCGCCGCAGATCCCGCTTCGCGCTCGTCGGGACCGTCGCCGCCCTCCTGGCGGGCGCACTGGCCTGGCCCGCCGCCGACCGCGCCGAGGCGGCTCCCGCCACCTTCACGCACCCCGGAGTCACCGTCTCCCGCGGCCAGTTGGACTTCGCACGGCAACAGGTCAACGCCGGCGCACAGCCCTGGAAGGGCGCGTACGACCAGATGCTGGCGAGCAAGTACGGCTCGCTCACGCGCACCCCCAAGCCCCGCGCCGTCGTCGAGTGCGGCTCGTACTCGAACCCCAACAACGGCTGCACCGACGAGCGCGAGGACGCGATCGCCGCGTACACCCAGGCCCTCGCCTGGTACATCACGCGGGACGTGCGCTACGCGCAGAAGGCGATCCAGCTGATGGACGCCTGGTCCGCGACGATCCAGGACCACACCAACAGCAACGCCCCGCTGCAGACCGGCTGGGCGGGTTCGTCCTGGCCCAAGGCCGCCGAGATCATCAAGCACACGTACGACGGCGGCTGGGCGAACTCGGGCCGCTTCGCGACCATGTTGCGCACCGTGTACCTCCCCGAGATCATCAACGGCTCGAACTCCAACGGCAACTGGGAGCTGTCGATGATGGAGGCCGCCGTCGGCATCTCCGTCTTCCTGGAGGACAAGGCGTCGTACGACAAGGCCATGGCGAAGTTCCGCACCCGTACGGCCGCGTTCGTGTATCTGTCCTCCGACGGCGCGCTGCCGAAGACCGTGCCGAGCCAGAACCTCGACACCGCGCAGAAGATCATCAACTACTGGCAGGGGCAGTCGACCTTCGTCAACGGGCTCACCCAGGAGACCTGCCGCGACCTCACGCACACCGGATACGGCATCTCCGCGATCTCGCACGTCGCCGAGACCAGCCGCATCCAGGGCCAGGACCTGTACGGCACCGACGTCGGCGAGCGGCTGCGGCACGCGCTCGGCTTCCAGGCCAAGTACCAGCTGGGCGAGGCGCCGCCGAGCTGGCTGTGCGGCGGGTCGCTGCACCTCGGGCTCGGGCCCATCACCGAGGTCGGCCACAACGCCCTGAGCAACCGTCTCGGCCATGCCATGACCAACACCGACCGGCTGACGCAGCAGAACCGGCCGTCGGGGAGCAACAACCTCTTCGTCGCCTGGGAGACACTCACGCACGGCGACAACCCGAACTGAGACGTTGCCCGACCGGGCGCCGGACGGTGATACTGGCGCCCGGTCCACGGGGGAGGGTCATGAGCCAGGTCGTCACCGAAACGATGGTGCGCGTCGAGAACGTCCACCGCTCGTACGGCAGCGGAGCAACCGCCGTACACGCCCTGCGCGGCGTCTCGTTCGACATACCGCGCGGTGAACTCGTCGCCCTCAAGGGGCGGTCGGGGTCCGGCAAGACCACACTGCTCAACCTCGTCGGCGGGCTCGACGAGCCGGACGACGGGCGGATCACCGTCGACGGGCTCGACCTCTCCGGACTCGGGGAGAACGGCCTGCTGGAGCTGCGGCGGGACCGTATCGGCTTCGTCTTCCAGTCCTTCGGTCTCATCCCGATCCTGACGGCCGCCGAGAACGTGGGCGTGCCGATGCGGCTGCGCCGGGCCGAGCCCCGCGAGCGCGAGGAGCGCGTCGAGCTGCTGCTCTCCCTGGTCGGGCTCGCCGACCACGCCGCGCAGCGGCCCGGCGAGCTCTCCGGCGGTCAGCAGCAGCGCGTGGCCATCGCCCGCGCCCTCGCGAACGAGCCGGCGCTCCTCATCGCCGACGAGCCCACCGGCCAGCTCGACGCCGAGACCGGTATCGCGGTGATGGAGCTGCTGCGGGCGGTCGTCCGCAGCGAGCGGGTCACCGCGCTCGTCGCCACCCATGACGCGGCCCTCCTCGACCTCGCCGACCGGGTCCTGGAGCTGAGCGACGGCGAGATCGTGGAGCACTGAGGCCGAGCCCCTGGAGCACTGACGCCGAGCCCGTGGAGCACTGAGGTTCACAGGCGCCCGCGGTGGCGCGTCAGGGTTCTGTCCGCGTCAGGGTTCTGTCAAAGACGTCCCGCACCCCACCCCTCACCCCATTTGTCAGGATTGTTGGCCGTAAGGTCGACGCAGCGTACGCAGTGCGTTTTGGGAAGACAATGGGGCCATGGGACGCGGCAAGCTTCGGATCTACCTCGGTGCGGCACCGGGCGTCGGCAAGACGTACGCGATGCTGTCCGAGGCACACCGGCGCGTCGAGCGGGGTACGGACTGCGTGGTGGCCTTCGTCGAGCACTACGACCGGCCGCGCACCGAGGTCATGCTGCACGGTCTGGAGCGGATCCTCCGCCGGGAGATCCCCTACCGGGACACCGTCTTCACCGAGATGGACGTCGACGCCGTCCTGGAGCGTGCCCCGGCCGTCGCCCTGGTGGACGAACTGGCCCACACGAATGTCCCCGGCTCACGGAACGCCAAGCGCTGGCAGGACGTCGAGGAACTCCTCGCCGCCGGGATCGACGTCGTCTCGACGGTCAACATCCAGCATCTGGAGTCGCTCGGTGACGTCGTCGAATCGATAACGGGAGTACGGCAGCGCGAGACCGTCCCGGACGAGGTGGTGCGCCGCGCCGATCAGATCGAGCTGGTCGACATGTCGCCCCAGGCGCTGCGCCGCCGGATGGCACACGGCAACATCTACAAGCCCGACAAGGTCGACGCGGCCCTCTCCAACTACTTCCGCCCCGGCAACCTCACCGCTCTGCGCGAACTGGCGCTCCTCTGGGTCGCCGACCGCGTCGACGAGTACCTCCAGCAGTACCGCGGCGAGCACGGCATCCGCTCCACCTGGCAGGCCCGCGAACGCATCGTCGTGGGCCTGACCGGCGGACCCGAGGGCCGTACGCTGATCCGCCGCGCCGCCCGGCTCGCGGAGAAGGGCGCAGGCGGCGAAGTACTCGCCGTCTACATCGCCCGCAGCGACGGCCTGACCTCGGCCTCGCCCAAGGAACTCGCCATCCAGCGCACCCTCGCCGAGGACCTCGGCGGCACCTTCCACCACGTCGTCGGCGACGACATCCCGTCCGCGCTGCTGGAGTTCGCCCGCGGGGTCAACGCCTCCCAGATCGTGCTGGGCTCCTCGCGGCGCAAGGCCTGGCAGTACGTGCTCGGCCCCGGCGTCGGCGCCACGGTCGCCCGGGAGTCGGGGCCCGACCTGGACGTGCACATCGTCACGCACGACGCGGCCGGCAAGGGGCGCGGACTGCCGGCCGCCCGCGGGTCGCGGCTCGGCCGGTCCCGGATCGTCGCGGGCTGGCTGGTCGGCGTCGTCGGCCCGGCCCTCCTCGCCCTGCTGCTGACCCATGGCGCCTCGAACCTCGGGCTCGCCAACGACATGCTGCTCTTCCTGACGCTGATCGTCGCGGCGGCCCTCCTCGGCGGGCTGCTCCCGGCGCTCGCCTCGGCGGCCCTCGGCTCGCTGCTGCTGAACTACTACTTCACCCCGCCACTGCACCGGTTGACCATCGCCGACCCCAAGAACATCGTCGCCATCGTGATCTTCGTGGGCGTCGCGGTGTCGGTGGCCTCCGTGGTGGACCTGGCCGCCCGTCGCACCCACCAGGCCGCCCGGCTGCGGGCCGAGTCCGAGATCCTCTCCTTCCTGGCAGGCAGCGTCCTGCGCGGCGAGACCAGCCTGGACGCCCTCCTGGAGCGGGTCCGCGAGACCTTCGGCATGGAGTCGGTCGCCCTGCTGGAACGGGACAGCGACGTCGACCCGTGGACCTGCGCGGGCAGCGTCGGCCTGCACCCGCCTACGCTCCCCGACGACGCGGACGTCGACATGCCGGTCGGCGACCACACCGCGCTCGCCCTCTCCGGCCGGGTCCTGCCCGCCGAGGACCGCCGGGTGCTCGCCGCCTTCGCCGCACAGGCCGTCGTCGTCCTGGACCGCAAACGCCTCCAGGAGGAGGCCGAGCAGGCCCGCGCACTCGCCGAGGGCAACCGCATCCGTACGGCGCTGCTGGCGGCCGTCAGCCATGACCTGCGCACGCCGCTGGCCGCCATCAAGGCCGCAGTGTCGTCCCTCAGGTCCGACGACGTCGCCTGGTCCGAGGAGGACGAGGCCGAACTCCTGGAGGGCATCGAGGCGGGCGCCGACCGGCTCGACCACCTGGTCGGCAACCTCCTCGACATGTCCCGCCTGCAGACCGGTACGGTCACGCCGCTGATCCGCGAGATCGACCTCGACGAGGTCGTCCCGATGGCGCTGGGCGGCGTACCGGAGGACAGCGTCGAGCTGGAGATCCCCGAGACGCTGCCCATGGTGGCCGTCGACCCGGGGCTGCTGGAGCGCTCCGTCGCCAACATCGTCGAGAACGCAGTCAAGTACAACCCCGCCGACGAGCGGGTCCTCGTCTCGGCCAGCGCGCTCGGCGACCGCGTGGAGGTCCGGGTCGTGGACCGCGGCCGCGGCGTCCCGGACGAGGCGAAGGACCGTATCTTCGCGCCCTTTCAGCGCTACGGGGACGTCCCGCGCGGCGCCGGTGTCGGCCTCGGCCTCGCGGTCGCCCGCGGCTTCGCCGAGGCCATGGGCGGCACCCTCGACGCCGAGGACACCCCCGGCGGCGGCCTCACCATGGTCCTCACCCTCAGAGCGGGCCCCGCCCACCCGGCACCACTCGGGGACGTCTCCGAACTCGTACAACCGGAAAGGCAGGCTTCATGACCCGCGTCCTCGTGGTCGACGACGAGCCGCAGATCACCCGAGCCCTCGTGATCAACCTCAAGGCACGCAAGTACGAGGTCGACGCGGCCCCCGACGGCGCCACCGCGCTCCAGCTCGCGGCCGCCCGGCACCCCGACGTCGTCGTGCTCGACCTGGGCCTGCCCGACATGGACGGCGTCGAGGTGATCAAGGGGCTGCGCGGCTGGACCCGTGTGCCGATCCTGGTGCTGTCAGCCCGGCACACCTCCGACGAGAAGGTCGAGGCCCTCGACGCGGGCGCCGACGACTACGTGACCAAGCCCTTCGGCATGGACGAGCTGCTCGCCCGTCTGCGGGCTGCCGTCCGCCGTGCCGAGCCCACCGGGGGAGGCGAGGACGACGTGATCGTCGAGACCGAGGACTTCACCGTCGACCTGGCCGCCAAGAAGGTCAACCGGGACGGCCGCGACGTGCGCCTCACCCCCACCGAGTGGCACCTCCTGGAGGTGCTGGTGCGCAACACGGGCCGTCTGGTCAGCCAGAAACAGCTGCTCCAGGAGGTCTGGGGCCCCTCCTACGGCACCGAGACGAACTATCTGCGGGTCTACATGGCCCAGTTGCGCCGCAAGCTGGAGACGGACCCGGCGCATCCCCGGCACTTCATTACGGAGCCCGGTATGGGGTATCGGTTCGAGAAGTGAGAGCGGTTCGGGTCGTACGCCGGTTCGAGTGGCGGCACCAGGGGTACGTAGTCGTCAGCGCCCCCCGGTACGCTTCAGATATGAGCGCTGTTCCTCGTTCCGAAAAGCCGGCGGGCCGGTTCCGGCGGATGCTCGACCGGCTCTCCTCCTCCCAGGAGGACCTGGAGTCGGAGGAGCTGCGCGAGGACACGGAGACCGCGGGCTGTACGCGTATCGGTGACTGCCGGGACCGACAGGTGGTCACCGTTACTGGTACCTTGCGCACGGTCACCCTCCGCCCGAGGGCCGGTGTCCCGGCCCTGGAGGCCGAGCTGTTCGACGGTTCGGCCGCCCTGGACGTGGTGTGGCTCGGCAGGCGCTCCATAGTGGGGATAGAACCGGGGCGCAAGCTGATCGCATCGGGCCGGATCTCGATGAGCCGGGGCCGCCGGGTGCTGTTCAATCCCAAATACGAACTCAGACCCCTCGGACGGGAGTAGCCGGTGACGTCGCTCGACAAGCCGACCGAAGACGCCCAGCGGGATTCGCGGGCGGTGACCGAGGCCGCGCTCTTCGAGGCGTTCGGCGGTCTGCGGGGCATGATCGAGACGGTCCTGCCGGGCCTGCTCTTCGTCACGATCTTCACGATCAACAAGGACCTGCACTCTGCCGCCATCGCGGCCCTCGGTGTCTCGATCCTGCTCGTCGTGGTCCGCCTGGTCATGAAGGACACCGTCAAGCACGCCTTCAGCGGCGTCTTCGGTGTGGCCTTCGGCGTGGTCTTCGCGATGATGACGGGCAACGCGAAGGACTTCTATCTGCCGGGCATGCTCTACACGCTCGGACTCGCCCTCGCCTACATCATCACCACGCTTGCGGGAGTTCCGCTGATCGGGCTCATTCTGGGGCCGGTCTTCAAGGAGAACCTCTCCTGGCGTACGCGCAATCCCGGGCGCAAGACGGCGTACGCGAAGGCCAGTTGGGCCTGGGGGCTCATCCTGCTCGCCAAGTGCGCGATCCTGTTCCCGCTGTACTGGTGGGCCGACACGACTCAGTTCGGCTGGGTCCTGATCGCGCTGAAGATCCCGCCCTTCCTGCTCGCGGTCTGGCTCACGTGGGTCTTCCTGGCGAAGGCTCCGCCGCCGATTGATGTGTTTGCGGAGATGGAGGCGGAGGAGCGGGCCGAGAAGGAGCGGGAAGCGGCGGCTCGGTCTGCGGATTAGGCACCCAGTGCCTGTGTGGGCCTCCCTGGGGGCTGCCGCCCCCAGACCCCCGCTTCGGCCTGAACGGCCTCGTCCTCAAACGCCGGACGGGCTGAAATAGGGCGCCCGGAGTTTTCCGGGCGCCCTATTTACGTGTTCCAGACCGTCAGCCCGCCGTCTCCTCGCGGCGTACCGACAGCAGGTCCTCCAGCTGTTCCTCGCGGGCCTGGGCCGCCACGAAGAGGAGTTCGTCGCCCGCTTCCAGGGAGTCCTCCCGGGTGGGCGTGAGGACCCGGGTGCCGCGGATGATGGTGACGAGGGACGTGTCCTCGGGCCATGCCACTTCGCCGACCTGGGTGCCGGCGAGGGCCGACTCCGGGGGCAGGGTCAGTTCGACGAGGTTGGCGTCGCCGTGGCTGAAGCGGAGCAGGCGGACCAGGTCACCGACGCTCACCGCCTCCTCGACCAGGGCCGACATCAGACGGGGGGTCGAGACGGCGACGTCCACGCCCCACGACTCGTTGAACAGCCATTCGTTCTTGGGGTTGTTGACGCGGGCGACGACCCGCGGGACCCCGTACTCCGTCTTGGCGAGGAGCGACACGACGAGGTTCACCTTGTCGTCGCCCGTCGCCGCGATGACCACGTTGCACCTCTGCAGCGCGGCCTCGTCCAGCGAAGTGATCTCGCAGGCGTCGGCAAGCAGCCACTCCGCCTGCGGGACGCGCTCGACCGAGATGGCGGTCGGCGCCTTGTCGATCAGCAGGACCTCGTGCCCGTTCTCCAGGAGCTCGCCCGCGATCGAGCGGCCCACCGCGCCGGCACCGGCAATGGCGACCCTCATCAGTGACCGCCTTCTTCCTCGGGGCCCTCGGCGAACGACGCCTCGACCTTCTCGACGTCGTCCGTACGCATCATCACGTGCACCAGGTCGCCCTCCTGCAGCACCGTCTGCGAGGTGGGCAGCACCGCCTCGCCCAGCCGGGTGAGGAAGGCCACGCGCACACCGGTCTCCTCCTGGAGCCGGCTGATCCGCTGGCCGACCCACGCCGTGGAGGCGTGCACCTCGGCGAGCTGCACCCCGCCCGTGGGGTCGCGCCACAGCGGCTCGGCGCCCGACGGGAGCAGTCGGCGCAGCATCTGGTCGGCGGTCCAGCGCACGGTGGCGACCGTCGGAATGCCCAGCCGCTGGTAGACCTCGGCACGGCGGGGGTCGTAGATACGCGCCGCTACGTTCTCGATGCCGAACATCTCCCGGGCCACCCGGGCGGCGATGATGTTCGAGTTGTCACCGCTGGAGACGGCGGCGAAGGCGCCGGCGTCCTCGATGCCCGCCTCGCGCAGGGTGTCCTGGTCGAAGCCGATGCCGGTGACACGACGGCCGCCGAACCCGGAGCCCAGTCGTCGGAAGGCGGTGGGGTCCTGGTCGATCACGGCGACCGTATGCCCCTGTTGCTCCAGGGTCTGGGCAAGAGCGGAACCCACTCTTCCGCAGCCCATGATGACGATGTGCACGACCGTCCTTCCGGTGTGAAAAGTTGCTGCTCAGGCTGACACGCGTAAGACAGCGTCTCAGACCGACGCCCAAGCTACACACGCGCGGTCCGCGGGGGGCACCCCCGTGCACGATCGCCCGCGGGATCCCGGCGATCAGCGGCGGCTGATGCTGCGCACGCTGACGAGAGTGAGGATCCCGAGGCCTACGAGTCCGGCGGCGGCGCCGATGAGTTCCGCGGTGGCGTGCATGGAACCTCCATGAAGTGGCAAGGGGCGGCAAAGTTTTGGCTTTTTTCATATAGGCATGCGGCTCCGCCCGGCGGTGGAATCCGCAACCGGGCCCGTACGGGATTTCACTCGGAGGGCAGACGAAGGACGGGCGCGCTGTCCTCCGAGCGACGCCAAGGGCGGGGGAGGGTGGGCGTGGCCGTGTTCGACCGCTTACGATCCTCTGCGTGTCCAAACTGACCGACGTGCCCAAACGGATCTTGATCGGGCGCGCACTGCGCAGTGACCGGCTCGGAGAGACACTCCTGCCGAAGCGCATCGCACTCCCCGTTTTCGCCTCCGACCCGCTCTCCTCCGTGGCGTACGCGCCGGGAGAAGTGCTGCTCGTCCTTTCCATCGCGGGCGTGTCGGCCTACCACTTCAGCCCCTGGATCGCCGTAGCGGTCGTCGTGCTGATGTTCACCGTCGTCGCCTCCTACCGGCAGAACGTGCACGCCTACCCCAGCGGCGGCGGCGACTACGAGGTGGCCAACACCAACCTCGGCCCCAAGGCCGGCCTCACCGTCGCCAGCGCGCTGCTCGTCGACTACGTCCTGACCGTCGCCGTGTCGATCTCGTCCGGCATCGAGAACCTCGGCTCCGCGATCCCGTTCGTCGTCGAGCACAAGGTGCTCTGCGCGATCGCCGTGATCGTGCTGCTCACGCTGATGAACCTGCGCGGGGTCAAGGAGTCCGGGAAGCTCTTCGCTATCCCGACGTACGTCTTCGTGGTGGGCGTCTTCCTGATGATCGCGTGGGGTGCCTTCCGCGGGCTCGTCCTCGACGACACCATGAAGGCGCCGACCGCCGACTTCGAGATCAAGGCCGAGCACCAGGGGCTCGCGGGCTTCGCCCTCGTCTTCCTGCTGCTGCGCGCCTTCTCCTCCGGCTGTGCCGCCCTCACGGGCGTCGAGGCGATCTCCAACGGCGTCCCCGCCTTCCGCAAGCCCAAGTCCAAGAACGCGGCGAGCACGCTCGCCGCCATGGGCCTGCTCGCCGTCACCATGTTCTGCGGCATCATCGGCCTGGCCATGGCGACCAACGTCCGCATGGCCGAGAACCCCGCGCACGACCTGCTGAAGAACGGTGTCGAGGTCGGCTCCGACTACGTTCAGAACCCGGTGATCTCCCAGGTCGCCGAGGCCGTGTTCGGTGACGGCAGCTTCCTGTTCATCGTGCTCGCCGCGGCCACCGCGCTCGTGCTCTTCCTCGCCGCGAACACCGCGTACAACGGATTCCCGCTGCTCGGCTCGATCCTCGCGCAGGACCGCTACCTGCCGCGCCAGCTGCACACGCGTGGCGACCGGCTCGCCTTCTCGAACGGCATCGTGCTGCTCGCCGGCGCGGCCATCCTGCTCGTCTGGGTCTACGGCGCCGACTCGACGCGGCTCATCCAGCTCTACATCGTCGGTGTGTTCGTGTCCTTCACGCTCAGCCAGACCGGCATGGTCCGGCACTGGAACCGCCACCTGGCCACCGAGAAGGACCAGGCCAAGCGCCGTCACATGGTCCGCTCCCGGGCGATCAACGCGTTCGGTGCCTTCTTCACCGGCCTGGTCCTGGTCGTCGTCCTCGTCACCAAGTTCACGCACGGCGCCTGGGTCGCGCTGCTCGGCATGGTGATCTTCTACGCCACGATGTCCGCGATCCGGAAGCACTACGACCGCGTCGCCGAGGAGATCGCCGCGCCCGAGGGCCCGTCCGACGACAGCGTGCGCCCCTCCCGGGTCCACTCCGTCGTGCTGATCTCGAAGATCCACCGGCCGACGCTGCGGGCCCTCGCGTACGCCAAACTGATGCGCTCCGACACCCTGGAGGCGCTCAGCGTCAATGTCGACCCGGCCGAGACGAAGGCCCTGCGCGAGGAGTGGGAGCGGCGCGGCATCGACGTACCGCTGAAGGTCCTCGACTCGCCGTACCGCGAGATCACGCGGCCGGTCATCGAGTACGTGAAGGGACTGCGCCGTGAGTCCCCGCGCGACGCGGTGTCGGTGATCATCCCCGAGTACGTGGTCGGCCACTGGTACGAGCAGCTGCTGCACAACCAGAGCGCGCTGCGGCTCAAGGGGCGGCTGCTGTTCACGCCGGGCGTGATGGTGACGTCCGTGCCGTACCAGCTGGAGTCGTCCGAGGTGGCCAAGAAGCGGGCCCGCAAGCGGCAGGACTGGAACGCGCCGGGTTCCGTGCGGCGTGGGCCTGCCGAGGACCGGCCGAAGGAGCCGACGTCCCCGAAGAGCTGAGAATCAGGGGGCAGGGCGCCAGGGGGCCTACGGGCTCGTGGTGAGCGGCCGGGCGGTGTCCACGTAGACTGGTGGGCTGTTGTCCGGCCGTTCCCCATTTCGCATCTGGAGTCACCCCGCCATGCAGGCAGAACCGAAGAAATCGCCGGCGGGGTCGCTCGTGGGTCAGGAGTACGAGGTCGAGATCGGCCCCGTCGCGCACGGCGGGCACTGCATCGCCCGTACGGACGCCGGCCAGGTCCTCTTCGTACGGCATGCGCTGCCCGGCGAGCGGGTCGTCGCGCGGGTGACGGAGGGCGAGGAGGACTCGCGCTTCCTGCGGGCGGACGCGGTGACCGTGCTGGAGGCGTCCAAGGACCGCGTCGAGGCGCCCTGTCCGTACGCCGGTCCGGGCCGCTGCGGTGGCTGCGACTGGCAGCACGCCAAGCCGGGCGCGCAGCGGCGGCTCAAGGGCGAGGTCATCGCCGAGCAGCTCCAGCGGCTCGCGGGCCTCACCCCGGAGGAGGCCGGCTGGGACGGCACGGTGATGCCGGCCGAGGGCGACAAGCTGCCCGCCGGTGAGGTCCCCGCCTGGCGTACGCGCGTGCAGTACGCGGTCGACGAGGACGGCAACGCCGGTCTGCGCCGCCACCGTTCGCACGAGGTCGAGCCGATCGAGCACTGCATGATCGCCGCGCCCGGGGTCTCCGAGCTGGGCATCGAGGAGCGCGACTGGTCCGGCATGGAGTCGGTCGAGGCGATCGCGGCGACCGGTTCGCAGGACCGCATGGTGATCCTCGAACCGCGGCCCGGCGCGCGCCTCCCCCTCGTCGAACTCGACAAGCCCGTCTCCGTGATGCGCGTCGAGGAACACGACGGCGGTATCCACCGCGTCCACGGCCGCGCCTTCGTCCGCGAGCGCGCCGACGGCCGTACGCACCGGGTCGGCAGCGGCGGCTTCTGGCAGGTCCACCCGATGGCGGCCGACACCCTGGTCAAGGCCGTCATGCAGGGCCTGCTCCCGCGCAAGGGCGACATGGCCCTCGACCTCTACTGCGGCGTCGGCCTCTTCGCCGGCGCGCTGGCCGACCGCCTCGGCGACAAGGGCGCGGTCCTCGGCATCGAGTCCGGCAAGCGCGCGGTGGAGGACGCCAAGCACAACCTCGCCGCGTTCGACCGCGTCCGCATCGAACAGGGCAAGGTCGAGACGGTCCTCCCGCGCACCGGCATCACCGAGGTCGACCTCATCGTCCTCGACCCGCCCCGCGCCGGCGCCGGCAAGAAGACGGTCCAGCACCTGGCTTCGCTGGGGGCGCGCAAGATCGCGTACGTGGCCTGCGACCCGGCGGCGCTGGCGCGGGACCTGGCGTACTTCCGGGAGGGCGGGTACCGGGTGCGGACGCTGCGGGCGTTCGATCTGTTTCCGATGACGGCGCACGTGGAGTGCATCGCGATTCTTGAGCCGGTCCGATAGGCGTCTGGCCTGGCCTTTCCTGATTTCGCTCCGTCCGATCGATCTGTTTTCCCCTGCATATGGCGTGAAGCGAGTTACGCGTTCGCCAGTGACCTCTGACCTGCGGCTCCATGGGGGAGTGTGGGGTCGGCCGTTGAGTTCCGATCCCTGCCGGTGTCGCCTCGGCAGCGGACTGGTTCGACGCCCAAATGACGCTCGTTCTGATGGGTCAGCACCTGCAAGTTGGCGTGGAGCGCTGCTCGGAGATATGCCTGCACACTTCTCGTAGGAACTCTCTAGGTCTGTCTTGATCTTGGTGTTGGTCACCACGACCGGGGGCATCGGGACCGACAAGGCCAGCATCAGCGGCTCGCACTATTCGCTGTACTTCGAGGACGGCCACCTTGGCCAGGACGACGTTGCCGAAGTTGGAGTGACTGTCTGGGCTGCAGCACGACTGCCGGGGTACTACATGAGCCGCGTGGTCATTCTCGGGCACGATCACCGGCGTCGGTTCGATGGGCGCAAGCCGCCGCATTCTTGAAGATCGGTGCCGAGGCGGGACTTATGGCGGGCCCGCCGGTGAAGTTCGGATCCGGAGCACGACTCCGGGAGTCCTCCGACGCGCTGCTCGACTGGTTCCACCTGGAGGTCGTGCTCAGCGCGAGTGGCGTGCGCACCACCTGTTCGGGCAGAGGCGGCATGAAGCACAAACCCGATCGCCGACTCGACGAACCCTCTCGGTCGCAGCAGTAGATCAAGGTGAGAATACGCCAATCCTGAATAGCGCCAAACTAGGACACCCATGCTTGTGTGACGTAAGTGACCCTTGACGACGCCGTGTTAGCGGCATTGACTCTGCGCACTTGTGCGATTTCTGTGACGCTGAGGTGGGGTTCATGCAACGGGGGCAGGACGTTCGTAGGGCTGCTGTAAAGGGGTTGGGGTGGCATCGATCAACGCCCCGTGTCGTGGCCCTCGCGGTCGTTGCCGCCCTGACTGTGGGGGTCCTTGCGGACACGGCCGGTCCGGTCGCTGCCCAGACTCGGAGCGTAGGGGCGGATGCCGTGCCAGCCGACGATGAGAGGTCTGCTCCGGTCACCACCGACGAGGCGCTCGCACAGGCGAAACGTTCGGGCAAGTACGTCGAGGTCGGATCGCTGCGCGGTGAGAGTACGGACGTGTTTGCCACGCCTGACGGTGATTTGGAGGCTCGGGAGTTTCTGCGGCCGGTACGGGCCCGCGTCAGGGGCGAATGGAGACCGATAGACACGAGCCTGTCAAAAGTATCGGGGGGAATGGTTGCTACGCAGGCGACCACCGTAGGTCTGGAGTTCTCCGCCGGCGGTGCAGCTGCACCGTTGGTGCGGATGGTGAAGGGGGGGCGTGAGCTTGAACTGTCCTGGCCCGGAGAACTGCCTGCGCCGGAACTGAGCGGCGGCACGGCCACATACCGCGATGTTCTTCCCGATGTGGACCTCCGAATGGGTGCACAGGAAGATGGGTTCACCCAACTGCTGGTGGTTAAGTCGGCGGAGGCAGCGACCAGTAGTGAGCTTTCCGAACTGCGGCTCAAGCTCACCGCGGACGGAATGAAGGTTCGTGAGACCGCTGAGGGTGGCCTGGAGGCGGTCGACCAAGGCGCGAACGGGACAGTGTTCGAAGCGCCCAAGCCGATGATGTGGGACTCCAGCGCGGCTGCCGAAGGCGGCCAGGGTGCCAAGGGCGTTCAGCCCAGGGCGGCAGTTGCTGGCGACACTACTCCGGCGGATGCGGTCGAGGAGCCTGCGGCAGGTGAGTCGGGGAAGCTGGCGCCTGTCGGTGTGGACGTGCCGACGGACGGCAAGGAGTTGGTGCTCATCCCCGATGTGGAGGTGTTGAAGGGGAAGGACACTACCTATCCGGTGTTCATCGACCCGCAGTGGTACTCGCCGAGGGCAACGGCGTGGACGATGGCGTCGGAGTACTGGGCGTCCTCGCCGCAGTGGAAGTTCAACGGCGAGTCGAACGCCGGTATGGGGTATTGCGGGTGGGCGTACTGCAAGCCGAATGACACCAAGCGGCTGTTCTATCGGATTCCGGTGTCGAAGTTCGCGGGCAAGAGTATCCTGCGGGCCGAGTTCGTGGTGCGGAATGTGTGGTCCGCTTCTTGTGAGGCGCGCGGTGTCCAGTTGTGGCGGACGAAGGACATCTCGTCGTCGACCACGTGGAATTCGCAGAAAGCCTCTGGATTTTGGATCGACCACCTCAAGACCGAGTCGTTTGCGCATGGCTACGAGGGCTGTGGGGCCAAGGACGCGGAGTTCGATGTCAAGTCGGCCGTTCAGCAGGCCGCAAACGGCAAGTGGTCGACGATGACGTTCGGCATGCAGGCCTCGAGTGAGAGCGATGCCAACGGCTGGAAGCGGTTCTCGGACAAGGCCTTTCTGCGGGTCAAGTACAACCGGCCTCCTCCGCAGATCAAGATGTCCCAGCTGAGCATGGAATACGGCGGCACGTGCAAGAAGCCCGACAGTGCGGCGCGGAGCCGCTCCTTGGGGACGATCTACGCCGACGACATCACTGACCCGGACGGTGACAACGTCGCCATACAGTTCCAGGCCAAGTGGGATGCTGGGGACGGCAAGGGGTTGATCGTTCGCTGGAAGCCGTCTGTGAGCGGATCGAAGAAGTCCGGCTCGGGATTCTCCATAGGGCTGCCTTCCTCTGTACCGGAGAACAAGCAGATTCATTGGTACGCGCGGTCATACGACGGGGCGCAGTATTCGCCGTGGTCGTATGCGGGCGATGCGACCGGTTGCTACTTCTATTACGACACCAAGGCGCCCAAACCGCCGACGATCTCGTCGACGGAATACCCTGCATCCGACTCTGGCAATCCCGATGATCCGTGGTACGACGGGATAGGCAAGTACGGGGCGTTCACGATCGCGGCCAACGACACCCAGGTGACCAAGTACTGGTACGGCATCAATGTCGACCCGTCATCGAGCAATGCGATCACGACCGCGAGTGGGGCGGCCAAAACCCTCAAGGTCCTGCCGCCCAAGGTCGGCATCAATACCTTGTACGTGAAGTCCTTCGACGCTGCGGGAAACGCCTCAGCACCGGTCAGCTACCGCTTCCGTGTGAAAGCGGGGCAGCCGGAACGGGCGACGTGGCAGATGGACGAAGACGCGGGTGCGATTGAGGCGAAGGGGTCGACACCGCCCCGGACTGCCGCCCTGCACGGTGGCGTGACGCCGAATGTGCCCGGTACTCGGGGAACGGCTGTGGCGTTCAACGGCACGGACGGCTACGCGTCGACCGATCTGTCGGTGGTGAACACCAGCGGGGGGTTCGCGGTGTCGGCATGGGTGAAGCTGTCGAAGATGCCCGATGGTGCCGCGGTGATTGCCACCCAGCCCGGCACCCACGCTCCTGGCTTCGAGCTGTACTACTCCAAGGCGTACGACCGGTGGGTGTTCAACCAGTACAAGGCCGACATGGCGGATGCGGGCATCGCCCGGGTGATGGCTGCTCAGCCGGGCGGCGTGACGGTCGACAAGTGGACACACCTGGTCGGCTCTTACAGTTCCGGACGGGACGTGTTGGAGCTGTTCGTCGACGGCAGGCTGGTCGGCCAGACGCCCTACAGCACGCCCTGGGAAGCACGGCGCGGCCTCCAGATCGGCGCTGCCTCCTACAGCGGCGCCCCCAGCGCTTTCCTCCCTGGCGCGGTTGACGCTCTGCACCTGTTCGACAAGCCGCTGGCCCAGGACGAGGTGGACAAACTATTCACCCAGCAGACCGTGGGCGACCCGGGCCGCCCCGCCGTCGCGATCTTCGACCTGGACGAGCCGGCTGACGCCACCGAGGTCACCGGGCACGGTGGTGTGCTGCCCGCCAAATACAACGGCGGCGTGACCACCGGCGTCCCCGGTGTGGCGGGCAAGGCCGCCAAGTTCAACGGCACCGATGGCTACGCGAAGATCGGACAGACCAGCGGGCCGCACGTGAACACCTCGCGAAGCTTCACCGTCTCGGCTTGGGCGAAGCTGGACAAGAAGCCGGATGGCGCGGCGATCATTACTGCTCAGGCGGGCACCCACGCTCCTGGCTTCGAGCTGTATTACTCCAAGGCGTACGACCGGTGGGCGTTCAACCAGTACTCCTCCGATGCGGCTGACGCCATCCCCGTACGTGCCATGCAGCCGGAGGGCACCACAGCGCGCGCGGGGGAGTGGGTACACCTGGTCGGTGTCCACGACACGATCGCCAACACACTGACGCTGTATGTGAACGGAACGAAAGCCGGGTCGACGGAGCTGTCCGGAGCTTTCTACGCGGACCAGTCCATGTACATCGGAGCCGACAACTACGGCGGCCAGATCAGGAGTTACTTCCCGGGCACCATCGACGATGTGCGGCTGCTGGACCGTCCGGTTTCCGCCGACGAGGTCAAGCAGATGCTCAAGCAGCGCCCGCTGGTCAAGGGGCGGTGGAAGTTCGAGGACGTCAGCGATACCGCCACGACGCCGGACGACACGGCCGAGGGCAACACGATGGCACTGCGCGGCGGCGCCAAGGCCGGTCCCGGTTTCATCGATCTGGGAGGCGTGGAACTCGACGGCGTCGACGACTACGGCGACACGAACCGGATACCGGTGGACACCACCGGCAGTTTCTCAGTGACGGCATGGGCCCAGGCAGCGGCCACCCCTGGAGACGAAGTCGCGCTCGTCAGCGCGGACGGCACCCGCACCAGCGCGTTCGCCGTGCGGTACGCGCCTGATCCAGTCGATCCAGAAGGGCTGGGCAGGTGGCGGCTGAGTCTGCCCGCCCAGGACTCCGACGCGGCCGCCGTGAGCGAGGCGGACAACGGGAACTTCAATGACGTCCGTGACTGGAATCACCTTGCCGTGGTCTACGACGGACTCGCCAAGGAAATCCGGCTGTACGTCAACGGCAACATCGAAGAGGTCGCCTGCGCGGACAGCGACGGTGACGCAGCGCCGGACCAGGCCGGCTGCACGGACCTGGTCCCGTGGGCGGAGAACGCGCTCTCCTTCAAGGCCGCGGGTGCGCTGCAGGTCGGCCGTGCCAAGCAGGCCGGAGCCTTCGGCGAGTACTTCCCCGGGCTGGTCGATGACGTGTGGGCATTCGAAGGTCCCCTGACGGACGCGCAGATCGAAAAGCTGGCCGCCAGCTGGTTCGACGTGCCCACCCAAGTACCCGGCAGCTGATCACTCCCTCCCGGGGCGTGCCCCGGGAGGAGATCCGGCACGCACCTGAGACTTCCCTGCCGCGGTGAAGCGGCACTGACCTTGGTCGATCCTGTGAGGAACGAGAAGCAGATGAATCCCAGATCGGGCAGGAACATCCGCACGCTGAGACGCCGGGTCGCCCTGGCGACCTCCGCGGTGATGGTGGGCACGCTGCTACAGGCGATAGCCCCCACTGTTGTGGCAGCGGACGACGGCAACGGGCGCCCCGCAATGCCCAAGGCGGAGAAGCCTGTCGAAGGCTCCACCGTCTCCAAGAGCACGCCGCGGAAGACGACGAAGGGCCCTCGCACCCCCAAGCCGGCACCGAAGACACGGTGGCCGAAGGCCGCATCCGAGATCGTCGCACTTCCCGAAGCTCCGTCCGCCGATTCTTCCCGCCGGGTCAAGGCCGGCGGCCTGCCTCTGTCTCTGCAGCCACCGTCCAAGACCAAACGGGAAGACAACGCCGCCGGTGAGGTCAAAGCCCGGCTCCTCGACCAAAGGACAGCCGAGAAAGCGGATCTCAACGGGCTTCTGTTCACCCTTCAGGCGGAAAAGAGCGCGACCGCCGGCAGGGTGAGTGCGACCCTCGACTACTCAGCCTTCACCGAATCCTTCGGCGGCTCGTACGGCTCCCGCCTGACCTTGGTCGAGCTGCCGCAGTGTGTCCTGACGGCCCCGCAGAAGAAGCGCTGTCAGACCAGCAAGCCCGTCAAGACCACCAACAACACCGAGAAACAGACCCTCACCGCCACCAGTGTCCAGTTGAGCGAGAGCGCGCCCACCGTGCTGGCCGCAGTCGCGGCGGATGTTGGCGGGAAGGGCGATTACACGGCCACCCCGCTGTCGGCATCCTCCACCTGGAAGACAAACCTCAACACCGGTGATTTCAGCTGGTCCTACGACATGCCGGTACCTGCCGTACCGGGCGGGCTGAAGCCTCAGGTCGGCCTCTCCTACTCGTCCGGCGGGATCGACGGCAGAACTGGCGGCACCAACAACCAGTCCTCCTGGGTCGGCGACGGCTTCGACCTGTGGCCCGGCTTCATCGAACGCCGCTACAAGCCCTGCGCCGACGACGGAGTGGTGGGCGACGGAGGCCGCAAGCCGGGAGACCTCTGCTGGGCGTATGACAACGCCTACCTCACCTTCAACGGCAAGGGCGGCGAACTCGTCTCCGCTGGCAAGGACGCCTGGCGGCTGAAGAAGGACGACGGCACCAAGATCGCCCGGATCGACGGTTCCTCCGACAACGTACGCGGCAACGGCGCCCGCAACGACGAATACTGGAGAGTCACCACTCCGGACGGCACTCGTTACTACTTCGGCTACCACCGACTGCCCGGCTGGAGCGACGGCAAGGAAACCACGGGATCCACCTGGACCGCGCCCGTTTTCGGTGACGACGCGGAGGAGCCATGCCACGTTGGCACCTTCGCGGACTCTTGGTGCCAACAGGCCTGGCGCTGGAACCTGGACTATGCCGTCGACACCCACGGCAATGCCGTCTCCTACTTCTACAACCAGGAGAAGAACTCCTACGGCCGCAACCAGGAAGCCGCCAATGACACTCGCTACACCCGCGGTGGATACCTGGACCGCATCGAATACGGCCTCAAGTCGTCCTCGATGTACAGCAGCAAGGCTTTGGCCAAGGTCACCTTCGGCAACTCCGAACGCTGCCTGCCCAACGCCAGCACCGACTGCGCATCCATCGGCACGGACGCCTTCTATTGGTACGACACGCCTTGGGATCTGAACTGCGCCGAAGCAACCGACTGCGACGACGGCAAGTTCGCCCCGACGTTCTGGACTCGCAAGCGGCTGACCTCAGTCACCACCCAGGTGCTCAACTCCGCCGGCGGCTACGACAACATCGACTCCTGGAAGCTGGCCCACCGCTGGGGCATGGCCGACACCGACTACCAGCTACTCCTCGACTCCATCCAGCGCACCGGCCAGTCGGCCGAACCTGCCATTACTGTTCCGAAGACCACCTTTGCGTACACTCAGCTCGAGAACCGCCTAGACAAGACTGGCGACGGCTTCGCCCCGTTCATCAAAGAGCGGCTGTCCACCGTGGACGACGAATCCGGTGGGCAGATCTCCGTCGACTACTCGGCACCGGTCTGCGACTGGAACGCGCTCCCCACCCCGGAGACCAACACGACCCGCTGCTTCCCGCAGTACATCGGCGGCAGTTTCAGCGACGACCCTGAGCGGCAGTGGTTCAACAAGTACGTGGTCGACTCGACCACCGCCCACGACCGCACGGGCCGTGCCCCGGACCAGGTCACCGCGTACGACTACCGGGGCGACGCGGCCTGGCACTACGACGACGATGACGGCCTGACCAAGGAGAAGTTCAAGACCTGGTCACAGTGGCGCGGCTACGGGCACGTCCGGGTCAAGACCGGCGGCCTGGGCGGCGACTCGGCGATGTTGTCACAGGGCGACACCTTCTTTCTGCGAGGCATGGACGGAGACCGCAAGGCCACCTCTGGCGGTACCAAGTCCGTCAGCGTTGAGCTCAGCAGCGGTGAGGGCGACCCCATCACCGACCATGAAGCGGCAGCCGGCTTCGTCTACAAGACCGTCAGCTACTCCGCACCGGACGGCAAGATCCTCGCAAAGACCGTGAACCGCCCCTGGTACCACCAGACGGCGAAGAAGACGCGGGACTGGGGCACCGTCACCGCCAACTTCACTGGCACCGCCCACACCAAGACCTGGGCTTCCCTGGACCAGGGCGCCGGATCCGCATGGCGTATTACGTCTGCCAGCACCGAGTACGACACCGTTGCCGGTCGTCCCACCCAGGTCGACGACTACAGAGACAACGCGACAGCCAAGGACAACCGGTGCACCCGCACTACCTACGCCACCAACACCGGCGACAACATCCTCACACTGCCCTCACGGACAGAAACCGTTGGTGTCGGATGCGACACGACACCCGACCGCTCCAAGGACGTCGTCTCCGACACCCGTACGTCCTACGACGGACTTGCCTATGACGCGGCCCCGGCCAAAGGCGACGCAACTGCCACAGCCGTCCTCAAGGAGCACAACGGTACGACCGCCACCTACCTTGAGTCAGGAGCGACCTACGACGGCTACGGGCGGCCGCTGACCACCACCGACCTGACTGCCAACGTGACCGCGACGGTTGGCGGCAGCCCTGCGCGCACTGCCCGCAACGACGGTCGTGTCAGCACCCTGACCTACAGCCCCACGACAGGCTTCGCAAGCTCCGTCACCGAGGTCACCCCGCCCGCCCTTGCCCAGGATGCGTCAACCGCGCAGAAGACCGTCACCATGCTGGACGGCAAGCGGGGGCAGGCCGCGGAGGTCACCGACACCAACGGGAACAAGACCAAACTCGCCTACGACGCGCTGGGCCGCAGTACAAAGGTGTGGACGGCCGACCGCTCCACGACGAGCAACAGCCTGCCCAACTTCCAGTTCGACTACCAGGTCACCGAGGGCAAACCGGTCGCTGTCACCAGCCGCACCCTCAGCGCGGGAGGCGGTCGCCAAGTCGCCGCCTACACGCTCTACGACGGCTTTCTGCGCCAACGCCAGACCCAGTCGCCCGGGCCGGACAACGGCCTGCTGCTGACCGACAACTTCTATGACGTACGTGGCCAACTCAGCAGGGAGTTCGCCACGTACTACACCAAGGACGCCACCCCCGGCGAACTGTTCAAGCCCGACAACGCGCTGAGTGTCGAAACTCAGATCCGCCACGCGTACGACGGGCTCGGCCGGGAGACTGAAACCAAGACACTCGCCGGAAACGGCGACGGCGGCACCGTCCTCGGCGTCACCAGGACGATCTACGGCGGCGACCGCACGACGGTCATCCCTCCGGAGGGCGGCACCGCCACCACCACCCTGGTGGACGCCCGCGGCCAGACCACCGAACTGCGCCAACACCACCAGCGCACCGCCGAGGCCACCTACGACAAGACGTCATACACCCACACCAAGCAGGGGGCACTGGAGAAGCTGACCGACCCCGCGGGCAACACCTGGAGCTACGCCTACGACCAACTCGGCCGCCAGATCACGGCGGACGACCCGGACAAGGGCATCACCCGCAGCACCTACGACGACCGCGGCCAGCTCACCACCACCAAGGACGCCCGCAACACCCTCCTCACCCACATCTACGACGGACTCGGCCGACAGACGGAACTGCGCCAGGACAGCAGCGCCGGTCCGCTCCGCGCCAAATGGGTCTACGACACGGTCAACGACGGCAAAGGACAGCTCGCCGAGGCCACCCGCTATGACGGCAACAACGCCTACAGCTACAAGGTCACCCAGTACGACCGGCTCTACCGGCCCGTGCGCTCGGCCGTGACCATCCCGACCGCGGAGACCGGCCTGGCCGGGACGTACCAGACGGGCGTCTCCTACAAGCCGTCCGGCGTGATGGCCGGCGTGACCTACTCGGCAGCCGGAGCCCTCCCCGGCGGCAGCTACAGCTACACCTACGACGAGGACACTCTTCGTCCCCTGGCGATGCTCGGTGACGGCTACAGCACCAAGACCAGCTACAGCCTTACCGGCAAGCCGTTGCAGTACGAACTCGGCAATACCAGCGACGGCAAGAAGACCTGGGTCAACAATGCCTACGAGACCGGAACCCAGCGCCTGGCGAACATCCACGTCAATCGCCAGGACATCGCTGGCGTCGACAAGGACACCTCCTACCGCTACGACCAGAGCGGCAACGTCCTCTCCGCCGCCGACGTCTCCCGGTCCGGCACGGACAACCAGTGCTACACCTACGACTACCTGCGCCGTCTGACCGAAGCGTGGACTGAGGGCGACACGAGCTGCGCGGCCGCACCGACCAGCCAGGGGACAGGCGGGCCGGCTGCGTACTGGCACAGCTACACCTACGACAAGACCGGCAACCGCCTCACCCAGACGCAGCACGACCCCACGGGCGACACCAGCAAGGACGAGAAGAGCACCTACACCTACCCGCTCGCGGGACAGCGCCGACCGCACGCGCTGACATCCAGCGCCACCACGACCGGAAGCGTCACATCCCAGGACAGCTACACCTACGACGAGGCCGGCAACACCCGCACCCGTGTCCTGGGAGGCGACACCCAGACCCTCACCTGGGACGCCGAGGGCCACCTCGCCAAGGTCGCCGGTACCGCAGCCGGTCCGATCAAGGGCCTGGCCGGCAAGTGCGTCGACGTCGAGAGCAGCCAGACTGCGGACGGCACTCCGATCCAGCTCTACGAATGCAACGGCTCAGAGGCCCAGCAGTGGGAACGCACCGGGGACATCCTCAAGGCGCTGGGCAAGTGCGCCACCGGCAACGGCACGAAGGTCCAGCTGTCCACCTGTGACGGCGGCGAGGACCAGAGGTTCATCGAGCGTGCGGATGACGCATCCCTCTATCACCCGGCCACCGACAAGTGTCTTGACGTCCCGTCCTCCAATCAGGACAACGGCACCGACCTGCAGCTCTACGCGTGCAACAGCAGCGAGGCCCAACAGTGGAGCCCGAGCACCAGCGACACCACCCGCTACACCTACGACGCTGACGGCAACCGGCTGATCGCGCGTACTCCCACCGAGACCACCCTCTACCTCGGGCACACCGAGATCACCGTGCCGAAGGGATCCAGCACCAAGGAAGCCACCCGCTACGTCGGCCTCGGCGGCGGTCACCAGGCCGTCCAGGACAACGACGGCAGCGTCTCCTTCACCCTCGCAGACCACCAGGGCACGGGCCAGCTAGCCATCAGCGCGGACGCTCAGAAACTCAACCTGCGTCGCACGCTGCCCTTCGGCGGCATTCGCGGAAACGCTCCGGCCGCCTGGCCCGGTACCAAGTCCTTCGTCGGCGGCACGAACGATGTCTCAACCGGCCTCACTCACCTGGGCGCCCGCGAGTACGACCCGGGCATCGGGCGCTTCATCTCGGTCGACCCGCTCATGGACCTGGCGAACCCGCAGCAGCTCAACGGCTATAGCTACGCCGACAACACCCCGATCTCGTCGAGTGACCCCAGCGGTCTCATGGCCTGCGCCTCACCCATTGAGTGCGGCGGCGGCGCCCAGTACGGCAACAACACCCCCTCCAAGAACAGTGGCGGCAAGCCCCTCAACCATCCCAGCTGGGGCTGCAACGGCTGCGACGGCGACAGCTACAACAACGGCTGGTGGACCACCAGCGGATGGAGCTCCGCCCCAACGGGCCCCTCGCTGATCCCCGGTTACACGATGGTTTTCCCCGACGTGCACGTCCCTGCCGACTGGGACCGGGCGCAGGACTTCAAGAGTGAGCTCAACCAAGACCTCCAGACCTACGACTTCCCTGACCGGCCCGATTCCGGGATCGAGGGCGTCGCCTCAAACATCACGGACCCTGAGGACGCGGAGCAACTGGCAAACGCCCAGCATATGCTGGCAATCGCCAAGTTCCATGCCTGCGGTCGTATCGGCAACAGCTGTCCCAAGGGGCTTTCATCCTTCGGCGCGGCGATTGCTGCTGGAGGCGGCGTCGCCTTTGCAGCCGGAGGTGTAGGAGCTGGAGGGATTCGCGGAGGCGGCAAACCGAAGGGTGTCGCCGGCTATGACGCAGATTTTGCAATGGGGCAGCTCACCAGAAATGGCAACGCCAAGGCGTCTCGACTGGAGGAGTTTGGGAACTCAAACGGTTGGGCCCGCAGTCAGACGGAGAATGGTCCCATCAAGTTCCGTGACACGAACGGGACTATCCGGCTCACCATCAAGAAGGGAACTGGTAGAGCTCCGGGAAGTAGTGACCCACACGTCGAGATGAGGAATGCCCGCGGAGAACGGATCGACTCATTCGGAAATCCCGTCACGCGAAAAAGCCCAGGAAATCACACACCTATCGAATGGGATTTGGGATGATGGACTACAGGGAAGTAAGTTGGCTAGCCATTTACCACCTGGAAGAAAGCTATGTCCTCGATATTCAGGCTCGCCCGGGATTCTTTTCCTGTCAAATGGACCTTGCCCTGAACGTCGACCATCCGCTGTATGGGGCCGCTTCGCCCGGTGAGAGGAATTGCTACCGACGAGGAAGTCTGGAGTTCTCACAAGTGGTCGACTTGCATTGGCTTGATCAGGGGACCCCACCGGCAAAGGATGCAACCGGAGAGCTGGACTACGGGAGCATCGACTCTTTTAAGGTGGAGGATAGTCTGTACGTGCTGACAGGCGACTTTGGGCGAATCTCTGTCACTGCTTCCGACCTCTCGATTCGGTTGCACGACTGAGGAAGGCGGCTCTTGACGCTCTAGACGCCTATGGGAGCATCCATCGAATCGGTGCCCGGCGGAGGCTCCCATGCGTTCAACGCTGAGGTTGAAAGGGGTAGGGATGGCAGAGCTATGGGGGCTCCGGGCCCATTCCGGTCTCGGCTATGAAGCCGTCGAGAGCCTGGAGTCGGCGTTGGGTGCCGCATAAGCGGTTCTTCACAGTGGAACGCTGACGCAGAACTCGTCCTCCCCGGTAGGGGGCAGTGGAGCGCCACGGTGATGTTGGATTCCTTCAAGGGTGTTGTCGATTCAGGTGGGCCTGAAGCGGTTTTGCAACTCTTGAGTAACGACTGAAACACCGTAGATGCTCCTGCAAGGCGAAAGGGGATACCTCTTTCTTAGGTGATGGAGAAAGGGGTATTTTGGTTTTTGACGGCAGCGGCAGCGGACGACGGCTGCGGTGACGCCATGTGGACGTGGCTGAGCAGCTCTTTGATGACGACGAGGTCGACTTCCTGTTCCAGGAGCAGGGCGGCTGTCGAGTGCCGGAGATTGTGGAAGCGCATCGTCCAGGTCCAGGTCTTCCCAGTGGAGGCCCAGGAGTTCGTCTGCGGGGTCCGGTGCGCAGGGCGAGTTCGAACAGGGCATGCAACCGGTCGTCGCCAGCCGACCGGAGGAACAGCTGGGCCTCGGCGGTGCTGATGGTGGGGGGCTGGAAGCGCCGGGGGAGGGGCGTGGTGGTCTTGACATTCCGGGCGACGTTGCGCGTCACTTTGTCCCCGTGGACGCGTGTTCGGGGCGGACTCGAGAACCGCGTGGACGTACGTCACGGTCAGCGGCCACATCGCTTCCCATAGCACTGGCCGATGGTGCAGCAGGATCGCCGTGTCACGTCGCCGCGCAGGGCGAGCAAGTGCAGCGCGATGAGGCGCCCGACGACCGACAGATCCACCATGGGGGCGATCAGCGGTGTGATCGGGCGGGGGACACCGAGCCGCAGGGTAAGCGCCCAGATGTTGCTGAAGGAGAGGACGTAGGCCAGGGCCGCCATGACCACGGTCACTGTGCTTCGAGTGAACCGCTCCTTCGCCACGTCCTCAACCTCCCTCCCGATACCGATCTTTCACTGCTGCTTGGTGAGCGCGGCCGGGGTGTCGTCGTCCGGCTGGCCGAGTGGAGAAGAGGTTCAGGTTTTAAACGGGCCGGCCGTCAGGTGCGAAGTGGCGTCCGCGACGCGGGTGGCGTCGGTGACGGAGACGTAGGGGTGCGGATGCGGGTGTATCCCGGGCGGCCCTGCATCGCCGTCATTGCGCCGCCGACGTAGGCGGGGTCCTGCAGGGTGACCGGACGGGCGAGAACATTGGTGGCTGACGCCGTGCCGGCAGACCTGACCGAAGTGATGGAGTGAAGAAACCGCTCCGGCCAATCGTGACGCTCGATTGACGCTCCAGGCGCCTGAAGCCCCCTCAGGTAGCGTAGAAAAGGGCCGTTGACCTGCTGATATGTCACGTCCCTCACTTGGTGACATCTTTCTGATGACGCACCATGTTGAGTGCGTGGCGATCCTTGAACCGGCCGCAAAGGGCTCCTGACCTGCGGTTTTGTTCGTGCGCATTATGTGCGGTGTGGGCGTTGCGGGCGATATCCTGACGCTGAAATGACGCTCGTGACGCTCATTTCATGCTCGTGCCGCTTGATGGGGGCCGGGAAGTCCCAGAAAGGTCCCGGGGGACTCCCACGGCTGACGGAGGCCCTTTCGGTTTCTTTTCGACGTAGTGCAGCGCGGCTGTGCGCTGGAGGCCGGCCTTGTTCCTCCGCGGCGATGGGCGGCCCACCTCCGCTCGCGCGGAGAGTATGTCTGCCGGCTTGCCTGGGTGTGCCGGTTCAGCTTCGCCGTGCGGCGTCGCGCTGCGGCGCCGGAACCCTCCCGTGCACGCATTCCGCGGGCTGTCTGGGCACTCGGCTGAGGCTCGTAGCCCAGGACGATGCCGTTGGCGCCGTCGATGCGCACATCGAGGCGCGCGTGCCCGTCGGCGGTCTGCGCCTCGATGTCGGCGTGGAAGCCGTGATCTTCCGAGTCCTTCGCCACTCGTTCCTTGCGGGCGAGGTGCTCGTCGGACTCGTGGCTGATGGGGCTCTCCCCGGGCCTCCGGTAGTGGGAGGCAAGCCATAGGCCGTCACGCTGGACGAGGTACATCGGGACGCGCCGGCTGCGGAGGTCCCGGCAGTACGGTGAGCGCCCGGGTGTGGTGCTTCACGATCGAGAAGGGGCAGGCCGGCGCGGAGGCTGTCCAGGCCGTCGAGATCGGGCAGGGCCCTTTGCCTGTCTCCTTGGCTGCCATGGTCAACATCAACGCCCTCGCTTGTGACCGGCGCAAGACCGTCGACCAGCGCGTGCGTGCGTGATTACGTGGAGTGGTCACTCATACCGTGACCTTTGTTCATCCACTGCTTGAGTGATCATTTTCTGCCTTGGCTTCGCTGTATCCGCGCTGCTCCCTTCACCACTCCGGCTCCACTCGACGGCATGCGGGCGAGTGAGCCGACGTAGGGCGGGGGATCCGCTTTCGACGTGCGAAGGCCGCCCGTACGGGTGCCTCAGGCTGATCTTGACCGCAGCCAGTGCGGCAGTTGGTGTCCCCCGTCGCTCTTGTCCGCGGTACGGGAACCGAGCGTGACCACATCTGCCAGGAGGGGTGAGTGCGGCTCCGGCATCTGTTCGACCACCAGGGTCTCCACGCCGCCGCCGAGTACGGCGGGGTGGTTCTGGCTTTCGCCCAAGAGGCCTCCGCCCGCGCCCGCCCCCTGATCGAAAGGTCGGCTCCGCCGTCGAGATCCAGGGCCGGGGGTCTCGTGCATCGAGATCCAGCACCGGGTCTCGTGCGTCCTGGCGCGCCGGGCAGCCGTTCGCGCGGACCCATCAAGAACGGCTATGCGGCCATGGGGCTTTGTGATGTGCCCTTCTTCCTCGCCCCCGCCGGATCTAGCGTCTGACCTGGACGCGATCCCTCACCGGGCCCGCTGACACGAGCGCCGGACGTGGTTCGACGCCGTCCCGTTCCGGCAGGAAAGGAGCCTCGCTGTGCCTGTCGTCGATCTGGTCGCCGATCTCGGAGAGAGTTTCGGGGCCTACACCATGGGCAACGACGCCGAGCTGTTGAACTTGCTGACGTCCGCGAACGTCGCGTGCGGATTCCACGCGGGGGACCCTCGGGTGATGGACGCGACCGTACGCGCCTGTGTGGAGCGCGGTGTCGGCGTCGGCGCGCACCCGAGCTTCCCCGATCTGGTGGGCTTCGGGCGCCGGGCGATGGACCTGACCCCCGACGAGGTGCGCACCGACGTGCTGTACCAGGTCGGGGCGCTGTCCGCGTTCACCCGCGCGCACGGCACCCGCATCGGGCACCTCGCACCGCACGGACGCCTCGGCAACCTGGTGGTCACCCGGCGGGACTACGCCGAGGCCGTCGCCGACGCGGTCGAGGCGTTCGACCCGTCCCTGGTGATCCTGATGCAGGAGGGCGAGATGGCCGCCGTGGCGCGCGAACGCAGCCTGCGGATGGCCATGGTGGGCATCGCCGACCGGGCCTACGAGGACGACGGCACGCTCGTGTCACGCTCCGAGCCCGGAGCCGTGCTGCACGATCCGGAGGAGGTCACCCGCCGGACCGTCCGGATGGTGACCGAAGGGGTGATCACCAGCCGGAACGGAACGGACCTGCCGGTGCGGACGGACTGCGTGCAGCTACACGGCGACGGTCCCGCGGCACTGCAGCTCGCGACGCGCATCCGTGCCGAACTGCAGGCCGCCGGTGTGCAGTTCGCGCCGCTGCACGAGGTGCTTGGCGTGCAGGTCGCATGAGGAGCGAGCAGACAGCGACCGCGGTCGCCATCTCGCCGTGCGGAGACTCCGCGTTGCGCGTCACGGTCGACGGCACCGACACCGACCGGGTGTGGACGGCCGTGCACCGGCTCGCGGGATGGCTCAACCACGGCTTGATCCACCCCACGGTGACGGCCGTGCCGACCTACGACGCGGTGCTCGTGGAATTCGACCCCTACTGCACAACGGGTGAGGCGATCGCGTCTCACATCCGCTCCTGGGACACCACGGCCCGTCAGGGTGAGGAGACCGGCGGAGGTGTCATCGACGTGCCGGTGCTGTTCGGTGGCGCGGCGGGCCCCGACCTTGAGTGGGTCGCCGATGTGGTCGGCAAGCCGGTGCCGAAGGTCATCGACCTCGTGTGCGCGAAGGAACACCTCATCCGCTGCCTGGGCGGCCCGGCCGCGTCGGCCATGATGGACGGACCCGACTTCGACGTCCCGATTCCCCGGCTGGCGACCCCCCGGCTGCGGGTGCCGCCCGGCGCGGTCTCCGTCGCGGGCCGGCAGGCGGTCATCGGCCCTGTCGCCGCGCCGAGCGGCTGGCGGCAGATAGGCCGCACCCCGCTGGACATTCTGCGGACCGACGCGGATACCGGCACCAACGCCGACACCGTCGTCCCCTACCGGCCGGGGGACAGGGTGCGGTTCCTGCCGATCGACGAGGCCACCTACACCGACCTGCTCGGCACACCGATGGGTTACCGGCACGATGACTGACCGCCCCGACCTGTACGTCGAGTCCGCGACGGCGTGCGTGGTCACCGACCTCGGCCGTGTCCAGGGCCCCTCGCGTGGCCTCGCGGTCAACGGCGCGCTCGACCAGTTCGCCGCCCGCGCCGCGAACGCCCTGGTCGGCAACGCGCCCACGGACCCGCTCATCGAGGCCACCGGCTTCGGTGTCACCCTCCGTCCCAGCCACGACGTCCTCATGTCCGTCACCGGCGCGCCCGCCGAACCCACCGTCGACGGTCGGGCCTACCCGGCCTGGTCACCGCTGCCCGTGCGCGCGGGCGAGACGGTGCGGGTCGGTATCTCGGACGCGGGGCTGCGCGCCTACGTCGCCGTGCACGGGTCGTTCGACGTTCCCCGGCTGATGGGAAGCTGCGCACCGGACTCGATGATCGGGTTCGGAACGCACGTCACGTCCGGAACCTCCCTGTCCCTGTTCCGCTCCCACCCACCGCTGGTCAACCGGCGCTTCGGCGCCACCGTGTTCGACTTCGGCATCCCCCGCGACGTCGGCCGTACCTCCGCGGTCCTGGACGTGATCGACGGGCCCGACGCCGCCGAATTCGGCCCGGGGCTCAAGCGGTTGTACGACTCCCCGTACCTGGTCACCCCACGCATCAACCACGTCGGGCTGCGCGTGGCCGGGCACGTGCCGCAGCGTTCGGTCGCGGGGGAGGTGCTGTCGCGCGGCGTGCCGGTCGGGGCGATCGAGGCCCCGACGGGTGACGAGCTGCTCATCCTGATGCGTGGCCGTGGGATCACCGCGGGATACCCGGTGCTCGCGGTGCTCACCTCCTGCGCCCTGGACAACGCGGCGCAGCTCAGACCCGGGCAGGAGATCCGCTTCCGCCGGACGACCGCTGCCGTCGCCACCTCCGCCTACCTGGAGCGGCGCCGGCTCCTCGACCGGGTGGCGCTGCGCGCGCGTACCGCCTTCGCGGCACTTCTCTGACCTCGCGCACAACGGCCCCTCGCACAACGGCCTCTCGCACAACGACCTTTCGCACAACGACCTTTCGTACCACCGAAGGAGAAAAGGGATGACCCTTTCCGAAACGCTCCGGGCGCCCGCGCCGGCCGAGCGGATGTCGCGTGTCAAGGAGTCGCCGAGTTCCCGGGTCGCGGACCGGGTGCGCGCATTTCAGGCGGCGGGCCGCAAGGTCCTCCCGCTCACGATCGGCGAGCCCGATTTCGATACGCCGGACCATGTGAAGGAAGCGGCGATCGCGGCGATCCGCGCGGGCGAGACGAAATACACATCGGCGAACGGCACGCCCGCGTTGCAGCGGGCGATCACCTCTCGTCTGCTGCGGAAGACCGGGCAGTCCTACGCCACCGACGAGATCTGCGTGGGCGGCGGTGCCAAGCAACTCATCTTCCTGGCGTTCGTGGCCACGCTGAACGAGGGCGACGAGGTGATCGTCCCGGCACCGTACTGGGTGTCCTATCCGGACATGGTCACGGTGAACGGAGGGCGCCCCGTGGTCGTCGCCACCGCGGCCGAGGACGGGTACAAGCTCACCCCGGGCCACCTGCGCGAGGCCATCACCGACCGGACGAAATGGGTCGTACTGAACACGCCCAACAATCCGACCGGTGCCGTCTACAGCGAGGAGGAACTGCACGCGCTCGCCGACGTCCTGCGCGCGCACCCGCACGTATCGATGCTCTGCGACGAGATCTACGACGAAATCAACTTCGGCGCACGGTCGGTGCCCAGCGCCGTGACCGTCGCTCCCGACCTGCGGGAACGCATCTTTCTCGTCAACGGTGTGTCCAAGGCGTACGCCATGACCGGGTGGCGGATCGGCTACGCCGCCGGCGCGGCCCGGCTGTGCGGGGCGATCGGCACGCTCCAGTCGCAGAGTTCGTCGTGCCCGTCGTCGGTGAGCCAGGCGGCGGCGGTCGCCGCGCTGGACGGCGGCCGGGAGTTCATCGACCGCACGGTGCGCATCTACGCCGGACGACGGGACCTGCTCGTGTCCGGGCTCGACGCGATCGACGGGTTGCGTCCGACGGTCCCCGACGGCGGCTTCTACGTGTGGACCGACTCCTCCGCGCTGATGGGGGCCGTGACCCCCTCGGGGTCGACGCTGGCATCCGACACCGATCTCTCGGAGCACTTCCTGGAAACCTCCGGCGTGGTGGTGATCACGGGGGACTCCTACGGCTGCCCAGGTCATTTCCGGGCGAGTTTCGCATTGTCCTCCGACGCCATTCGGGAAGCCGTCGCGGGGCTCGCGCATTCGATATCTCTGCTGCGCCGCTGAAATGCCCTTCCGCTATGCAGCGGCTTTTCGGGCCGGCAGGAATAAGTTTCCGTTATGGCGGTATAAGGATATGCGCTGAGTTTGCAGCTGGATATACTCACCGGAAATACCGAGGAAATAATGACGGGCCAGAATTCCTCATACCGGTGACCTGCCGCACCGGGAAGACGCGACCAGCGTGCCGACTCCTGTTGTGAAAGGTAGTGCCCGTGAACAGCAAGGTCTCTGTCGTTCCACCACCTACGCAGACACCCCCGGCCACCACGAGGGCGACGAACGTGTCCATCGCCGGTGGCCTCGTCGGTGTCTTCATCGAGCTGTACGACAACGCCGTCTACGGCTTCGTGGCGGGGACCCTCGCGGTGGTGTTCTTCCCCAGCGACGCTCCCGCCACGAGTGTCATGCTGACCTTCCTGGCCTTCGCCATCCCGTTCTTCTTCCGCCCGGTGGGCGCTGCGGTCGCCGGGTCGTGGGGCGACCGGGTGGGCCGCAAAAAGGTGCTGCTGACACTCATCACCCTGATGAGCCTGTCCACCGCCCTGGTCGGCTTCCTGCCGAGCTACGGCACGGCAGGTGTCTGGGCACCGATCGGCCTGGTACTGCTGCGTTTCGTCCAGGGATTCGCGATGGGCGGCGAGCCCGGCAACGGCAACTCGTTCCTCGCCGAACACGCCGGGGACGGACGCCGGGGGCGGGTGGTCAGCTACGCCAACGCCGCCACCTTCGTCGCCATGCTGCTCGGCACCCTCTTCGCCGCCCTGCTCACCGCGGTGCTCAGCACCTCGTCCATGGAGGCGTGGGGCTGGCGGCTGCCGTTCCTCCTCGCCCTCCCGCTGGGCGTGGTGGGCCTGCTCGTCCGGCGACTGGCCGACGAGTCGCCGGAGTTCGCCGAGGCCGAGGCGAAGGGCGAGGTGACCGGCAGCCCCCTGAAGGAGGCGTTCGCCTCCCCGGAGATACGGCGTGCGATGGGAGTGGCCATCGTGCTGCCGCTGCTCAACAGCTCGGGTTACTTCGTCCTCTTCATCTACATGCCGACGTACATGAAGGAGGAGATGCACTTCTCGAGCCTGCAGGGCCTGCTCGTCACGGCCATCATGCTGGCCGTGGGCATTTTCGCGGTGCTCTATGCCGGACGGCTGTCCGACCGGGTGGGCCGCAAGAAGCTGCTCAGCACCTCGGCGTTCGTCATGGTCGTCATCGGCTTCCCCTGCTACTGGCTGCTGACGCTGGGTTCCTTCGCCACGGCGGTGGTCGGCGCCGTGCTCATGTCCGTGTGTTTCGCCGGCACCAACGGCGTGATGCAGGTGACGCTCGCGGAACTGTTCCCCACCCGCGTGCGCAGCGTGGCCTACGGCGTCGGCTACAACCTCGGCACCGCGATCTTCGGCGGCGCCGCCCCCCTGCTCATCTCGGCGCTCATCGTCTCGACCGGCAGCACCTGGATACCGGCGATCTATCTCGTCCTCACCTCCGCCGTCGCAGGGTTCACCGCGCTGCGCATCCGCGAGACGGCCTTCGAACCACTCAAGCGCTGAACCGCACACTCGGCCGGACACACGCTGCCGAACACACGTTTTCGAAAGGACGGTGGTCCCGTGGCGACAGCGGCCACGAGCCAGGCCGGACCCGGACTCGACGGGCTCCGCGGACAACTGGACAAGGCAGGCTGCACGGCCCTGTTGCTGACCTCGCCCGGAGGGCGCCGGTACGCCCTGGGCTCGGCGCCCGGCCTCTGTGACGGGACCGTCGTCCTGCTCACCACCGACGGCACGGTGGCGAGCGCGGTCGGTGACCTCTCCGCCGCGATCACCGCCGCGCTGCGTGCGACCGGCGTCGCGGACGGGGTGGTGGGCGTGGACGCCGATCTGCCGGGGGAGGTGTTCGGGCGGGCGAACGACGCGGGCGTACGGTGGCGCCCCGCGGCCGACCTGGTCTTCGCCGAACTCGCCTGCTGCGAGCCCGAGGAACTGCCCGCGTTCACCGCCGCCGCCGGTCTTGCCGCTGTCGGCTACACGGCGGTCATGGACCACCTGCGCGTCGGCATGGACGTACGGGAGCTGTCGGGCAACGTGGACCGCTCGATCCGCCGGGCCGGCGGCCTGTTGGGGTGGTACGACCAGTCCGGAGAGATCGGCGGGATCGGGGCGAACGGGGCGGCCGGCTCGGATCTGGTGACCGTCCGCGGCCATGACCCCGGTACCGCTCGGCTGACCGCCACGTCCCCGGTCCGCTACGTCCTGCACCCTCTGCTGGAGGGGGTCGCGGGGTACGCCGCGGCGACCGCCGTGCTCAGCAAGGCCGACGGCCCGCTGCGTGCCGCCGGCGACACGGGTGCCGCCGCGACCGCCGCACTGCTGGCGGCGCTGCGACCGGGCGCCCCGCTCCGCGAGGGCTACGCGGCGTTCGACCGCGAGGCCGGCGAGCACAGGGCGGCCTGCCGGATCGTCGCGTTGCGCGGTGGCGGGGCGTCGCTGCCGCTGGCACCCGACAGCACGGTGATCGCCGAGCCCGGCATGGTGCTCGGCGTGCGGACCGAGGTCGTGGCACCCGGCCGGGGCGCGATCGAACTCGCGGAGACCGTCGTGGTGACCGCCTCGGGCGCCGACCCACAGGCACGGACACCGCTGCGGCTCGTCGAACTGTACTGACCCACCGACCTGCCACGGCCGTACGCCAGTACGACCCTGCGACGCCACGGCCGTGCGCCAGCAGTACGACCTGCGACGCCAGGGCCGTACGACGGCGCGGCCGTGTGAACCCTGCGAACCGTCTGAGGAGAACCGCCATGGAAACCACCCTCCCGTCCGGAGCGGGCCGGGTGCCCACGGCCGACGCGGGCGGCCACGCCATGCCGCTCATCGGCTTCGGCACCCATCCGATGCGTGGCGACCAGGCCACCGAGGCCGTGCTGACCGCGTTCTCGGTCGGCTATCGGCTCGTCGACACCGCCACCCGCTACCGCAACGAGGCCGCCGTCGGAGCGGCCCTCGCGGCCACCGACCTGCCCCGGTCCGATCTGTTCGTGACCACCAAGATGCCGCCCGACCAGGTCGGCAGGGAACGGCTCACGCTGGAGCGAAGCCTTGCCGCGCTGGGCTGCGACTACGTCGACCTGTGGCTGATCCACTGGCCGCCCGGGGGATACCCGGGCGTCACCAGTTGGCGCGAGTTCCTCCGCGCCCGCGACGAGGGCCTGGTACGGGCCATCGGTGTGAGCAACTACTCGGTCGAGCTCATCGACGCGCTGCACCAGGAGACAGGGGTGTACCCGGCCGTCAACCAGGTGCAGTGGGGGCCGGGCGACAACGACCCCGACTTCGCCGAGGCGATGCGCCGGCGCGGCGTGGTGCTCAGCGCCCACAGCCCGCTGCGCAGTACCGATCTGGATCACCCGGTGCTCGTGGACATCGCGCGGCGGCACGGCCGTTCGGCGCGCGACATCGTCCTGGCCTGGAACCTGCACCACGAGGTCGCGGTGACCGTGAAGTCCGCGCACCGCGAACGCATGGAGCGGAACCTGTCCGCGGTCGACGTCACGCTGTCCCCGGCGGACACAGCGGCGATCGACGGCCTCTCGACCGTGTGGGCGGCGCAATAGTGAATATCGCGGCAGCCCAATGGGTTCGCCGCCGACTCGCTTTTACGGAAAACAGCTCGCCGATTTCCGAGAGAGGCCGAAGTGGTTTATCAAGTCGTGGTCACGCGTGGTTATGCCCAGCCGGACGGAAGCACCGTCTTCGGTGATATCGGGCTCTCCCGGCTGACCGACGCCGGACTGGCGTGGCGCGTCCTCGACGAGGAGGTCGAGGAGCTCCGGGCCGATCAGCTGGAAGGGGCGGACGCGGTTCTCGTACTGGGGCACGAGCGGGTCTCCGCGGAGTCGATACCGGCATCGGGACGGCTGCGGCACGTCGCGCGGTTCGGCGCCGGCTTCGACGCCGTGGACATCGACGCCTGCGCCCGGCGCGGTGTGCTGGTCACCAACGCCCCCGACGCGGTACGGCGGCCGGTGGCCGACTCCGTGGTCGCCCTGCTGTATGCCCTGTCGCACCACTTGGTCGTCAAGGACCGGCTGGTACGGGAGGGACGGTGGGCGGAGCGCGCGGCGTGGCGTGGCTCCGGGCTGACCGGCGCGACGGTGGGCATCGTCGGGCTCGGCGGCATCGGCCTTGAGACCGCGCGCCGGGTGCGTGCGCAGGGGCTGCGCGTGCTGGGGTACAACCGCAGCGACCGTGGCCGGGAGGCGGCGGGCATCGGCATCGAACTCCGCCCGCTGGACGAGGTGTTGGCGCAGAGCGACTACGTGGTCGTCGCCGTCGCGGCGAATCCCGGTACGCGCCACCTCATCGGGGAGCGCGAACTCTCGCTCATGCGGCCGACCGCCCGGGTCATCAACGTCTCGCGCGGTGTGGTGGTCGACGAGGAGGCGCTGACCGCACGGCTGTCGGACGGCCGGCTGGCCGGCGCGGGCCTGGACGTGTTCACCGAGGAGCCGCTGAAGACGGACAGCCCGCTGATCGCGATGGACAACGTGGTCCTCGCCCCGCACTCCCTGTGCTGGACGGACCGGTACACCGCCGCGGTCTCGGCGAGCGTGATGGCGTCGCTCATCGCGGTGAGCCGTGGCGAACAGCCTCACGAGACGGTCAACGCGCCGTTCCCGCCCGGCACGGATGTCCGCCGACCTCAAGTCCCCAGTCTCGATGAGTCCTGAGTCTCGATGAGTCCTGAGTCCCGATGAAGGGAAACCCTGCCGTGATCCACGTACGCACCAAGATCGACCGTCCGTCCGCAGAGGTGGTCGCCGCGCTCGGCCGGTTCTCCGCCGCGACCATCCACGAGGCGCAGGGTCGCAAGGGCGCGTTGGCGCACCGGCTGAAGCCCGTGGACACCGCCATGTCGTTCTGCGGACCGGCCTTCACGGTCGAGGCGCAGGCGGGCGACAACATCATGGTCCAGGTTGCGATCTCGTACGCTGAGCCCGGTGACGTCGTGATCGTCGCCGGCTCGGAGTTCGAGCAGGCCGGTTCCTTCGGCGACGTCCTCGCCACCGCCTGTCAGAGCAAGGGGCTGGCCGCGTTCGTCACCGACTCCGGGGTGCGCGACAGCGCGGACCTGCGGAAGCTGGGATTTCCTGTCTTCTCCGGTTCGATATGCATCGAGGGAACGGTCAAGGAGACCATCGGCCTGGTGAACCGCCCGATCTCCATCGGCGGACAGATCGTCCGGCCCGGCGACATCCTGCGCGGCGACGCCGACGGCATCGTCGTGATCGACCCGCTGGAGGCCGAGGAAGTCGTCCGCCTGTGCCGGCGGCGCGAGGATCACGAGGCGGGGATCCGGGAGGAGCACCGCCGTGGCGACAGGCCGCTGATCGAGGTGCACGGGCTCACCGAGAAGCTGAAGGCCAAGGGTCTGGTCGTCGAGGAATGAGGGAACCCGCTGTCACCGTCGCCCGACCTCGACGCCCGACTCGGCCGTGTACGAAGTCGTCTCGCCGGGACATGGCATCGGACCGGCACCCGTCCGAACGTCGCCCCATGATCCGGGCGGCCCGCCCGGCGGAGCTGTCCGAGGTGCACCCCCATTCCGCTGGTGACCATCGAGGGGTACGTTTGCCCGCGTAGTTTCGGACATGCGGTTCCTCTCTCCGGCACCGGCGGGTGTCGGCTCCCACAGCGGCCTTCCGGTCCGCGGCCCGCATGTCGGCGACGGTCCCGACGCCGTGACCGGCCACGTCGGACGCGGCTGAGCACGGCGAGAACCGCCCACCCAGGAGAAGAGCGCCGAGTCCTTCACGGCAGCCGTCCCCGTCACGCCCGACGCGAGCGTGACTCCCAGACGACGACTCCGAGGAGGAGCGCGATGGACACCCGCAGACTCGGTTACTTCGTCAGGGTGGTCGACATCGGCAACATCACCCGGGCCGCGGACTCCCTGCACATCACGCAATCGGCGCTCAGCCAGCACATATCGGCGTTGGAGCACGACTTCAAGACCCGCCTGCTCGAACGCACCGGCCGCGGCGTTGAGGTCACGGCGCCCGGGCGCTCCCTCTACCGCTACGCGCAGGGCATCCTCCGCCTCGAGAAGGCCGCGCGGATCGACCTGAGCACCGACAGCGACACCCCGGCCGGTCTGGTGACAGTCGGCCTGGCCTCGTACAGCATGGCGCCGGGCCTGGCCGTTCCGCTGCTACGGGCCGTGCGCCAGCGGTACCCGAACATACAGCTGCAGCTGATCCAGAACCTGACGGTGGTGATGAGCCAGGCCGTGCTGCTCGGCCAGGTGGACATGGCGCTCATCTACGACCCCGGTCATGTGAAAGGGGTCGTCTTCCAGCACGCCCTGGAGGAGGAGTTCCATCTGATCACCAGCGCCAGGACACCGCCCGTCACGAGCGGCGGCGGCACCATCACACTCAAAGAGGCGAGCCGCCTGGGCTTCATCATGCCGAGCGAACTGCACACCGTCCGGCGCATCACCGAGGCCGCCTTCCACACCGCGGGACTGCACTGCTCGGTGGTCGCCGAGATCGAGCCGGACAAGGTGCTCCGGGACGCCGTGGTGAATGGGCTCGGTGCCACGGTGCTACCGCTCACGGCCGTCAGGGCCAACTTCGGCCCCGACGAGGTGCGCGTCTACCGCTTCGCCGACGCGCGGTTGCGTACCTCGATGTCCTTGTGCACCCCCGAGACGCAGTCGCTCTCGCACGCCGCCGCGTTGGTGGCGGACCTTCTGCGCACGCTGATACTGGACCAGTCGGTCGCCGGCCCATGACGCTCTTTTGACGCACGAGCCCCTCCAGAAGGCACGGAAAGGGATGGCGAATAGCCTCTGACCTGTGCGTATACCTGGACGGCTCTCATTGGACGGCTCTCATTGGACGGCTCCCATTGGACGTCTTCCCGATGACGGCGCACGTGAAGTGCATCGCGATTCTTGAGCCGGTTGCGAAGGGATCCTGACCTGTGGTTTGTGCGTGCGCAGCCTGGTACTTGGCGGCCACCAACCTGCCCCGGCCCGGATCACCCCGCGAGGCACACAGCCGCCGCCCACAGCGCTACAGGAAGTGATCAACACCGTTGGTGCGGGCAGGCGTCTGAACCTCTGTGTCCCGCTCTGACCGGCCACCGCTGGGTGACTCGGCGCAGGCTTCGGCCAGTACGGCGCCCATCTCTGGGACGAGCTCGGCGACAGGGGTGTGGGTCAGTTCTGTCATCCGTAGCTGCCCGCCGACAGTGACGACACCAAGGACGTGCTCGCCTCGCAGCTGAGTGATCTGCGCAGGGCCCCACAGAGCGGAGAGCGCGCTCAGGTTCTGCCGACTCGGGTGTGCGACCCCGAGGTTGGTGATCTGGATGTCGGCCGCGGTGGCGGCGGTCATCATTGCCTCGGCGTCGGTGTGGCTCGCCGGGGGATGTTCTGCGAGAGCCGTGGATCCGCCCTTGAGCGCCTGCGGTGTGCGCTGACGGGAGAGCGATTCGCGGGTGCGACGAGCGAGCGCCCAGAAGTCGTTTACGTCGTGCGCGACGCTCCCCGTCCGGGCGCCCGCGAACCGGACGACCACTTCGTCGGGCAGGTCGACCGAGCGGCGCAGATCCACCGGGCTCAGCACCCGCACGAACTCCCGCCCACGTCGGTGAAGTACCACCGTGGCAGCGGCGCAGAGCGCGGCATGCACCGAAGCGCGCTCCCATCGACAGCGGCGGACAAGCCGTGCGGTCAGTCCCTGATCCTGGGCAAGAGCATCGACGTGCGGCCTGCGCCCGGAGAAGGGCATGAGCTCGCCGATGGCGCTCATGCGCTCGTCGTCCTCCGAAGGCGTGCTGGTCGCGGCGTTGCCGGCATCCGCCGCTGCGCCGACGCGGGCGAGGAGTTCCTCCTGCGCTTCCGGCACCCTGCTCGGCGCCAACTCCTCACCGTCCAGGGCCGCCACCAGGTCCAGCAGAGCCCGCAGACCGCCGACACCGTCGGCGATCTGGTGAGCGAACGTGAGCACTACGGCGCACCCCGACTCCTGTGGGACGAGCACGGCACGTGCCAGGGGTCCTGGTGTCGGGGGGATCGGCCGCGTCTGTTCGACGGCGACGACGGACTGCCACGGGGTGCCGTCGGCGGCTGTCTCGTAAGGGATCGCGCCTTCGGACGCCCGGAACACGGCCTCGGGAACGGCGCGGTCAACCGCCACCGCGAGCAACGGATGCCGATCCTGCAGCGCCGCCAGCGCTGAAGCCAACGTGCTCGCCCGCACTCGGCGGTCCAGCTCCGCGACCAGCGAGAACTGGACGGGGTTGCGGTGCGTGTAGAAGTCGATGGTTCGCTCGAACGCGCCCAGCGGTCGAACGATGCGACCTTGACTCATGGTCATCCTCGCGTTTTCCTTTCGGATGCTTGAGGGGAAGCGCGACCGCGGATCAGCGGCGGGCGCGAGCCGGAGGCACGGTGAACGTCGCGGGTCCGGCGGGCAGTCGCACCGTGTACTGGCTCAGATAGGTGTCCAGGTACGGTGAGCGCTCGCCGCCGGTGGCGACGTCGTCGGCCGGGTCGTCCAGGGCCAGTTCGAGCCGCGCGTCCTTGACCCCGACCTTCTGCCCGGACGGTGTGTCGAGCCAGTCGCCGGTCTGCACGGAGCCGATCTCCACGGCCAGGACGTGTCCGGCCGCCAGGGTCCAGTCGGTCGACTTGAGGTCGAGGGTCAGCCGGTCGGAGTCCAGCCGGGAGACCTGCTCGTCGAACATGACGGCGGTGCCGTCCATTTGGCCACGTCGTACAGCTTGACCATCACGTTTCCCTCTCCCTCGGCGGTCATGGAGACCTGGGGGTCCCGGTGACCCGTGTGGCCTGCTTGATCGGCTCGGACCACACGAAGTAGCTGGAGCCGACCCCGCCGGCCTTCTGGCGCTTCACCTGAGCCTCGGCCAGTCCCTTCGGGGCGATCGGCACGCTCTGGGAGGCGTTCTCCAAGTCCCGCTTGCCGGACGGCTTCGCGGCCTTCGGCGGCGCCGCCCTGCCGGACGGGCCAGTGCCCGCCTCGCGGAGGTGCCGCCGTCGTCCACGTACGAGCCGCGCTCGGGGCCTTTGTGGTTGGCGAGGAACTCCCGCATCCCCTCGGGCTTGGTGTTGTCCTCGATGAAGCCCTGGGTGAAGAACAGCGGGGTGTCGGTGCCCTTGGCCCTGCTCGCCGCATCGCGAGAGGTCCAGTACGCGTTGTTCTTGTCGGTGATGCGGTACCCGGCCAAGTTCTCCGTGAGGCACTCCGGATGGCTTTGCTCGTACCGGGAGTTGGCCAGGTAGCGCGCGTCGTCGTCCGGCATCTGTGGGAGCGAGGCGATGGCGTTGTAGGTGGTGGCGGTGGTGACGACACGCGAATGGGGCACGCCATTGGAGTGGATGAGCCGGTGGTTGTCCCACACGGGCTCCTGGGCGACGACGGCCTTGAGCGCGTCCTGGTCCAGGTTGTTGCCTATCAGGCCGGTGAGCGCGTCGAACGACTTGCCGTACATCCCCACCGCGCCCGTGGACCACGGCCGGCTCGCGCTCCAGTCGATCGCGGCCTTGACGTCGGCCTGGTCACCGGGGCCGCCGAAGTCGAGGCAGCCGGTGGAACCGCCGAAACCGCGCGTGTCCACCATGACGAAGGCATAGCCCTGGTCGAACAGGTCGGTGCCCTCGATGAAGTCCTGGAAGCGGTTCGAGGGACCGGTGTGCTTCCAGTCCTCGGGGGCGACCGCCCCGGAGTGCCCGAAGTAGGCGCTGGCCGACAGGATGACCGGCGCCCGCTTGCCCTTGGGTAACTTCTCCGGCAGCAGGACGTCGGCGTGCAGCTCGGTACCGGAGCCGTTCGAGGACGGGAAGTAGTGCTGCGTCCAGACCGAGCCCTCCGGCACGCGGTCGTTCTCCTCATGCGTGACGCCGTCAGTGGCGGTGGCGGTGGCGGTAACCCCCGAAGGCTTCTGCGCCGTGGCGGTGGGCTCGGACACCTTGCCCGACGCGGCTGCGGCGGGACCGGTGAGAGTGCCGGTCAGGGCCAGGGCCGTGACCGGTGCGGAAGGGGTCCAGGCGACCGGGCTGACCTTCTTCATTTGCTCCTCCAGAGTTGGATGCGGGGCAGAGCCGGATGCGGGACAGAGCCGGGTGCGGACAGAGATGGCTGCGGCGCGAGACGGGGGTGCCGACCGGGCAGGGCCCCGACCCGCCGTCTCAGGACGGTCAGGGACAGCCGCAGACACCCGCGGTTGTCAGCGGCGCGGTTCCCAGCGGAAGAAGCGGGAGGCCAGCGCGACGGCGACGACGACCCAGCTCAGGGTGGGCAGCAGCAGAGGCAGCGAATCCGATACGGGAACGCCGCCGTTCCAGGCGTTGAGGACCAGTTCGGTGGCCGAGCCGCCGGGGAGCAGCCGCTTGAGCAGGGTGAGTTCCTCGGTGCCGGTGATGCCCACCCAGCTGGTGACGGCGATGGTGCCGAGGCTGATGGGCAGCGTGGTCACCTGGGCGTGCTCGGGGGAGTTCGTCAGCCCCGCCGTGGCTAGTCCCAGGCCGAGCATCATGATCAGTGTCGAGAGGACCGCCACCGCCAGGAGGGGGACATTGGTCGGCCCGCCGGCGACCGCGGCCAGCACGATGAGGATCGCGGTCACCTGGACCAGTGCGAGGACGGTGACCGGAATCATCAGCCCGGAGAGAATGCCGGCGTCGCTCGCCGGGGTGGAGCGCAGCCGTTTGAGGAAGAGGTTCTGACGGCGCGAGGCCAGAGTGGTCACCGTGGTGGTGTAGAGCCCGAACGCGCCCACGGAGAACATCACCACCGCCGCGATGTATCCGAGACTGCCCAGGTCCGCAAAGACCTCGTGCTGGTGGATGAAGTACGCGCTGACCGCTGCGGGCATGACGAAACTGGTGACCAGAACCAGCCGGTTCCGGAAGATCTGGATCAGCTCGCCAAGAGCGATTGAGAGCATGGTGAAGGTCCTCTTCTCGGGAAGGTCCGGGAGTGTTCTCGGGAGTCCGGGAGTCCGGGAGTGGGGCCGGCCGCCGGCTAGTCGCTGCCGATGGAGCGGAAGACGTCGTCGAGCCGAGTCGGTCCGGCTTGGAGTTCCCGCAGCTCCACCGCGTTGTCGTGCGCCCAGCCGAGCAGGGTGTAGAGGTCCTTCGGCAGGTCGAAGGTCTGGATGAGGAACGTCCCGTCGATCTCGCGCGTGGCCTGCAGCGGCAGCGCCGGTGCGGGAGCCGGCAGGGAGAAGCGGACAGCGGCCGGCAGGGTCCGCGTCAGCTCGGCGACGGTTCCTTCCTGGTGGAAGGTGCCCTTGTGCATGAGCCCGACGCGATCGGCGCGCTGCTGAGCCTCTTCCAGGTAGTGCGTGGTGAGCACGACGGTGGATCCGTCCTCGCGCAGCTTGTCCACGGCGTCCCACAGAGCGTCCCGGGACTGGATGTCCAGGCCGGTGGTGGGCTCGTCCAGGAAGATCAGATCAGGCTTCCCGTACACGGCGGTGGCGAAGTCCAGACGTCGTTTCTCACCGCCGGAGAGCTGGGACACCTGAGTGCGTGGCCTTGTGCGTGAGGTCGACGATGCTGAGGACGCGTTCGACCCTGTCCCTGCGCTGGGAGAGCTTTCCCATCAGCCGGACCGATTCCCTCACCGTCAAATCCGGGGAGAACCCGCTCTCCTGCAGCATGATGCCCATCCTGGGCCGCACGGCGCGCCGGTCGCGCGGGCTCTGCCCGAAGACCCGCACGGTGCCCGAGGTGGCCGCACGGTGTCCTTCGACCGTCTCCAGGGTCGAGGTCTTACCGGCCCCGTTCGTGCCGAGCAGTGCGTAGAGTTCCCCCTTCCCCACCTGGAAGGACAGGTCTTTCACGGCGTGGAAGTCGCCGTAGCTGAGGTTGAGGTGTTCGACGTCGATGACTGGTGTCGTGGTCATGCATCGATCTCAGCCGTCGTCACGCTCGCCCGGCAGTGGCGTGGTGTCACCACTGCGCCATGACATTCCTCGGGGCGAACCCATGACGTGGTGTCACTGGTGCCACCCACGGAGCCGGAAGAATACTGCGGGGCAGACTCTGCTGTTCGACCCCGGAGAGCCGTACATGGACACCAGCCCGTTGCGCGTACCGCCGGCGTCCGGTACGGCCGTCTTCCTTCTGGTGTGCGCGGTCTGTGGCCATCCTGCTGCTCGGCGTGAGGACTCAGCGGTGAGGCCGAAGCGGGGGAACACATGATGTCCGAGCACCGTGCGGGAACGCGGGAACGGATGCGCAGACTGAACGTCACCACGATGGTCGTGGCGACCGCTTCCGCAGGCACGCTGCTGGTGGCGGTCGACGCCCGGACGTGGTGGCACGCCGTCATCCTGAGCCTGGGCGTGGGTGCGGCGCTGGTGGCTTCCATACGGTGGACAGCGGACGGCATGCCCCGGGTCGTACTCCCGTGCCTGGTCGTCACGGCCGTGGTGTGGCTCGCCGGGGTGTTGGTGGTGGGCGGCAATACGGCGTTCTACGGCATCTCCGTCGTGGGCGCCCTGTACGCCCCCAAGCTGCCGGGCCACCGCGTCCTGGCCGCCGTCGGGCTGATCGTCTTCGTCGCCATGGTGGGCACGGCCAGGCTGTTGGTGTCACCGGCGGATGTGCCCGACACCCTGATCCGCTACGTCCTCCTTCCGGCGGGTGTCACGGTGGTGGTGACGGGCAGCATGTACGCCGGCCAGGTCTTCTACGACCTCGTGGAGGAGCTGGAGCAATCACGGGACCGCGAAGCGGAGCTGGCCGTCATCCGGGAACGCATACGCTTCGCCAGCGATCTGCACGATATCCAGGGCCACACCCTGCATGTGGTGAAGCTGAAGATCACGCTGGCCGAGAAGCTGGTGCGCAGCGACATCGGGCGGGCGGAGGAGGAACTACGGGAGGTGCGCGCCCTGGTCGGCGACACCATCACCCAGACCAAGGAACTCGCCTACGCACAGCGGCGGATCAACCTGTCCGTGGAGCTGGAGAACGCGAAGAACCTCTTCGAAGCCGCGGGCATCCGCGTGCGCGTCAATCGTGAGGCTCACGTCGACGAGAAGGTCAACGGGCTGCTCGGCCAGGTCCTCCGCGAGACGACGACCAACATCCTGCGCCATGCGCAAGCCACGCGGGTGCGGATCACTCTCGAGGAGTCAGGCATCACCATCGTCAACGACGGTGCCCCTGAGGCACCCCTTCCAGAGCTCAGCGGACTGGCCACCCTCAAGGAACGAATGAGCGACAACGGAGGTGAACTCACGGTGGAGCAGAAGAACGGGCGCTTCCACACGGCTGTCGCCTTTCCCTCCCTCCGCGCGGCGACGCCGCCCTCCGCGGCGCGGGAGGACGACCGATGACCACCGTCGTGCTCGCCGACGACGAGGCCCTTCTCCGTAAAGCGCTGGCAGCGCTGCTGACTCTCGAAGGCGAGATCACCGTGCTCGCCGAAGCGCAGGATGGCGAATCGGCCGTCCGGGCCACCCTGCGACACCTGCCCGACGTGCTCGTCATCGACCTGGAGATGCCCGGTGTGGACGGACTCGGCGCCGTCGCCGAGATCCGCCGTGCGCGGCCGGACCAGGTGATCCTCATGCTGACCCGTCATGCCAGGCCAGGGGTACTCCGCAAAGCCCTGAAACTCGGAGTCCAGGGCTTCGTCAGCAAGTCGGCAGAACCCGCGCACATCACGTCGGTCATCAACACTCTGCACGAGGGCAAGCGCTGGATCGACCCGGACGTCTCCGCGCTCGCCGTCCTGGCCGACTGCCCACTCACCGACCGGGAGATCGACGTCCTGCGAGAGACCGGCGACGGGTACTCCGTCGCCGACATCGCCGTCCGCCTCCGCCTGGCGGAAGGCACCGTACGCAACTACCTCTCGAACGCCATGCAGAAGACCCAGACACGGACCCGGCACGAAGCGGCGCGCTACGCGCGTGAACACGACTGGTTGTAGAGGCGGCACCGGAGTGCCGGCCCTCGTGGGCTCCTCCCCCTTACACGTTGGGGTCCTACTCGTCGGGGTCGAACGCGATCCCGGCGGGCTCGGCCTTCGTGAGGTGGGCGGCGAAGTCGGCGTCCTCGAGGCCGAAGTCGGCGCTGCCGAAGTCGTACGCGCTCAACTTGTCGCGCGGGCCCGCGGGGTAGCCGTTCCAGCCGACCAGGGCCGGGTACTGCCATCTGTGGTGGTCGTTCCCCGGCGGTTCGTCGGCCGAGTGCGCGGCGCGGAGGGCGTGCGTGCCAGCGTTCACGGTTCCGTCGGGTCCGATCGCGGGAGTGGGGCAGCAGCCGTCGGTGTCGTAGCCGCAGGCCGGCTGGTACGTCTTCTCCTGGTCATCCGCGTTGGCGGGCAGGGCCGTTGGGGGAGCGGGGAGCACGCTGCCGGGAAGGGCGACGACCAGCGCGACGGCGCTGACGAGGGTGAGCGAGACCCTTGCGGATGCACGAACTCTTCTGCACAGCGTCCTCCTGTGTGGCCGCGGTGCGGGGGCGGGCGGAGAAGTGACGGCGCCGGAAGCGGAGTTGGGCGCGAGGTGACGCCGTTGGGGATCGGTGGGCCGGGGTCGTGGCTGGGCGTCCTTCGGGGCGCTGGACGCGTCGCGCGGCCCTCATGGGGCCCTGCGGTACGCCCCGCGTCCTCCTGGGCCCTGTTCTCAACTCCGCGGCCAGGGACGCCCGTCGTGGCGCTCGACGTCGCGGTTCAGGCGGCTGAGCAGGGCCGCGAACTCGGTGACCTCCTCGGGGGTCCAGTCGGCCAGCACCTTCTCCAGCCCCCGGATGTTCTCGGCGCGGTCGGCGGTCAGGCGTCGTTCGCCCTCGGCGGTGATGGCGAACTTGCGGGCGACGCCGCCGTCCGGGTCGGGGATGCGCTCGACGACGCCGGCGCGGAGCATGGCGGCGGTCTGCCGGTTGAGGGTGGAGACGTCCAGGCCGAAGGCGGCGCTGAGCCGGCCGATGGACATCGGCCCCTCCGCCCGGATGCGGCTGAGCAGGAGATAGGCGCTGCGGTCGAGCCGCCCGTGCAGGCCCCGTGCGTGCGGGGTGAGCAGGTGGATGTGCCGCCCGAGCAGCATGGCCTCGAACTCGATCAGGGGTGTCGGCTTGTCCATGCGGGGTTCCTCGGCTCCTGGATCGGCGTTCTGGGCCCGCTGGGGCGGGCGTCCCCTGGTCCCGTACAGCACTGCACTGCACTGCACTGCATGGCTCGGCACGGCATGGCGTGGTGCCGCGTCGCCTCGCATTGCGGTGCGTGGGCCGTGGGCGCGAATGTGCATGATGCACTAGGCGTGTACGATGCACATTCTATGCATGCCGCATTCCTGCCGTGCAGTGCGTCGCGCCCGCCGTGATCCGGAAGCGCAAGAGGGAGAGTCCCCCGTGGAAAGTCCTGACAGTCCCAAGGCCGAGTCCCGCTCAGGCGGTGTCGTCGGCATCCTCGCCTTCGCGGGCATCGTGGCCGCGCTCACGCAGACCCTGGTCGTGCCGTTGATCGGGGACCTGCCGAAACTGCTGGACACCAGCGCCTCGAACGCCTCGTGGGTGATCACCGCAACGCTGCTGGCCGCAGCGGTGGCGACGCCCGTCGCGGGACGCCTCGGAGACATGTACGGCAAGCGGCGCATGCTCCTGGCCTCGCTGATACCGCTCGTCGTCGGCTCGATCGTCTGTGCCCTGTCCTCCTCGGTGATTCCGATGATCACCGGACGCGGTCTGCAGGGCCTCGGCATGGGCGTGGTGCCCCTGGGCATCAGCCTCCTGCGCGACGTGGTGCCGAAGGAGAAGCTGGGCTCGTCCATCGCGATCATGAGCGCGTCCATGGGTGTGGGCGGTGCGCTCGGTCTGCCGTTCTCCGCGGCGATCGCCGAGAACACCAGCTGGCGCGTGCTGTTCTGGGTCGTCGCCGCCCTGGCCCTCGCGGTCGGCACCCTGATCCGGTTCGTCGTGCCCGTCGGCCGGGCGAACGCCGCCGCGGGCAACAGCTTCGACCTGCTGGGCGCGGCCGGTCTGGGCGTCGGGCTCGTCTGTCTGCTCCTCGGCGTCTCCAAGGGCGCCGACTGGGGCTGGGGAAGCGGCACCACCCTCGGACTGCTCGGCGCCTCGGTCGTCGTCCTGCTGGCCTGGGGCTGGTGGGAGCTGCGGACGCGTGAGCCGCTGGTCGACCTCCGGGTGACCGCCCGCCCGCAGGTGCTGATGACGAACATCGCCTCGATCCTGGTCGGCTTCTCGATGTACGCCCAGTCGCTGGTCGTGCCCCAACTGCTCCAGCTGCCCGAGGCCACCGGCTACGGCCTCGGCCAGTCGATGCTGGCCATGGGTCTGTGGATGGCCCCCGCGGGCCTGATGATGATGGTGATGTCGCCGATCGGCGCCAAGCTCTCGGCCGCCCGCGGTCCCAAGGTCACCCTGACCGTCGGAGCCCTGATCATCTCCCTCGGCTACGGCATCTCCCTGCCGATGATCGGCACCGACTCGCCCCTGGGCCTGCTCGCCGTGACCATCGTCGCCAACACGGGCGTCGGCTTCGCGTACGGCGCGATGCCGGCCCTCATCATGAGCGCGGTGCCTCAGTCGGAGACCGCCTCCGCCAACAGCTTCAACACGCTGATGCGCTCGATCGGCAGCTCCGTGTCGGCCGCCGTGATGGCGGTGGTCCTGGCCCAAATGACCATGGACTTCGGCGGGTTCGCCCTGCCGTCCGAGGACGGGTTCCGGGTCGCCATGCTGATCGGCTCCGGTGTGGCCCTCGTGGCCGCGGCCGTCGCCTTCCTCATCCCGGTCCCGAAGGCGGCCACCGAGCCGGAGCCCGGCACGGCACCGGACGCCGCCCCCGAGACGGCCGAGGCCAAGGCCTGACGACGGCCCACGGCGACCTGACGCCGGCGAGCGGATGCGGATGACTCCCGCGGCCAAGTCCTGACTCCCGCGGCCGAGCCCTGACCCCCGCGGTCAGGGCTCGACCCGTACATCCGTGCTCGACAGCGTCATCGGTGCCCCCGTGAAGGCGCGCAACCGGATCCGTACGCCGTGTCGGGGAAGCTCGAACTCGCCAGTGGTCGGCAGTAGTTGGTACGTGGCCGACGTGCGGCGGGCGAGGACGGCCGGGCCCCGTGCCACCGACCAGTAACGGGACATGCCCTGGCCCGTGGTCACGGTGAAGTGCGGCCGAAGGTCGTCGCCGCCGAGGTTGGTGACGCGCACGGTGAGGTCGGCCAGGGCCGCGCGGCCGGCGGGGCGCTCATCCAGCACGGTCATGCGGAGGGGCGGCGCGCTCGTCGCCGCGACGGTCACGCCGATCGCCGCCGGTGCCAGGAGGAGGGCGCTCAGCACGGCACGGGCGCGCCGCCCGAGCCCGAGCCGCGGCTGCCACGCCGTCGCGAACGACGCGGGCGGCGCGGTGACGGCCGCCGCCACCCACAGCGGCGTCATCAGCAGGTAGTAGCCGTCCTGGGAACGGGTCGCCAGATAGAACGCGCACCAGGGCAGGACGGCCGCCGCCGGACCGAGACGCCGTACGAACAGGGCGAACAGGACGAGCAGGGCCGCGGCCAGCAGCAGGCTCGCGTACGAGTACCAGACGAGGCGGCCGCTGCCGTCGGTGAGGTAGAGCGAGATGCCCACGAGGCCCTGGCCGTGGACGACCGCTCCCTGCGTCAGGGGCAGCGCGATGCCCGAGAGCCAGTCGTGGGGCTGCCGCACGATGAAGTACGTGTTGATCAGCAGCCAGACCGTCGCGGACGCCGCCACGAACCGGCCCACGACACGGGCCGCCTCGCGCGGCCCCAGTTCCCCACGGCGCACGGCGTAGATCCCGGCCAGCAGGAACGGCGCCAGAAACCACGGCAGTTGCTGCGCCGCGCACGCCGCCCCGAGACATGCCGCCCGCGCCAGACCGGCCGGACCGAGCCGGCCGCCCGCTCCCGTCCCCGGCCAGCGCACCACCACCGGCACGAGCAGAGCCAGCGCGACGACCGCCGGATAACCGAGCCGCGCGTAGTCGGGGAGCAGCCCGAAACCGAGGCACACCAGAGTGGCCGCGGACCGCCAGGGAACGGGCAGCAGGCACCACATGACGACCGCGCCGGCCAGCAGAGCACCCGTGCTCACCAGCGTCGCGGCCATCGCCCCGTGCCCCACCCCCACGAACGGCGCCGTGAGCAGCACGGACAGGGGCGGATAGCCGTACGTGAAGTCGTAGCCGCCGGTCGCCGTGGGCGTGAGCGCCACCCCGTGGCCGAAGAGCCGGGGCCACGGCTGCCCGTAGACCGGGAGCCCGTGGGCGAGTTGCCGCGCGGCCTGCGTGGTGAGCAGGGCCTCGTCGCTACCGCCGTGGTCCATGGCGTACGCGCAGAGGGTGAGCGTGACGGCCGTGACGAGGACGCACAGGTCGAGCCGCGCGAGCGAACGGCCGCGGCGTACCACCAGGACCAGGACACCCGTCGTGAGGATCGACGCGTAGCAGACCGAGACGACCGCTGCGACGACCGGGCGGTGGCTCGCGGCCTGCGCCCACACCGGACGCGTACCGATGAAGAGGCCGATGTCGGCGAGCAGGGTCAGGAGCCGGTGCCACTGCGCGGGTGCCTCGTCCGCCGACGGCTCCTTCGACTCCTTCGACTCCTTCGGCCCCTTCGGGGGTGTCCGCAGACCGGCTGCCGCGGGCCTTGTCTCTGTCACGTACACGGCATCGGAAGCTAATGCGCGGTGGTGAGCACCGCGGTGCCGGAGGTGAAGAGCCCGGTGTGAGGCCGGTAAGAGCGACCCGAGGCCGCTCGGCGGGGAGCACCCCCCGCAACAAGCCGTTCCCGAGGTCGCCCCTGACGATCCGTCAGTACACATCCCGGACGTACCGCTTGTCCGCCGCGAGTTGCTTCACGTACGCGGCGGCCTCGGTCTCGCTCAGGCCGCCGTGTGTGACGGCGATGTCGCGCAGGGCCCGGTCGACGTCCTTGGCCATCCGGGAGGCGTCACCGCAGACGTAGAAGCGGGCGCCGCCCTGGAGCCAGGACCACAGTTCCGGCCCGTGCTCGCGCATCCGGTCCTGGACGTAGACCTTGGCGCGCTGGTCGCGGGAGAACGCCGTGTCGAGACGGGTGAGGGTGCCGTCGTCGACGAAGCCCGTCAGCTCGTCCTCGTAGTAGAAGTCGGTGGCCCGGTGCTGCTCGCCGAAGAACAGCCAGTTGGGCGCCCGGTGGCCGAGGGCCCGCCGCTCCTGGAGGAAGCCGACGAACGGCGCGACTCCGGTGCCGGGCCCGACCATCACCATCGGGGTCGCCGGGTCGGCAGGGGGCCTGAAATTCGGGGAGCGCTGTACGAACACCGGTACCGGCGTGTCCGGTTCGGCGTCGGCGAGGAAGGGCGAGCAGACACCGCCCCGGACCTGTCCACCGAGGTTCTCGTACCGCACGACGGACACCGTCAGCGACACGAGGTGCGGGTCGACGAGCGGGCTGGACGATATGGAGTACAGGCGTGGCTGGAGCCGCTTCAGGACCCCGGCCCACTCCTGGGCGCTCGCCCGTACGGGATGCTCGGCGATGACGTCGACGGCCTGCCGCCCCCAACTCCACTTGGCCAGCCCGTCCTTGTTGTCCGGACGCAACAGCCTCTTCAACTCCCGGTTGTCACCGGTCCGTTCGGCCACGAAGCGGAGCAGGTCGGGGGTGATCCTGGTGATGTCGAGATGCCGTTCCAGCGCGTCGGCCAGGGAGGTGCGGCCAACTCCGTTCACATCCACGGAGGTTGAGGCATCCAGCCCGGCCACCTCCAGCCATTCCTCCACCAGGGCGGAGGAGTTGACCGGCCGTACACCGAGCGCGTCCCCGGCCTCGTACGTCAGTGGAGTCTCGCTGTCCCGTGTGTCGAAGGTGAACCCGCGGACCTCCTTGCCCGCGCCGGGCAGGCTGAGCAGCCGGTTGCCGGTGAGCCGGGCGGTGACGGGGGCGGGCTTCCGCGACACCGAGGGCGCACTCGAACCCGTGCTCGGAACTGGTGCAACCGGTGCGGGAGCTGCCTGCTGACCGGGCACGAGCGCGGTGAGCACCTGGTCGAGCCAGGCCTGCGCGGAGGGCTCGTAGTCCGGCTCGCAGTCCGTACGAGGAGCGAGCCGCACCCCTCCCAACTCGTCCAGCCGCCGGTCGAGTCGGCGGCCGTGCCCGCAGAAGTCGTCGTACGAGGAGTCGCCGAGAGCCAGTACGGCATAGCGCACGCCGTCCATGCGCGGTGACTCCGGGGTAGCCAGCGCCGACCAGAAACCGGAGCCGTTGTCGGGCGCGTCGCCGTCGCCGAACGTGCTGGTGATCAGCAGCAGATCCGCCCCGGGCGGCAGCGCACGAGGGTCGGCGTCGTCCATCCCGAGGAGCGTCGCCCGGTGCCCGGTCGCGGTGATCCGGTCGGCCGCCGCGACCGCGAACTCCTCCGCGTTACCGGTCTGCGAGGCCCAGAGCACGACGACTTCGCGCAGAGGGGTGTCCGGGGCCCGCGGGGTCTGAGCCGCTCGCGAGTACATCCCGGCCAGGACGCCGTTCACCCACAGGGCATGGTCGGGACTGAAGGGCGCGTCCGGCGGCAGCACCGGCACACCGGGGGCTCCCGCGGGAAGCCCGGCGAGGAATCCGGTGAGGTACTGGCGTTCCTGGGCGGTGAGGACGGGGGGAGGAGCGGGAGCGAGGCCGAGGGCGCCCGCAAGTCCGGCTCCGGCGCCGGCATCAGCTCCGACCGGGGAATTCCCGACCCCTCCGGAGCCACCGGAAATTTCAGCCCCTCCGGCGCCACCGGTAATCCCAGCCCCTCCGGCGCCACCGGTAGTCCCAGCCCCTCCGGCGTTTGAGGAGCGGGGGTCTGGGGGCAGCGCCCCCAGCGGGGTACGGGGCAGCGCCCCGCTTTCGGGAAGGGGTGGGGCGGGGGAAGAAACCCTCACCACCGAAACCGCACACACCTTCAACTCCGGCTGAAACGACAAAGGATCAACGGCGTCACTGGTGACGGCATTGACGCTCAGATACTCCCCGAACAGGTCGTTCCAGTGGAACGGCGCGAACAGACACCCCACCTGCACCCGGTCCGTCACCACCGCGGGCAGCACGGCCCGTCCCCGCCGCGACGCGACCTCGACCCGGTCACCCCCGGCCACGCCGAGCGCCGCGGCGTCCTCCGGGTGCACCTCCACGAACGGTCCGGGATCGAGCTTGTTGAGCTTGGCCACCCGCCCCGTCTTGGTCAGCGTGTGCCACTGATGCTGAAGCCGCCCGGTGTTCAGCACGAAGGGGAAGTCGTCGTCCGGCATCTCGGCGGCGGGCAGATGCGGCCGGGCATGGAACACGGCCCGCCCACTGGCCGTAGGGAAGACAGGCCCTCCGCCCGCGGACTCCACATACCGGATCGGATTCCGGTCGCCGCCGTCCTCCCGCCCCGCCGGCCACTGCACCGACGTCTCCCGCAGCCGCTCGTACGTCACACCCCGCAGATCCCACCCGGTCTTCGGGTTCCACGCGCGCTTGATCTCCTCGAAGATCTCCTCCGCGCTCTCGTACGAGAACCCCTTCTCGTACCCCATCGCGCAGGCGACCCGCGCGATGAGCTGCCAGTCCGCGAGCGCCTCGCCCGGCGGCTCGACGGCGGCCCGGGCGAGCGTGAGGTTGCGCTCGCTGTTGATGAGGACGCCCTCGGTCTCGGTCCACATCGCGCCGGGGAGCACGACATCGGCGTACGCGTTGGTCTCGGTCTCGGCGAAGACGTCCTGTGTGACGACGAACTCGGCGGCCTCAAGACCCTCGATGACGGTCCGGCGGTTGGCGACCGAGGCGACGGGGTTGGTGCAGATGATCCAGCAGGCCTTGATCTCGCCGTCCGCCATCTTCTGGAACATCTCGACCGTGCCCTTGCCGACCCCGTCCTTGCGGAGGGTGTCGGGCGGCAGCTCCCACAGTTCCTCGACGAAGGCACGCTCGTCGTCGACGAGCACGGACCGCTGCCCCGGCAGACCGGGCCCCATGTACCCCATCTCGCGGCCGCCCATGGCATTGGGCTGCCCGGTGAGCGAGAAGGGCCCGGACCCCGGGCGGCAGATCGCACCGGTGGCGAGATGCAGGTTGACCAGCGCGTTCGTGTTCCAGGTGCCGTGTGTGGACTGGTTGAGCCCCATGGTCCACAGGCTCATCCACTCGCCCGCTTCGCCGATCAGCCGCGCGGCCTCGCGGATGTCGGCCTCCGGGATGCCGGTGGTCTCGGCGACGGCCGCGGGCGGGTAGTCGGCGAGGAAGCCGGGCATGTCCTCCCAGCCCTCGGTGTGGGCCGCGATGAAGTCGGGGTCGGTGTGCCCGTTCTCGTGGAGGAGATACAGCAGCCCGTTCAGGAAGGCCAGATCCGTCCCCGGCCTGATCCGCAGGAACAGATCGGCCTTGTCGGCGGTGGCGGTGCGCCGCGGATCGACGACGATCACCTTCGCGCCCGCCGACTTCACCCGGTCCATCATCCGCAGGAACAGAATCGGGTGGCAGTCCGCCATGTTCGACCCGATGACGAGGAAGACGTCCGCCTTCTCGAAGTCCTGGTACGAGCCGGGCGGCCCGTCGGCCCCGAGCGACAGCTTGTAGCCGGTGCCCGCGCTCGCCATGCACAGCCGTGAGTTCGACTCGATCTGGTTCGTCCGTACGAAGCCCTTGGCCAGCTTGTTCGCCAGGTACTGGGCCTCCAGGCTCATCTGCCCCGAGACGTAGAAGGCGAAGGCGTCGGGACCGTGCTCGTCGATGATCGCGCGCAGCCGCCGCGCGGTCTCGGCGATCGCCGCGTCCACGGGCGCCAGCACCGGCTCCGCCCCGCGGTCGTCCCGTACGAGGGCGGTGGCCAGCCGTCCCGGCGCGGCGAGCATGTCGGCCGTGGTCGCGCCCTTGGTGCAGAGCCGGCCGAAATTCGCGGGGTGCGCCTTGTCCCCGGACGCCTTCAGGACCGTACGCCGTCCGTCGGGGCCCATCCCGATGTCGAGGACCATGCCGCAGCCCACACCGCAGTACGAGCAGACCGTGCGCACCTGCGACGTGGGGGTGGTGGTGCTCACACGCTGCCTTTCTCCGGCCTTTCCGAGCCTCTCCGAGGGGAACCTCGGTCCATCAGCGTACGAATTGCCCGTTACGCCTGTGTCACGTGGCGCGATCATGAGGAGTTACACGCGCCACACAGCCGCCGTCGGCGAGGTGTGAGGGGACCCGGCGGGGCGGCCGGGTGTGAGGGGACGCACAGCCGGGTGTGAGGGGACGCATAGGGGTGCGGTCCGCTGCGGACCGTGTCGCATTGGGCCGAACGGGTGATCATGCGCAAGAATTGCCCGGTGCAGGCAATCAGTGCGAGTCAGGTCGGGGGGAACCGGTGAACAGCCACGACGTCACCGATGAACAGTGGGAAGGACTCGCCCAGGTCGTACCGCTGCGTGGTCGCGACGCCTGGCCCTCGGCGGTCGGCCACCGGGCGATTCCGGAGGCGGAGACCGAGCCGCGACGCCGTTTCGTGGTGCTCCGGGTCAATGTCTTCGGGGACGCCCGCGAGGTCGCCGAGACCCTGATGGCCGGCATCCCGGTCCTCCTGGACCTCACCAGCGCCGAGACGGACGTCGCCAAGCGCGTACTCGACTTCAGTACGGGTGTCGTCTTCGGCCTCGCGAGCGGGATGCACCGGGTCGACCGGAACGTCTTCCTGCTCACGCCGCCGGGAACCGAGGTGCGGGGGCTGATGGAGGGGGCGGGGATTCCCGGGGTGTGACAGGCGGGGTCTGACTTCCGGAGCGCGGCTCCTGGGTGTGAGACTCCTGGGGTGTGACGCGCGGGGTGTTGCGCGCGGGGCGTGATTCGGGGGTGTGCCTCGCGGGGTGTTGCGCGCGGGGCGTGATTCGGGGGTGTGCCTCGCGGGTGTGATTCCGACGGATCGATTCCTGACGGTCGGGGGGTGTCAACCCTCGATCCGGTCCCCCGTTCGTAGGAAGGTTTCGCGGGCGAAACGGTTCCGCCTGGTCGCGGAGCCCTACCGTCCGGATATGACCGTGTCATCTCTCGGATCCCGCGCGGAGGCCGAGGCACGTCCGGACCGGCCGAGCGTCACCGAACTGCGGCTCGCCGCGTTCGCCGCGCACCGCCGCGCCGGATTCCCGCTCGGACCGCTCAGCCTCTTCGCCGGCCCCAGTGGCAGCGGAAAATCCAGTGCCCTGCGGGCGTACGAGGCACTCGCCCGGCTCGGCGGCGGTGCCGAACTGGACGAGGTGTTCCCGGACCCGGTCGCGTGCGTGCCCGAGCGGGCCCGCCCCGACGCCCAGCGGCGGCGGGGCTTCCGGATCGGCTGCACGGCGGACGGTCCCGAGGGTCCCGTACGGCTCGATGTCGCCGTGCAGGCCGAGCCCGAACTGCGCATCGTGGGCGAGCGGTTGACGGCGGGCGGGCTGACCCTGCTGGAGACCGCGCTGCGCGATCCGAGTCGGCGATCCGTGCAGGCGGCCTGGCACACGGCCGGCTCGTCCCCGGTGACCCGGGCGCCACTGCCCGACGACCGTCTCGGCACACCGCTCCTGCCGCTCCGAGTCGCCGGAAAGACGGACGGCCAGCGCCAAGTCCTCGCGGCCGCCGAGCAGATGGTGGTCGCCCTGCGATCGGTCTTCCCCTGCGATCCGCTGCCCCGCTCGATGCGCACGCCGGTGCCGCTCGGCGAGGGACGGCTGCTGCGCGGCTGCGGCAACCTCGCCGAAGTGCTGTGGCGTACGCGGTCGGAGTGTGGGCGTCGGCACGGGCTGCTGGTCGACGCGGTGCGTGCGGGATGCGCGGGGCCGGTCCTCGATCTGTTGGCCGAGCGGCGGCCCGGCGGGATCGGCAGGATCGGGGAGAACGGAGAGATCGGCAGGATCGGCGGGATCGGCGGGACTGGTGGGACGGTCCAGGCGCTGCTGGACCGCGGCGACGGGCTGCGCACACCGCTCGGGCGGCTGGGGGACGGGGAGTTGAGGTACCTCGCGCTGTCCCTGGTGCTGCTCACCGGGCCGGGGGTGCTGGAGGTCGACACGGCGGGCGAGGTGCCCGCGGCGCTGCAGACGCTCACCGTCCTCGCCGACGGCTTCGACCGCGATCTGGACGTACGGCAGCGCGAGGGGCTCGTACGGCTGGCGGCGCGGATGTGCGAGCGCGGGCACATCCGGCTGGTGGGGGCCGTGAGCGACGCGTCCTGGGCGGCGGGGGTGGGCGGGGTGACGGTGGTAGACCTTGAACCGTGACCGAACTTGATGTGGCGATGTTGCAGCGCAGGCTGACCGAGTTCGCGGCGGCGCGGGACTGGCAGCGGTACCACACGCCCAAGAACCTCGTCGCCGCGCTCAGTGTGGAGGCGTCCGAACTCGTCGAGATCTTCCAGTGGTTGACGCCCGAGGAGTCGGCCCGGGTGATGGACGACCCGGAGCGGGCCTCGCGTGTGACGGACGAAGTCGCCGATGTGCTCGCGTACTTGCTGCAGGTGTGCGAGGTGCTCGGTATCGATGTCCTTGAGGCGCTCGATGCGAAGATCGACCGGAATGAACGGAGGTTTCCGGTGGGGGAGGGGTCGTGACCGTCCGTTTCGTATCCGCTTGATGCCCATGAGGCGCCCCCGGAAAGGGACTTGAAGACCCCGCTTGTCACTCTCCGGAGTTATTGATCTGTCCACAATCAATTCCGTGTCCACAGATTTCAGGCTTCCTCTGGCTTTTCGTCCCGAAGCACTTCACTCTGGGTAGTGGACAGGCGGAGTTCGGGCAGGCGTGTGAAGAGCGCGTCGGGACAGACGGGGTCAGCGCATGGACGCGGTGCGGCTCATCGACGCGAGCAGGTGTGCCCTGATGGGGAGCGCGGACGCTCCCGGGATCATGGCGGAGGCCTGGCAGGCGCAGGCCCTCGCCCAGGCGATAGGCAGTCGGCTGGCGGTGTCCGGGCCGCCCGAATTACGGGGCGAGGCGCTGGGGTTGACCGAGTTGGCGGGGCGGGGGTGTGGCGTGCTGGGTGCGCCGGTGCTCGACGTGGGGAGGCTGCGGGCCGCCCAGCTCACCGAGCTCGGCGATGCGCGCGTCGCTCTTCTCGACCTCGGCGGGCTGCTCGGCGAGGTCGGGATAGCCCTCGTGGGGATAGCCTGCGCGGCCAGCGACGAGGGGACGTACTGGCAGTGCATGGAAGCGATCGACGCCGCGGACGAGTCCCGGGACCGGGTGCTGGAGATGCTGCGAAGACTCGCGGTGCGGGATCAGGGGGCGGCGGCGGGGTAGGGGGGTTTCCTCGCCCCCGCCGCCCCTACCCATTCCCGTCACTACTCGGGGGCCAGCCCCCGAACCCCCGCTCCTCAAACGCCGGAGGGGCTGAATACCTCAGGGGCGCCCGGAGGGGCTGAATACCTCAGGGGCGCGGGGAACTGCGCAATCTTTTTGGGGGTTCGGGGGCGGAGCCCCTGAGTCAGGGACGATGGGGGTCCCCCCGCTCGAGCGAAGCCGAGAGTGGGGGAGGGTAGGGGCGGCGGGGGCGAAAAGATCAGGCGTGGTCGGATCCGTCGGCCGGGGCCGGGGCCGGGACCGGGGCCGGGACCGGGGCCGGGCGCTCGGCCGACTGCTGGAAATCCGCGTCGAGTTGCGACAGATCCGCGTTGAGCGCCGCCATCAGCTCCTCCATCTGCTGCAGCAAACCCTTGGGCTGCGACGACGGAACGGCTTCCTGGGACATGACGGCCTCCTCGGCCTTCGCCCTCCCCCACGGGGAGAACCAGCAACGCACCGGCCGACCGCCGGCGACGGGTGCCGGGCGGTCCGGCTCCGCCCGAGCCAACGATCACCGCCCAGACGGGTCACTGGCCCGGTCTTTCCCCAGGCCCACGGTTGACGGATTTTCACCCGACCGGGGACGCGAAGCACCGGCGGGACCGATGAGGTTGACCGACGTTCGACCGTGCAGGATGGAGGCATGGATCTTCGAATCTTCACCGAGCCCCAGCAGGGCGCCACCTACGACACCCTTCTCGCTGTCGCCAAGGCCACCGAAGACCTCGGCTTCGACGCCTTTTTCCGCTCAGATCACTACCTCCGCATGGGTTCCGCGGACGGCCTCCCCGGCCCCACGGACGCCTGGATCACCCTCGCCGGACTCGCCCGCGAGACCAAGCGCATCCGCCTCGGCACGTTGATGACCGCCGGTACGTTCCGTCTGCCCGGCGTCCTGGCGATCCAGGTCGCCCAGGTCGACCAGATGTCCGGCGGCCGCGTCGAACTGGGCCTGGGCGCGGGCTGGTTCGAGGAGGAGCACAAGGCGTACGGCATCCCCTTCCCGAAGGAGAAGTTCGCCCGTCTCGAGGAACAGCTGGCGATCGTCACCGGGCTGTGGGAGACGAAGATCGGCGAGACCTTCAGCTTCGACGGCACGTACTACCAGCTCACCGACTCGCCCGCGCTGCCCAAGCCGGCTCAGCTCAAGGTGCCGGTGCTCATCGGCGGCCACGGTGCCAGCCGTACCCCGCGTCTCGCGGGCCGTTACGCCGACGAGTTCAACATGCCGTTCGCGTCGATCGAGGACAGTGAGCGTCAGTTCAAGCGGGTGCGGGCGGCGGCGGAGGAGACGGGCCGCAAGGGCACCGATCTCGTCTACTCCAACGCGCTCGTCGCCTGCGTCGGCAAGGACGACGCGGAGGTCGCCCGCCGGGCCGCCGCGATCGGCCGCGAGGTGGACGAGCTGAAGGCGAACGGTTTGGCCGGTACCCCGGACGAGGTCGTCGAGAGGATCGGCCGGTACGCGGAGGCCGGTTCCCAGCGGGTCTACCTCCAGATCCTCGACCTCGACGATCTGGACCACCTGGACCTGATCTCCTCCCAGGTGCAGTCCCAGTTGCGGTAACCGGGCGGTCGCCGCGCCGCGGCGATCCGCCGACGGCCACCGTCGCGGACTCGTCGCGGTTCCCGGGCCGGCGGCCGCGGACTCGTCCCGGTCCCGGGCCGACGGGTACTCCTCGGACCGGGACCGGGGTTGGGGCCGGGACGGGGGCCGAAATCCGGAGCCGGGATGCGGGATCGGGGCCGCAAACCGGACCCGTGATGCAGGATCAGGGGCCGAAAACCCGACCCGGGATGCGGGATCGGGGGCTGCACCCACGAGCGTCCGCCACACTCAGGCTCCGCCCGCCCCGCCCCTGCCTCGCCTCAGCAGTCGGCAAGCAACCCCGCATCGTGGGCCAGGACCGCCGCCTGGACGCGGTTGGCGCAGCCGGTGCGGGTCAGGATCCGGCTGATGTGGGCCTTGACCGTGCCGGCGCTCATGTACAGCTGGTCGGCGATCTCCGCGTTGGACAGGCCCGTGCCGAGCAGCCGCAGGACATCCCGTTCGGCCGGGGTCAGCTCCTCGGTCCTGCGCAGGGCGGCCTCGGTGTCACGGCCCGACCGCACGTGCCGTTCGAGCAGTTGGCGCGTGATCCGGGGTGCGAGGACCGGTTCACCCTTCGCCGCGAGCCGCACGGCGCGGATCAGTTCGGCGGGACCGGTGTCCTTGAGGAGGAACCCGCTCGCCCCGGCCCGCAGGGCCCGCGTCACGCTCGCCTCCTCGCCGAACGCCGTCAGCATCACCACACATGTACGGGGCGAGAGCCGGGCGATGTCCTCGGCCGCCGCGATGCCGTCCCGGGTCGGCATCTGGATGTCGAGCAGGGCGACGTCGATGTCGTGGGTGCGACAGGCCGCCGCGGCCTCCAGGCCGTCACCTGCCTCGGCCACGACCTCGATGTCGTCGGCGTTCTCCAGGATCAGCCGGATCCCGACGCGCATCAGCGCTTCGTCGTCGGCGACCAGCACTCGGATCATCAGCTCATCCTAGGGCCGCCATCACCAGCAGGACGATCAGGAAGCCCGCCGTGGGCAGGACCACGAGCACCGCCGTGCAGCCGGCGCCGAGGACGCGCGGCCAGGTCAGGGTCTGCGCCGACAGCGGGGGGTTGACCCCCGGCCGCCAGGTGTCGCCGTCGCCGTCGCCGGCGCCGGAAGGGGGGCGGGGCGCAGGCCGAAGAGCTTCGGCGCCGGCTTTCGAGGGCGCGGGCACCGGCCCGTTCGTCGCGTGGGACCGCTGGGACGGCAGCCACGCCGTCACACGGAAGCCGCCGTCCGGCAGGGCGCCCGCCCCGAAGGTGCCGCCGAGCAAGGAGATCCGCTCCTGAAGTCCGGCCAGCCCGCTGCTCGTTCCCCCCTGGGAGTCGCCCGGCACGCGCGGCGGCCCGTTGGTGACGTACACCTCGATGCCCGCGTCCGTGGCTCTGACCTCCACCAGAGTGGGCGCGCCCGACGCGTGTTTCAGCACGTTCGTCAGCCCTTCACGGACCACCCGGTGGATCGCCTGCCGGACACGGGCGCCCACCTCGACCGTGTCGGGAACCGACCAGACCAGCTCGACCGAGCCGCCACCCGTCTGCCGGGACTGGGTCACCAGAGCGGTGATGTCCTCGTACGTTCCCCGGTCGCCGCCCCCGGTCTCGTCCGACAGGTCCGCGTGCCGCAGGACGCCGAGGATCTCGCGCAGTTCCTCCATGGCCGTCCCCGCGGTCGTACGCAGCAGCTCCACCTGTCCGGCCAGGGGAGGGGCCTGGCGAGCGGCGGCGAGTTCCAGGGCCCCGGCATGCACCGAGATCAGGCTCAGCCGGTGGCCCAGGAGGTCGTGCATCTCCCGTGCGATCCGGGTCCGTTCCTCCATCCGGGCCGCCGCGGCGGTCAGCGTACGGGTCTGTTCCAGATAGGCGTTGCGCTCCCGCAGCAGGTCGACCAGGGGCCGTCGCCGACCCAGCATGGTGCCGGCCAGGGTGGGGAGCAGCAGGAGGAGTACGGCGGAGACGGCGTTCTCCGCCAGCTTCATCGGCAGGGTCTCCCACCGGAACAGGCCCTCGGCGACGGTCAGTCCGCCGAGCGCGGCGCAGGCCACCCCGACGACCCGCCACGCGCGCCGCGGCGGCGCGATACGGCGGGTGGCGGACAGCACGATCAGCGGCACCACCGCCAGCACCCATACGTTGGCACCCATCAGCAGCGGAAAGGCGCCCAGGACCGCAGCGACCGGCCGGCCGCGCCGCGCGGGGACGAGCAGCGTCGCCCACAACGCCTCCAGTACCGCGAGAACCGGCCGGTCCGGCGGGATCAGCAGCAGCGGGATCAGCCCGAAGGCCGCCGCCAGGGCACACAGCAGTGACTCGGCGACGACCGTACGGCGCGGAGCGGCCCGTACCGCGGCCCGGATCTCGGCCGCCTCGCGGCGCAGTCGGCGTGCCGCACCGGTCGGCCCACACCCCGGCCGTCCGGGCAACCACCGTTGTTCTTCCGTCACTTGACTCATGCTCGCCTCTGCCCCCGGCATCGCGGATCCGCGCATCACGGATCCGCCGGAAGGAACGGTATCCACGGCCGGCTGGGGCGCTGCCGGGCGGTCCCCCGATGTCACGCTTCCGACCGCGGGTCCAGCTCCGACCGCGGGCCCAGCTCCGCCCGCAACGCCGCGGTGTCCACCCGCTCGGCGGCCAGCAGCCGTCCGACCGTCCGGCCCTCGTCCCCCGCCTCGGCGTCGACCGCGGGCGCTTCGAGCAGCGCGGCCAGCAGGTGGACCGTACCGACCGTGGGCGAACCCTGCTCGGCGGCGATGAGCTGCGCGGTCGCCCTGGCCTGTTGGGCGGAGTCGGAGAGCTGTGTCTGGTCGAGGCCGCCGACCGGCGCGTCGATGGTCGCCGAACGCGCCAGGGAACCGTGCCGTACGCCGTGCCGGCGCAGGAGTCCGGCGGCCGTGCTGACGGATGCCAGATCCTCGGGCAACGACCGTCCGGCAACGGCCAGGGCCCGGTCCAGGGCCAGGATCCCCAGCAGGAGGTCCACTGGCTCCGTCCTGCCGCGCCCGTACCGCGCCACCTGCCGTGCGGCCTCGACGCTGACCGCGAACATCACCGGTGAGCCGTAGATGGACGACCCGGCGGTCCACGACGTGATCGCTCGGGACAGGCGGTTGCCGCTCCTGCCCAGCGTGCCGGCCCGGCGGAGCAACAGGACGCCACGGGATTCCGGTCCCGCGGTCTCCGCCGAGGCCTTCGCGTCCAGTGTGTCGAGTGCCGTGGCCGCGGCGGCCAGGTCCACCCTCTCCACCAGCAGTGCTTCCCGGGCACGGCTCGTCGGCAGGTTCAGCAGGGCCCGCGCCACGTGCCGGCAGCGCACCGCCACCGTCCCTTCGGCGCGGGCCGACCCCAACGCGAGCAGCAGGCACATCCGCGTCGCGTCGGTCATCCCGGGCAGCGACCGGCCACTCTCGTCGACCGGTTCCTTCGCTTTGCGCGAGCCACGCGATTCGCCGGCCTTGAGCCCGAGCCGCCACTGTGCCTCGCGCCACGCGGCCGTGATCTCGGCGTCGTCCTCGTCGGTGGCGTCCAACGGAGTGCTGCCGTATCCGTCGTCGTTCGCCCAAGCCGCCCCACCGCTCCCGGCCCGTCCCGCGACCAGACCGCTGAGCGAGCCGGCCTTCCGCATCCCGGGCGCTATCGCCGAACCGGCGTCCGTCTCACCCATCACGAGCGCGGACAGCACGTTCTCCGTGCCCACGGCCCGCGACTCGAACCTGACCGCTTCGCGCAGTGCCTCCACGAGCAGTTCCACGACGTCGAGTTCGAACTCCGTGGGCGCTCCGGCCAACGCGGCCGTGGTGGTGGCGTCGGTGTGTGTTCCGGTCGTCGGTCGCTGGTCCATCGAACGTTCCCCTCGGGCTGCTGTTGCCGGACGAGACCGACGCTAGACGGCCACCACACACCACGGCGTCGGCCGACCGGCCAAGCTCGCGGTCCGACCGGCCAGGCTCGCGGTCCGACCGGCCAGGCGTACGGTCCGATCGGCTCGGGCGTGATCCGCGTACGGCTGGGCGTCATTCGCGTACGGGCGGGGCGTCATCCGCCGCGTACGGCCAGGGTGTCGCCCTCGTGCAGTTCGGGAGCCGTTCGCCTGCGATCCGGACGAAGGTGCGAGGATGCGTTCGTGGTGACAGACGCCGAATGGACTCGGATTCGGAGGGGACTGCGCTTCGGTCAGGTTTTCGAGGGCACCGTGGTGAAGGTTCCTCGGCCCGGCGCGATCGGGATCTTCGTGGACATCGGTCTGAGCGTCGGAGGCTTCGTCGACGTCCTGTTGCTTCCGGAACAGAGCGATGACTGGCCGACGGAAGGCACGGTTGCCGATTTCGAGATCTGGTGGGCCGACAGCCGCCGGCAGATCCGGCTGAAGCCGTCCGACATCCGGTATCTGCGGAACGACTTCACAGAATTCGTAAGACGCTTCCGCCCCAATTGGTCGTCCCAGGTCGGTCGGCCCGTTTCGTGATCCGGGGCCTCGACCTCGTGGCGGGAGCCGGTGCCGCATCAGACGCCGTTCGCCCTGTCCGTGTCTGGTGGTGTCAGCTCGTGTGGGGCGGTTCGGTCTGCTCGGTGTCGAGCTGGTGGTCGGCCCAGATGTAGCTTTCGGGAAGCAGGTCGGTGATGGAGACGGTCCGGAGGCGGTCGCCTGCCCCGACGATGACCTTCAGGGCCGGGAAGTAGTCGACCAGGACCTGACGACACCGGCCGCACGGTGGAACGACGCCTCGGTCGCGGTCGCCGACGGCGACGATCGTGTCCAGCTCGTAGGCGCCCTGGGCGGCTGCCGCGCCGAGGAGAACCAGTTCGGCGCAGGGGCCGCCGGTGAAGTGGTAGGCGTTCACCGCGGTGACGATCCGGCCGTCCTGGGCACGGGCTGCGGCCGCCATGGTGTGGTTGTCGCCCCGGCAGCGAGTGCGAGCGACGTGGGCCGCGGCCTGGATGAGTTCATGGTCGACGTGGTGGGCCTGCGTGGTCATCTTCTCCGCCTTCGTGAGGTGTCAGGCGACGTTGATCCGCGTGCCGATGGTGCGCAAGCGAATATCGGCGGTGTGCGCGCTCCGCCGGATGACGCAGCGACGACGCAGCGACGACGCAGCGATGATGCGGCGACGACGCAGCGACGACGCAGCGATGACGCGGCGGCGGATCGTGCCGCCCTGCTCCGTTTCAGGTCGATGCGGGCCTCCCTGTGCCGGGTGCCGTTGCCATGGTGGGTCGTCGTCAACAGCGCCTGTCCGGCCGCCGCTGCTGGTGCGCGCCGGGCATGGGCGGGCCCCGCGAACCTCGTCTGCCGTGGCCTGCCCGCCGGGCCGCAGGATTCCCGTCCGGTAGGCACCCTGCGGCATGAGCGCATGGCGCCCACGCTCCACCTATGGGGGCTGACGAGGTGCCGCGGTTGGGCGGCAGGCAGACGTTCACGTGCCCGTTCTGCGGCCTGCCGCAGGATCGGGTGCCGACACTGGAGCAGGACTGGGTGCTGTTGGAGCCGGGCGTGGATATTCTGGCGCATCTGGTGCCGGCCGAGTACCGGTGGATCGGGCTGTCGGACGGGCGGGTGACGGTGTACGCGGTGTGCCCTCCGGACAGCTCCCAACGGTGCCGGATCGAGCATCGGCTGGCGTGTTCGGAGCAACAACTGCCGGACCTGTGGCCCTGGTTGACGGCGCTGCGCGGGGAGAACGCGCGCCGGGCCGCACGCGAGGCGAACGCCGAGCCGCCTGTGCCGGCGGAGGTGGAGTTGCCGGAGTTGCCGGACGTGGGGTAGCGGCGGTGCTCTGACCGGCTTGCGCGGGGCCGCTCCAGCGACCATCGGGACGCCCTCGCACCGGGCTCCGGTGCGAGGGCGTTTTCGCACATCAGGGCCGACTGCTCCCGGGCGTTGTTGCGCTGCTGTGCGCAGGAGATTCGCCGGAGGAGCATGTGGGGGAGCACGTTCGCATCTGTCTCGCTACTTGGACGCGGCCGTGCTCCGCGAAGCAGCCCGTGCAGGCCATCAAGTGCGGAGAGGCCAAGCGCAGATCCCGTCGATCGCCTGTCGGTGGTCCAGCCAACGGCCACAACACCATTGCATGGCCCAGGACTTGCGGCCGGGCGGAGGCTGCGCTGTGAAACGGCGGAGGCTGCGCCGTGAAAATACATGACTTTGTCCTCGTCCTCCGCTGTACGTTGTGCTGGCGCATCGAAGAAGGGGCGTTGCGCGGGCGGTCCACCCCACCCCGGCGCGGCGTACTCACCGCCACGAGGTCGAGGAAGGGCCAGGAGCAGTGATCGCCGAGGTGCGCTCTCCCACCACTGAGGTTCACGGGTGTCCGGCACGTGTGCACGCGCCGCGCACGCGGGCCCTACCCGCCGATGTGTTTCCGCAGTCAGAAGATTTCTCGAGGTATTCCCACCATGTTCCTGACGATCAGTACCACCGGCACCCCAGAACGCCCCGCGACCGACCTCGGATTCCTGCTGCACAAGCATCCCGACAAGGCGCAGGCGTTCTCCACCTCCTACGGCAAGGCGCATGTCGTCTACCCCGAGGCGAGCGTGGAGCGCTGTACGGCGGCGCTGTTGCTGGAGGTCGACGCGGTGGCGCTGGTCCGGCGCGGCAAGGGCAAGGGCCGTGGCGGAGCCCCGGACGCGGCCCTCGCGCAGTACGTCAACGACCGTCCGTACGCCGCCTCGTCCCTGCTCGCCGTGGCACTGAGCAGCGTGTTCTCCAGCGCGATGAAGGGCGCCTGTCAGGCCAAGCCCGACCTGCCCGCACGCCCGCTGCCCCTGCGCGTCGAGGTGCCCGCACTGCCGGCGCGCGGCGGCCCCGACCTCGTACGGGCGCTGTTCGAGCCGCTCGGCTGGACGGTGAGTGCCGAACCCGTGGCGCTGGACACCGAGTTCCCCGAGTGGGGCGACTCGCGGTACGTGAGCCTCGTACTGGAAGGTGAGCAGCGGCTGGCCGACGCGCTGCGGCATCTGTACGTCCTGCTGCCGGTGCTCGACGACGCCAAGCACTACTGGGTGTCGTCCGACGAGGTCGACAAGCTGCTGCGGGCCGGGGAGGGCTGGCTGCCGGACCACCCGGAGCAGAAGCTGATCACCAGCCGCTATCTGTCCCGCCGTTGGTCGCTGACCCGGGAGGCCATGGAGCGCCTCGAACTCGTACGGCTCGCCGAGACGGACGACAGCGCCGTCGAGGAGATCGACAACGCCGTCGACGAGCAGACGGACACCGAGGAAAAGCCGGTACCGCTCGCCGTCCAGCGACGGGACGCGATCGTCGGCGCGCTGAAGGCCACCGATGCCGCGCGGGTCCTCGATCTGGGCTGTGGGCAGGGTCAGTTGGTGCAGGAGCTGCTCAAGGACACGCGGTTCACCGAGATCGTCGGGGTCGACGTGTCGATGCGGGCGCTCACCATCGCCTCCCGGCGGCTCAAGCTGGACCGGATGGGCGAGCGGAAGGCCGAGCGCGTCAAGCTCGTCCAGGGCTCGCTCGCCTACACCGACAAGCGGCTCAAGGGGTACGACGCCGCCGTGCTGAGCGAGGTCATCGAGCACCTCGACCTGCCGCGGCTGCCCGCCCTGGAGTACGCGGTGTTCGGTTCGGCGCGCCCCACGACCGTGATCGTGACGACGCCGAACGTCGAGTACAACGTCCGCTGGGAGACCCTCCCCGCCGGCCATGTCCGGCACGGCGACCACCGCTTCGAGTGGACGCGCGAGGAGTTCCGCGGCTGGGCGGGGACGGTGGCCGAACGGCACGGATACGGCGTGGAGTTCGTGCCGGTCGGACCGGACGACCCCGAGGTCGGACCGCCCACACAGATGGCCGTGTTCTCCATGGGCGCGGCCACCGTCGACAACCCGAACACGAAGGAGGAGAAGGCCGCATGACCAGCACCGACAACAAGGTTCGTTCCCTGCCCGTCACCGACCTGTCCCTCGTCGTGCTGATCGGCGCGTCCGGATCGGGCAAGTCCACCTTCGCCCGCAAGCACTTCAAGCCGACCGAGGTGATCTCGTCGGACTTCTGCCGCGGCCTCGTCGCCGACGACGAGAACGACCAGAGCGCCAGCGGCGACGCCTTCGACGTCCTGCACTACATCGCGGGCAAGCGGCTCGCGGCGGGCCGGCGCACGGTCGTCGACGCGACCAACGTGCAGCAGGAGAGCCGTAAGCAGCTCATCGAGCTCGCCAGGAAGCACGACGTGCTGCCCATCGCCATCGTGCTCGACGTGCCCGAGGAGGTGTGCGCCGAGCGCAACGCCTCGCGCACCGACCGCGCCGACATGCCGCGCCGCGTCATCCAGCGCCACATCCGTGAACTCCGGCGCTCCCTGCGGCAGTTGGAGCGTGAGGGGTTCCGGAAGGTGCACATCCTGCGGGGTGTGGCGGAGGCCGAGAGCGCCGAGGTCCGCACCGAGAAGCGGTACAACGACCTGACCCACCTCACCGGTCCGTTCGACATCATCGGCGACATCCACGGCTGCGCCTCCGAACTGGAGTCGCTGCTCGGCAAGTTGGGCTATGCGGACGGCGCGCACCCCGAGGGCCGTACGGCCGTCTTCGTCGGCGACCTCGTCGACCGCGGCCCGGACACCCCGGGCGTGCTGCGCCGGGTGATGTCCATGGTCGGCTCGGGCGCCGCGCTGTGCGTGCCGGGCAACCACGAGAACAAGTACGGCCGTTACCTCAAGGGCCGCAAGGTCCAGCACACCCACGGCCTCGCCGAGACCATCGAGCAGATGGAGGGTGAGAGCGACGAATTCAAGCAGCGGGTACGGGAGTTCGTGGACGGGCTCATCAGTCACTACGTCCTTGACGGCGGCCGACTCGTCGTCTGCCACGCCGGACTGCCCGAGAAGTACCACGGGCGTACGTCGGGCCGGGTGCGCTCGCACGCGCTGTACGGCGAAACCACCGGCGAGACAGACGAGTTCGGTCTGCCGGTGCGCTACCCGTGGGCCGAGGACTACCGGGGCCGGGCGGCCGTCGTCTACGGCCACACTCCGGTCCCGGAGGCCACCTGGCTGAACAACACCATCTGCCTGGACACCGGTGCCGTGTTCGGCGGCAAGCTCACCGCGCTGCGCTGGCCGGAACGCGAACTCGTCGACGTACCGGCCGAGCGCGTCTGGTACGAGCCGGTCAAGCCGCTGGCCTCCGAGGCGCCCGGCGGACACGAGGGGCGTCCGCTGGACCTCGCGGACGTGCACGGCCGCCGGGTCGTCGAGACCCGGCACGCCGGACGTGTCTCCGTACGCGAGGAGAACGCGGCCGCGGCGCTTGAGGTCATGAGCCGCTTCGCCGTGGACCCGCGGCTGATGCCGTATCTGCCGCCGACGATGGCGCCCACGGCGACCTCGAAGGTGGAGGGCTATCTGGAGCACCCGGTCGAGGCCTTCGCGCAGTACGAGGCCGACGGCGTCGCGCGGGTCGTGTGCGAGGAGAAGCACATGGGGTCGCGGGCGGTCGCGCTGGTGTGCCGGGACGAGGAGACCGCGCGCGAGCGGTTCGGCGCGACCGGGGTGTCGGGCGCGCTCTACACCCGCACGGGACGCCCCTTCTTCAACGACGACGCCGTCACCGAGGAGATCCTCGGGCGGGTACGGGCCGCCATCACCGAGGCGGGTCTGTGGAAGGAGCTGGAGACGGACTGGGTGCTGCTCGACGCCGAGCTGCTGCCCTGGTCGCTCAAGGCCTCCGGGCTGCTGCGCTCGCAGTACGCCGCGGTGGGCGCGGCGGCCGGAGCCGTCTTCCCGGGAGCGGTCGCGGCGCTCGAAGGGGCGGCGGCGCGTGGCGTCGATGTCCAGGACCTGCTGGCCAAGCAGCGCGAACGGGCCGCCGACGCCGCCTCGTTCACCGACGCGTACCGCCGCTACTGCTGGACCACGTCCGGCCTGGACGGCGTACGCCTCGCTCCCTTCCAGATCCTCGCCGTACGGGGCCGGAGCCTCGCGGCCGTGCCGCACGAGGAGCAGCTCGCCCTGATCGACCGGCTGGTGGCGGACGACCCGTCCGGGCTCCTGCAGACCACCCGGCGCCTCTTCGTCGACACGGGCGACCCCGAGTCGGTGCGGGCCGGCGTCGACTGGTGGCTGGAGATGACCGGCCGCGGCGGCGAGGGCATGGTCGTCAAGCCGGACCGGGCCGTGGTGCGCGGCGGCAACGGCCGACTGGTCCAGCCCGGTATCAAGTGCCGGGGCCGGGAGTACCTGCGGATCATCTACGGCCCGGAGTACACCCGCCCCGAGAACCTCGACCGCCTCCGCGGCCGCTTCCTCAACCACAAGCGCTCGCTTGCCCTGCGTGAGTACGCCCTTGGCCTGGAGGCCCTGGACCGGCTCGCGGAGGGGGAGCCGTTGTGGCGGGTGCATGAGGCGGTGTTCGGGGTGCTGGCGCTTGAGTCGGAGCCGGTGGACCCGCGGTTGTAGGTATCCGGAGACGGTGGGGAGGCGGCGTGGCGGCCTCCCCACCGGAAGTACCGGTTGGCCGTCTCGAAGTCCCCTGGCTGAACGTCAGTTGTCCAGCCGAACGCTCCAGCCGCCGCGCGGCGGGTGAATGTCACGGGTGAGCGTCTCAGCCCACCAACCGCAACCGCTCCCCGCACACCCCCACCCGCACGGTCTGCCCCCAGGTCAACTCCACCGCGTCCCCCTCCATCCCGTCCCCGAACGCGATCAGCCGTTCGGACTCGACGGTGAGGCTGAGGTGGGACGAGGCCGAGAGCTGCCCGGCGACCTGGGACGTGCCGGTCGCCGGGGACGGCCATGCCTCGCGGACGAACCACACCAGACGGTCCTCCGTGGGACGTGGCAGGGGCAGGGAGCTGCCCCGCTCCTGCCACACCGACCGGATCCATCCGGTCGCCCCGGTGCCGGTTCCCACCAGTACCCCGGAGGATGCCTGGGCCTCGACAACACCCCCGTCGCCCGCCAGGTCCAGGCGGTATCTGGCCGTCTGATGTCCGACGGCGCCGAGATAGATCTCGTTGAGCGCGACCAGCCGCTGTGTGTCGTCGGCTACGGCCTCGACCATGGTGAGTTCGTCGACGGTGCTGGTGAGGGCCGCCGGGAGCAGCGTCGGCGCGTCCGCCGGCCGGTGCCGGACCAGGACGCCCGGGTTGCGGCCGGGGTCGGCGTCGATGCCCAACACCGGCTGGCCGGCGAGGTACTTGGCGACGTTCGCCACCAGACCGTCCTGGCCGACCACGACCACCACGTCCTCCGGCGCGAACAGGAAACGGTCCAAGTCCCGCCGTTCGACCAGCGTCTGACGCCAGGTCAGCGGAATCGCCGAGGTCACGTCGGTCAGCGCGCGCCGGGTGCGGCGATGGCGTTCGGCGACCTCCTCGATGTCCCGGCCCCGGGAGGAGAGGAAGAAGGCGGCCTGTCCGTGCGTGCCGTGGTGGGCCACCAACTCGGCGTACTCCGTGGTCCGATGGACCACCACGACCCGGGGTGCGAGACTCACGCTCGCTCTCCGGTCCCGAACCTGGCGAGCAGCCCGGTGAGCACGTCCGGCGACACCGTCACGCTCTCGATGTTCGGCAGGTTCTCCGCGAGCCGCGTCCCGGTGAGGGCGTGCAGGGTCGCCACGTCCACCTCGCCGTGCACCCGAAGCCACGCCGCCTGGGCCTGCGCCCGCGCCTCGCCCACCTCGCGCGCACCCTCGGCCTCCGCACGAGCGAGCCGTACGGACCGGGCGGCCTCGGCGTCGGCCAGTTTCACGGTGCGGGCCGCCTCGGCGTCGGTGAGCTTGACCGACCGCTCCGCTTCCGCCTCCGCCAGCTTGACCGACCGCTCGGCCTCCGCCTGAGCCAGCCGTACCGTCCGGGCGGCCTCCGCGCCCGCCCGTACCGCGTCCGCCGCCGCGTGCTCCTCCGCCTCGCGGCGGGCGTTCGTACCGCGCTGGTCGACCAACTGCTCCTCGCGGCGGGCGAGTTCGATCTGGCTGGCCAGTTCGTTCTCGGCGATGGCCCGCTCCCGCTCGACGGCCACCGCCCGGCGCTCGTACGTGGCCCGGTCGGCCTCCTGCTGGATCAGCTCCCGGGCCGGCGTGCGCAGGGCGCGCTCCACCTCGGGCTCCGGGCGCAGCGCCACCACGCGCACCGCGACCACCTCGATACCGGTGGCCGGCAGGCGGGGCTCCGCGCCCAGGCCGGCGGCGACGCGCTCGCGGACCGCCGCCACCCCGTCGACCAGGGCCGCCGACAGCGTCGTACGGGCGAGCACGTCGAGTGCGTGCTGCTGGGCCGTCTCCGTGAGCAGCGTGCCCAGCTGTTCCAGTGGCGCGCCCCGCCACACTCCGGTGTCCGGGTCGATGGAGAAGTCCAGCCGGGCGGCGGCGAGTGCCGGGTCGATGACCCGGTAGGTGACCGTCGCCTGCACCGCCACGTCCTGGAAGTCGGACGTACGGGCGTGGAAGGTCATCGCCAACTCCCGGTCGTCGACCGGCACTTCGGAGACCGCCGCGGTGAGCGCGCGGAACCAGAAACTGAGTCCCGGCCCGTCGTGCAGCAGCTTGCCGCCCCGGTGGTGCCGGACGTGTGCCGTCGGCGCACCGCGCAGATGGCGCCAGCCCAGGCGCCGGGTGATGTCGGCCATGTGTGTGCGTCCCCCTCATTTATTTTCGTCAATGCGACGATAATCGTCGCCGCCCCTAATCGTCAAGGGGACGAGAACGAGAAATCGCGGAAACGGTCGACCGGGGGGTGAAGACGGTCACCGGTGGTCAGGATGGAGTCATGGGATTCCACGTCGACTCCGAAGCCGGGCGGCTGCGCCGCGTCATCCTGCACCGGCCGGATCTTGAGCTCAAGAGGCTCACCCCCAGCAACAAGGACGCCCTGCTCTTCGACGACGTGCTGTGGGTGCGCAGGGCCCGCGCGGAGCACGACGGTTTCGCCGATGTGCTCCGCGATCGCGGAGTCACCGTCCACCTCTTCGGCGACCTGCTGACCGAGGCCCTGGCGATCCCGGCGGCCAGATCGCTCGTCCTGGACAGGGTGTTCGACGAGAAGGAGTACGGGCCGCTGGCCACCGACCATCTGAGAGCCTCGTTCGAGGCGCTGCCCGCCGGCGAGCTGGCGGAGGCCCTGGTCGGCGGGATGACCAAGCGGGAGTTCCTGGAGGCGCACCCGGAGCCGACCTCCGTGCGCTTCCACGTCATGGAGCTCGACGACTTCCTCCTCGGCCCCCTCCCCAACCACCTCTTCACCCGCGACACCTCCGCCTGGATCTACGACGGCGTCTCCATCAACGCCATGCGCTGGCCCGCCAGGCAGCGCGAGACCGTGCACTTCGAGGCGATCTACCGGCACCATCCGCTGTTCCAGGACGAGGCGTTCCACGTGTGGTCCGAGGGCCAGGCCGACTACCCGTCCACCATCGAGGGCGGGGACGTGCTCGTGATCGGCAACGGCGCCGTGCTGATCGGGATGAGCGAGCGGACCACACCCCAGGCCGTGGAGATGCTCGCCCACAAGCTGTTCGCCACCGGCTCGGCGCAGACGATCGTGGCGCTCGACATGCCCAAGAAGCGCGCCCTCATGCACCTCGACACGGTGATGACGATGGTCGACGGCGACACCTTCACCCAGTACGCGGGGCTCGGCATGCTCCGCTCGTACACCATCGAACCGGGCGTCGGCGACAAGGAGCTGAAGGTCACCGACCATCCGCCGGAGCACATGCACCGCGCGATCGCCGCCGCGCTGGGGCTCGACCGGATCCGGGTACTGACCGCCACCCAGGACGTGCACGCCGCCGAGCGCGAGCAGTGGGACGACGGCTGCAACGTCCTCGCGGTCGAACCGGGCGTCGTCGTCGCGTACGAGCGCAACCAGACCACCAACACGCATCTGCGCAAGCAGGGCATCGAGGTGATCGAGATCCCGGGGAGCGAGCTGGGGCGGGGGAGGGGCGGTCCGCGGTGCATGAGCTGTCCGGTGGTACGGGATCCGGTCGGTTAGCGACAGGACCGGTAGTGGCCGGACTGGTCGCGGTCGGACTGGTAGCGGTCGGGACGGAGGTCGAGGCTTCGAAAGTGAGGCCTACGTCTCGAAAATGAGTCCGTATAGAAATGTGGAGCATCGTATAGAATTCCAAGAGTCCCTGTTTACGTAACCCTGGAGCGCCCCCATGGCGACAGTCCCGTACGCCCTCGCCGGCCGCCACTTCCTGAAGGAGCTGGACTTCACGGAGGAGGAGTTCCGCGGCCTGATCGGGCTCGCCGCAGAGCTGAAGGCGGCGAAGAAGGCCGGGACGGAGACCCAGCACCTGCGGGGCCGGAACATCGCGCTGATCTTCGAGAAGACCTCGACGCGTACCCGCTGCGCGTTCGAGGTCGCGGCCGCGGACCAGGGGGCTTCCACCACCTATCTCGACCCGTCGGGCTCACAGATAGGGCACAAGGAGTCCGTGAAGGACACCGCACGGGTGCTCGGCCGGATGTTCCACGCGATCCAGTACCGCGGGGACAGTCAGGAGGGTGTCGAGGAACTGGCCGCCCACGCGGGCGTGCCTGTCTACAACGGTCTGACGAACGCGTGGCACCCGACCCAGATGCTCGCCGACGTCCTCACGATGACCGAGCACACCACCAAGCCGCTGAACCGGGTCGCCTTCGCCTACCTCGGCGACGCGCGCTTCAACATGGGCAACTCCTACCTGGTCACCGGCGCGCTGCTCGGCATGGACGTACGGATCGTCGCGCCGAAGGCCTACTGGCCCGCCGAGGAGATCGTCGACCGGGCGCGCGAGCTCGCCGTGCGCAGCGGGGCGCGGATCACGCTCACCGAGGACGTCGCGGAGGGGGTCGCGGGCGCCGATTTCGTCGCCACCGACGTCTGGGTGTCCATGGGTGAGCCCAAGGAGGTCTGGGACGAGCGCATCGTCGCCCTCGGCCCGTACGCGGTGACGATGGACGTCCTGCGGGCCACCGGCAACGCGGACGTCAAGTTCCTGCACTGTCTGCCGGCCTTCCACGACCTGGGCACCAAGGTCGGCCGCGACATCCATGAGCGGCACGGCCTGGACTCGCTGGAGGTCACCGACGAGGTCTTCGAGTCGGCCCACTCGGTCGTCTTCGACGAGGCGGAGAACCGGTTGCACACGATCAAGGCGATGCTGGTCGCGACCCTCGCGTGAGGGGCGTCAGGAGCGTGAGGGGCTCGGCGGGTGGCGCCGTCGCTACAGCGGGTTCCGTTGGTGCGGCACCGCCGGCAGCCTGAACCAGACCGCCTTCCCGGAGTCCGTGGGCCGGTGCCCGCACGACGAGCTGAGGGCGCGGATCAGCAGCAGCCCCCGGCCGTGCTCCTGCCAGGGGTCGGGCTCGCCCGACGGGTCGGGGATCGTGAGATCGCCCGGCGGGTGCGGGTCGGGATCGTGCACCTCGACCTGGCATCCGGTCGGCAGCAGCTCCACGACCAGCTCTATGGGCCGGTCGCCCTTGGTGTGCTCCACGGCGTTCGCCACCAGCTCCGCGGTGAGCAGTTCGGCGGTGTCGCTGTCGGCGGCGTGTTCCAGTTCGGCGAGCGCGGTACGGACCAGGGCACGGGCGACGGGCACGGCCGCGGCGGTGTGCGGCAGAGCGATGCGCCAGGAGGCTGGGGCTTGGGGATCGTGCAAGGCGGGTCCGTTCATGGAGCAGGATGTCCTGCTTTCAACTTTAGGAATGGTACGACGCAACCGGACAGAGGCGCTCGGCGGGCTCTATTCGGGACGTTCGGCCCGGTATCGGGCTGCTTACCCAGGTGAACGGTCCGCATCCCGCGTTCTGCGCCTGTCGTTACCGGCCTATCGACGAGTCGTGACTCCGTGACCGTGTTGTCGCGTATCCATGACGGCAGTCATAAACACGAAACAGGGCCGTGGGGGCCAGGCACCGATGTGCCTGGCCCCCACGGCCCTGTTCTCTCCGGGCCCTGTTTTCTCTCGGCTTACGCGCGCGAGCTGGCCTCCTCCAGATCGACCATCCCCGCCGTCAGCGTCGCCCCGTCCGCCGGGTCGACCAGGATGAACGCCCCGGTGCGGCGCGAGTCCGCGTAGTTGTCGAGCGCCAGCGGCTCGGCGGTGCGCAGGGTGATCCGGCCAAGGTCGTTCGCGGTCAGCTCGGCGGCCCCGGCCAGATCCCGCACGATCGCCTTGACCGTACGGGTCGTGTGCCTGACCAGAACCCGGTCGCCGACCCGCAGCGGACGGTCGGCCAGATGGCAGACGGCGGCCCGGACGTCCCGCGTGAGCACCGGCACGTCCGCGCCGGTCGTGATCATGTCGCCGCGCGAGACATCGCGCTGGTCGGCCAGGCGCAGGGTCAGCGACTGAGGGGCGTACGCCTCCCGCGTGTCCTCGCCGAGTACGTCGATGGCGGTGATCGCGGAGGTCTCGCCGGAGGGGTGGACCGTCACCCGGTCCCCGACGCGCAGCGAGCCGGAGACCAACTGGCCCGCGTAGTAACGGATCTCGGCATGCCGGATCACGTACTGCACGGGGAAGCGCGCGGGTTCGCCCGAGCGGTCGCCGCCGACCGGCACGGACTCCAGATGCCGGAGCAGCGCCGGACCCTCGTACCAGTCCATGCGCGTCGAGCGGTCCACCACGTTGTCGCCCGCCAGGGCCGACACGGGGATCGGTGTGAAACCGGGCAGGTCCAACTCGGCCGCGTGGCCCGCGAAGTCCTCGACGATCCGGTCGAACTCCTTCTCCTCGTATCCGACGAGGTCCATCTTGTTCACGGCCAGCACGATGTGCGGGACGCGCAGCAGTGCGGCGATCGCGGCGTGGCGGCGGGTCTGCTCGACGACGCCGTTGCGGGCGTCGACGAGGATGATCGCCAGTTCGGCCGTGGAGGCGCCGGTGACCATGTTGCGGGTGTACTGCACGTGGCCGGGTGTGTCGGCGAGGATGAACCGGCGCCGGGCCGTGGCGAAGTAGCGGTACGCCACGTCGATGGTGATGCCCTGCTCCCGCTCGGCCCGCAGACCGTCCGTGAGCAGTGCCAGGTCCGGCGCGTCCTGGCCACGGCTCTGGGAGACGCGCTCCACGGCCTCCAACTGGTCGGTGAGGACCGACTTGGAGTCGTGCAGCAGCCGGCCGACGAGGGTGGACTTGCCGTCGTCGACGGACCCGGCGGTCGCGAACCGCAGCGTGTCCACGGTGGTGCGGGACATGGCGACGGCAGCGGTGGTGGAGGTGTTGCCGGTCATCTCTAGAAGTACCCCTCGCGCTTGCGGTCTTCCATCGCGGCCTCGGACATCTTGTCGTCGGCGCGGGTGGCGCCCCGCTCGGTGAGCCGGGAGGCGGCGATCTCGGCGATGACCTGCTCGAGGGTCACCGCGTCCGAGTCGACGGCGCCGGTGCAGGACATGTCGCCCACGGTCCGGTAGCGGACTTGCCGCTTCTCGACGGTCTCGCCGTCCTTCGGGCCGCCCCACTCGCCGGCGGTCAGCCACATGCCGGCCCGCTGGAAGACCTCCCGCTCGTGCGCGAAGTAGATCTCGGGGAGTTCGATGCCCTCGCGGGCGATGTACTGCCACACATCCAGCTCGGTCCAGTTGGACAGCGGGAAGACGCGGACATGCTCGCCGGGCGCGTGCCGACCGTTGTAGAGGTTCCACAGTTCCGGCCGCTGGCGGCGCGGGTCCCACTGCGAGAACTCGTCCCGCAGCGAGAACACCCGCTCCTTGGCGCGGGCCTTCTCCTCGTCCCGGCGTCCGCCGCCGAACACCGCGTCGAACCGCTCCGCCTGGATCTTCTCCGTCAGCGGCACCGTCTGCAGCGGGTTACGCGTCCCGTCGGAACGTTCCCTCAGCACACCCCGGTCGATGTAGTCCTGTACGGAGGCCACATGGAGGCGCAGCCCATGTGCGGCCACCACATGGTCCCTGTACTCAAGGACTTCCGGAAAGTTGTGTCCTGTGTCCACATGCAGCAGTGAGAACGGCACCGGAGCGGGCGCGAACGCCTTCAGCGCCAGGTGCAGCATGACGATGGAGTCCTTGCCGCCGGAGAACAGGATCACCGGCCGCTCGAACTCACCCGCCACCTCGCGGAAGATGTGCACCGCCTCGGACTCCAGAGCGTCCAGATGCGACAGCGCGTGCCGGGGGAGCGCGCGCTGCGGAAGCGCCTGCTGTGGAAGCGCCTGCTCCGGCAACGCGTGGGTACGGTCGGCGGTCGTCGGGCCCGGTGTCACACGAGCCCCCTGGCCGCCAGCACCGCGTGCACCGAGTCCGCCGACTCCTCGGGCGTCTGCGACTGCGTCGCCAGGGACAGGGCGGGGTCCAGCGGCGGCTCGTACGGGTCGTCGACCCCCGTGAGGCCGGTCAGCTGTCCCGCCGCCTGCCGCGCGTACAGGCCCTTCACGTCCCGCTCGCTGCACACCTCGACCGGAGTGGCGACATGCACCTCGATGTACGGCGTGCCGCTGGCCTCGTGCCGTTTGCGCACCGCCTCGCGGCTGTCGGCGTACGGGGCGATGACCGGTACCACCGCCAGCACCCCGTTGCGTGCGAGGACTTCGGCGACCAGGCCGATGCGCTGCACGTTGGTGTTGCGGTCCTCGCGGGAGAAGCCGAGGCCGGCGGAGAGGAAGCGCCGGATCTCGTCGCCGTCGAGGACCTCCACACGGTGTCCCTCGGACCGCAGCCGGCCGGCGAGGAAGCGGGCGACGGTCGTCTTGCCCGCGCTCGGCAGCCCGGTGAGCCAGATGGTGGCTCCCTGAGCGGTGGGGGGCTTCTGACGGCCCCTGGCCGTGGTGGTCATGCGCGCTGTCCCTTCGAGGCGCCCGCGACGCGGTGCCGTTGATCGGTGAGGTCATGGAGTTCGTGGAGTTCGCGAACCTCGTGGAGTTCGCGGAAGAGGGCCTCCCAGCGGGGGTGCACGGCGTCCGGCCCGTACGAGGCCGCCGTCAGTACGGCGGCGACGCCCATGTCCGCCCGCAGCGCCCGGTCGCCCATCAGCTTGGCCATGGCGTCGGCGAGCGCGTCGGGGTCCTCCGGCGCGACCAGCAGACCGTCGACCCCGTGGGTGAGCACGTCCGAGGGGCCGGTCGGGCAGTCGAAGCTCACCACCGGGAGCGAGTGGCTCATCGCCTCGATCATCACCATGGGCAGCCCCTCGAAGCGCGAACTGAGCACGTAGAAGGAGGCCTTGGCGAGTTCGTCGTCGAGCCGGTCCGTGTGGCCCATCAGGAACACGTGGTTGTAGAGGTGGTGCTCCTCGATCAGCTCCCGCAGCTCGGCCTTCTTCTCGCCGCTGCCGTAGATCCTCAACTGCCAGTCGGGGTACGTCTCGACGAGCTTCGCCCACGCCGGGATCAGCAGGTCGAAGCCCTTCTGCGGGAAGAGCCGGCCGGCCGCCACCGCGATCTTCGAGCGGTGGTCGGAGGGCACCTGGTCGAGGGAGTGCACGGCGTTGGGGATGCGTACGACCCGGGTGCCGGGCAGCAGTTGCTCGTACTCCTCGCGGTCCCGTTCGGTCAGGACGGCGACCGCGTCGAAGCGCGCGTAGGTCTCCCGGATGCGCTGCCGCACGTCCTGCTTGTGCGTGCCGTGGTTCATGTGCTCCTGCGCGACGCGCACCACACCACCCGTCGCGTGTTCCGCGGCAAGGAAGTTGAGTGCGGGCCTCGTGGTCACCAGGACCCCGTCGCGCAGCGAGGAGAGGTAGGCGATCAGCCGCTGCTCCACGTACCGGTTGAAGTAGCGGTAGCCGAACTCGCCGCACGGGATGTGCCGCGCGGGCTGCTCGGTGAGTCGGCCGCGGCGCCAGTCCTGCCAGCGGCCGAGCATGCCCGTCGGCGGGGTGTGGGCCTCCTCGCGCTGGTCGACGACCGTCGTGACCTCCACGCGCGGGTCGAGCGGGAACTGGAGGTCGTCGCGGCGGCGCAGCGCGCTCACCAGCTCGACCTGCCAGCCCGCCTGTACCAGGGAGTTGGCCTGGTTCATCACCGTGCGGATGGTGCCGCCGCGCCCGTACGCGTGCAGGAGCAGATAGCGGACCTTCGGCCGCCCTCCGATCTGATGGATCGTCATGTTGCGGCTCCCGTACGGCACTCCAGCGAAAGGTTGTCCTTCACCGTGTAGTACGGACGCACACCGATGCCGCGTACCCGTTGCTCGGGAAAGACCATGATCTTCTTCTTGCCGTGGATGTCGTCGAGCCGCCGTCCGGCCCGCAACTCCACCTCGCCGTCGGTGAGATGGATGTCCCACTCCTCGACCCCGGCCTCGATCTCGGCCTCGGCGGTGTCGGTCGCCGCCGCCACGTCCGCGACGGGCAGCTCACTCTCGAAACGGTCGCCCTTCACCTGCGCGGGGTAGTCGAGTCGCTGCTCCGCGTGGCTCCGGCGGGTGAGCAGCAGTCGCCACTCGCCCTCGGCGGGGTGTCCGTGGATGTGTCCGACGAGTCTGACGCGTCCGTCGCGCGGCCAGACCTCGGCTATCTCGGCATGGGGTTTCACGAGGTGTAGCCCCAGGCCTCGCACATCGGTCGCAGGATCTCCGGTATCTCGTCCTCGGCGGGCAGCGCCCGGCCGCTCTGCACCTGGCCGGTGCGGATCTTGTCCCGCCAGTCGCCGAGGCCCTTCACGACCTGTGTGTCGTCCTTTCTGCCGTAGTCGAGCATCGACGGTTCGAAGTCCACGTCCAGGAAGGCGCAGAGCCGGCGCATCTCCTTCTCGGGGCCGGCGGTGATGTCCTCGTAGCGCAGGGTGTGGCCGCCGGTGATCCCCTTGCGGGCGTTGTCGACGGCCTTCATGTAGCGCAGAGCGTCGGCGGCGGCCTCGTCGAAGGTCCGCTTGTCGGGGTCGCCCTCGTGCCAGGACCGGGCGATGGACACCGGGTGGCGGAGCAGGAAGACGAAGCGGGCGTCCGGCCAGCAGTCCCGGATGCGCCGGTAGACGAACGCGTTGCTCGGTGTCTTCTCGACGATGAAGTCCTTGCCGGACCTGACCAGTTCGCGGTGCATGACCCGGTCCCAGAGCAGATGCTCCAGGTCGCCGCGCTCCAGATCGAGGGCGCTCATCGCGCGCTGCGACAGCTTGCTGCCGAAGTCGACCTCGAGGCGGCGGATGTGCAGCTCGTGCGGGGAGTGGAACCGTGAGTGCGCGTTCAGGAGCATCCGCAGCAGGGTCGAGCCGGAGCGCACCGGCGACATGATGAAGACCGGCTCCCGCAGCAGCCGGTCCGTCGCGAGGTCCACGGGCGCGGGACATCGGTACACCGGTGTGGGCCGCTTCCCGGGTTTCGCCGCCGCCTTCTTCGGCCCGGGCGGTGCGACGGCGGCGGCCTTACGCACCTGGAGGCCGGTGGTGGCGGAGAGTGCCCGGTTCAGACTGCGCATCAGACTCATGCGTCACGACGCTAGGTAAGGATTATGAGAAGAGGGACTGAGTAGCCTGAGCGTTGCCTTAGCGGTCCGAAGTGTGTCCGGCGTCACACGCTTTCGGGTTTGGGGCGGTTTTCCGGTACGCCCGCGAAGGCCGCCCCCGTGTCCCGCAGTCGCTCGTGCAGTGCCTGGAAGACGGCCGCCGAGCGGGCGCCCGGCCAGTCCTCGGGCAGCAGCGCGGGAGGCAGTCCGGGATCGGCGTACGGGAGATGGCGCCAGGTGTCCAGGGCGAGCAGGTAGTCGCGGTACGCCTCCTCCTCGGGGGTGTCGTCCCGCGCCTCCCAGTCGTGCAGCACGCGCGCGTGGTGGTCGAGAAACGCCTCGTGCTGCTTGGCGATCGAGGCCAGGTCCCACCAGCGGGCGACCGCGTCGGCCGTCGCCGCGAAGCCCAGGTGCTCGCCGCGGAACAGTTCCACGTACGCGTCGAGACGCAGCCGTTCCAGCGTGTGGCGGGTCTCTTCGTAGAGGCGGGCGGGCGCGAGCCACACCCCGGGTGCGGCCGTCCCGAAACCGAGGCCGGACAGACGGGAGCGCAGTACGTGACGTTTCTGCCGCTCGGACTCCGGCACGGAGAACACGGCGAGCACCCAGCTGTCGTCCTCGGGGGGTGAGGCCGCGTAGACCCGCCGGTCGCCGTCGTCGAGGAGCTGTCGCGCGTCCGGCGACAGTACGTACCCGGCCGCGCCCGACGCCGTACGCGCCGGCACCAGCAGCCCGCGGCGTTTGAGCCGGGACACCGACGAACGCACGGAGGGCGCGTCCACGCCGACCGCGGCGAGAAGCCGGATCAGTTCGGCCACGGGTACCGGACCAGGGGCGAACCGGCCGTACGCGCCGTAGAAGGTGACGATGAGGGACCGGGGAGTGTGCTGCTCGGACACGTTGATCACTCTAGATCGTCACCATCACGCTTGATCGCCTTCCGGGGGCATGGGATGACTTTCCGTTCGTACGGAACCGCCTTCCGTGCGTGCCGGGTTGACGTCCGCGCGCACCCGGAACCACTGCAGCGTGCCCGTCGCCGTCCGCGGCGGCGCGTCAAGGAGGACGATCTCGCGCGGACTACGACCTGGCCGCGCGACGCGTCGGGGCGCCCCACGACGGCCGTCTCGACCACGTCCGGGTGACGCAGCAGCGCATGCCCGGCCGGGGCGATCTCGCGCATCGTGGTCAGCTCGTGGGGGCGCTGCTGGGCGAGAACGGTGACGGCGACCGCGCCCGCCTTCAGGACCGCCGGCCGGCATGCCGCCGGCCAGGGTGTCGTGGGCCCCCGCAGCAGGACGCGGTTGCCGGGCATCACACCGAGTTCGCCGGTCAGGACGTGCGCGACGCGGTCGACGCGGGTGCGGAGTTCGCCGTACGTCCAGGTGTCACCGGAGGCGGTACGGAAGACCGGGCGGTCCGGGGTGGTGTGGGCGAGGAGCTCCGCGGCGCAGTTGAGGCGCTCGGGGAAGCGCGGTTCCGGGAGGTCGAAGCGGAGCTGGGGCCACTGGTCCGGCGGCGGCAGACGGTCGCGCGGGAAGGTGTCGACGTCCCGGGGGTTCCTGGGCTCCATGGCGGTCCGCCCCCTTGTCGTGGTGGGGTCGCACCAGGAGCGTATCGTCTTCATGACGGCAGTCAATGGACCGCGATAGCCGGTCCTTGCCGCCCTGCTGCCAGGGGAGTGTCGGGCCGGGAGTGTCAGGCCGCGATGGTCAGTTGCCCGGCCGGGACGCGGTGCGGGGCCACGACACTGCCGTCGGGCAGCAGCGCGCCGGTGTCGTCGAAGACGATCGCGCCGTCGCACAGCAGGTACCAGCCCTGCTCGGGGTGCGCGGAGACGATGTGCGCGTCGTCGCGGTGGGAGCGCTCGGTGCGGTCGGCGGACGGGCACGAAGACTGGTGGGAACACATGGCGTACCTCCACGTGCGAAGGGTTCGGCGGCGTTGTCGTCGCCTCGTTGTGAATAGACCATCCTCCTGCCGCGAACTCATCGGAACAGCCGGAAGGGAAGCGTGACAACACGCGGACAACACTCGGACGTGCCCAGGACGGATGGTGCGGACTCGCCACCAAAGGGGTGATGATCACGCGCGCGAGCACACCGGGCCGGTACCTGTGGAGACCCCCCACTCCAGGAGGTACTCCAATGCCATTGCGCCAGGTCATGGGCACAGCCACCGGTGCCGCACTGCTGCTGCTCGCCGCCCCGTCGTCCGCGCACGCCGTCGCCGACTCGCTCGAACTGTCCGAACGTTCGGGGCCGTTCGAGACGGTGACGGTCGACCCGACGGGCCGTGTCGCCGCGGACGGCACGGTCACCCTCTCCGGCACCTACCGCTGCACGGGCGGCACCGGACCGGTCTTCGTCAGCTCCTCGCTCGGCCAGGGCGAGGGCAGGTCGCGGAAGGGAGTCGGTGGCACCAGGGCGGTCTGCGACGGCGCCGAGCACCGCTGGACGAACACCGACCGCACCGAGCCGGGACGGTTCAAGCCGGGCGCGGCCCGGGTCGAGGCCACGGTGATGGAACTGCGTTCCGGCGGCGGGCTCCCACTGCCGTACTTCCACGCGCGCCAGCAGCAGGACATCACGCTCGTCGACTGACCGCAGACGAGCACGTACAGGGCCGGGCCCGCCCGCCGAGTCCCAGGAGACCCGGCGGGCGGGCCCGGTCCGGTGTCACCGTCCGCCGTGCCTGACGCGCCTGACGCACCTGCCGTTGCCGCTCCTGCCGGGCGGCGGTCGCCCCTGTCGGGTCACTGCGGTCCCTGCTCGGCGCCGCTCTCGGCCGGCAGGCAACCGTCCTCGTCCGAGGGCCCGTTCACATAGCTGGAGTCCAGCCGGTACAGGCCCGCCCGCCGCACGGTCAGCCGTGTCCAGGGCCCGTCCGGCCGTACGCAGGCCCCGGCGGCCCGCAGCCACGGCGAGTACCGGACCCGGACGGTCACGGCCCCGGGCCTCGGCACCCTCAGCACCACGGCCGCCTCGCCCGCCCGCACCACTCGCGCGGGCGCCGAGACGAGCGGCTCCGCGTCCTGGACGCGGTAGATCCTCCAGTACGCGTCGTGCCACACGGGCTCCAGCCAGTCCTGCCCGGAGGTGACGAGGGCGGCCTCGTGCTCGGCGGGGCCGTCGGGTGTCCCGTCGGGCACGACGACGTATCCCACGGCCCAGTGGCGCAGCCAGGCGTGGTAGCGCGGGGCGTCGAGCGCGCCCTTGTAGAACAGCCGTCCCCGCTCGACGTCCAACTGGCGGTTCCAGCCCCGCATCAGCTGTGCGTGCGGTGCGAAGAGAGCGGCCTCGCGGTGGTTGCGGGCGGGCACCACCTCGACCCGGTCGCGATCGGCGCCGAGCCGGTCCAGCTCGGCGAGCACCCCGGCGGTGTGCGTGGCCCAGGCCGGCACCGACGTGGTGACCCGCAGGTCGTTGGCGGTCGTCGTGGTGGTCCAGGCGACCGACGCGGCGAGGGCGAGAGCGACCGGGGCGACCCAGCGTGGGGAGGTCCGCCACAAGGAGGTCCGGCACAAAGAGGCCCGCCGCCCGGAGGCCCGCCACAAGGAGGCCCGCCGTACGAAGGCCCTCCGCAGGGCGGGCAGGACGTCACCGGACCCGGTCGCGCCCCGCAGGCAGAGGAGCAGCACCGCGGGGGCGAAGAGCGCCGCGAGCCGTTCCACGTTGGTGCCGATCGGCGAGGGGACGAGACAGGTGAGTACGACGCCGACGGCGTACACCGCCGCCCCGCCCCGCAGCACCCGCCACGTGCGGGGAGCCGCCCACACCACGGCGCCGGCCAGCAGCAGGGGCAGCAGTACGCGGACCGCGGGCATGGGCTGCTCGCCCTGGAAGGGAAACAGAAGCGCTGTCGACGCGCAGACGGCGACGGGCGGCACGGAGAGGGCGAGGCACTTGGCGTACCGCCGGTCGAGCAGATACCCGGCACCGGCCACCAGCAGGAAGAGCCCGGCCACCGGACTGGCCAGGGTGGCCAGCAGCGCTCCCAGGGCGCCCGCGGTCAGCCGGCCCCGCCGCGCCGGACGGCCCGCCACGGCCAGGAGCCCGGCGAGTCCGAAGGCCAGCCCGATGGCGAACGTGGTGCGCCCCGAGGCGACGTTGGCCCACAGCCCGAGAGCGCCGAGCAGTGCGGGCCACAGCGGCACCCTGGCGACGGTCCGCTCCAGCAGCGAGCCCAGCAGCCAGGTGGCAGCCACCCCGGCCAGGACAGAGGTGGTCCGTACGCCCAGCATCGCCATCAACGGAGGGGAGAGCACGCTGTAGTTGGCGGCGTGCGTGCCGCCGTACCAGAACAGCCCGTACGCCGAGTCCGGGTTCCGGGCGAAGAAGCCCGCCCAGGCGTACTGGGCCGCGAGATCGCCGCCGCCCGTCGCGAGCAGCGTCGCCCACACCCCGTACAGCGGGAGGACGGCGAGGACCGCGAGCACGGGGACGCGGCCCGCCCACAGCCGGATCGGCCGGTACCCGGACTTCCGGGGGACGTCGAGGACGCCGTCGGGTCCGGAGGGTGCCGGGGCGACCACGGAGAACGGCTGTACGCGCATGAAGGCTGTTCCTGGGGCAGAGCGGGCGGGGCAAGCGGGCGGGGCAGAACGGGTGGGGTGGAAGGGACTGCTGCGAAAGTAGATGCGATTCTCGCCGTTGACGTTCACTGCTCGACGCCCACGGAGGGTGAGAGGGAACAGCCCTACCAGGCCACATCCGGTGATCCGTCCAACGAACCGCGGCAGTGGCCGTCACGTGGCGCGCGGCCGTCCGGCCCATCCGGGCAGACGCTGCCGAAGCGGCGGATGTCGCCGAAGCCACCGCCGTTTTGATCGATTGATCGCTACGATGAGGCCATCGCGCGAAACTCGATCGTGCGAGCCGCCGTGCTGTGGTGGCCGACGGCGCGGCCGACGTGGGCGAGAGCGGTGGGGACATGCGGGAGTCGGCGCGGACGCGGCAGGACCGGATCGCGGAGACGGTGCGGGACAGGGGTGTCGCGCGCATCACCGATCTCGCCGACGAACTCGGCGTCTCCGTGGTGACAGTGCGCCGGGACGTGGAGGACCTGGCCCGGCGTGGGGAGGTGCGCAGGGGGCACGGGGTGGCGCGTTCCCTGCGGCCGGTGCCCGAGGAGGCCCCTGTCGGCGGTGACGCCGTCGCCATGGTCGTACCGGAGAGGAACACCTATCTCACCGAGGCCGTGCAGGGCGCGCGGGAGGCCGCGGCCAAGGCCGGTCTGCGGCTGGCGCTCCACATCACCGCGGGTGACGGCGGGTCGGAGCGCGAGGCCGTGCGTCAGGCCGTGGACGCGGGCGCGCGCGGCCTGCTGCTGTCGCCGCACTGGCGCACACGGGCGGAGGCGGAGGCGGACCACTCGTGGCTGGCCGCCCTGGACGTCCCAGTGGTGCTGGTGGAGCGGCGCCCCGCCCGGGCCGGCGGGATCTACTCGATGGACTGTGTGCGTACGGACCACGCGTACGGCGTGCATCTGGCGCTCGGGCACCTGGTCGGTCTCGGGCACCGGCGGATCGTGCTGGCGGCCCGCGACGACAGCCCCACCGCGCGGGTCATCCGCGCCGAGTTCGCCGAGCAGACCGCCGCCTTGGGGCTCGCGGAGGGATGCCCCACGATTCTCAGTTCGAGCAGCGCCGGTCCCGATCCGCGCGTCGCCGATCCGCGGGCGGCCGACCTGATCGCGGCGGTCGGGGAGAGCGGCGCGACGGCCGTGCTCATCCACAGCGACATGGACGCGCTGATGCTGGTGCAACGCCTGCTGGCGGCGGGGATCGACGTGCCGGGACGCTGCTCGGTGGTCGCGTACAACGACGTGGTCGCCGACATGGGGCCGGTCCCGCTGACGGCCGTTGCCCCACCCAAGGCGGAACTCGGCCGGACCGGGGTCGAGTTGCTGCTGCGACGGCTCGACATGGCGGGCGGCGGGCTGCGGCCCGGGGCCACCCGGCATGTGGAACTGCTGCCGGGGCTCGTGATCCGGGAGTCCACGGCCGCGCCGGCGGTCTGACCTCGTGCGAAGTCGCCAGGCGTTCGGACTTGTTCGTTTGACCGCTTTGGTTTCTTCTGTTCGATGTATTGACGCCTTTTTCGTCTGCCGCTGAGGATGCCCATGACCCAGCAACGACGCGGGAGGGCCCATGCCTGGTCAATGCCCAGCAGTCAGACGCTCAGGTGCGGCCGTGACGGCACTGCTCACGATCTTCGCCATGCTGCTGGTGGCGGGTTGTTCCGGCGCTGGGAAGGCGGACAGTGCCGGAGACGGGCCGGTGCACGTCACCTTCTGGTCGGCGCTGCGCGGCAGCCAGGAGGTCGTGGACGAGTACAACCGCACCCACACCAGGATCAAGGTCGACTTCGAGCAGGTGCCTTCGGGCGACCAGGGCGGCTGGGCCAAACTCAGCAACGCCGCACGGGCGGGCAACGCCCCCGACGTCGCCACCATCGAGTATCCCCAGCTGCCCAGCTACGCCATCGACGGCGTGCCCCGCGACATCACGGACATGCTGCCCGACCCGGTGCGCCGCAAGATCATCCCGCAGGCGATGGACCTGACCACGTTCGAGGGGCGCACCTACGCCCTCCCGGTCGACATCGAACCGATGGTCTTCCTCTACCGCAAGGACCTGTTCACCAAGTACGACATCCCCGTGCCCAAGACCTGGGCGGAGTTCGAGACTTCGGCCCGCGAGCTGAAGAAGGCCAGGCCCGATTCCCGTATCGCCAGTTTCTTCACCACCGGTGGCACGCTCGCCATGGCCGGCCTCGCCTGGCAGGCAGGCGCGCAGTGGTACGACACCTCTGACACGTCCTGGAACGTCTCCATGGACGACGCCCCCACCCGCAGGGTCGCCGCGTACTGGCAGCGCCTGGTCGACGACGACCTGGTGCGGGTCGAGCCCTCGTCCAGCCAGCAGTGGCGGGCACACCTGCAGAGCGGTGAGACGGCCGGCTGGCTCGCGGGCGCCTGGGCGGCGGGCTCGATGATGGCCTCCACTCCGGGCGGCAAGGGCAAATGGGCCATCGCCGCCTCCCCGCAGTGGAACCCGGATAAGCCGTCCCTGGGCACCCAGGGCGGCTCGACCTTCATGGTCACCAAGGACAGCACGCACCCCGAGGAAGCCCTGGAGTTCATCACCTGGATGGTCACCAGCCCGGACGCGCTGCGCGCCAAGCTCTCCAGCGGGGTCAGCAGCGCCTATCCGACCGTGACCGACCTGGTTCCGGTCGCCCGGAAGGAGATGGACACCAGCTACTACTCGGGCCAGGACATCTTCGGTCTCTTCCAGAGGGAGGCCGAGCTGATCTCCACCCGATGGAAGTGGGGGCCGCGCATGGTCTCGACGATCAGCTCCGGCGACGACGGGCTCGCGCGGGCCGGTGTCGGCAGCGGAACCATCCTGGAGGCCCTCCGGGAGGCACAGAGCAAGACCCTGCCCGACCTGAAGAGCCTCGGCCTGTCCGTCACCACCCGCTGACCGGCAGCCGTGCCACACCCCGCCGCGTCACACCACGCCCCCGCACACCACCCCTCCAGAGCCGCACATCAGGTTGGATCCGAGGTGCATCCGTGAGCACAGTGACGACTCCCAGAAAACGGACGACTACCAGAAAACGGAGGGGGACCACACCGCCACCCGCGGACCCCGCCCGCACCCGCAGAGCCGGACGCCGACAGCAGAGGTTCGCCTACGTCACGCTCCTCGCCCCGTTCACGGCACTGCTCGTCGCCGTGTTCCTCGTCCCTGTCGGCTACGCGATCTACCTCAGCTTCTTCTCCGAGGACCACGACGGCCTCGGCTTCGGCGGCGGCCGCACCATCTTCACCGGACTGCGCAGCTACCTCGCCGTGCTGCAGGACCCGAGCTTCGTCTCCGGCTTCGGATCCATCGCCCTGTACTGCGTGATCTTCGTCCCGCTCGTCGTCACCGGCGCCCTGGGCCTCGCCCTGCTGCTCGACTCCGGACTGATCCGGCTGCGGCGCACCGCGCAGATGCTGCTCTACCTGCCGCACGCCGTGCCCGGCATCATCGCGGCGGTCATCTGGCTCTACCTCTACACACCGGGGCTCAGCCCGGTCATCAAGCTCTTCGCCGAGGCCGACATCACCATCGACTTCCTGGGCCTGCACACAGTGCTCCCGTCGATCGTCAACATCGCCCTGTGGAGCGGCCTCGGCTACAACATGGTGATCTTCTACGCCGCCCTCCAGGCGCTGCCGCGCGAGGTGCTGGAAGCGGCCAGGATCGACGGGGCGGGAGGTGTGCGCACCGCGTTCCAGGTCAAGGTCCCCATCATCAGGGGATCCGTCCTCATGGTGTGCATGTTCTCCCTCATCGCCGCGCTGCAGCTGTTCACCGAGCCGATGCTGATGAACCAGGCGACGCCGATGGTCAACTCCCGCTTCACACCGAACATGTACATCTACGACGCGGCCTTCCGCCGCAACAACTACGGACTCGCCTCCGCGGCCTCCGTCATCCTCCTCGTCGTCACCTGCGCCCTGTCGTTCGCGGTGACGCGCTGGGCAGGCCGCCGCGAACGGAGCGCGAAATGACCACGACGACTCCCATCACCACGACAACCCCCACGACCCCGCCCGGAGGGTCACCCACCAGGCCACTCGGCCGACCCTTCGGGAAGTCCGGACTCACCAGCCGCGGCGTCGCCAACGCCGTCGTCCTGATAGCCGCCCTCTACACGATGCTGCCCGCCCTGTGGCTGCTGTTCGCGTCCACCAAGAACGCCGACGCCCTCTTCGGCAGCGACATCTTCTCCCTCGGCGACTTCTCCCTCTCCCGCAACCTCTCCGACCTCTTCGCCATGGACGGCGGCCTCTACGGCGAGTGGTACCTCAACAGCCTGCTGTACGCGGTCGGCGGCGCCCTGATCGGCTCCCTCATCAGCGTCTCGGCTGGGTACGCCTTCGACAAGTACGAGTTCCGGCACAAGGAGAAGCTGTTCGGTCTCGTCCTCACCGGCGTCATGGTCCCGCAGACCGTCCTCGCCCTCCCGCTCTATCTGGTGGCCTCCGAGATCGGCCTGGTCAACACCTTCTGGGCGGTCTTCGTCCCCGTCCTGTTCAACCCCTTCGGCGTCTACCTCGCCCGGCTGCTCAGCAGCGGCTACGTACCCAACGAGGTGCTGGAGGCGTCCCGCGTGGACGGCGCCGGCGAACTGCAGACGTACGTACGCGTCAGTCTGCGCATGCTCGGCCCCGGATTCGTCACCGTCTTCCTCTTCCAGCTCACCGCCATCTGGAACAACTTCTTCCTGCCGATGGTGATGCTCTCCGACCAGCACCTGTATCCGCTGAGCCTCGGGCTCTACACCTGGAACAGCTCCGCCACCGTCTCGCCCGAGTACTACCCGCTCGTCGTCATCGGCTCGCTGCTCGCCGTCGTACCGCTGATCGTCGCGTTCGTCACGCTGCAGCGCTACTGGAAGTCCGGCCTGACCGCCGGAAGCGTCAAGTGATTCGCCGACAAGTGATGTGCCGGCACGTGATGTTCCGTCAAGTGTTGTGCAAGGAGCCCCAGTTGACCCGTAGGAGCGTCAAGTGACCCACCCCGGCCTCCGGCCCCGTCCCCGCCCGCGTGCCGTGCTCGCCATGGCGCGGAGGACCGCGGAGCAGGTCCTCGACCCGGATGTACGGGCCCGGCTGGCCGCACTCACCGACATCGACCCGCACCTCGTACTGGACGATTTCACCACCCCCGCCGCCCACCACGCGCTCGCCGAGGCCGAGTTGCTCGTCACCGGCTGGGGCTGCCCGCCCATCGACGCGGCGGTACTCGACGCCGCGCCCCGGCTGCGCGCCGTCGTGCACACCGCCGGGACCGTACGCCACCACATCACCGCCGCCTGCTGGGAGCGCGGCCTCACCGTGTCCTCCGCCGCCGCGGCCAACGCCGTACCGGTTGCCGAGTACACCCTCGCCATGATCCTGCTCGCCAACAAGCGCGTCCTCGACACCGCCCGGACCTACCGCACCGAGCGCCGGCGCATCGACTGGAACGCACGCCACCCCGAGGCGGGCAACTACCGCAGGACCGTGGGCATCCTGAGCGCCTCGGCCATCGGACGCCGAGTCATCGACCTGCTCCGCCCGCACGATCTGGAGGTGCTGCTCCACGACCCCTTCGTCACGGACACCGAGGCACGCGATCTCGGGGCGGAGCCGGTCTCCCTGCCCGATCTGTTCTCGGTCAGCGACGTCCTCAGCGTGCACACACCGCTGCTGCCCGAGACCCGCGGCCTGGTCGGCCGCGAACTGCTGGGCCGGCTCCGCACGGGCGCCACCCTGATCAACACCGCGCGCGGCGCGGTCATCGACCAGACCGCTCTCACCGGTGAGGTGGTGTCCGGGCGGATCAACGCGATCCTGGACGTCACCGAGCCGGAGGTACTGCCCGCCGACTCACCACTGTGGGACTGCCCGAACGTCCTCGTCACCCCGCACATCGCAGGCTCGAAGGGCGGCGAACTGCGCCGCCTCGCCGACCTGGCACTGTCCGAGATCGAGTCGTACGCCCTCGGCCGCCCCTTCGCCCACCCCGTCCGGCCCGAACATCTGGCCCGCCTCGCCTGACCTGAGCCGACCTGACGACCACCGCAGCCGCTTTCGGAAGCCACCGAAACGGAACGGACCTTCGGAAACCGACGCAACGAACAGGAGACGTGGCCCCTCCCATGCCTGAACACCCGCTGCCCCCGGCCCCCGAGGAAGACCGCACCCTCAGCCCGTACACCGGCTACACCCGTGCCCACTGGGAAGCCACCGGCGACCGGCTGCTGGCCGCCGCCCTCCGCTACGCCACCCCCGGCCACGCCCTGCTCGACCTGCCCGGCCCGCCCTCGCAGTCGGGGGTGCGCTCCGACGGTCTCGAAGGGTTCGCCCGTACGTTCCTGCTCGCCGCGTTCCGCACCGCCGGGGCGTCCGGCAAGGACCCGCACGGATTCCTGGAGCGCTACACCGCCGGTCTCGCGCGCGGCACCCGCATGCCCGGCCGCGACGACGCCGAGTCCTGGCCGGAGATCGGCCACCACGGCATCCAGGGCCAGCCCATGGTGGAGTCGGCCTCCGTGGCACTGGCCCTGCGGCTCACCGCGCCCTGGACCTGGGACACCCTCCCGGCCGCCGACCAGGACCGCGTCGAGCAGTGGCTGCGTGGCGCGCTGCGGCACACGCCCGCTCCCAACAACTGGTACCTCTTCCCGCTGACCGTGGCCGGATTCCTGGAGTCCGTGGGACGGGGCGACGCCGAGACACGCGGGGCGATCGACCGCGCGCTCGGCCTGCTCGACGGCTGGTACCAGGGCCAGGGCTGGTACTCCGACGGCGACGGCCGCTCCTTCGACCACTACAACGGCTGGGCCCTCCACTTCTATCCGCTGCTGCACGCCCACCTCGCCGGGGACCGGGCGCTGCTCGACCGGCTCGGCCCGCGACTGCGGGAGTTCCTGGACGGGTTCGCGCTGCTCTTCGACGCGAACGGTGCGCCCATTCACCACGGGCGCTCGCTGACGTACCGCTTCGCGGCCGTCACCGCCGTGGCGCTCGGCGCCCTCACCGGTGAGACTCCGCTCGACCCGGGCGTCACACGCCGCATCCTCAGCGGGGGGCTGCGCCACTTTGTCGACCGGGGTGCGCCGACCGCGGACGGGCTCCTCGGGCTCGGGTGGTACGGGCCGCACGAGGCGACTCTCCAGCGGTACTCCGGGCCCGGGTCCCCGTACTGGGCCTCCAAGGGGTTCCTCTCGCTGCTGATCCCGGCCGGGGATCCGGTGTGGACGGCCACGGAGGAGCGGGCGCCGGTCGAGGGAGCCGACCGTGTGCTCGCCCTTCCCGCGCCCGGGCTGCTCGTCCAGACCACGGGCGGGGACGGGCTCGCGCGCCTGCACAACCACGGCAGTTACAAACTCGACTCGCGGGCGCCGGAGCCGGAGCCGGAGCCGGAGCCGGAGCGGGCGCCGGGCAACCCGTTGTACGCGCGGCTCGCGTACTCCACCCGTACCGGGCCGACCAGTGCGGCCAACGCCGCCGACAACCATGTCGCGTTGTCGGCCCGTGGCTTGCGGAGTGCGCGTGTACGCATTCATCCGCTGGGTGCCGGGCGGGACTGGCTCGCCTCGTGGCATCGGCCGGTCTTCCCCGCGGGCGGGCCCGTGCTTCCGTCTGCGCGGATCGAGAGCCTGACGCTGGCCCGCGGGCGGCTCGAACTGCGTGTGCACCGCACGGTGGGTGTGCCGGTGGGGACGCCGGTTCATCAGAGCGGTTGGGCTGTTGCGGTGCCTCCGGGGACCGTTCCCGAGGGCGACCAGGGTGCGGAGGTGCGGCTCGACGGGCCGGAGGTGACGAGTCAACTGGTCGGGCTGTACGGGTGGGAGACGTCGTGTGTGGTGAGGACGCCGCAGGGGACGGCGTTCGGGCCTTGGGCCCTGGTTCCCGAACTCACCGGAGTTGTTGGTGCGGGGGAGGAGGGGGCGGTGTTCGTGGGGTTGGCGTCCCTCACGGGGGAAGGCGGTGCGGCGGCGCCGCTTGCCGGGCAGGTCGTCGGTGTCGAGGTGAGTGGGCTTGTTGTTGCTGTTCGTTGGGGTGGTGGGGCGTGTACGGTCGTGGATTTCGGTGGCGAAGGTCTGTCGGTCACCGGGGAGACGGGGTGAAGGGGTGAAGGGGTGAAGGGGGGGCGCGGCGGCGGGGCTTTCGTCTGCGGGTTGGGTGTGGCTGGTCGCGCAGTTCCCCGCGCCCCTGGGGTGTGTGGGGGGTTCGGCTCGTGGGCCAGGTGCGGGGCCGCGTCGGGATGTCCGTCCGCAGCGGAGGACGCACGGCCCGCTGCCACACGGTGACCGCAACCCGCCGTCACCGTAAGCTGCGGCCACACATCCCGCCACGTCCCCTCCGGCCCGTACCCCGCCGGGGGCGCAGACAACAGCGCAAGCCACGAGGACGGACCGCCCCGCGGTATTCCGACCCCGGCACCGGCGTCTTTCAGGGGCGCGGGGAACGGCGCGAGCAACGAAGGTGGACCTTCAGGTGGTGATCCGGCCGGGGCACAGGTGTCTTTTTTTGGGGGCGCGGGGAACGGCGCGAGCGACGAAGGTGGACCTTCAGGTGGTGATCTGGCCTGGGCACACGTGTCTTTCTTGGGGGCGCGGGGAACGGCGCGAGTAACCGAGGACGGCCCGCACGGGATGAACCGGCCTCGGGCATGGGCTTTTAGGGGCGCGGGGAACTGCGCGACCAGCCACGACGCAGCCGCAGCGGAATGAAAAGCCCCGGGCGGAGCCCTGCGTGTCGGGCGGGGGGTCGGGGAAGGGAAGGCAGAGGCGTCCGACCGTAGAGATGGGGCAGGGAATGGACATCGAAGCGATCCGCCGGGACACCCCGGGCACCGCGAACCGGATCCATCTGAACAACGCAGGCGCAGGCCTGCTGTCGCGGCGGACCCTTCGGGACATCACGGCCCATCTGGAGTTGGAGGCCGCCATCGGTGGGTACGAGGCGGCGCACCAGGAACGGGACCGGATCGACGCCACGTATGCCAACATCGCCCGGCTGATCGGCGGCCGGCCGGACGAGGTGGCGCTGTTCGACAACTCCACGCACGCCTGGAACGCCGCCTTCTACTCGATGACGTTCGCACCCGGCGACCGCATCCTCACCGGCCGGGCCGAGTACGGAAGCAACGTCCTCGCCTATCTGCAGATCGCCCGGCGCACCGGCGCCGAGGTCGTCGTCGTCCCCAACGATGAGTCCGGGCAGCTCGACACCGCGGCCCTGGCGGAGCTGATCGACGACCGGACAAGGCTGGTCGGTGTGACCCATGTCCCCACCAGCGGAGGCCTGGTCAACCCCGCGGCAGAGATCGGTCGTATCAGCCGGGCCGCGGGTGTGCCCTTCCTGCTCGACGCCACCCAGTCCGTCGGCCAGTTCCCGGTCGATGTCGCCGAGCTCGGGTGCGACATGCTCACCGCCACGGGCAGGAAGTTCCTGCGCGGCCCGCGCGGTACGGGATTTCTGTGGGTGCGCCGGGAAGCACTGGACCACCTGGATCCGTACGTGAGCGAGATCGCCTCCGCCACCTGGGACGGCAAGCGGGGCTTCACCTGGCGCGACGGTGCCCGGCGTTTCGAGACCTGGGAGGTGAGCTACGCCAACGTGCTCGGTCTGAGCGCCGCCGTCGAGCAGGCTCTGGAGATCGGTATGGAGGGCATCGGCCGGCGTGCCGTCGGGCTCGGGGAGCTGTTGCGCGAGCGGCTTGACGCCGTGCCCGGTGTCACGACGTACGACCTCGGCCGGCAGCGGTGCGCGATCGTGACCGCGAAGGTCGATGGCGTGTCCACCGCGGACGTCGCCGCCGCTCTTGGTGGGCGCGGCGTCAATGTCACCACCACCGTGGCGGCGCACACCCAGTTCGACACCGAGGACCGGGACGTCCATCCGCTGGTGCGGCTGTCGCCGCACTACTACAACACCGAGGCCGAACTCGACCGCGCCGTAGAGGTGTTCGCCGAGTCTGCAGCACGCCCCAGGTAGCGGTGGGCGAAGAGGGAGCCGGCGGCCAGCAGGGCCGTGGCTATGACCAGGGTCGCGTTGTAGCCGTTGTCGAAGGCGGAGGTGGCGGTGTCCAGCAGGGGGCGGCCCTGATCCGCGGGCAGGTGGTCGGCGGTGGCGCGGGCCTCGTCCAGGCTGTCGGCCGCGGTGTCGGGGGAGCCCGCGGGCAGGGTGACCGTGCCGGTGTAGACCGCGGTCAGCACGCTGCCGAGGACGGCGACACCGGTGAGGCTGCCCAGTTCGTACGAGACCTCCTCCACCGAGGAGGCCATACCGGCGCGGTGGGGCGGGGCCCCGCCGATGATCGCGGCGGAGGCGGCGGTCATCGTGGTGCCCAGACCCGCGCCGGCCAGGATCAGACCGGGGACTACCCAGCCGGAGCTGTGCGCGGAGTCCAGGAGGGGGACCGCGCCCGGGGTGAGCAGGAGCGTGAGCAGGATGCCCAGTGCGCTTGTGGCGAGGCCGCCGCCTATCAGCGTGCGCACGCTGACCCGGTGGACCAGACCGCCGACGACGACCCCGGCCACCAGGGCGCCCAGCGCGCACGCGGCCACGAGCAGGCCCGCGCTGAGCGGGGTGTGGCCGACGACCAGCTGGAGGCGCTGGGCCAGCACGAGCTGGATGCCCGCGGTGGCGAACATCGCGAGGCCGGCGCCGAGCACGCCGACGAGCAGGGCCCGATCGCGGAAGAGCGCGAAGTCGATCAGGGGGTAGGGCTGGGTGCGCTGGCGGCGCAGGAAGGCCCGGAAGCCGAGGAAGGACACCAGCAGTGCCCCGACTATGTGCAGGGGTGCGGGATCCGGCCTGGTGGTCTCCTTGATCGCGTAGACCAGGCCGACGAGGCCGGCCATGACGTACACGGAGGCGACCGGGTCCCAGGGCCGGTCGGCGCGGCCGGATCCGCCCGGCGCGAGGAACACCGCCGCGACCAGGGCGAGCAGGACGACGGGCACGTTGACCAGGAACACCGAACCCCACCAGAAGTGCTCCAGCAGGAAGCCGCCGAGGACCGGTCCGAGCGCGGTGCCGACCACCGACGTCGTGCCCCAGATCCCGATCGCCACTCCGCGTTCCCGCTCGTCCTCGAAGGTGAGCCGGATCAGTGCCAGCGTCGAGGGCATCATCGTCGCCGCACCCACCGCGAGGAAGGCGCGAGCGGTGATCAGCATTCCGGGGGAGGGGGCGAAGGCGGCCATCGTCGACGCCGCCCCGAAGATGACAAGGCCGGCAAGGAAGAGCCGCTTGTGCCCCACCCGGTCGCCCAGCGTGCCGGTGCCCAGCAGCAGGCCGGCCGACACCAGCGGATAGGCGTTGATGATCCAGAGCTTCTGCGAGGCGTCGGCGTGCAGGTCGCCGGTCAGGGTGGGCAGGGCGGTGTAGAGCACCGTCATGTCCACCGATATCAGCAACAGCCCCGCCGAGACGGTCAGCAGGACCCACCAGCGTCGTGCCTTGCTCATGCCGTACCTCGGATCTTCTGGATGCGACGGTGCGCCGGAAGGGCGTCGAGCCTGAGGGGCATCACGGTGTGGAGGCCGATTCGGTGAGCGCGGCGATCCGCTGCCGCAGGGCATCCTTCACCGCGGGCGTGAGTTTCGTCCCGGTGGTCGCCTCGAAAAGCCACAGACCGTCAGCGGCCATCCGGGCCAGGAACAGCTCCAGTTGCGCCGGATCGGGCTCGGACGGGACCGGCACCCATCGGTCCACCAGGGCGTTCCACACCTGCGCAAGCTCCGGGTCGGAGGCCGACTCGACCATGAACGCCAGGTCCGCCTTGCGCGGCTCGCTCTCCATGTCCATGAGCGTGTAGGCGATCGCCCGCTCGGCCGTCGTCGCCTCCGCGAAGGCCTTCCCGAGCCGCGCCTCCAACTGCTTCTCCCATCCCTCGGTCAGATACCGCTGGATCGCCAGCAGCAGCTCCTCCCGGGTGCGGAAGTGATACAGCAGTCCCCCCTTGGTCAGTCCGGCCTCCACGGCCACCGACTCCAGGGTCAGGCTCGTGATCCCCTCCTTCTCGGTGACACGGATCGCGGCTTCCAGGATCTGGGTTCTCGAACTCGGTCGCATAGCCGTAACTGTACCATCCGGAAGGTACAGTTACGCAGGTGGGGGAGTTGACGTATTGCTGAGGGCCCTTGCCGACCAGCATTCGTGCTGGTCGGCAAGGGCCCTCAGGTTGGCCGGCCGTCCGGTCAGATGTCCCGGAAGATCTCGATCTGCGCCCCCACCGAGTTGAGCCGCTCGGCCAGGTCCTCGTAGCCGCGGTTGATGACGTACACGTTCCGCAGGACGGACGTGCCCTCGGCCGCCATCATCGCCAGCAGGACGACGACGGCGGGGCGCAGGGCGGGCGGGCACATCATCTCGGCGGCGCGCCAGCGGGTCGGGCCCTCGACCAGGACCCGGTGCGGGTCGAGGAGCTGGAGGCGGCCGCCGAGGCGGTTCAGGTCCGTGAGGTAGATCGCGCGGTTGTCGTAGACCCAGTCGTGGATGAGGGTCTTGCCCTGCGCGGAGGCCGCGATGGCCGCGAAGAACGGGACGTTGTCGATGTTCAGGCCCGGGAACGGCATCGGGTGGATCTTGTCGATCGGCGCCTCCAGCTTGGAGGGCCGGACGGTCAGGTCCACCAGGCGCGTACGGCCGTTGTCCGCGAAGTACTCCGGCGTACGGTCGTGGTCGAGGCCCATCTCCTCCAGGACCGCCAGCTCGATCTCCAGGAACTCGATCGGCACCCGGCGCACGGTCAGCTCGGACTCCGTGACGACCGCCGCGGCCAGCAGGCTCATCGCCTCGACCGGGTCCTCGGAGGGGGAGTAGTCGACGTCCACGTCGATGTTCGGCACGCCGTGCACGGTGAGCGTGGTGGTGCCGATGCCCTCGACGCGTACGCCCAGTGCCTCCAGGAAGAAGCAGAGGTCCTGGACCATGTAGTTGGACGAGGCGTTGCGGATGACGGTCGTGCCGTCGTGGCGCGCGGCCGCGAGGAGGGCGTTCTCGGTCACCGTGTCGCCGCGCTCGGTCAGCACGATGGGGCGGCCCGGGGTCACCTTGCGGTCCACCTGCGCGTGGTAGAGACCCTCGGTGGCCGCGATGTCCAGGCCGAACCGGCGCAGCGCGATCATGTGCGGCTCGATCGTCCGCGTGCCCAGGTCGCAGCCGCCCGCGTACGGCAGCGTGAAGCTGTCCATCCGGTGCAGCAGCGGGCCGAGGAACATGATGATCGAGCGGGTGCGGCGGGCCGCCGCCGCGTCCATCGCCCCCATGTCCAGCTCGGCCGGCGGCACGATCTCCAGGTCGACGCCACCGTTGATCCACCGGGTGCGTACGCCGATGGAGCCGAGCACCTCCAGAAGGCGGTACACCTCCTCGATGCGCGCGACACGGCGCAGCACCGTGCGGCCCCGGTTCAGGAGCGTCGCGCAGAGCAGCGCCACGCACGCGTTCTTGCTGGTCTTCACGTCGATCGAGCCGGAGAGCCGACGGCCACCGACCACGCGCAGATGCATCGGACCCGCGTAGCCGAGCGAGACGATCTCGCTGTCCAGCGCTTCACCGATTCGGGCGATCATCTCAAGGCTGATGTTTTGGTTGCCGCGTTCGATGCGGTTCACCGCACTCTGACTGGTGCCGAGCGCCTCGGCCAGCTGCGCCTGTGTCCAGCCTCGGTGCTGACGGGCGTCACGGATGAGCTTGCCGATGCGTACGAGGTAGTCGTCTGCCATGGCGGCAGGCTATCTCACATATGAGATGGGGCATCTCGGGGGGGTCTGAGAGGGTGACGGACCCTCAGCGACGCTTGGGGCGCTTGGTCGTGGTGCGTCGCCAGCCGAAGGGGCCCGGCAGATCCATCGAGGTGGTCCGGCGGCCCGTGCTGCTGTGTGTGCGCCGCGGCCCGTTCTTGCCGCCGCTGGTGATGGACCACGAGCGACGGTTGATGTTCAGCCGTACCCCCGGCAGGATCCGGAAGCTCTTACGGAATGTGAGGGGCATGTGTGCCTCCTTGTCGTCCGTCGCCGGGTACCCCGGATGCCGGTCGATACGCCGAACGCGCTTGCTCCCGGGCCTGGTTCGGGTCCGGGGCCGTATCCGGGGATCGCCCTGCGGCATGGTTTCGGCCGCTTTGGGGTGTCTCTCGGAGTGGGTCGGCGGGTGCGTCCGTGCAACAGGACACACTGTTCTGTCCTGTCCTGTCCTGTCCTGTCTCTGGGACTGGGGCCATCGGCCAGACGCTCACCTGGGGTTGGACAGATGTGGTGAGACTCCGGTCTTCGGGTTGTCTCACCACTGGTGACCACTGCGGGGCGGCGATGGAAAATCTCACGTATGTGGCCGACCGGACGAACGGTTCACCTTCTGTCAGCGGCCAGGAACGGCAGAACTCGGGGCAGGATCTCGGCGGAGCGAACCCAGCCGCCGTGGTGGTCGGCACCCGGCACGGAGAAGAAGTCGCTGGTGGTGCGTTCGGCGACTTTGCGCATCGGTTCGTGCCAGGGGTCGGCTGTGCCGCAATACATCAGCATGGGGACATCGACGGACACCAGACCGGCGTCGAGGGCGCGGTCACGGGAGAACGCCTCGTAGTTGGCGCGCAGGGCGGAGGGATCGGCTGCGTCGATGACAGCGGCCTGCGAGGGATCGGCATAGGCACCCTGCCGCAGGACGTCGAAGGCGTCAGTCTCGGCGGGCAGGCCGAGCTGTCGAAACGCGTGATCGCGTGCGGAGGCGAAACCGTCCACGGGATCCCAGGAACCGGCGACGACTCGCGCGCATCGTTCCGGCGCGTGCAGGGCCATGCCGAGTGCGGTCAACGCACCCATGGAGTAGCCCCACACGCCGGCCCGGTCGGCACCGATGTCGTCAAGGACGGCGGTGACGCACTCGACACGGCGTTCCAGGGCGTATGCGGCCGGGTCGGTCGGGGCGTCGCTGGCTCCCAGCCCCAGCGGATCGATGGCCACCACTGTGTGGTCGGTGCGCAGCCTCTGGGCGTAGCCGACGGCATTCCAGCTCGCACCGGTCTGGAACATTCCCGGATGCAGGACCAGAACCGGCCCGTCTCCGGACACCTCGTAGAAGATCTTTAATCCGTTGCTGTGCGCCGTCGGCACCTGTTCCTCCTTGTCCGCTGCCTGCGGGGCGCCCTCGTATCACGCCGATTAGCGCCTGCCACCAGGAAAGTTACGACTTGTAACAGGCGTCATCCTGGAGCATGCTCAGGCTCTGCGGAAGGAGGCACTTTCATGTCGCAACGGAACACCGGGGTAACGAACCAGCTCACACCGCCGCCGGACGGCGTCCCGGAGATCCCCGACTGTCCCTTGAGGGAAGTGCTCGCCTTGATCGGCGACAAGTGGAGTGCCCAAGTGCTGGTCGTTCTCGGCGACGGTCCACACCGGTTCACCGAGTTGGAGCGCGCCATCGAAGGCATCAGCCGACGCATGCTGACTTTGAGCCTGCGCAACCTGGAGCGAAACGGGCTGATCACCCGAACCGTCCATCCCGATGCACCACCACGCGTGGAATACGCCACTACTGCCTTGGTCGATGAAATCCGTGAACCACTGGAGGCCCTGGCGGCGTGGGCTGACCGGAACCGACCACTCATCGCAGCCGCACGGCACTCATACGACAGCCGCACCTGAGCCCACAAGGAGACAGCGCACCCTGGTAAGGCGGGAGACGCCCGCGACGGCATCGCCACCGCGCCGTCCCCATATTGCGCGGCCAGGATCCGCTCCGTGCGCCAGCGGAAGTACTCCACCCTCCGCGAGGACCCCTCGATCACTTCCGCCATCGCCTGACGCAACGCGGCCACCACCCGCTGATCGGCCCGCTCCAGCCACGACTCGTAGCCCACATGCGTGCCCGTCGTCGCGGTCCACCACCAACCGGTGAAGTTCTTCTGACCCCGGTAGATCGGAAACGCCCGGGACGGACGGCAGTCCTCGAACCGGACATGCCGGCACTGCGTCAGAGCCGAACGGACGACCCGGCCCACACCGTCGACGTACTCCACCTCAAACGGATCGACCCCGCCAAGCGGGACCGCCACAACCGCCGGATCCGCCATGCCCACCCCCGGCACCGCAACGTACGGACACTCGTGAACGTACGGCGGACAGCGGGGCCTGTGGCCACACAGCCGAGATTTTCACCCGAAGGAGGCCAGGCCAAGTGGGACCTGGCCACCTTCACGGGGACAGGACAACACCCTCCGGGCATGACCGCCCAGCGGTCATGTACTAGAGTTATCTCGACATCGAGATATCTGCCGAGGCGTGCCGCAGCCGCCCGGACCGGTAAGGGTTACCTAACTTAGCCTTACCTTAGCGGATCGGCCAAGAGGGCGTGGCGGCAGGATGCGGTGGTACGCGCACATGAATGAAGGAGACTGTCGTGTCGGCGAACAGCTTCGACGCCCGTAGCACGCTCAGCGTGGGCGACGAGTCGTACGAGATCTTCCGGCTGGACAAGGTGGAAGGCTCGGCCCGCCTTCCGTACAGCCTCAAGGTCCTGCTGGAGAACCTGCTCCGTACCGAGGACGGCGCGAACATCACCGCCGACCACATCCGTGCTCTTGGCGACTGGGACTCGCAGGCCCAGCCCAGCCAGGAGATCCAGTTCACGCCGGCCCGCGTGATCATGCAGGACTTCACCGGTGTGCCCTGTGTCGTGGACCTGGCCACCATGCGTGAGGCCGTGAAGGAGCTGGGCGGCGACGCGGCGAAGATCAACCCGCTGGCCCCCGCCGAGCTGGTCATCGACCACTCCGTCATCGCCGACAAGTTCGGCACCAACGAGGCGTTCGCCCAGAACGTCGAGCTGGAGTACGGCCGCAACCGCGAGCGCTACCAGTTCCTGCGCTGGGGCCAGACCGCGTTCGACGAGTTCAAGGTCGTCCCGCCGGGCACCGGCATCGTCCACCAGGTGAACATCGAGCACCTGGCCCGTACGGTGATGGTGCGCAACGGGCAGGCCTACCCCGACACCCTCGTCGGTACGGACTCGCACACCACCATGGTCAACGGTCTGGGTGTACTGGGCTGGGGCGTCGGCGGTATCGAGGCCGAGGCCGCGATGCTCGGCCAGCCGGTCTCGATGCTCATCCCGCGCGTCGTCGGCTTCAAGCTCACCGGTGAGCTCAAGCCGGGCACCACCGCCACGGACCTCGTGCTCACGATCACCGAGATGCTCCGCAAGCACGGTGTCGTCGGCAAGTTCGTCGAGTTCTACGGCGAGGGTGTGGCGGCCACGAGCCTCGCCAACCGCGCCACCATCGGCAACATGTCGCCGGAGTTCGGCTCCACCGCCGCGATCTTCCCGATCGACGACGAGACCCTGAAGTACCTGCGCCTGACCGGCCGTGACGCCCAGCAGGTCGCGCTCGTCGAGGCGTACGCCAAGGAGCAGGGCCTCTGGCTCGACCCGGCCGCCGAGCCCGACTTCTCCGAGAAGCTGGAGCTGGACCTCTCCACGGTCGTCCCGTCGATCGCCGGCCCGAAGCGCCCGCAGGACCGCATCGTCCTCGCGAACGCCGCCGAGCAGTTCAAGAGCGACGTCCTCAACTACGTCGACACCGCCGACGAGGCCGGCAAGGAGTCCTTCCCGGCCTCCGACGCCCCGGCCAACCACCCCAACGGCGCCCCGTCCAACCCGGTCACCGTGACCGCCGCCGACGGCTCCACGTACGAGATCGACCACGGTGCGGTGACGGTCGCGGCCATCACCTCCTGCACCAACACCTCGAACCCGTACGTCATGGTCGCCGCCGCGCTCGTCGCGAAGAAGGCCGTGGAGAAGGGGCTCACGCGCAAGCCCTGGGTGAAGACCACCCTCGCGCCCGGCTCCAAGGTCGTCACCGACTACTTCGACAAGGCGGGGCTCACCCCCTACCTCGACAAGGTCGGCTTCAACCTTGTCGGCTACGGCTGCACCACCTGCATCGGCAACTCCGGCCCGCTGCCGGAGGAGGTCTCCAAGGCCGTCAACGACCACGATCTGGCCGTGACCTCGGTGCTCTCCGGCAACCGTAACTTCGAGGGCCGGATCAACCCCGACGTCAAGATGAACTACCTGGCCTCCCCGCCGCTGGTCGTCGCGTACGCCCTCGCGGGGTCCATGAAGGTGGACATCACCAAGGACGCGCTGGGCGTCGACCAGGACGGCAAGCCCGTCCACCTGGAAGACATCTGGCCGACCGAGGCCGAGGTCAACGACGTCGTGGCGAACGCCATCGGCGAGGACATGTTCAACAAGTCCTACCAGGACGTCTTCGCGGGCGACGCCCAGTGGCAGGCGCTGCCGATCCCGACCGGCAACACCTTCGAGTGGGACCCGCAGTCCACCTACGTGCGCAAGCCCCCGTACTTCGAGGGCATGACGATGGAGACCACCCCGGTCTCCGACATCACCGGCGCGCGCGTCCTCGCCAAGCTCGGCGACTCGGTGACGACGGACCACATCTCGCCCGCCGGCGCGATCAAGGCCGACACCCCGGCCGGCAAGTACCTCACCGAGCACGGCATCGAGCGGCGTGACTTCAACTCCTACGGCTCGCGCCGGGGCAACCACGAGGTCATGATCCGCGGCACCTTCGCCAACATCCGCCTGCGCAACCAGATCGCGCCGGGCACCGAGGGCGGCTACACCCGCGACTTCACCGTCGACGGCGGTCCGGTCTCCTTCATCTACGACGCCTCGCGCAACTACATCGAGCAGGGCACCCCGCTGGTCATCCTGGCCGGCAAGGAGTACGGCTCCGGCTCGTCCCGCGACTGGGCGGCCAAGGGCACCGCGCTCCTGGGCGTCAAGGCCGTCGTCGCCGAGTCCTACGAGCGCATCCACCGCTCGAACCTCATCGGCATGGGCGTCATCCCGCTGCAGTACCCGGAGGGCCAGTCCGCCGAGAGCCTCGGCCTGACCGGCGAGGAGGCCTTCTCCATCGCCGGCATCACCGAACTGAACGACGGCACCACCCCCCGTACGGTCAAGGTCACCACCGACACCGGTGTGGAGTTCGACGCGGTCGTCCGCATCGACACCCCCGGTGAGGCCGACTACTACCGCAACGGCGGCATCCTGCAGTACGTGCTGCGCAGCCTGATCCGCAAGTAGGCGGGCCACCGCGAGTACGCGGTCCGGTACGGCAGTTGAGGGCCGCACTCCCGGAGACGGGGGTGCGGCCCTTCGCCGTGGTCCACCAGCTCGTCGAAGGCGGAGACCCCCACCGCGGCCCAGGGACTCGTGGCTGGGGTCTGTCGTGCCGTGTCGTACGCCGTGTTCACCATGGCCCGGCACGCTAGTGCTGTGACCACATGGGTTCACCGGCATGGCGTGGCAGCGTGCCCAGTAGGCGATCCGTTCCCGGGCCGCCCGCCCGTGGACGAGGCAGCGGTGGTGGGTCGGTTCCTCGCCGAGCCGACGCAGGGGAGGCGAGGTTGTCCGGCCGTTCGTGACGGTGTGCCCGCTCCAGCCTGGCCGCCCTCGCCCCCGCTCCTGGCTGGACCCACTCGCCACTTCGCCTGTCGGCAGCATCCGCCCCGACGGGTGACTATGGGCCGACGAGACTTGTGCGGGGTCGGCGAGCGCGCGGTCAGAACCAGTGCAGGCAGTGCGGGGGACGGTCGGCGCGGAAGAGGGAGTCAGCGAGGGTGGCCGCGCCTTGGCGGTGGGCTTGGATGTGTCCGGCACGTACGAGCGTGCTCGGGGCGGTGCCGCCGAGGTAGACGGAGCCCAGGTCGCGCACGTCCATGGAGAGGTCGGGCTTCCGGTCCGTGGGGACGCAGTCAGCCTTGCCGTCCCGGACGGTCAGCAGGTAGCGGCCGTGCTCGCCGAAGAACGGGTCGTCGATGTCGAGGACGAGTTCGCCGTCCGTGAACCAGCCGCGCGCGGTCAGAGCACGCGGGACGTCCAGTAGCCGCACCCAGAGCCAGTCCATGTCGCCGCTCACCTCGCCGGCGCGGAAATCCGCGAACTGCCAGCGCAGCGGGTGCCCGGGCGGGACGTGCTTGAACACGACCTGAGAGACCAGATCGTGTCCGAGTACGAACCGGGCCAGGGCCGTGAAGACGGCGTCGTCGGTGGCGATGGTCTCGTCGACCGTCAGGGTGCCGGACTCGACCGAGTAGCCGGCGTACCCGTCCGGGACGCCGTCGGCGTTCCGGTGGACGGCGACGTAGCGCGGCGCCGGCGAGATCGGGGGCTGCCCCGCGCGCAAGGCCCACCAGCGGTGCGGACGGGACAGCGCGCCGGGCTGGGCGCGGCGGTACCGGTCGTAGACCTCTTCCAGAATCTCGCCGCACTCGGCCCGACGCAGCACCTCGACCGAGCCGTTGTCCGAGCCGGTCGCTGGTGCGTCGGCCACTCCGCGTGCCCGGGGAATGGCGAGGGCGGCCTTGTGGCGCGGCACCGTCAGCTGCGCCGTGTAGGTCGCCGGTCCGTAGCCGAATCTGCCGTAGATCGGAGCCTCAGAGGCCAGCAGCACGGAAAGGAACTCCCCGCCGGCCCGCAACTCGGCGAGCTGATGCCGCATCATCGCGCTGAGCACGCCCTGGCGCCGGTGCGAGGGCAGGACGCCGACGGCGGTCACCCCGGCGGCCGAGACGAGGGTCTCACCGGGCAGGGTGAGCTCGAAGGAGTGCGCGGCGGCGGTGCCGACAGGCCGCCCGTCCGCCGTCAGAGCGAGCAGACAGCGGTCCATTTCGAGCGCCGACCACCAGAGCCCGCCGCCCTCGACCGGGGGTTCCGGGAAGAGCCCGAACGCGGCATGGACTGTGTCGACGAAGACGTCGAGGTCCTTGTCGGTCGTGGGACGGATCTCCATTGTTGCCGCTGCCTCCTCGGGATGCCGGCACCACGACTCATGGTGTCTGGCCACAGTGCAGCGTCAACCCGTAGCCAGGGCAAGCGAATTACGGCCGGGCCCGCAGCCGGACACGGCACAGCCCGGTCCAAGCCCGGCCCCGAGGTGCGTCGCGGTGATAGGGCTCGGCGGCGGTCGTGAGCCAGGCGTCAGGCCGTGACGGGCAGTGGGCGTCCGCCCCAGCGGATGCCCTAAGGGTTGGCCCAGGAGGCGTTGGTCGGGTGAAGCACAGCTCGACCTTGTTCTTCTGCGCCCACCGGCGGATCTTCGTGCCCTTGTGTGCGGAGAGGTTGTCCAGGATCACGTAGATCGGGGCGCCGTCCGGGCGGGAGGCCCGGACGGACTTGAGCGCGGCCAGGCTGTTGGCCGCTCCCTTGCGACTGGCCGCTCCCTTGCGACGGCGGTTGACGCCCCACAAGGTGTCGTCGCCGATCGAGTAGCAGCCGTGGAAGTAGATGACGCCGTGGGTGCGGTGGCAGGTGGTCGGGGAAGTTCTCCAGCAGGTACTCGATCCGGTCGAGCTTGGCGTCGCGCTCGGGATCGGTGGACTCCTTCCAGGTCTTGGTCCGCTGGAAGGTCACGCCGCGGCGGGCGAGCAGGCGCCGCAGGGCCTCGCGGCCGATCCGGATCACCCGGCCGAGGACTTTGCGCAGGTAGGCGACGAGCTTGCGTAACGACCAGCGGGTGAAGGGCTGGCCGAGCCTGGCCGGACGGATGGTGGCCGTCGCCACGACGAATTCTTCGTCGTCAGGGCTGAGCAGGCGGGGGCGGCCTCCCGCCCACTGAGGGTCCAGGCAGGCCAGCCCGCTCTCGTTGAACCGCTGGATCACATCGCGCACCGTGTCCTCGTCGGCCTGGACCAGCTGGGCGATCACCGGCACGCGGTGCCCGCCGGCCGAGGCCAGCGGCATCATCGCGCGCCGGTAGCGCACCGATTGGTGTTGCCCCGCCGCATGATCTGCTGCAGACGCTGCCCCTCCTGGTCGGTCAGTCTGCGCACACGGACAGGCTCAGCCACCGCGCCTCCAGCGACCGGATCGGATGTCACCGCACATCCAATCGCCACGACCACCAGACGGCGAACCTATGCGGTCACAGCGCTAGAGGATCTCTGTTGAGGCTGACACACCTTGCCGGGCGGGCGCCTGCTCCGGACCGACGCCATGGGCCAGCGGGCGGCTACTTCAGGCCGAAGGCCCGCACCACGGTCTGGTCGATCCCGTGGCCGTCGTGGTCGGCGGCCCGTACGCGCAGCGACACCGACTCGGCGCCCTTCGCCGACTTGAACCGCGCCGCGCCGTTCTTGGCGATGAGCGGGGTGGTGCCGGTGGTGGCGTCGGCGCACCCCTGCTTCACCAGCTGGGTGATGTTGAACAGGGGCGGGGGGCGAGGTGGCCCGCCTGGAGCAGCGGTACGGCGTCCGCGGGGATGATGCTGATCTCGCCCTCGCCCTCGCCCTCGCTGGACAGGAAGGTGGCGTCCTCACGGCCCTTGCCGCGTCGGACGCCGCCGGCGTTCGTGCCGTCCGCTCCCGCGGTGAGCGACACGGTGCCGCCGTGAGAAGGGTGACGGTCCGAGTGGTTCCGGCGCCGGTCGTGGCGTCGGTCCTCGTGGTCGTGGCGTCGCTTGTGGCGGCGCTCGCTGACAACGCTTCCTGCCTGGTGGGCGGAAGCCAGGGATCAGAGTGGGCGCCGCGCGGCAGAGGGCTCAAGGGATTCGTGTGGCTGAGGAATGCCAATGTCCCTTTTGGCCAAGGGAGTTGACGGGTGCGCTACGCCCGGGTGCGGGCCGCCGTCTGCCCGGGCCCACCGGGTCGCACGGCTGCGGCTCAGGCGGAACACAGGGTTCTGCCAGCCAACCGGGACAGGATCGAGACATGTCTGGCATCCGAAGGGAGCACGTCCGAGTGCTGAACGTCGACGACGAAACCGGCCACATGGAACCGCGCTCCGCGGTCGGCACGGGGTCCGTCACCGCGACCGGTGGGCGGTCGTGCCGGGTGGCGGACGGTGCGTCCGTGCCGCGTGTTGCGCGCAGCGGCCGCGCGCACCGCCGCAGCGCGCACAGCCGCAGCGCGCGCGGCGGCATCGCGTACATCGGCGGCGCGCACATCGGTATCGCCCGCAACAGCGGCGCGTACAGCCGCATCGCCCGCGGCGGCGTCCCGCATGCCGACGTCCTCGACGGATCGCGACACGACACAGCTGGGCCGGAGCACCGCACGGCTGGGCCGGAACCCCGCACGGACGGACTCACCTCGGCGCCGACGACCCGCTCCGGGCGAGCTGCCGCCCATGACGGCAGACCGACGGAGGCCGGGAGATGAGTTCGCGGCAGCGGCAGCGGCAGCGGCCGTGGCTGCGGCTCCGGCCTCATGGGCGGTCGCAGCAGGACCGGACCCCGCGCGGGCGCTCCCTGCGGTCCCGCCTCCCGCTGTTCGTCGGAGTCACCCTCGTCGCCGTGTGCGCGGTGACGGCGCTCACCGTCTTCTTCGTCCAACGCGCCTATCTGCTCGGCGATTTGGACCAGCGCGTCACCAACACCGCCGAGCGCGTCCAAGGCGGGACCCGGGGCGCGACCGAGGCCGGGCCGACCGCCGACCCGGACCTGACGTTCCCCGACCAGCGGGGTCAGGCCGTCGGCACGATCGCGGGCACGCTCGACGTCGACGGGTACGTATCGGCCGCCCGGGTCGTCCCCCAGGACGGTGACCCGCGAAATCTCAGCGCCGCCCAACGCGCCGCACTCGACGGCATCGAGGCCGACGGCTCCCTGCACACCCGGACCGTGCCCGGCCTCGGCACCTACCGGGTCACCGCCCTCGCCGACAGCGGGCACGCCGTCCTCACCGGCCTGCCGATGGACGGCGTACGGGACATGATCCGGAGCCTGGTCGTGACCGAGGCCGTGGTCGCCGTCGTCGCACTCGCCGCCGCGGGCTGCGTCTGCGCCGTCGTCATCCGGCGTCAGTTGCGGCCGCTGGGACGGGTCGCCGCCACCGCTGTCGAGGTCTCCCGCTCGCCGCTGGACCGGGGCGAGGTCACCGGCCCGGCCCCCGCATCCGGCCTCACCCGCGTGTCCGAACGGGACACCGACCCCGGCAGCGAGGCGGGCCAGGTCGGCGCCGCGCTCAACCGCATGATCGACCACGTGGAGTCCTCGTTCGCGGAGCGGCAACGCGGCGAGGAGGAGGCCCGTCGCAGCGAGGAACGCGTACGCCGCCTCCTCGCCGACGCCAGCCATGAACTCCGTACGCCACTCGCGGCCATCGCCGGATACGCGGAACTGATGAACCGCGGCGCGGGCATGATCGAGCCCACGCTGGCCTGGCGGAGGGTCTCCGCCGAGTCGGCCCGCATGACCGGCCTCGTCGAGGACCTGCTGCTGCTCGCCCGGCTCGACGAGGGACGCCCGCCGTACGCGGCCGAGGCGGACCTCGCGGCCCTGGTCGCCGAGGCGGTGTGGGACGCGCGGGCCGCCGGGGGCGACCACGACTGGCAGCTCGGGTTGGTCCTCGACACCCCGGCGCTCGTCGTCGGCGACGAGGCCCGACTGCACCAGGTGGTGGCCAATCTGTTGGCCAACGCGCGTATGCACACACCTGTGGGCACGACCGTCGTCACGTCGGTCGAGGCCACGGACGAGCGCCGCGTCATCCGGGTACGCGACAACGGCCCCGGCATCCCGCCCAACCTGCTCCCCAGGGTCTTCGAACGCTTCACCCGCGCCGATGCCTCGCGCTCCCGCCCGGACGCCAGGTCCGGCGGCTCCGGTCTCGGCCTCGCCATCGCGGCGGCGATCACCCAGGCACACGGAGGCCGGATCGGAGTGGAGAGCGAACCGGGGCGCACGGAGTTCACCATCGAGTTGCCCGCCATCGGGATGCCCCGGCTGCTCCCCGTGGACACGGTCTCGGCTCCCTCGACGCCGACGCCCACACAAGCACAGGCACAGGCACCGACGCCCACACCGCCCCCCACCCCGGCCCCGACGCGAGCCCCCGACACCGCCTCCTCGTCCATGAGCTGACAGCGACCTGTTTCCCAACCGTCGCGAGGGCCGCACACACCCGGGTGCAGCCCCCTTGCGCCAGGCGTTTACAGGTGCAGAGGTCCGCGCTAGCGTCAAAACCACGTGGGGTGGGAGCGCTCCCACATCGGTGGACCGGAACCCGCCCAGGGTTCGCTCCCATCCCGCGCATCCGCACACGGACGCACGGACGCATGGACACCATCCGCACACGGACGCCCATGTACACCCCACGGCCCATGAACGAAGGGACGGACAGATCTGTCATGATCCTGACAACTCCATCGCCCATGTCCACCCCACGCCCCCCACGGCGATTACCGCTCCCCGCCCGCGGCAGAGCCCTCCTGCTCATCCTGCTGGCCCTGGTCGTCACCATCCCGGCGCTCGGTCTGGTCGTCTCGGCCGGCGGCGAGGCGAAGGCCCACGGCACCCCCATGAAGCCCGGCAGCCGCACCTTCCTGTGCTGGCAGGACGGGCTCACCTCCACCGGTGAGATCAAGCCGATCAATCCGGCCTGCAAGAAGGCACAGCAGGTCAGCGGCACGACCCCGTTCTACAACTGGTTCTCGGTGCTCCGCTCCGACGGCGCGGGCCGCACCCGCGGCTTCGTGCCGGACGGCGAGCTGTGCAGCGGCGGCAACACCAACTTCACGGGCTTCAACTCGCCCAGCGCCGACTGGCCGTTGACCCATCTGACCTCGGGCGCGACCGTCGACTTCTCCTACAACGCCTGGGCCGCGCACCCGGGTTGGTTCTACGTCTACATCTCCAAGGACGGCTTCGACCCGACCAGGTCGCTCACCTGGAACGACATGGAGGCACAGCCGTTCCTGAGCGTCGACCACCCGCAGCTCAACGGCTCCCCGGGCACGGTCGAGGCGAACTACTCCTGGTCCGGCCGGCTCCCCTTGGGCAAGTCGGGCCGCCATCTGATCTACATGGTCTGGCAGCGCTCGGACAGCGCGGAGACCTTCTACTCCTGTTCCGACGTCGTCTTCGACGGCGGCAACGGAGAGGTGACGGGCATCCACGACCCGGGTGACCCGACCGAGCCCCCGCCCGGCGCCTGCTCCGCCACCCGCCGTACGACGGGCAGTTGGTCCGGCGGCTACCAGTCCCAGGTCACCGTCACCAACACCGGTGAGGTGCCGATGCTCGGCTGGATGGTCGACTGGACACTGCCCGGCGGCCAGTCCGTCGCCAGCCTCTGGAGCGGCAACGCCACGTACAGCGGCCAGAACGTGATGGTCCACAACGCCGACTGGAACGGGTCGCTCGATCCCGGCGAGAGCGCCTCGTTCGGGTACGTCGTCCAGGGGTCCGGGGGTGATGCGGCGACCGCCCTCGCCTGCCGACCGGGCTGAGCCGGGTCGGGTCGGCGAACCTGTGACTCCGCCCGCCCGGGCACCAGCTGCTCGGGGCGGACCCGGTGGCCGTAATCCACCGGGTCCGCGAGCCGGGCAGGCTCGGGGGAAGGTCTGCCCGGATGGAAAATGGCTTGTGCGGACCAGAGGACGCGACAACGTTGTCGAATGGTCTGGCCGAGACTCTACTCCTCCAACGGACAACGCTGTCAAACCTGTTGGGCCTTGAGCCGTCCGAGTGTCGGCCGCGCGCGTCCCTGGGAGGACGGGCGCTCTTCCGTGGTACAGGTGCGGCACGCTACTGTCCCTGCGGCTTGTGCGACCCGTGGTGCGCGACCCGTCCGAAGGAGGAGGGGCCGCGTCATGCGTTTCCGTCCGTCATCCGTGCTTCTCGCCGTTGCTCTTGCCGCCGCCATGGCCGTCGGCGCCGGAGCCACGCCCGCCCTGGCCGCACCCCCACCGGGAGCGGCACTCGTCCAGGACCCCACCCAGTACGTCGACCCGCTCATCGGCACCAGGAACGGCGGCAATGTCTTCCCGGGCGCCGTCGTGCCCTTCGGCATGCTCTCCTGGAGCCCCGAGAACACCCGGGGCGACGCCACCCGCACGGCCGCGCCCGGCGGCTACCAGTACGACGCGACCCGTATCCGCGGCTTCAGCCTCACGCACATGTCCGGCACGGGCTGCGCGGGCGGCAGCGGCGACATCCCGTTCTTCCCGTACGCGGGCGAGGTGACCTCGTCCCCGGCGAGCGACACCAAGGACGAGGTGTACGCGGCGGACTTCAAGCACGCCGACGAGACCGCCGAACCCGGCCACTACAAGGTCGGTCTCTCCTCCGGTGTCACCGCGGACCTCACGGCGACCGCACGCACGGGCTCGGGCCGCTTCACCTACCCCGCCGACAAGCCGGCCTCGCTGCTGATCCGTACCGCCAACTCCGAGGTGGGCTCGACGACTTCGGACGTCCGCATCGACCCCGAGACGCGCACAGTCTCCGGTTCCGTCACGTCCGGCAACTTCTGCGGCTACCTCGACCCCGAGGGCCAACGCAGCTACTACACCCTCCACTTCACCGCCCGCTTCGACCGCGCCTTCAAGGCCACCGGCACCTGGCAGGACGACAAGCTGAACCCCGGCGCCACCGAAGTGAGCGGCGGCACCGGCGGGTTCGGTGCGAGCGGCCGGCCGGTCGCGGGCAAGGGCGCGGGCGGATACGTGGAGTTCGAGCCCGGCACCGGCCCGGTGAACGTCAAGGTCGGCATCTCGTACGTCAGCCGGGCCGGCGCCGAGGCCAACCTCGCCGCCGAGAACCCGCCCCGCCGCTCCTTCGACGACGTCCAGGACGCCGCGCGCAAGGCCTGGCGCGACCGCCTGTCCACCGTCAAGGTCGGCGGCGGCACGGACGACGGGCGCACCACCTTCTACACCGCGCTCTACCACTCCCTCCTCCACCCGAACGTCATCAGTGACGCCGACCGCAGATACAGAGGCGCCGACGGAAAGGTGCACCGGGTGGGCACGGGCCACCGGGCCCAGTACGGCACCTACTCCGGCTGGGACGTCTACCGTTCCCAGGTCCAGCTGCTCACCCTGCTCGACCCGCGCACCGGTTCCGACATCGCGCAGTCGCTGCTCGAACTGGCCCGCCAGAACGGCGGCGTGTGGGACCGCTGGCTGCACGGCGCGAGCGGCACCCACGTCATGAACGGGGACCCGGCACCGGCGACCCTGGCGGGCATCAGGGCCTTCGGCGGCCGGGACTTCGACCTGCGCGGCGCGCTCGACTCGCTCGTGAAGGCCGCCACCGTACCGACCGATCTCGACCTGAGCCCGGCCGGGAAACCCATCATGTCCGTCGGCCAACGCCCCTCCCTGGACAAGTACTTGGCGAAGCACTACATGCCGTCCGTGTCCAACGCCTGGGGCGGTGCCGCCGAGACCCTGGAGATGTCCGGCGCCGACTTCGCCCTCGCCCAACTCGCCACCGCGGCAGGGGAGAAGAAGACCGCCGAGACCTTCACCCGTCGCTCCCAGTGGTGGCAGAACAACTTCAACATCGCGGCCGACCCCACCGGCGGCTACATCGCCAACCGCAAGGCGGACGGCAGCTGGGTCACGGGCTTCACCCCGGCCACCGGCAACGGGTTCGTCGAGGGCACGGCCGCCCAGTACACCTGGATGGTCCAGCACAACCCGGCGGGCCTCTTCGCCGCAATGGGCGGGCAGGACAAGGCGGTTGAGCGTCTGGACTCGTTCTTCCACAACGCCGACGGCAGCTGGGCCTTCACCGGCAGCGGCGGCGACAAGTCCGAGTTGGACAACGAGCCGTCCATCAACGTCCCCTACCTGTACGCGTACGCGGGCGCGCCCTACAAGACCCAGGAGACCGTACGGGCCGCGATGGACAAGCTCTGGTCCACCCAGCCCGGCGGCATCCCCGGCAACGACGACCTCGGCGCGATGTCGTCCTGGTACGTCTTCTCCGCGCTCGGCATGTATCCGCAGGTGCCGTCGCGGGCCGAACTCGTCCTGGGCTCACCGGTGTTCCCGAGGGCCCACATCTCCCGCCCGAACGGCAACGACATCGACATCAAGGCGGCGGGCGCGGCGGCTGACTCGCCGTACGTCCAGTCGCTGAAGGTCAACGGCCGTACCAGTGACCGGCCTTGGCTGCCCGCCTCCTTCGTTCGTGACGGCGGCACGCTCGACTACACCCTCGCCGGAACCCCGAACCGCGCTTGGGGGAGCGGCGCCGAGGACGCCCCGCCGTCCTTCCGCGACGGCGAGCAGCCGTACCAGATCGGTGTCGGCCCGACCACGGCGACGGTCGCTCCCGGTGGCAGCACGAAGCTCGACATCCGCGCGCTCGCGCTGAGCGGCGGTACGGGGCCCGAGGTGCGCTTCCGTGTCGAGACCCCCGAGGGCGTCGTGGCGACCCCCGCCGAGGGCACGGTCACGGACGGGGCCCAGGAGATCACGCTGGCCGCGGACGAGGGCGCCGAGCAGGGCTTCTACGACGTCGAGGTCAGCGTGACGTCTGGCGACAGCGACACCTCGTACGACCAGCCCGTCGCCCTCACCGTCGCGGCGCCCGGCTCCCTGCTCGCCGCGTACAACAACACCGGGACCACGGACGACACCGGTGATCACGCCGAGGGCGACTACGACGGTGGCGGTTGGAGCTACTCCCGTCAGGCCCTCGCCGCCGCCGGTCTCACCCCGGGCGGGCAGGGTTCGGTGAACGGTCTCGCGTACACCTGGCCGAACTCCCCGTCGGGCCGCCCGGACAACGCCTCGGCGACCGGCCAGAGCATCGAACTCCCCACACCCGCAGCCAAGTTGAGCTTCCTCGGCAGCGCGGTCAACGGCAACCAGCAGACGCGGGCCACCGTCACGTACGACGACGGCACCACCGACTCCATCGACCTCTCCTTCACCGACTGGACCGTCGGCGGCGGAGGCGGCACCGTCCAGTACGGCAACGAGGTCGTCGCCCGGACCGCGTACCGGAACGTCGCCGGCGCCGACAAGGACCCGGTCGCCACATACGTCTTCGCCACGAAGCCGTACGAGGCGCCGGCGGGCAGAACGATCAAGAGCGTGAAGCTGCCCGACAACGCCGACCTGCACGTGTTCACCGTCGCGGTGAACTGAACTCCCTTTCCCAGCAAGGCAATTCGCTTCCCGGCAAGGCAAGGCCGTTTCCCTGCCGGGCAATCCGCCTCCGTCGGTGATCCAACCGGCGGAGGCGGTAGCGTGTGCGATTCCGACGAACGCCCCGGGGGACGAGCCATGCGCACGCGAGAGACAGTGCTGCGGCCCGCGGCCGTCTGCCTGGCACTGGTGCTGCCGCTGGGCGGACTCGCCGGGTGCGGCTCAGGCGTCGGCGGTGCCAAGAAGTCGTGGATCGCGGTGCCGGAGCAGTTCTATCTCCGGCCGCCCGGGGACAAGGCCGGTCCGACGAAGAAGGTGCCCTTCCACGTCCAGGCCGAGGACGTGAAGGCCAGGAGCCGCGTCGGAGCGCAGGACCACCGGCTCACGGTGGACGTCACCGGGTCCGAGCGGGCCGTACGGCTCAAGATCTCGGACATCCGCAAGAAGAACCCCAGGTGCGCCGGGACCGAGACGCGGGTCGTCTGCCGGGTGGGCGGCTCCTACGACAGCTGGTCCGACATCGACCGCGTCTATCCGTACGCCGCCCCGGGCAGCAGGCCGGGCGACAGCGGAACGGCCCGCTTCAGCTTCACCACCAAGGAGGGGAAGAAGCTCAGCGCCCGCACCCGGGTCGTCGTCGGCGAGCCCGTGGTGAAGGTGCGGACGACGAAGGTGTTCAAGGACGTCGGGCCCGGCTCCGTCCTCAGTACGCCCGTGGTGGTCCGCAACACCGGGGAGGTGCCCGTGCGCGGAGTCGGCCTGCAACTCTCCGTCGGCACGGGCCTGCGCTTCAAGCAGCGGTACGGCAACTGCCGTTACCCGGAACCGCAGAAGGGCTCCCTCGCGATGTGCGAGTTCCCCGACGTGCGCATACCGCCCGGGCAGGCGGTCGTCCTCCGCCCGGCCCTGGCACTGGACGTCGCCACGACGGAGATGTACTCCTCGTTCCGCCAGCAAGCGTGGGCCCTCGACATGGGCCCCGCCAAGTACAGCGTGGTGCCCGAGGGCGGCGACCGTGGCGACGGCCCCCGGCTCACGACTGTGACCGCGCAGGGCTCCGACCTGAAGGGGACGTTCGCCGGCGGCGACGTGTGGAGTGACGTGCAGGTGGACACGTACGCCGACTTCGAGGTGTTCGCCGTCGAGGTGAGCGGCGAGCGCGGCAGCGAGCACACCGTGCGCCTGAAGGTCCGCAACAACGGGCCCGCCAACCCCGGGAGCACGACACTGCTGTTCACCCCGCCGGAGAGCGCCACCGTGGTGAAGCAGCCCATGGAGGCCATCGACGAGGGCGTGTACGAGCCCTACTGCGACCTCGACAAGGGCACGTACTCATGCTTCGTGGGAAGCGGGCTCGAAGCGGGCAGGACGCGCACCTTCGACTTCAGGCTCCGCCTCGGCGGACCGGGCGAGGGCAGCGTGCGGGTGACGGACGCCCGCGATTCCGACCGCCGGGACCCTGACCCCGCCAACGACACGGCACCGGTTACCGTTCTGCCGTAACCGGTGCCGTGTACGCCGTGCGTGTGCTGTCGAGCCGTGCCGTGCGTCAGCTCAGCAGTTCCACCTCCGACAGTGTCGCCTCACCGTCGAGGACCAGTCGGTACTTGGTGTACGACCCGGGCGCCGAGACCGAGAACGCCCGTGTCTGCCGGTCCCAGGTGAAGGACTGACCGGACCGCTTGTCGAGGTCCTTCCACGTGGTCCCGTCGGACGAGCCCTGGAGGACCCAGCCCTGCGGAGCCTTGGAGCGCTCGGCCGAAGTCAGCGTGTACTGAACGGCCTTGGCCCGGTCGGCGGTCGGCAGATCGACGGACTCGACGGTCGCGTTCGTCGCCGAGGTGTTGTCGAACAACTTGCCCTCGCCCTTGATGACATCGCTGCGGGGCGACGGCACCTTGTCGTCCTGGGTGATCGAGACGGGCGCCGCGTTCTTCCCGGTGCCCCACGAGGACGGCTTCGACCCCATGTCGAACTCCAGCACGCCACCACGGGAGATGATCGAGTGGGGGAGCGAAGTCTTCGTCCAGGCCTTGCCGTTGACCTTCAGGCCCTGCACGTAGACGTTCTTCGCGCTGTTCTTCGGGGCCTTCACGACCAGCTCCCGGCCGTTCTCGAGGTGCACGGTCGCCTTGGTGAACAGCGGTGAGCCGACGGCGTATTCGCCGCTTCCCATCACCAGCGGGTAGAAGCCGAGCGAGGAGAAGAGGAACCAGGCCGACTGCTCGCCGTTGTCCTCGTCGCCGTGGTAGCCCTGCCCGATCTCGCTGCCGGTGTAGAGCCGGGACAGCACCTCACGGACGTTCTTCTGCGTCTTCCAGGGCTGACTCGCCGCGTTGTACATGTAGTTGACATGGTGGGCGACCTGGTTGGAGTGCCCGTACATGCCCATCCGTACATCACGCGCCTCGGTCATCTCGTGGATGACGCCCCCGTACGAGCCGACGAACTCGGGAGAGGCGGTCTCGGGGGTCGCGAAGTACGTGTCGAGCTTCTCCGCGAGCCCGGAACGGCCGCCGTAGAGGTTGGCGAGGCCGCGGGAGTCCTGGGGTGCGGTGAAGGCGTAGCCCCAGCCGTTCGTCTCGGTGTAGTCGTAACCCCACACCCTCGGGTCGTACTTGGACGACTCGACCCGCCAGTCGCCCTTCTCGTCACGGCCCTGGAAGAAGCCCGCCTTGTCGTCGAACAACTTCACATATTCCTGGGCGCGGTTGAGGAAGTACTCGGCCTCCTCCTTGTAGCGCTTCTCGCCCGTCTTCTTGTAGAGGGTCTGGCCCATCTTCGCGATGCCGTAGTCGTTGAGGTAGCCCTCAAGTGCCCACGAGAGGCCCTCGTGCGTGTCGGTGCTCGTGTAGCCGAGGAACGGCGAGGTCGCCATGCCCTTGCGGCCCACGCCCGAGGAGGGCGGCACGACGGTGGCGTTCTTGACCGCCGCGTCATACGCCGACTTCGCGTCGAAGTCGACCCCCTTCACGTACGCGTCCGCGAACGCCACGTCCGAGGAGGTGCCGGTCATCAGGTCCGCGTAACCGGGCGAGGACCAGCGCGAGGTCCAGCCGCCGTCCTTGTACTGCTGCACGAACCCGTCGACCATCTCACCCGCCTGACCGGGCGTCAGAAGCGAGTAGGCCGGCCAGGTCGTCCGATACGTGTCCCAGAAGCCGTTGTTGACGTACACCTTGCCGTCGACGATCTTCGCGCCGGTGTGCGTCGGGGTGTCCGGTCCTGGCATCGGCGAGAACGGCGAGGCGTACTGGTACTTCCCACCGACCTTCTCGAAGCCGGAGTTGGGGTACAGGTACAGCCGGTAGAGGCTGGAGTACAGGGTCGTCAGCTGGTCCGGTGTCGCGCCCTCGACCTCGACCTTGCCGAGGATCTTGTCCCACTGCTTCTGGGCGCGCGACTTGACCGCGTCGAAGGACGTGCCGTCCGGGATCTCCTGACGAAGGTTGTCCTTGGCCTGGTCGATGCTGATCAGGGACGTGGCCAGGCGGAGCGTGACCGTGCGGTCCTCGCCCGCCTTGAACTTCAGATAGCCCTTCACACCGGAGGAGTCGCCCTCGGCGACCTCCGCGTCGAAGACCCCGTACACGAAGAGGCGGGTGGCGCCCGTCGACAGGCCGGACTTCACGTCCGAGTAGCCCGTGAAGGTCCCGTTCTCCTTGTTGAGCGTCAGGCCCGCCTGGTCCGTGACGTTGTCGAAGATGACGCTCGCGTCGTCGCCGGGGTAGGTGAAGCGCATCGCCGCCGCGTGGTCCGTCGGCGCCATCTCCGTCTTCAGGCCGTTCTCGAACCGCACCCCGTAGTAGTACGGGCGTGCCGTCTCGTTCTCGTGCTTGAAGGGCAGCGCGCGGGCGGTGCGGCCCGTCTCCGGGGTGCCGGACGCGGCCGACGGCATCACCTGGAAGGTCTGCCGGTCACCCATCCACGGGCTCGGCTCATGACTCGCGCTGAACGCCTGTATGGTCGGCAGGTTGTCCGCGTTGTTCGCGCGGGCGTAGTCGTAGAGCCAGCTGAGCGACCCCGCGTTCGTCACCGGCGTCCAGAAGTTGAAGCCGTGCGGCACGGCCGTCGCCGGGAAGTTGTTGCCGCGCGAGAAGCCGCCGCTGGAGTTGGTGCCGCGCGTGGTGGACGCGTAGTCCGAGAGATGCGCCTTCGGCTTCTCGGGCTTCTGCACGCTCAGCTTCACGTCGTCCAGCCAGCCGCGGAACTTCGCGGGCCCCTTCGGGGAGTCGTACGCGACCAGGATCCGGTCGACCGTCCGGCCGGCCGCGACCGAGCCGATCCGCGAGACGACGTTGTTCCACTGGTTGACGTACAGCACCTTCGACGCGCCCTGCCCCTGCGGAGTCAGCGCGAACCCATGCTGGTCCTGGGCCCGCAGGTCGCTCAGATAGGTGCCGTCCGTGAACGCCAGGTCCACCGACACGTTCGTGGCGTCGTAGTCCCGGTCGCCGTCCGCCATCGACGGGAATACCCGGTACGCCAGCTCGGTGTCGCGGCCCACGGCCACGTTCACGTCGAAGATTTTGTTGTACGAGTAGGCGCGGCCGTCCGCCTTGTGCGTGCCCGCGTACCGGAGGGCCTTCTTGCCCGTGAAGCCCGCGCCGGACTTCGCGGTCGGGGAGCCGCTCGGGCCGCGGTCCACCAGCGAGAGCATGTCCTTGGGCGTCGGCTCCGCGCCGCCGCCCGTGGAGAACTGCACGTCGGCGAGTTGCAGGGCGTCCGAAGCACCGTTGTTCTTGGTGACGTCGAGCCGGAAGTGCTGGTACTCCGCGGGCTCGGCGAGGTCGTACGACTTCGTCTGGAAGCGCTCGCCGAAGGACTCGCCCGTGCGGGTGTCGAGGGTCTTCCAGTCCTTGCCGTCCGTGGAGCCCTGGAGGGTCCAGTCGACCGGGTCGCGCTCGTCGTGGTCGTTGGCCGACGTGAGCGCGTACGTCACCAGCTTGACCGGGGCGTCCAGCTCGAACTCCACCCAGCCGGTGGGCGCGAAGGTCAGCCATTTGGTGCCGGGCTCGACATCGACGAGGTTCTCCTTCACCTCGCCCGAGCCCGAGTTCTCGCCGCTCGCGCGGACGTCCGTGACACGTTCGGTCACATTGCCGGGAATGCCGGTGCTGAAGCCGCCGTCGACACCCGACGAACGCTTCGAACCATCGGCCGCGGTGTCGACCGTATTCAGCCAGTCGGGTGCTGGTTCACCCGCCTCGAAGGAGGAGCCGAACTCCCGGTCCGCGGCGGCGGCTTCGGCCGGACGGGCGATCGCGGCGCCCTGCGAGGCCACCACCAGCGCGAGGGCGGTCGCTCCGAGGACCGCCGTGGAACCCCATCCGTGCCGTGCCCTGATCCGAGATCTGTGCGGAGATCCTTGCCGAGATCTGTGGTGCATGCGCCAGCACCCTCCCTGTCACGTGCGCCTGGACAACGTTGTCATATTTGCTGCGCAGGTCCAGTAGGGAGTCAAGTGGTCAGGGATGTCAAGGGTGTTGGACGTGGCGTATGGGGGTATTGGTCATGCCTGCCCCAATGGTCCGCCGGCGGGCCCACCTGTCGGCTTCCTGTTCGGCGGCTGATCGTCACCTGATCGCTCGCTGTAGCGGCGGACCTGCGGGCAGCTGATATTTCCGCGAGGTCTCACTTCGGGAAAGAGTGTCGGCCAACCGTGCATTCGATCTTGCTCAGCTGGCGGGAAGTGGACTATACCTGTCGGCGTCCGCCCAGTCGTTCGACGGGCCGCGGACAGATGAATGGCCACGGGGAAGAGGGGGCGCGGCGCATGCCGGGCGTCGTGTATTCCCGCTGATCCCGGTGCTTGACAAGTGCACGACCCCAGCTTCAACAACCCGCGGTGCCGGGGAGGGTCCGGTTCACCGCCTGAGTCCTGATGAAGGCGAGGACTTGAGCATGGGATCCACTTCCGCCAACAACCGTGAGGGTATCGGCCGCCGCGATCTGATCAAGCGGTCCGCTGCGCTCGGCCTGATTTCCGTACCCACGATGAGTTTCCTGTCGGCGTGTGCCAGCAGTGACAGTGGTAGCGACGAAAAGGTCGACAAGGGCAAGAAGACCAAGGAGAATCCGCTCGCCGTCAATGAGACCGCCCCGTTGGAGATCGTCATCTTCGACGGCGGTTTCGGCACGAAATACGCCGAGGACGCCAAGGCGGTCTACGAGAAGAACTTCCCGAAGGCGAAGGTGAAGTTCTCCTCGACCCAGAAGATCCAGTCGGTCCTGCAGCCGCGCTTCAACCAGGGAACCCCGCCGGACCTGATCGACAACTCGGGCGCCGAGCAGATGGACATGGGCGTCCTCGTGGGCAAGAAGCAGCTCGCGGACCTCACGCCCCTGCTGGACGCGGCCTCCGTCGACGACCCGAGCAAGAAGGTCCGCGACACGCTGCGCCCCGGCATCGTCGAGATGGGCCAGTTCGACGGCGATCCGGTCTGGATCATGTACTACGCGTACACCGTCTACGGCGTGTGGTACTCCCAGAAGGCGCTGGACTCCCTCGACGCCACGTACCCGGAGACCTGGGACGAGATGCTCGCGGTCTGCGAGAAGGCGAAGAAGAAGGGCATGGCGGGCTGGACGTACGCGGGCAAGCACCCGTACTACCTCCCCTTCTCGCTCTACCCGATGATCGCCAAGGTCGGCGGCACCGAGGTCCTCGACGCCATCGACAACCTCGAGCCGAACGCCTGGAAGAACCCCGCGGTCAAGACGTGCTTCGAGGCGTACTACGAGCTCTTCAAGAAGGGCTACATCCTCAAGGGCACGCCGGGCCTGGACCACATCCAGTCCCAGACCGCCTGGACCGAGGGCAAGGCGCTCTTCATCCCGAACGGTTCCTGGGTGGAGAACGAGGCGGCGAAGACCATGCCGAAGGACTTCAACCTCGCGGTGTCCGCGCCCACCGGCATCGACAGCTCGGACAAGATGCCCTTCGGCACCATCTGGGCGTCCGGCGGTGAGCCCTTCATCGTCCCCGCCAAGGCCAAGAACACCGACGGCGGTATGGAGCAGCTGCGCATCATGCTCAGCGAAGCCTCGTCGAAGAACTTCACCGAGTCCGTCAAGTCGCTGACCGCGTTCAACGGCGGCACCGACGGCATCGACCTGACCCCGGGCCTCAAGTCCGGTGTCGCGGCCCTGGAGAAGGCCGGCGACAACGTGGTCAACCCGCGCATCCAGGACTGGTACGTGGCGCTGCAGAAGGAGAAGATCGGCGTCGGCGGCCTCGGCGAGATGATGGCGGGGCGGCTCACCCCGGCCGAGGCCATCAAGAAGATCCAGGGCTACGCCGATGAAGCGGCCAAGGACGACTCCATCCAGCACTACAAGCACCAGTGAGCTCGGCCGGGGACCCCGGGTGGTGACCGGGGTCCCCGGCTCTCGATGCGCGGCATCGGCGGCGGTTCCCGCGGGAAGATCGGGTCGGTAGGAAATGCAACACGGTAAATACCGTTTCATCGTGGGGTTCTTGGCGGCCCCCCTGGGCATCTACGCCCTGTTCGTGATCTGGCCCTTCATCCAGTCCATCTACTATTCGTTCACGGACTGGAGCGGTCTGAGTCCTGACTTCAAGATGGTGGGCTTCAAGAACTACACCAGAATCCTCGACGACGAGGTTTTCTGGAAGTCGTTCCAGCACAGCGTGACGTTCGTCCTGCTGCTGCCGTTGGTGACGCTCACCCTGGCGCTGTTCTTCGCCTTCATGCTCAATGTCGGCGGACGGCGCCGGAAGAACGCGGCGATCGCGGGCGTCCGTGGTTCCTCGTTCTACAAGGTCGTCTATTTCTTTCCGCAGGTGCTGTCGATCGCGATCGTCGCCCTGCTGTTCCAGTTCGCCTACAACCCCAACAGCGGCGCACTCAACTCCGCTTTGAAGGCGGTGGGTCTGGACAACGTCCAGCCCGACTGGCTCGGCGATCCCGACCTCGCCCTGTGGTGCGTTTTCGCAGTTCTCGTCTGGTCCACCGTCGGCTTCTTCGTGGTGCTGTTCTCCGCCGGAATGGCCTCCATTCCCAAGGACTACTACGAGGCCGCACTGCTGGACGGCGCCAACCGCATCACGACGTTCTTCAGGATCACCCTGCCGCTGCTCTGGGACACCGTGCAGTCCGGCTGGGCCTATATGGGCATTCTGGCGCTCGGCGCCGAGTCCTTCGCGGTCGTGCAGATCATGACTGTGGGGCCGAACGGCGGAGGCCCCGACTATTCGACGACCGTCCTGCCGCTGTACGTCTACCAGAAGGCGTTCCGTGACGGCCAGGCGGCCTACGCGACGACGATCGGTGTCGCCCTGCTCCTCCTGACGCTGCTCTTCGTGGCCGTCGTGATGAGGCTCGGCCGACGTGAGCGGCTGGAGTACTGATGCGGACCGAGCTGACCGAGCCGCGAGGAGGACACGAGTGAAGACGACCGAGACGCCTCCCGTCGACACCGCCGGGGAGCGACCGCCCGTCACCAAGGTGACGGTCGCACCCGCGCCGCCGGCGAAGGCCACCGAGGGCAGGGTCCTCAACTTCTTCTCGCACGGCATGCTCATCCTCTGGGCGTTCATGGTCGTCATGCCGCTGCTGTGGGCGGTGATGACCTCGTTCAAGACGGACCGGGACATCTTCAGCTCGCCCTGGGCGCTGCCCGACCGGCTGCACTTCGAGAACTGGTCGCGCGCCTGGACGTCGGCGAACATGAGCGACTACTTCCTCAACACCGTGATCGTGGTGGGCTTCTCGCTCCTCGGCACCATGCTGCTGGGCTCCATGGCGGCATACGTCCTCGCGCGCTTCGACTTCCCCGGGAACCGCTTCATCTACTTCCTCTTCATCGGAGGAATGAGCTTCCCGATCATCCTGGCGCTGGTCCCGCTGTTCTACGTCATGCAGAACCTCTCGCTGCTGAACACGCTGCCCGGACTGATCCTGGTCTACATCGCGTACTCGCTGCCGTTCACCGTGTTCTTCATGACGGCCTTCTTCCGAACGCTGCCGAGTTCGGTGGCCGAGGCGGCCTTCGTGGACGGCGCCTCGCACACCAGGACGTTCTTCCAGGTGATGCTGCCGATGGCCAAGCCCGGTCTGATCAGCATCAGCATCTTCAACTTCCTGGGGCAGTGGAACCAGTACATGCTGCCGACGGTGCTCAACACCGAACCGGACCGGAAGGTGCTCACCCAGGGCCTCGTCCAGCTGGCCGTCAGCCAGGGCTACAAGGGCGACTGGTCCGGCCTCTTCGCCGGCCTCGTGATGGCGATGCTGCCGGTGCTCGCCGCGTACATCGTCTTCCAGCGCCAGGTCGTCCAGGGACTCACCGCGGGCGCGCTCAAGTAACGGTTCGGCCGTCGGTTCGGTTTGCGAGGGTGGTCCCGGATTGGAGCCGGGGCCACCCTGGTGTGTGCGGGCGCGTGCGCGCCCCTCTCTTGCTCAACCTCTTGACGGGAGGCAACCCCAACGGCTCAGCTTAGAGTTCACTAGTTGGACATAGACGGGGTCTCACTGAGGCGACCCCGTACGCAGGAGGTCGTCGTGGAGACTCCGGGGTCGCAGTCGTCGCTGCACCGAGCCAATCTCGAACGGGTCGTACGTGCGGTGCGCCTGGCCGGGTCGCTCACGCAGGCCGAGATCGCGAGGACGACGGGCCTGTCCGCGGCCACGGTCTCCAATATCGTTCGAGAGCTGAAGGACGGCGGAACGGTCGAGGTCACCCCCACCTCGGCGGGCGGCCGAAGGGCTCGCAGCGTCAGTCTCAGCGGTGATGCCGGCATCGTGATCGGGGTCGACTTCGGGCACACCCATCTGCGCGTCGCGGTCGGCAACCTCGCCCATCAGGTGCTCGCCGAGGAGTCCGAGCCGCTCGATGTGGACGCCTCCGCCGCGCAGGGCTTCGACCGGGCGGAACAGCTGGTCAACCGCCTGATCGCGGCCACCGGCGTGGACCGTACGAAGATCGCGGGCGTCGGGCTCGGCGTGCCGGGACCGATCGACGTGGAGTCCGGGTCGCTCGGCTCCACCGCGATCCTGCCGGGCTGGACCGGCACCAAACCCGCCGAGGAGCTGGGCGGACGGCTCGGCGTGCCCGTGCACGTCGACAACGACGCCAACCTGGGAGCCCTCGGCGAACTCGTCTGGGGCAGCGGGCGGGGCGTCCGGGACCTGGCCTACATCAAGGTCGCGAGCGGTGTGGGCGCCGGACTCGTGATCAGCGGCAAGATCTACCGTGGCCCGGGTGGCACAGCGGGAGAAATCGGGCATATTACTCTTGACGAGTCCGGCCCGGTCTGTCGCTGCGGCAACCGGGGCTGCCTGGAGACCTTCGCGGCGGCGCGCTATGTGCTGCCGCTCCTGCAGTCCAGCCACGGCACGGACCTGACCATGGAAGGTGTCGTACGGCTGGCGAGGGACGGAGACCCTGGCTGTCGTCGGGTGATCGCCGACGTCGGCCGACACATCGGCAGTGGAGTCGCCAATCTCTGCAACTTGCTCAACCCGAGCCGGGTGGTTCTCGGTGGTGATCTCGCCGAGGCCGGAGAACTCGTGCTCGGGCCCATAAGGGAGTCCGTCGGCCGCTATGCGATCCCCAGTGCGGCACGTCAACTATCCGTTCTGCCAGGGGCACTTGGCGGCCGGGCGGAGGTCCTCGGGGCACTCGCTCTCGCGCTCAGCGAGATGGGCGATTCGACCCTTTTGGACGGCTCGCTCACCACGGCCACGCCTGCCTTCACTTAGAGAACGGATGGCACCGTTGCCATCTCGTTAAGGATTTACTTCTTGACGTCGCACTTGTGGCCGAGTTGACTTCCAGCCACCTCGGCCGCAACGTCGCGGCCTCGTCAGGGAGGTTTCTGAAGTGAATACGCGTATGCGTCGCGCCGCCTTTGCCGTTGCCGCAGGTGCGATGGCTGTCTCGCTGGCTGCCTGTGGCAGTGCCGACGAGGCCGGCGACAGTGACAGCACGAAGTCCGCGGCCAAGGGCGACGCCATCAAGGTCGGCCTCCTCCTTCCGGAGAACCAGACCGCGCGGTACGAGAAGTTCGACAAGCCCTTGATCGAGAAGAAGGTCAAGGAGCTCACGAACAACAAGGGCGAGATCGTCTACGCCAACGCCAAGCAGGACGCCACCACGCAGTCCCAGCAGGTCGACACGATGATCACCAACAAGGTGGACGTGCTGATCGTGGACGCCGTGGACTCCAAGGCCATCGCCAACGGCGTGAAGAAGGCCAAGGAAGCCGGCATCCCCGTCGTCGCGTACGACCGCCTGGCCGAGGGCCCGATCGACGCCTACACCTCCTTCGACAACGAAGAGGTCGGCCGCGTCCAGGGCAAGGCGCTTCTGACGGCTCTGGGCGACAAGGCGAAGCCCACCGCGAAGATCGTCATGATGAACGGCGCGGTCACCGACCCGAACGCCGCCCTCTTCAAGAAGGGCGCGCTGTCCGAGCTCGACGGCAAGGTCGACATCGCGAAGTCGTACGACACCAAGGAGTGGAAGCCGGAGAACGCCAACGCCAACATGGAAGGCGCGATCTCCGCGATCGGCAAGAACAACATCGTCGGCGTCTACTCCGCCAACGACGGCATGGCGGGCGGCATCATCACCGCCCTGAAGGCCGCGGGCGTCACCCCGCTCCCGCCGGTCACCGGCCAGGACGCCGAGCTGGCGGGTGTGCAGCGCATCGTCTCCGGTGAGCAGTACATGAGCGTCTACAAGCCCTACCCGCAGGAGGCGGACGTCGCCGCGGAGATGGCCGTCGCCCTCGCCAAGGGCGAGAAGCTCGACTCCATCGCCAAGGACTCGGTCGACAGCCCGACCACCAAGGGCGTCCCGTCGGTGCTCGTCCCCGTCGTGTCGCTGACCAAGGACAACATCAACGACACCGTCATCAAGGACGGCATCTACACCCTCGACGAGATCTGCACGGCGAAGTTCAAGTCCGCCTGCACCAAGATCGGTCTCGAGTAGTCACACGCAAGTCCCTCACCCCGTACGGGAATTCGCCAACGGATTCCCGTACGAGGCTTGATTCCCGCAAGGAATCGATTCCGGGACTCGCGCACCAGAAGCTCCTCCGGCGCCCCGCAACCACCAGCCCCGCAAGCTAGGGCGGGGCGCCGGACGGAATCCTTCCTCCCTCCCCAATTCTTCTGCACAACCTCCCGCCGGGTCAGGCGGCGAAGGAGATGGTTAACGTGTCCGCTACGCCTGTCCTGGCGTTGCGCGGGGTCTCGAAGCGGTTCGGTGCCGTCCAGGCGCTCACCGACGTAGAGCTCGAGGTCCACGCCGGCGAGGTGGTCGCCCTGGTCGGCGACAACGGCGCCGGAAAATCCACGCTGGTGAAGACGATCGCCGGCGTGCACCCCATCGATGAGGGCGTCATCGAATGGGACGGCAAGACCGTCCAGATCAACAAGCCGCACGACGCCCAGCACCTGGGCATCGCGACCGTCTACCAGGACCTCGCGCTGTGCGACAACATCGACGTCGTCGGCAACCTCTACCTGGGCCGTGAGCTGAAGAAGCGCGGCATCCTGGACGAGGTCGAGATGGAGCGCCGCTCCCGCGAACTGCTCCAGACGCTGTCGATCCGCATCCCCAGCGTGCGCATCCCGATCGCCTCGCTCTCCGGCGGTCAGCGCCAGACGGTGGCCATCGCCCGCTCCATGCTCGGCGCGCCCAAGCTGGTCATCCTCGACGAGCCCACCGCGGCCCTCGGTGTCGAGCAGACCGCCCAGGTCCTCGACCTGGTCGAGAGGCTGCGCGAGCGCGGCCACGCGGTCCTGCTCATCAGCCACAACATGGCCGACGTCAAGGCCGTCGCCGACAAGGTGGCCGTGCTCCGGCTCGGCCGCAACAACGGCGTGTTCGAGGTCAAGACCACCTCGCAGGAAGAGATCATCTCCGCCATCACCGGTGCCACGGACAACGCCGTGACCCGTCGTGCGGCGCGCAGCAACGGGGAGGCTCAGAAGTGAGCATCGACAAGACCTCCGCCACTCCCGAGGACCACGTCGTCGAGAACCCCGAGGCCGCCGCGGGCGCCGATGTCGCCGTCGACCCCCGGCTGCTGGTGCGCGAGCGGGGCTTCGCGGGCTACCTCGACGAGTTCAAGCGCAAGATGCGCGCCGGTGACCTGGGCTCGATCCCGGTCGTCGTCGGTCTGATCGTCATCTGCGTCATCTTCCAGAGCCTCAACTCGGCCTTCCTCTCGGCCGAGAACCTCAACAACATCGCCGTCGCGATGGTCGCCACCGGCATGATGTCCGTCGGCATCATCTTCGTGCTGCTGCTCGGCGAGATCGACCTGTCGGTCGGCTCGGTCAGCGGTGTGGCGGGCGCCATCACCGCCGTGCTCAGTGTCACGAACGGCGTGAACGAGTGGCTGTCGGTCCTCATCGCCCTCGCGAGCGGTGCGGCCATCGGCGCGATCCACGGCTTCTTCTTCGCCAGGATCGGCGCGCCCGCCTTCGCGGTCACACTGGCCGGTCTGCTGTTCTGGCTCGGCTTCATGCTCCAGATCCTGGGCGAGAACGGCACGATCAACCTCGACGGCGACGGCGTGGTCGGCAAGCTGACCACGTACTACTTCTCGGATGTCGCGGCCGCCTACGGGCTCGCGGTGGTCGCGGTGGCGCTCTTCTTCGTCACCTCGTTCCTGGACAGCCGCCGTCGTGAGGCGGCGGGCATCCCGGCCCGGCCGCTCGTCGACATCGTGGTGCGCACCGCGATCCTCGCGGTCGTCGCCTTCGCCGCGGCGATCATGTTCAACCAGTACAAGGGTCTGCCCCTGGCGCTGCTGCTCTTCGTCCTGGTCCTGGTGATCACGGACTTCGTACTGCGCCGCACGACCTACGGCCGCAAGATCTTCGCGCTCGGCGGCAGCGTCGAGGCGTCCCGCCGTGCCGGTATCAACGTCACGGCGGTACGGATCTCGGTCTTCGCCATCGCGGGTTTCTTCGCCGCGGTGGGCGGTCTGTTCTGGGCCTCGAAGATCGCGGCGGCCAACCAGAGCGCCGGTGCGGGTGACCTTCTGATGAACGTCATCGCGGCGGCGGTCATCGGTGGCACCAGCCTCTTCGGTGGGCGGGGGCGCACGTGGAACGCGCTGCTCGGTGTCATGGTGATCACGTCGATCCAGTACGGGCTGGCCCTTGAGGGCATCGCCACGCCGGTTCAGTACATGATCACTGGTGGTGTGCTTCTTGCCACGGTCGTCATCGACTCGATCACGCGCAAGACCCAGAAGACCGCGGGCCGCGCGTAGCGGTTCATGGCCTGACGTTTGTGGAGAACTGCGGGCCGGCTGTGGCTGGTCGCGCAGTTCCCCGCGCCCCTCAGGGGGCACAAGTGCCCGACACCAATGGCGGTGTCGGGCACTTTCGTTTGTCCTTGTGCGTTTGGTGGCGGGGGCCGTGGGCGAGATGTTTTACGGCCGAACGCGTGACGTACGACGCACAGCCCGGCCGCCGCCGTGAAAGGCGGAACATTAGACTCGACAGACCCGGCATAGCTCGATCAGCTCTACTGCAAGGAGGCACGGGTGCCGCTGCTGACCCGCATCAGGGGACCGCGCGATCTGGACCGGCTCAGCCTGGAGCAGCTGGACCAGCTGGCAGGCGAGATCCGGACCTTCCTCGTCGAAGAGGTCTCCAAGACCGGCGGCCACCTCGGCCCGAACCTCGGTGTCGTGGAGCTCACCATCGCGCTGCACCGCGTCTTCGAGTCCCCGAAGGACAGAATCCTCTGGGACACGGGGCACCAGTCCTATGTGCACAAACTGCTCACGGGCCGCCAGGACTTCTCGAAGCTGAAGATGAAGGGCGGCCTGTCCGGCTACCCCTCGCAGGCGGAGTCCGAGCACGACGTCATCGAGAACTCGCACGCCTCCACCGTCCTCGGCTGGGCCGACGGCCTCGCGAAAGCCAACGAGGTCCTCCGGAAAGAGGACCACGTCGTCGCCGTCATCGGCGACGGAGCCCTCACCGGCGGCATGGCCTGGGAGGCGCTCAACAACATCGCCGACGCCAAGGACCGCCCCCTCGTCATCGTCGTCAACGACAACGAGCGGTCGTACGCCCCCACCATCGGCGGCCTCGCCAACCATCTGGCGACCCTGCGCACCACCGACGGCTACGAGCGGTTCCTGGCCCGGGGCAAGGACATCCTGGAGCGCACGCCCGTCGTCGGCAGGCCGCTCTACGAGACCCTGCACGGCGCCAAGAAGGGCCTCAAGGACTTCATCGCCCCCCAGGGCATGTTCGAGGACCTGGGCCTGAAGTACGTCGGCCCCATCGACGGCCACGACATCGAGGCCCTGGAGTCCGCGCTCGTCCGCGCCAAGCGCTTCGGCGGCCCCGTCATCGTGCACTGCCTCACCGAGAAGGGCCGCGGCTACCAGCCCGCCCTCCAGGACGAGGCGGACCGCTTCCACGCCGTCGGCAAGATCCACCCCGACACGGGCCTGCCGATCGCCTCCTCCGGCGCCGACTGGACGTCCGTCTTCGGCGAGGAGATGGTCAAGCTCGGCAAGGAGCGCGAGGACGTCGTCGCCATCACCGCCGCCATGCTCCAGCCGGTCGGCCTCGACAAGTTCGCCAAGGCATTCCCGGACCGGGTGTACGACGTCGGCATCGCCGAGCAGCACGCGGCTGTCTCGGCGGCAGGACTCGCCACCGGCGGGCTGCACCCCGTCTTCGCCGTGTACGCGACCTTCCTCAACCGTGCCTTCGACCAGGTCCTGATGGACGTGGCGCTGCACAAGTGCGGTGTCACCTTCGTCCTCGACCGGGCCGGCATCACCGGCACCGACGGCGCCTCCCACAACGGCATGTGGGACATGTCGATCCTCCAGGTCGTCCCCGGGCTGCGGCTGGCCGCCCCGCGCGACGCCGACCAGGTCCGCGCCCAGCTCCGCGAGGCCGTCGAGGTCACCGACGCGCCGACCGTGGTCCGCTTCTCCAAGGGCGCGGTCGGTCCCGCCGTGCCCGCCGTGGGCCGGATCGGCGGCATGGACGTCCTGCGCGCGCCGGGCACCGACGTCCCGGACGTGCTGCTCGTCTCCGTCGGCGCCCTCGCTCCGATGTGCCTGGAGATCGCCGGTCTCCTCGACAAGCAGGGCATCTCCACCACCGTCGTCGACCCGCGCTGGGTCAAGCCCGTCGACGAGGCCATGGCCCCGCTCGCCGAGCAGCACCGCGTGGTCGTCACCGTCGAGGACAACTCCCGCGTCGGCGGTGTCGGTTCGGCCGTCGCCCAGGCCCTGCGCGACGCGGGCGTGGACGTACCGCTGCGCGACTTCGGCATTCCGCCCCGCTTCCTCGACCACGCCTCCCGCAAGGAGGTGCTGGCCGAGATCGGACTGACCGCACCGGACATCGCCCGGCAGGTCACCGGCCTCGTCTCCAAGCTCGACGGCCGGTTCGACCAGGCCCACGCCACGGTGGAGTCTGCCCGCGACTGAACAGGGCTCAATGGGCCGGTTTCCACACCCTTTACGGTGGTGAAACCGGCCCATTAGCGTGAAACCTGCCGCGCCGGGGCATACGGACCACGCCCCCTCTCGATCATGTCGAGGACGACAAGCGTGGGAGGTACGCCGTGAGCAGCACCCTCTTCAGGACGAAGAAGGTCGAACAGTCCATCCTCGATACCGAGGAGCCAGAGCACGCGCTCAAGAAATCCCTGTCCGCGCTGGATCTGACCGTCTTCGGCGTCGGTGTCATCATCGGCACCGGCATCTTCGTCCTGACCGGCACGGTCGCCAAGAACAACGCCGGTCCCGCCGTAGCCCTGGCCTTCGTCGTCGCCGGGGTCGTCTGCGCGCTCGCCGCGCTCTGCTACGCCGAGTTCGCCTCCACCGTCCCGGTGGCAGGCTCGGCGTACACGTTCTCGTACGCCTCGCTCGGGGAGCTGCCCGCCTGGATCATCGGCTGGGACCTCGTGCTGGAGTTCGCGCTCGGCACGGCGGTGGTCGCCGTCGGCTGGTCGGGCTACATCGCCTCGCTGCTGGACAACGCGGGCTGGCAGCTGCCGGCGGCGCTCAGCGGGAGAGAGGGGGCCGACGGCTTCGGCTTCGACATCCTCGCCGCCGCCCTCGTGCTCGTGCTCACCGGCATCCTCGTGATCGGCATGAAGCTCTCCGCCCGGATCACCGCGCTCGTCGTCGCCATCAAGGTCACCGTCGTCCTGGTCGTCATCATCGCCGGCGCCTTCTTCATCAACGGCGACAACTACGACCCGTTCATCCCGAAGGCGCAGGAGGTGCCGGCGGGCGGCGACCTCCAATCCCCGCTCATCCAGCTGATGTTCGGCTGGGCGCCCTCCAACTTCGGCGTGATGGGCATCTTCACCGCCGCCTCCGTCGTCTTCTTCGCCTTCATCGGCTTCGACGTCGTGGCCACGGCCGCCGAGGAGACCCGCAACCCGCAGCGGGACATGCCGCGCGGCATCCTCGGCTCCCTGATCATCTGCACCACGCTGTACGTCGCGGTGGCGATCGTCGTGACCGGTATGCAGCACTACACCGAGCTGTCCGTGGACGCCCCGCTCGCCGACGCGTTCAAGGCCACCGGGCACCCCTGGTTCGCGGGCTTCATCAGCTTCGGCGCCGCCGTCGGCCTCACGACGGTCTGCATGATCCTGCTCCTCGGCCAGACCCGGGTCTTCTTCGCGATGAGCCGCGACGGACTGCTGCCGCGCTTCTTCTCGCGCGTCCACCCGCGCTTCAAGACCCCGCACCGGCCGACGATTCTGCTCGGCGTGATCATCGCGATCCTCGCGGGCTTCACCAGCCTCAGTGAGCTGGCCGAACTGGTCAACATCGGCACGCTGTTCGCGTTCGTCGTCGTCGCGATCGGCGTGATCATCCTCCGCCGCACCCGCCCCGAACTGCACCGCTCCTTCCGTACCCCGCTGGTGCCGTTCCTGCCGATCGTCTCCGTCCTGGCCTCGCTGTGGCTGATGCTCAACCTGCCCGCCGAGACCTGGCTGCGGTTCGGCATCTGGATGGCGCTCGGCTTCCTCGTGTACTTCCTGTACGGCCGCTCCCACAGCCGTCTCGGACGCGGCGAGGAGGCCACGGTCGGCGACGTCATCAAGCCGCAGCGCGGAGACACCCAGTAACACCGGCCCCAGCCACCGACTCTCGCGATGAACCGGCCCCGTACGTCCCGCTTCACGCGGAGACCGCGGGGCCGGTCCGCGTCAGCCGGCGCCCGACCGCCGTCCCCACGGCGGCTCCTGACGGCCCGGTACGAGTCTGTGGGCACGGTTGGGCAGGACGGTGCCGTACGCGCGTGTGAGGCGGCTCCCAGGGGCTGGGACGAGGGTGCGGGCGCGGCGGGTGAGAGCGAGCGGGTGCGGTTGTACGTGTCCGCGAGGTGTGGTGCTAGGGGGCTTCTGATGGATCTCCGTGGGAGAAGGAGCGGCGTCGTGGGGGCACCTCCCGGTCGAGCGGAGCCGAGACTGGGGGAGCGTGCTCTCGGCGTGCCGGGCGGAAGCCCTCGTACTGGATGTACTTGGGCTTTCGCCCGGTGCGGCGAGTGGGGGCACCTCCCACGCCCTTGAGGCAGTGGGGGAGGCGTGCCGGGCGTCGCGACGCCGCGGAGATCCATCAGAAGCCCCCTAGGGGCGGACCGTGCGTGGGCCCGTGACCTCCGCGCCCAACTCGGTCACCCGGCGGCGCAGTTCACGGTCGGCCGTGACCACCAGGCGTGGGCGGTCCGCGGCCTCGGCGGTCACTTCCACGATGCGGTCGTCGCCGCTGCCGGGCGCCTCGTCGACCCGTACGCCCGGGACGGAGGCGATGCCGCGAGCGCCTCCCTCGACCACGAGGACCAGCTCCAGGGGGCCCGGGTGCCCCGGCAGCCCGTCGGTGGCGTACGGGACGAGCAGGTCCCGCAGGCGTTCCGCGGCGCCCCGCCGGTCGCGCCACCAGCCGTCGGGCACGGACCCGACCACATTGGCGGCGTCGACGATCACGAGCAGCGGGGCGTCCATGTGGCCAGGGTCCCACGGAGGGGGATCACACGACCCGATTAGAGTGGGGGAGTGTCAATGGTCCGTACAGTGAACGGTGACTGGCTCATACGCGGCCGGGACGGCAGACTCGGCGCCTACGCTCCGCGTGAGGAAGCGGTGTGGTGCTGGGCCGAGCAGCACCCGGGCGGCGCCTGGTCGGCGCCCCGTACGGTCGGCGGCGACCAGCGTGTCCACCCCGCGCTCGCCGTGGGGCAGGGAACCGACGGTTACGCCCATCTGGTGTCCTGGCGTCCCACCGGCGGGCAGGAGTCGGGGCTCGTCCACGCCACGCACTTCCGGCCCCATCTCGCGGCCCTCGACTGGAATCCCCTCGGGCATCCCAACAAGAAGGGCGAGGCGACCGGCGTACCGGCCGTCACGGTCGACGCGCAGGGCCGCGCCCATGTCTTCGTACCCAACAGGGGCGGCGGCGTCAGTATGCGCGGCCAGAAGGAACGCGGCGGGTGGGGTCCGTGGCGCGACCTCAAGGGCCGTGAGGTCGAGGGCGAACTGGCCGCCGTGACCCGGGCGTCCGGGCTCGTCGAGCTGTACGCGGCCTCGCCCGCGGGCATCCTGCGCTGGACCCAGCTGGGCCCCGGCCACATCCCCGCGCTCGACGAGGAGCCGCTCAAGGTGGCGGCGCGGCCCGGCACGTTGCGGGCGCTCACCACCTCCGAAGAGCACGTGACCCTCTTCTTCACGGACGAGACGGACACGGTGTGCGCGTGGCGGGCCGGCAGTGAGCCCGTGGCGCTCCTCACCTGTGCCGGGCCGGGGCCGGTGTCCGCGATCCGCTGCACGCTCGACGGGGTCGACTGCACGTTGCTCGCCCAGCGGTCGCTGAGCGGTCGGATCGCCTTCGCCGCCTATCCGACCGAGCAGGAGTCGGCGGGGGCCTGGTGGACCGAGTCGGGGCCTCAGCTGCCCGCGGACGTCCAGCTGTCGCTGGCCCATGACCACGAGGGTCGCGTCACGGCCGCCACCCTCCAGCCGTCCACCGGCCGGCTCCTGCTGACCCGCCGCAAGGAGGAGCCGGGTTTGGCCCTGGAGGCCTGGCACACCATTTGATCGCCCCCGCCGCCCCTACCCATTCCCGTCCCCTGGGGCTCTGCCCCAGACCCCGTGGGGTTTGTTGTCGGGTGCGGGCCGGTGGGGGCTTGTCGCGCAGTTCCCCGCGCCCCTAAAGACCCTAGGGGCGCGGGGAACTGCGCAATCTTTTACGGGGGTTCGGGGGCGGGGCCCCTGAGTCAGTGACGGGAATGGGTAGGGGCGGCGGGGGCGAAGAACGTCAGGTGCCCCGCACGCCGGGCAGGCGTACGGGGCACCGACAAGCGCAGCGCAGCGGCTACGCAGGGACGCTCGCCACACCCCGCGCCAGGAACGGCTTGCCGTTGACCCGCTCGGAGACACCCTCACGGTCCAGGTAGGGCGTGATCCCACCCAGGTGGAAGGGCCAGCCGGCGCCCGTGATGAGGCACAGGTCGACATCCTGGGCCTCGGCCACGACACCCTCGTCGAGCATGAGCCCGATCTCCTGGGCAACGGCGTCGAGGACGCGCTCGCGCACCTGCTCCTCGGTCAGCACCACATCGCCCTGCTTCAGCAGAGCGGCGACCTCCGGGTCCAGCTCCGGCTTTCCGGAGTCGTACACGTAGAAGCCACGCTTGCCCGCCTTGACGACGGCCGCGAGGTTCGAGGAGACGGTGAACCGCTCGGGGAAGGCCCGGTTCAGCGTCTCCGAGACGTGCAGACCGATCGCCGGACCGACCAGCTCCAGGAGTACGAGCGGAGACATCGGCAGACCCAGCGGCTCCACCGCCTTCTCCGCGACCGCGACCGGCGTGCCCTCGTCAATGACGTTCTGGATCTCGCCCATGAAGCGCGTGAGGATGCGGTTCACGACGAACGCCGGGGCGTCCTTCACCAGAACCGCGGTCTTCTTCAGCTTCTTGGCGACGGCGAAGGCCGTGGCCAGGGAGGCGTCGTCCGTCGCCTCGCCCCGCACGATCTCCAGGAGCGGCAGGATCGCGACCGGGTTGAAGAAGTGGAAGCCGACGACCCGCTCGGGGTTCTTCAGCTTCGACGCCATCTCGGAGACGGACAGCGAGGACGTGTTGGTGGCGAGGATCGCGTGCGCCGGGGCGACCGCCTCGACCTCCGCGAACACCTGCTGCTTGACGCCGATCTCCTCGAAGACGGCCTCGATGATGAAGTCGGCGTCGGAGAAGCCCTCCGCCTTGTCCAGCACACCGGTGACCAGGGCCTTGAGGCGGTTGGCCTTGTCCTGGTTGATACGGGACTTCAGCAGCAGCTTGTCGATCTCGGCGTGGACGTAGCCCACACCCTTGTCTACGCGCTCCTGGTCGATGTCGGTCAGCACGACCGGCACCTCCAGGCGCCGCAGGAAGAGCAGGGCGAGCTGCGAGGCCATCAGACCGGCGCCCACGACGCCCACCTTGGTGACCGGACGGGCGAGGTTCTTGTCCGGGGCACCCGCGGGACGCTTGCCGCGCTTCTGCACGAGGTTGAACGCGTAGATGCCGGCGCGCAGTTCGCCACCCATGATCAGGTCGGCGAGGGCCACGTCCTCGGCGTCATAACCCTGCTGCAGGTCACCGTTCTTTGCCGCGGCGATGATGTCCAGCGCGCGGTACGCGGCCGGGGCAGCCCCGTGCACCTTGCTGTCCGCGACGAAGCGGCCCTTGGCGACGGCCTGGTCCCAGGCCTCGCCGCGGTCGACGGCCGGACGCTCGACCTTGACGTCACCCTTGAGGACCTGAGCCGTCCAGATCAGCGACTGCTCCAGGAAGTCCGCACCCTCGAAGAGGGCATCGGCGATTCCGAGGTCGAAGACCTGCTGGCCCTTGAGCTGCTTGTTCTGGTTGAGCGAGTTCTCGATGATCACGCTCACCGCACGCTCGGCGCCGATGAGGTTCGGGAGCAGCGTGCAGCCGCCCCAGCCCGGGACCAGGCCCAGGAACACCTCGGGGAGCGAGAAGGCCGGCAGGGCCTTCGAGACGGTCCGGTAGGTGCAGTGCAGACCGACCTCGACACCGCCGCCCATGGCCGCGCCGTTGTAGTACGCGAAGGTCGGGACCGAGAGGGCCGCGAGACGCTTGAAGACCTCGTGGCCGCCCTTGCCGATGGCCAGCGCGTCCTTGTGGTCCTTCAGGAGCTCGACGCCCTTGAGGTCCGCGCCGACCGCGAAGATGAACGGCTTGCCGGTGACACCGACGCCGATGATCTCGCCGGCCGCTGCCTCCTTCTCGACCTGGTCGATCGCGGCGTCGAGGTTCGCCAGCGAGGCCGGGCCGAAAGTGGTCGGCTTGGTGTGGTCGAGGCCGTTGTCGAGCGTGATGAGCGCGAAGCGCCCGGCGCCGAACGGCAGGTCGAGGTGGCGTACGTGCGCCGACGTCACGACCTCGTCGGGGAACAGCTCGGCCGCGCCCTTCAGGAGTTCAGTGGTGCTCACTTGTCGCCTCCGGCGTCCTTGTGGTGCGGGTTCTCCCAGATCACCGTGGCGCCCATGCCGAAGCCGACGCACATGGTGGTGAGGCCGTAACGGACCTCCGGCTGCTCCTCGAACTGGCGGGCCAGCTGCGTCATCAGCCGGACGCCGGAGGAGGCCAGCGGGTGGCCGTACGCGATGGCGCCGCCGTACTGGTTGACGCGCGCGTCGTCGTCGGCGATGCCGTAGTGGTCGAGGAACGCGAGGACCTGGATGGCGAAGGCCTCGTTGATCTCGAAGAGGTTGATGTCCTCGATGGAGAGACCGGCCTTGGCGAGGGCCTTCTCCGTGGCCGGGATCGGGCCGTAGCCCATCACCTCGGGCTCGACGCCCACGAAGGCGTACGAGACCAGGCGCATCTTGACCGGCAGGTCGTGCTCGCGGGCGAAGTCCTCGGACGCGATGATCGACGCGGTGGCGCCGTCGTTCAGACCGGCCGCGTTACCGGCGGTGACCCGCCCGTGCACACGGAACGGCGTCTTCAGACCGGCCAGGTTCTCCAGCGTCGTGCCCGGACGCATCGGCTCGTCGGCGGTGACCAGGCCCCAGCCCGTCTCACCGGCCTCCGCGTTCGTACGGCGTACGGAGATCGGGACCAGGTCGGCCTGGATCTTGCCGTTCGCGTAGGCCTTGGCCGCCTTCTCCTGCGAGCGCACGGCGTACTCGTCGGTGCGCTGCTTGGTGATGTGCGGGTAGCGGTCGTGCAGGTTCTCGGCGGTCATGCCCATGAACAGGGCGGACTCGTCCACCAGCTTCTCGCTGACGAACCGCGGGTTCGGGTCCACGCCCTCGCCCATGGGGTGGCGGCCCATGTGCTCGACACCACCGGCGATGACGGCGTCGTACGCGCCGAACGCGATGGAGCCGGCGGTCGAGGTGACCGCCGTCAGCGCACCGGCACACATGCGGTCGATCGAGTAGCCGGGCACGGACTGCGGCAGCCCGGCCAGGATTCCGGCCGTGCGGCCCAGCGTCAGGCCCTGGTCGCCGATCTGCGTGGTCGCGGCGATGGCGACCTCGTCGATCTTCTTCGGGTCGAGACCGGGGTTGCGGCGCAGCAGCTCCCGGATCGCCTTCACGACGAGGTCGTCGGCACGGGTCTCGTGGTAGATGCCCTTCGGGCCCGCCTTGCCGAACGGGGTGCGGACGCCGTCGACGAAGACGACGTCCCTGACGGTACGAGGCACGATGGCTCTCCTCCAGATGCGGGATTGCACTACTGCGCGACACACACGCCCTGAGCGCGCGCTCACCTCCCATGCTACTTGCGGGTAACCACCCTGCCCAGCCCCACGGCGGGGAGCGGCGAAGGTCACATGTCTTTCCGTGTCCTCGGGGGCTGGTTGCGTGACATCTGCGGGTGCGTCGTGGCTTGTCGCGCAGTTCCCCGCGCCCCTAAAAGCGGGGCTGCGCCCCTGCTTTTGTCTTTGGGGGCGCGAGGAACTGCGCGCTCGACCACAGGCGACCCGCACCCGACCGATCACGCCGACCCTCACCCACCCAGGGGCGCGGGGAACTGCGCGACCAGCCACGACGCACCCGCACTCGCCCCGCGTACGGGGACCGCTACCGCGGCGGCGCCGTGGACCCCCGAGGGGTCAGCACGGGTGTAGGCACCGGATGCGACCCCCCACCCTCCGCCCCCGTGACGACGTCGAACAACGTCCGAGCCACCTCCGCCCCGAATCCATGCACGTCATGGCTCATGGCAGACAACGTGGGATGCGTCAGCCGGCACAGCTGGGAGTCGTCCCAGGCGAGCAGCGAGACATCACCAGGCACGCTCAGCCCCATCTCCGCAGCCACCGACAACCCCGCCACCGCCATGATGTCGTTGTCGTACACGATCGCCGTAGGCCGGTCGCCAACCGCGGCGGTCAGCAGCGACCGGGTCGCCCTCGCCCCCGCGTCCCCCGAGAAATCCGTGGCCACCTGCTGGGCCCCGGCCAGCTCAAGGACCCGCGCCGCCTCGTCGAACGCCGCCGTACGGATCGCGGTGTGCCCGAGCGCGGCCGCGCCGCCGACCCGGGCGACCCGCCGATGCCCGAGCGCCGCGAGATACCGCACGGCCTCGGTGACGGCGGTCGCGTCGTCGGTCCACACGGAGGTGAGGCCGCCGGTGAGCGAGGGATGACCGACGGCCACGACGGGCATGCCGAGCCGCTCGACGGCGGGCACACGCGGATCGTCGGCCCGGAAGTCGACCAGGATCGACCCGCTGATCTGCTTGCCCCGCCACCAGGAGTCTTGAAGCCCGACCTCCTCCTCCACCGTGCGCACGAGCCGCAGCAGCAGGGAGCAGGAGTGCTCGGTCAGCACGCTCTCCACGCCCGAGATGAACTCCATGTAGAACGGTTCGAGCCCGAGCAGCTTCGCCGGCCGGCAGATGGCGAGGCCGATCACGTCGACCCGCCGCTTGGAGAGCGACCGGGCGGCGAGGTTCGGCGCCCAGCCCAGTTCGCGCGCCGCCTCGAAGATCCGGTCCCGGGTCGCGTCGGACAGCCCCGGCTTCTGGTTGAAGGCGAGCGACACGGCCCCCTTGGACACGCCGGCACGGGCCGCGACGTCCTTGATCGTGACGCGGGGTGGTGTCGTCATCGTGCGGGCTCCACGCAGTACAGGGCGGATCGTGCGGTCTCCGCGTCCAGATCGTCCAGAGTCTCCCAGCCGCGCACACCGATGGTCACCCGTTCCCCGGGGAGCAGGGTCACCAGTCCCCGGTCGGCCAATGCGCGTGGGTCCAGCCGGTCGGCCTGCAGCAGCAGATCCCGTACGAGCGTATGGGCCGTGACGGTCACCTGGCCGCTGCCCGGAGAGACCGAGACGTCGAACCGCGGCCGGGGGTACGGGATTTCACGGTCCGGCACCGGAAAGTACAGCGCCCGCAGCGCGCCCCCGCCTTCATCTCCATCCGGGCCCAGGTCCGCGTCCGCCACCAGGAACTCCTTGGGCCCGGCGGGCTCCAGCTCCCTCGGTACACGCACATCGATGACGGCGCGCGCCCCGGCGCCGAACCCCACACTCACCTCGGCCACGACACCGCCCTCCACCGACATCCGACGCAACGTCAGACGGCCCTTCCAGGGCTCGGCGGCCTGGTTGATCACCGCCAACACCAGCCGCTCACCCCGTGGTTGGAGTGTGAGCAGCCGATCCGCGTACAGCCTCTTGAGCTCGTGGTAGAGCGGTTTCTCGCGGCCGTCGCCGTCGATCGCCGCCCAGGAGGTCACCGGCCAGCAGTCGTTGAGCTGCCAGACGATCGTGCCCGCGCACACCGGCCAGTGGGAGCGCCAGTGCTCGATCCCGGCGGCGACGGCACGTGCCTGGTTGACCTGGGTGAGGTAGTGCCACCGGTCGAATTCGCCCTCGGAGAAGCCCTGTTCGGGCACGGGGAAGTGCCGGGCGAGCCCGCGCAACAGCTTTCCGTTGCCGTCGTCGGCCTTCTGGTGGTGCAGCATGCCGGGGGAGTCGGGCGCGAGTTCCTCGTCGGGCAGGGCGCGCCGAAGCGTGGCGTACGCGGGCGGTGCCTGCCAGCCGAACTCGGCCACGAAACGCGGGACATGGAGCCGGTAGTCCGCGTAGTCCTCCCGGTTCCACACCTCCCACGAGTGGTGCGTGCCGTGCGCCGGGTCGTTCGGGTGGCGGTCCCAGGAACCGGACCAGGGGCTGCCCGGCGTGTACGGCCGCGTCGGGTCCAACTCGGCGACGACACGCGGCAGTAGACCGAGGTAGTAGCCCTCGCCCCACGAGTCCCCGGCCAGCCGCCGCTCCCAGCCCCAGTCCTTGAAGCCCCACAGGTTCTCGTTGTTGCCGTTCCACAGCACGAGCGAGGGGTGCGGCATCAGCCGTACGACGTTCTCGCGCGCCTCGGCCTCCACCTCGCCCCGCAGCGGCTGTTCCTCGGGATAGGCGGCGCAGGCGAACGGGAAGTCCTGCCAGACCAGCAGGCCCAACTCGTCGCAGGCGTCGTAGAAGTCCTCGCTCTCGTAGATGCCGCCGCCCCAGACGCGTACGAGATCCACGCCCGCGTCGGCCGCCTGGGTCAGCCGGGTGCGGTACCGCTCGCGGGTGATCCGGGACGGGAGGACGTCGTCCGGGATCCAGTTGACGCCCCGGGCGAAGAGCCGCTCGCCGTTCACGACGAGGGTGAAGCCCGACCCGTGCTCGTCGGCCCCACGGTCCAGCTCGACACTCCTGAAGCCGATCCGGCGCCGCCAGATGTCCAGCAGCCCCTCGTGGCTGAGCCACAACTCGACGTCGTACAGGGGCTGTTCGCCGTATCCGCGCGGCCACCACAGGTCGACGTCCGGCACTTCGAGGCGTACGACCCCGCTGGTGCCGTCGATCGTCGCCTCCGCCCGGACGCCGCCGATCCTCGCGCCCAGGGTGAGCCCCGCCTCGACCCTGGTCCGTTCGACATCGACGTACAACTCGACGCGCCCCACGCCCTGTTCGACCGTCACGACCGGGCGCACCCGGGCGATCCGTGCCGTCGACCAGTGCTCCAGACGGACCCGCTTCCAGATGCCGGCCGTCACCAGTGTCGGCCCCCAGTCCCAGCCGAAGGAGCAGGCCATCTTGCGGATGTACTGGAACGGCTCGGGATAGGCGTTCGGCCGCTCGCCGAGCCGTCCGCGCACCGCCTCCGCCTCGCCGTAGGCCGAGCGGAAGTTCACCGAGAGCCGGCCGCCGAGCCCCGTGATGTCGAAGCGGTGCGAGCGGTGCATGTTCCGTACGGAGCCCAGGAGTCGGCCGTCGAGCCGGATCTCCGCCGCGGTGTCGAGGCCGTCGAAGACGAGGTCCGTCTGCTCGTGCCCGCCCGGGATCGGGGTGAGCGTCGTCTCGTACGTCCAGTCGCGCCGCCCCACCCACGCCACGTCGGTCTCGTTCCGCCCCAGGAACGGGTCCGGGATGATCCCCGCCGCCAGCAGATCCGTGTGCACACAGCCCGGCACCGTGGCGGGGAGCGCGGCCCCGTCGTGCCGCAGGATCCATCCCTCGTCGATCGGTGTGACGTCCAGCATGCGCACTCCTAAACCGGTATAGGCCATTGCTGACCAGGTCTGGTACACACTCGTGAATCGTTGGCCGAAATAGGGACTTTACCGGTTTAGTGACGGCTGCCAGAGTGCGGAACCAGCCATCCCACTCGTGCTCATCCGTCCCTGAACGGAGCTGGTGCAAATGAACCGCCGCACGAAACTCGCCGGAAGTGTCCTCGCCGCCGCACTGCTGGCCGCGGGCTGTACCGGAAGCGGAGGCACGTCGAAGGGCGCGGACGCCAAGGCCCCCGTCGACCCGGACAAGGTGACCGGAACGATCACGGTCCTCACGCACCGGACCGACCTGGTGCAGGACGGCACGATGAAGAAGTACGCCGCCGAGTTCAACAAGACCTATCCGAAGGTCGAGGTCGAGTTCGACGCCCTCACGGACTACGAGGGCGAGGTCAAGATCCGGATGAACACCGAGAACTACGGCGATGTGCTGATGATCCCCGCCGTGATCAAGAAGAACGACTACCCCAGGTTCTTCGCCTCCCTCGGCACCGAGACCGAGCGCGCGAAGAAGTACCTGTTCACCGACTTCACCACGGTCGACGGCAAGGTCTACGGGCAGAGCCCGATGGGAGCGCTCCCCGGCTTCCTCTACAACAAGCGGGTCTGGAAGGAGGCCGGGATCACCGACTGGCCCACCACACCGGCCCAGTTCGTCGACGGACTTAAGGCGGTCAAGGCCAAGACCGACGCGATCCCGTACTACACGAACTTCAAGGACATGTGGCCGCTGACGCAGTGGACGTACGTCGACGGCGCGGTCAGCTGTGACCCGCAGGCGACGTCCAGGCTCGCCGCGGGCGACCCGTGGGCCGAGGGCGAGGACCTGCGTATCGGCGACACCATGCTGTACGACATCGTGCGCGGCGGACTGATCGAGAAGGACCCGACGACCACCAACTGGGAAGCGTCCAAGCCCAAGTTGGCCAAGGGCGACATCGCCACGATGTGGCTCGGCTCCTGGGCGATCACCCAGTTCCAGGCGGCCGCGAAGCAGGCCGGCGCGAACCCGGACGACATCGGCTTCATGCCCTTCCCCGCCCAGAAGGACGGGAAGTACTGCGCCACCATGTCGCCGGACTACAACCAGGCCGTCAACGTCAACTCGGACCACAAGGAGGCGGCCCGCGCCTGGATCGACTGGTTCACCGACAGGTCCGGCTACGCGGCCGACAACCTGACCCTCTCCCCGGTCAAGGGCGCCCCGCTGCCCGAGGTGCTGCAGCCGTACGAGGACGCGGGCGTGAAGCTCATCGAGCTGGACGACGCCAAGGGCGCGGCGGTCAAGGAGATCGACAACCAGTCCGAGGTCGGCATCTACAAGCCCGACTACCGCCAGGACCTCGTCGACCTGGCCCGCGGCGCCAGGAAGGGGAGCCTCGGCGACTTCCTGGGCGACCTGGGCAGGCGCTGGGAAGAGGCTCGGAAGTCCTCGGGGTCCTGATGACGGACACCACCGAGAAGGCGGCGCGGCCGAAGGAGGCCGCGTCCGCAGCCCGCACGGCACCCGCCCAGGCCCCACGCCGTCTGCGCCTGAGGCGCGGTCTCACCCCGTGGCTCTTCCTCGCCGCCCCGCTGGTCCTGCTGATCACGTTCACGTACGCGCCGGTCGCCAACATGGTCGCGTACAGCTTCACCGACTGGGACGGAGTCAGCCCCGAACTCAGCTACACGGGCGCCGACAACTACGTCGAACTCTTCACCCGTCCCGAGCTGTTCGAGGTCTTCTTCGTCAGCGGCTACTACCTGGCCGCGTCCGTGATCCAGATAGTGGCCGCGCTCTACTTCGCGACGGTCCTCAGCTTCAACGTGCGCTTCCGGAACTTCTTCAAGGGCATCCTCTTCTTCCCGTACCTGATCAACGGGGTCGCGATCGGGTTCGTCTTCCTCTACTTCTTCCAGGACGGCGGCACGCTCGACTCGGTGCTGAGCCTCTTCGGTGTCCACTCCGACCGCGCCTGGCTGGGCACCCCGGTCTCCGCGAACGTCTCGCTGGCAGGCGTCTCCGTCTGGCGCTACATGGGCCTGAACTTCGTCCTGTTCCTCGGCGCCATCCAGTCCATCCCGGGAGAGCTGTACGAGGCCGCCGAACTGGACGGGGCGAACCGCTGGCACCAGTTCCGGTACATCATCGCGCCCGGCATCAGGCCCGTACTCAGCCTGACCGTCATCCTCTCCATCTCCGGCTCGCTGTCGGCCTTCGAGGTGCCGTTCATCATGACCGGCGGCGCGACCGGCACCGAGACCTTCGTGATCCAGACGGTGAAGCTGGCCTTCCAGTTCAACAAGACGGGGCTCGCCTCGGCGGCCGCGGTCGTGCTGCTGCTGATCATCCTGGCGGTGACCTGGGTGCAGCGACGCCTGGTCCCGGACGACAAGGTGGACCTCGTATGAGCCGCGGAGGAATGACCCGCAGAGGCGTGACCCGCGGGGGTGTGGCCCGGACTCTCACCTACCTGTCACTGGCCGTCGCGAGCGTGGTCGTCCTGCTCCCGCTCCTCGTCGTCCTCCTCACCTCCCTCAAGTCCGAGAAGGAGATGGCGAACGACAGCGGGGCGCTCCAACTCCCGGACGACCTGCTGAACTTCGACAACTACGTGACGGCGTTCCAGGACGGCCGGATGCTCTCCGCGTTCGGGAACACCGCGTTCATCCTGCTGTTCTCCGTCACCGGCACGGTGATCATCGGGTCGATGGCGGCGTACGCGATCGACCGCTACACCTTCCGCTTCAGAAAGCTGGTCGTCGCGCTCTTCCTGGTCGCCACGCTCGTACCCGGCGTGACCACCCAGGTGGCGACCTTCCAGATCGTCGACAGCTTCGGGATGTTCGACAGCCGCTGGGCACCGATCGTGCTCTACATGGGCACGGACATCGTCTCGATCTACATCTTCCTGCAGTTCGTCCGGTCGATCCCGGTCTCCCTCGACGAGTCCGCCCGGCTCGACGGCGCGAGCGCCTTCACGATCTACCGGAAGATCATCCTGCCGCTGCTGAAGCCCGCGATCGCGACGGTGGTCATCGTCAAGGGGATCACCGTCTACAACGACTTCTACATCCCGTTCCTCTACATGCCGTCCGAGGATCTTGGCGTGATCTCAACGTCCCTGTTCCGCTTCAAGGGCCCCTTTGGAGCCCACTGGGAGACGATCGCGGCAGGAGCGATCCTCGTGATCCTGCCGACCCTGATCGTCTTCCTGTTCCTGCAGCGCTACATCTACAACGGCTTCACGAGGGGTGCGACGAAGTAGCCCCGAAAGGGGCGCGGGGAACTGCGCGACCAGCCACAACGGGCCCGCAGCCGCCATGAGTCCGAACCACTCACGGCGACCGGGCGACCCTCGTTCATTCCTGGGACTTGGCCTTGGCAGCCAGCGCGGCAACCAACACCGGCGTGACCTGCTCCACCTGCCAGGGCCGAGCCCCATACCCGGCAAGCGCGGCCGCAACCGACTCCGCGTCCGCGGAAGCCGGCGGCTCCCAGCAGACCCGCCGAACCGTGTCCGGAGTGATCAGGTTCTCCTGAGGCATGTTCAGCGTCTCCGCCAGCGCGGAGACGGCGGCCCGCGCCGCGGACAGCCGGGCCGCGGCCACCGGGTCCTTCTCCGCCCAGGCCCGCGGCGGCGGAGGCCCGGTCACCGGCTGCCCGGGCTGCGGCAGCTCGGCATCCGGCAGTTCCTTCGCGCGGTCGACGGCGGCCTGCCACTGCTCCAGCTGACGCCGTCCCATCCGGTGCCCGAAACCGTTCAGCGCGGCCAGCGCGTGCACGTTGGCCGGAAGTGAGAGGGCGGCTTCCACGATGGCCGCGTCCCCGAGCACCTTGCCGGGCGAGATGTCCCGGCGCTGAGCGACCCGGTCCCGGGTCTCCCACAGCTCCCGTACGACCGCCATCTGCCGACGGCGGCGCACCTTGTGCATGCCGGACGTACGGCGCCACGGGTCCTTGCGGGGCTCCGGCGGGGGCGCCGAGGCGATCGCGTCGAACTCCTGGCGGGCCCACTCCAGCTTGCCCTGCCGGTCGAGTTCCTTCTCCAGCGCGTCCCGCAGGTCCACGAGCAGCTCCACGTCGAGCGCGGCATAGCGCAGCCACGGCTCGGGCAGCGGACGCGTCGACCAGTCGACCGCGGAGTGCCCCTTCTCCAGTACGAAGCCCAGGACGCCCTCGACCATCGCGCCGAGGCCGACCCGCGGGAACCCGGCGAGCCGTCCGGCCAGCTCGGTGTCGAACAGGAGGCTGGGGACCATGCCTATCTCGCGCAGACACGGCAGATCCTGGGTGGCCGCGTGCAGCACCCACTCCACACCGGAGAGCGCCTCGCCGAGGCCCGACAGGTCGGGGCAGGCGACGGGATCGATCAGTGCGGTGCCCGCGCCCTCGCGGCGCAGCTGCACCAGATACGCGCGCTGGCCGTAGCGATAGCCGGACGCCCGCTCGGCGTCCACGGCCACGGGGCCGCTGCCGGCCTCGAACGCGGCGATCACCTCGGCGAGCGAGGCCTCGTCGGCGATGACGGGCGGAATTCCGTCGCGGGGCTCCAGCAAGGGGATCGGCGCCGGTTCGACGTCGTCCGGAGGAGCGCCTCCGGTGGTTCGCAGTGAACTGTCTGCTGCGGTCTCTTGGGCGTCGGTCACCTGTCAAGGGTATCCGTGTATGGACGACGCCCGTCGACGGAACGTTCCGTCGACGGGCGTCTGAGGGTCGTAAACCAGTCAGGTCAGTGAATCCTGAATCATCAGGGAATCCGGAATCAGTGGATGATCCCCGTCCGCAGCGCCACCGCGACCATTCCGGCACGGTCGCCCGTGCCGAGCTTGCGGGCGATACGGGCGAGGTGGCTCTTCACGGTCAGCGCGGACAGACCCATCGAGACGCCGATGGCCTTGTTCGACTGGCCCTCCGCCACCAGCCGGAGCACCTCGACCTCACGGCCGGACAGCTCGCGGTAACCGCCCGGGTGGCTCGGGGAGCCCGGGGGACGGCGGTGCATACGGGCGGCGGCCGAGCCGATCGGGGCGGCGCCCGGCCGGGTGGGAAGCCCGAGGTTCGTACGGGTGCCGGTGACCACGTAGCCCTTGACGCCGCCCGCGAGGGCGTTGCGTACGGCGCCGATGTCGTCGGCGGCGGACAGGGCCAGGCCGTTCGGCCAGCCGGCGGCCCGGGTTTCGGACAGGAGGGTGAGGCCGGAGCCGTCGGGGAGATGGACGTCTGCGACACAGATGTCGCGGGGGTTGCCGATGCGGGGACGAGCCTCCGCGACGGACGAGGCCTCGATCACGTCGCGAACACCGAGCGCCCACAGGTGGCGGGTGACGGTGGAGCGCACACGGGGATCGGCCACGACCACCATCGCGGTCGGCTTGTTCGGGCGGTAGGCGACCAGGCTTGCGGGCTGCTCGAGGAGAACGGACACCAGGCCTCCTGGGGTGCGGGACGGGGGACCGGCTGTGGGGATGAAGCCGGGACGAACCGTGCTTTCAAGGTCACAGAGGTCTTCGGCACCAAACCCGTCCGCCTTTAGAGAATGATCACGATTTGGTGAGTAACAATGCGTGCAATTCGGACGGGCGATCGATCATCCGAAGATCGAAACGAGTTCGCTCCGCTTCGTTACGCGGCTGAAAGTGGCCGTATCGACAAAAGGTCAGAAGCGTTCGCGCACCGGTCCGGAGGCTTTCGCGTACCGGTCCGGGGGCTTTCGCGTACCGGCTCGGAGGCTCCGGAGACGGCCCGAGCCCGCAAAACCCCAAGAAGCCAGAGCCCCAAACCCCAGGAAAAAGTGCCGTGTTCGCGCGATGTGATCCGGACAGTGGTCCCACGCACGGGTGTCTCTCCCTGCGCGAAGGCTCTGTTCCCCTTAATCTTCCCCGCATGGCTGCGGCTCAGGGACGACTGTCGGACGGCGCTGGCGGAATGGACGACCCGAAGGAGGGGGAGCGGGATGCGATGGAGGCGGCTCCGCTGCCTTTCCGGGCCGCTGTCGACGCGTTGAGGTCCGCGCGGCTGCGGCCGCAGATCGAGATCGACCCGACGAAACCGCCGCAGCGGCTCGCCCCCTTCACCTACGCGCTGGAGGCCACGGTCGTCGACGGCGACGAGGATCTGGCGGACGGCCGGCTCGTCCTGCTCCACGACCCGGCGGGACACGACGCCTGGCAGGGCTCGTTCCGCCTGGTGACCCTGGTCCGCGCGGAGCTGGAGGCCGAGATGGCCGGCGACCCGCTGCTCCCCGAGGTCTGCTGGTCCTGGCTGACCGGCGCGCTCCAGGCCCGCGGCCTCTCCTACGGCGAACCCAGCGGCACGGTCACCCGGGCCGGCTCCCACTACTTCGGCGGGCTCGCGGACCGGCCGGCCAACTCCCAGATCGAGATCCGCGCCTCCTGGACACCCCGCGAAGGCCTCGGCGGTGTGCCCGACACGGCCTCCCATCTGGCGTCCTGGTGCGACCTCCTCGCCCAGATCGCCGGCCTCCCCCCGGCCGCCCCGGGCGACGCCTCCATCGTCAGCCTCCCGCAGCGCCGGGGCCCCCAGTCCCGCTGACCCGGACCGCCGCGCCCCGCTCGCCCCTCCCACGTGCGGGTCCCGGGCGAGGCCGTACCCGGGACCGGGGGCCGCGCCGACCGTGGGAGACTTTTCGGCGTGAGCGCCATTGACCGCCCCAAGGGCCAGCAGCCGACAGCGACGTACGACTCCACCTTCCTCAAGGCGTGCCGACGCGAGCCCGTGCCGCACACGCCCGTGTGGTTCATGCGGCAGGCGGGGCGGTCACTGCCCGAGTACCTGAAGGTGCGCGAGGGCATCCCCATGCTGGAGTCCTGCATGCGGCCCGAGCTGGTCACCGAGATCACGCTCCAGCCGGTACGGCGGCACAACGTGGACGCGGCGATCTACTTCAGCGACATCGTCGTACCCCTGAAGGCCATCGGTATCGACCTCGACATCAAGCCCGGTGTGGGTCCGGTCGTCGAGAAGCCGATCCGCTCCCGCGCCGACCTCGCCCAGCTGCGCGACCTGACGCCCGACGACGTCTCGTACGTCACCGAGGCGATCGGCATGCTCACGAGCGAACTCGGCCCGAAGCCTCTCATCGGTTTCGCCGGTGCGCCCTTCACGCTCGCCAGCTACCTCGTGGAGGGCGGGCCGTCCCGCAACCACGAGCACACCAAGGCGCTCATGTACGGCGACCCGCAGCTCTGGGCCGACCTGCTCGACCGGCTCGCGGACATCACGGCGGCCTTCCTCCGGGTGCAGATCGAGGCGGGGGCCAGCGCCGTCCAGCTCTTCGACTCCTGGGTCGGCGCGCTCGCACCCGCCGACTACCGGCGCTCCGTGATGCCCGCTTCGACGAAGGTGTTCAAGGCCGTCGAGGAGTACGGCGTCCCGCGCATCCACTTCGGTGTCGGTACGGGTGAGCTGCTCGGGCTCATGGGGGAGGCGGGCGCTGACGTCGTCGGCGTCGACTGGCGTGTGCCGCTCGACGAGGCCGCCCGGCGCGTCGGCCCAGGCAAGGCGCTCCAGGGCAACCTCGACCCCGCGGTCCTCTTCGCCCCGACCGAGGCCGTGGAGGAGAAGACCCAGGAGGTTCTCGACGCGGCGGCCGGTCTGGAGGGGCACGTGTTCAACCTCGGGCACGGTGTGCTGCCGTCGATGGATCCGGATGCGTTGACTCGGCTTGTGGAGTACGTGCACACGCGCACCGCGCGATGACGCTCCGCTGGTAGCGGGTGGTTCGTCTGCGGGTCGGTGGGGGCTGGTCGCGCAGTTCCCCGCGCCCCTATGGGGCGCGGGGGTGTGCTCGTCTTCCCCACAGCAGGCCTCGGGGCTCGGGTGGGGGTGTCGTTCCGGGGCGCAGGGGCCAGGCCAGGAGCATGCCTGCCAGGAAGCCGACCACGTGGGCCACGTACGCCACGGTGCCTGCCTCCGAGACGCCGGTGCCGGACGAGTACACCGCCTGGAGGACGAACCAGGAGCCCAGCACGATCCACGCGGGCAGGCGCAGCGGCAGGAAGATCAGGAACGGGACGAGGACCCAGACCCTGGCCTTCGGGTAGAGCACCAGATACGCGCCCAGGACGCCGGCGATCGCACCCGACGCGCCGATCAGCGGGTCGGCGGAGTCGGCGTTGACGAGGGCGAAGCCGTACGCCGCCGCGTAGCCGCAGACCACGTAGAACAGCACGTAGCGGATGTGGCCGAGGCGGTCCTCTATGTTGTTGCCGAAGATCATCAGGAACAGCATGTTGCCGAGCAGGTGCAGCCAGCTGCTGTGCAGGAACATCGCCGTCAGGACCGACACCGCGGGCGACTTGTCGTAGCCGGGCGGGCCGACGAGGCAGCCCGCGCCCTGCGGTCCCACGCCCACGTCACCCGTGGGCACGGTCGTCGGCGTCTGGCCGTGGATCAGCTCCCGGGGCACCGCCGCCCACTGGTCCAGGAACGCCTGGAGGTGGCACAGCTGGGCCAGACCGCTCTCGCCGGTGATCGAGCTCGCCACACCCGGAGTGGCCAGGAACACCACGAAGTTGGCGGCGATCAGCGCGTACGTCACATACGGCGTGCGACGGACCGGGTTCACGTCATGGACGGGGATGACCACGGGGAAATCCTGCCCGCGTTCGGGGGACTCTGAACGGGACCGCGGGCGTGTGCGTATGTCTCGGCAACCGTCGTGATCCAAGCAACACGTGAGGAACAGGTCAATGAACGACCGAGTCACTCAGCCCCTGATCGCCACGCCGGACGGAGAGGCGGAGCTTGCCCTCGTGGTCAGGCTGTCGTGGGAGGACGTGGCCGCGCTCGGCCAGGAGGCCGGTCGGTTGTCCGCCAGTATGCAGCGGCCCGTGACGTTGGACGAGGCGGTGAGCCATCGGCTGCGGAGCCGGCAGGCGGGGTCGCATGCGCGGCCTCAGCAGGCGCCGCCGATGCCGCCTTCGGCGGTGGCTTCTGCGCCCGCGGTGTCGACGGTGTCGTCGTTGCCCCGGTCGCCCGGTGAGCAGGCTCGGCAGGCCATAGAGAAGATCAACGGGAACGGGTCGGCTCAAGGGGCTTGAGCGGGGTTTTTTGCTGCGGGTTCGTCGTGGCTGGTCGCGCAGTTCCCCGCGCCCCTGAAGGGGCGCCCCCCGGCAGCCAAGACGTGCGGCTAAGCCGTCCTTCCTCGTACCGCGATTGTCGCCTTGCGGGCCGCTACCAGGATGGGGTCCCAGACCGGGGAGAACGGTGGGGCGTAGCCGAGGTCCAGGGCTGTCATCTGTTCGACCGTCATGCAGGCGGTGAGGGCGACCGCGGCGATGTCGACGCGTTTGGCGGCGCCTTCCTGGCCGACGATCTGGACGCCGAGGAGGCGGCCGGTGCGGCGTTCGGCGAGCATCTTGACCGTCATGGGGTCGGCGCCCGGGTAGTAGCCCGCACGGCTCGTCGACTCGATGGTGACCGTCTCGAACCGGAGGCCCGCCCGGCGGGCGTCCTTCTCGCGCAGGCCGGTCCGGGCGATCTCCAGATCGCAGACCTTGCTGACCGCCGTGCCGACGACGCCGGGGAACGTGGCGTAGCCGCCGCCGACGTTCGCGCCGATCACCTGGCCGTGCTTGTTGGCGTGTGTCCCGAGCGCGATGTGGCGTTCGCGGCCCGAGACCAGGTCCAGGACCTCGACGCAGTCGCCGCCCGCCCAGATGTTCTCGTGCCCGCGCACCCGCATCGCCAGATCGGTCAGCAGCCCCTTGTGGTCGCCGAGCGGCAGCCCCGCGGCCTCGGCGAGCGCGGTCTCGGGACGTACGCCGATGCCGAGGACCACCACGTCCGCCGGGTACTCGGCGTCCTCCGTGGCCACCGCGCGGACTCGGCCGTCCTCACCGGTGAGGATCTTGGTGACCTCGGCCTCGTTCACCATCGTGATGCCCAGGCCCTCCATGGCCTCGTGCACCAGACGGCCCATGTCCGGGTCGAGCGTCGACATGGGCTCCTGGCCGCGGTTGACGACCGTCACCTCGTAGCCTCGGTTGATCAGCGCCTCGGCCATCTCCACGCCGATGTAGCCCGCGCCGATCACCACCGCGCGGCGGCCCACCGTTCGGGCCAGTGTGTCGAGGAGGGCCTGCCCGTCGTCGAGTGTCTGCACGCCGTGCACGCCCGGCGCGTCGATGCCGGGCAGTGACGGCCGCATCGGATGGGCGCCCGTCGCGAGCACGAGCTTGTCGTACGACGTCCACGCCTCGGCCCCGGACTCCAGGTCCCGGGAGCGTACGCGGCCGCCCGCGACGTCGAGTTCCGTGACCTCCGTACGCATCCGAAGGTCGATCCCGCGCGCCCGGTGCTCCTCCGGGGAGCGCGCGATCAACTCGTCCCGGTCCTCGACGTCACCGCCCACCCAGTAGGGGATGCCGCACGCCGAGTAGGAGGTGAAGTGGCCCCGCTCGAACGCCACGATCTCCAGCTCGTCGGGGCCCTTCAGACGGCGTGCCTGGGACGCGGCGGACATGCCCGCCGCGTCCCCTCCGACGACCACCAGGCGCTCTTGGGAACGGCTCGCACGGCTCATGCTCATACGAACACGCTACGGGGGTCCCGCATTTCGGTCCTGCTCAGGATCGCGCCGAATCGGTCGGATCCGCTCAGTCCTTGTCGTCGCCCTCTCCCCGGACCGGCGGCGCGACCGGCAGCGAACCCGTGCCCGCGCCGCCCGGCGCCGCCGCGACCGGCCGGGCAGGCGTCCGGCCACGCAGGAAACGCACCCACAGGAACAGCAGCAGAGCCGCACCCACCAGGAAGGGCAGGACCGCCCCGAGCGCCAGCGCGATCCAGCGGAACATCGTGACGAACGCGTCCCAGCCGCCCCCGAGCGCGTCCGCGAACCCCGGGTCGTCGTCCTCGGCGACCTTCTTCACCGGCGTCTCGGACAGCGACAGCGTGATCGTCGCCAGGCTCGTACGGTCCTTCAGGGACGCCTGCTGGGCCAGCAGCGATTCAAGGTCGGCCTGACGAGTGCTCAACTCGCCCTCAAGGGTGACCACATCGCTCAGCTTGGTCGCCTGGTCCATCAGCTCGCGGATCCGCACCACGCTGGCGCGCTGCGACTTGATACGGCTCTCCACGTCGACGACCTGCTCCGTGACGTCCTCGGCCTTGGCCCTGCGGTCGATGAGCTTGCCCGAGCCCTCCAGCTCCGTGAGGACCTCCTCGTACTTGTCCGAGGGCACCCGCAGGACGACACGGGAGCGTTCGCGGCCCTTGGAGTCGCGGTCCGTGGTCTCGTTGCCGACCATGCCGCCCGCGTTCTCGACGACCGTGCTGGCCTCGTCGAGGGACTTCGGTACGTCCTTGACCTGCACGGTCAGGGACGCGGTGTGGATGATGTGGGCGGTCAGCCTCGGTGCGGCGGCCTGCTCCTTCTTGCCGCTGCCCGCGTCGCTGTCGGCCGCGCCCGCGCCCGCCTCGTTCGCGCCCGGGGCGCCGGCGGCCTTGTCGGAATCCGAGCTTGCGCCCCCGCTGTCGTCCGCGCCCGTGCATCCCGTCAGGGCGAGGGCCGCGGCGAGGCACAGCGCCGAAAGGATCTGGACAGGTCGTACGGATCGATACCTGGTCGTGCCACTGCCACGCGTCTGCATATCGGCTTACCCCCGAGGGTGTCGTGATGACTGACGCTCCTACGACGCAGAGCCCCTGTGAGACGTTGGCCGAATCCGGTCCCGAAGCGGTCACGGTCCGGACTCGTCATGGACACCCTCACCGGAACGTTCACCGGCACCGGGGCCCGCGGGACTGTCGGTGGGGTCTGGGACAGTGGAGACATGCACGCAGACACACGTACGGGCACGGGTCATGTCGTCGTCATCGGGGGCGGTATCGCCGGTCTGGCAGCCGCCCACAGGCTGCTGGACGGCGGGGCACGCGTGACCGTCCTTGAGGCCTCGGACCGGCTCGGCGGCAAGCTGCTGCCCGGGGAGATCGCCGGCGTCCGGGTCGACCTCGGCGCCGAGTCGATGCTCGCCCGGCGGCCCGAGGCGGTGGCGCTCGCCCGCGAGGTGGGTCTCGCCGACCGGCTGCGGCCGCCCGCGACGGCGAGCGCCTCGATCTGGACGCGCGGGGCACTGCGGCCCATGCCCAAGGGGCACGTCATGGGCGTCCCCGGCGACGCGGCCGCCCTCTCCGGAGTCCTCTCGGAGGAGGGCCTGCGCCGGATCGAGCGCGACCGCGACCTGCCGCGCACGGAGGTCGGGGACGACGTGGCGGTGGGGGAGTTCGTCGCGGAGCGCCTCGGCCGCGAGGTCGTCGACCGCCTCATCGAGCCTCTCCTCGGCGGTGTCTACGCGGGCGACGCGTACCGCATCTCGATGCGCTCGGCCGTCCCCCAGCTCTTCGAAGCGGCCCGCACTCACACGTCATTGACGGAGGCCGTCCGCGAGATCCAGGCGAGGGCGGCGAAGCACCAGCAGACGGGGCCGGTCTTCACCGGCATCGAGGGCGGCGTCGGCGGGCTCCCGCTCGCCGTCGCGGAGTCGGTGCGCGCCCGGGGCGGCGAGATCGTCACAGGGGCACCGGTGACGGAGCTGCGGCGGGTCGAGGGCGGGGCGGACGGGGCGGCCGGCGGCGGGCGCTGGCGTGTCGTCGCCGGTGGTGATGTCCTCCATGCCGACGCCGTCGTGGTGGCGGTGCCCGCCGGTGCCGCGGCCGGGCTGCTAGGCACCGAGGCCCCGGCCGCCGCGGCCGAGCTCGCGACCGTCGAGTACGCCTCCATGGCACTGATCACCCTCGCCTACCGCCGCGACGAGATCGCCCTCCCCGAAGGGAGCGGTTTTCTGGTGCCGCCTGTTGACGGGCACACCATCAAGGCTTCGACGTTCGCCTCCCAGAAGTGGGGGTGGATCGCGGAGGAGGACCCGGACGTGGTGGTCCTGCGCACGTCCGTCGGGCGCTACGGAGAGACGGAGATCCTCGGCCGGGACGATGCCGGTCTCGTCGACGTGTCGCGGCACGACCTGCGCGAGGCCACCGGCCTGGACGCCGAGCCCGTCGAGACCCGGGTGACCCGCTGGACCGACGGACTGCCCCAGTACCCGGTCGGGCACCACGCGCGCGTGGCCCGCATCCGCGAGCACGTCGGCAAGCTGCCGGGCCTCGCCGTCTGCGGAGCGGCGTACGACGGCGTCGGCATTCCGGCCTGTATCGCCAGCGCGAACGCGGCCGTGGACAAGCTGACCGGCGACCGCGCCGGACTGACGGACGCGCTGATCACGAACCCGGTGCAGAGCCTGCACGGCGGAGCGGGAGAATAGCCCCATGAGTGACGACGCCCCCACCACCGGCCAGGCCAGGATCCCGAACGCCGGCAAGAAGGCCAAGGACCTCAACGAGGTCATCCGCTACACCCTCTGGTCCGTGTTCAAACTGCGCGACGTCCTGCCTGTGGACCGTGCCGGGTACGCGGACGAGGTTCAGGAACTCTTCGATCAGCTCGAAGCCAAGGACGTCACGATCCGCGGCACGTACGACGTGTCGGGGCTGCGCGCCGACGCCGACCTCATGATTTGGTGGCACGCCGAGACGTCCGACCAGCTCCAGGAGGCGTACAACCTCTTCCGCCGTACGAAGCTGGGCCGCGCGCTGGAGCCGGTCTGGTCGAACATGGCGCTGCACCGGCCGGCGGAGTTCAACCGCTCGCACATCCCGGCGTTCCTCGCCGACGAGACGCCGCGCAACTACATCAGCGTGTACCCCTTCGTGCGCTCCTACGACTGGTACCTGCTGCCGGACGAGGACCGTCGCCGGATGCTCGCCGACCACGGCAAGATGGCCCGTGGGTACCCGGACGTGCGCGCCAACACGGTCGCCTCGTTCTCGCTCGGTGACTACGAGTGGATGCTCGCGTTCGAGGCGGACGAGCTGTATCGCATTGTGGATCTCATGCGGCATCTGCGGGCGTCCGAGGCGCGGATGCATGTCCGGGAAGAGGTGCCGTTCTATACCGGGCGGCGGAAGTCTGTTGCTGAGCTGGTTGCCGGGCTCGCGTAGTCGCTCCGCGGGCGGGCTCGTACGTCGGGTGCGGGTGTGTGGGGGCTGGTCGCGCAGTTCCCCGCGCCCCTGAAGGGCGCCGCCCTGAAGGGCGCCCCCTAAAGGGGCGGTACCGGCGTTGGCTCCTTGTGTGGTGCGCAGGTCGCGCGGCGCACCGGGAGCTTGCCCTCCAGCAAGTACGCGTCCAGGTAGGCGTTGACGCAGTCGTTGGAGCCGCCGCCGATGCCGTGCGTGCCCGATGCCAGCTCTGTGACCAGTACTGAACCCGACAGGCGGCGGTGCAGCTCCAGGGCGCCGGCGTACGGCGTCGCCGCGTCCCGTTCCGCCGCCAGGATCAGTGTCGGCGGCAGTTCGCCGGGTGATGTCCCGACGTCGATCGGCCGTTGACGCGGCAGGGGCCAGTAGGCGCAGGGCAGGTTCATCCAGACGTTGTCCCAGGTCTCGAACGGGGCCACGCGTGCGAGCCGGGTGTTGTCGCGGTCCCAGGTGCGCCAGGCCCGGGGCCAGGGCGCGTCGTTGCACTCGGTGGCGATGTAGACCGCCTTGCTGTTCTCCTGCTCCTCCACCGCGTCCGGGTTCGGCCCCGCCTGCCGGATCAGCGGCTCCGGATCGCCCTTCAGATAGGCGGAGAGCGCCAGCGCGCGCTGCGGCCAGTAGTCGTCGTAGTACCCGGCCTGCAGGAACGTGCTCTGGAGCTGACCCGGGCCGACCTTGCCGCCCGCGGGTTCGGCGGCGAGCCGCGCCCGGGCCTTCTCGTAACTGCGCAGCACCTCCTCAGGCGTGCGGCCCAGCCCGTACACCTTGTGGTGCTTGGCGATCCAGGTGCGGAAGTCGGCCCAGCGGCCCTCGAAGGCGACCGACTGGTCGAGGTTGTTCCGGTACCAGACCTTCTCCGGGTCCGGGTTCACGGCCGAGTCGAAGACCATCCGGCGTACGTGCGAGGGGAACAGCGTCGCGTACAGCGACGCGAAGTACGTGCCGTACGAGGCCCCCATGAAGGTCAGCTGCCGTTCGCCGAGGGCGGCGCGCAGGACGTCCAGGTCGCGGGCGTTGTTGAGCGAGGAGAAGTGCCGGATCTCGCGCCCCGACCGCTCGACGCAGCCGCGCGCGAACGCCTTGGCCCGCGCGACGCGCTCCTTCTTGTACGACTCCGAGGGGTACGTCGGCGACTGCGTGGGGCCCTTCAGGAGCCGCTTCGGGTCCTGGCAGGAGAGGGGCGCCGAGCGGCCGACCCCGCGCGGGGCGTAGCCGACGAGGTCGTACGCCCCGGCGATGCGCTTCCACTCGGGGATCATGCCGATCAGCGGGAAGTACATGCCGGAGGCGCCGGGACCGCCGGGGTTGAAGACCAGCGCGCCCTGCCGGGCCACCGGCCGCCTGCCGTCCTTGCCGGTGGCCTTCACCCGGCTGACGGTCAGCTTGATCTTCCTGCCCTCGGGGTGCGCGTAGTCGAGCGGCACCTCCACCGTGCCGCACTGCAGGCTGCCCGGGGTGTCCTGCTCCTGAGAGCAGTTGCCGAACCGGATGCCCTCGGCGGCGGCGCGCTGGGCGGCGACCGCCGTGCCGTGCAGTTCGGGCCAGCCGAGGGGGGTCTGGGCGCTGCCCGCGGGGGCGGCGACGACGGCGGTCAGAACCAGGGACCCGGCCGTTCCGTAGAGGGCGGCAGCTCGCATCGCGTTCCCTTCAGTGCACGGCAGCAACAAAAGGGATATTTCGTTTGGTACTTGGCGAAGTAAAGCACCGGCCCGCCGGTGTCGGCCCAATGACCCCGATGCGCGTCCGGCGTGCGTCCCCGGCGCGCTCTAGGCGTGCGGTTCGCGGTGCGCGAAGGCCGCCCGCAGTTCCGGTTCGCCGATCGCCCGGATGCCGCGTACGGCCACGGTGGTGAGGTACGTACGGTCGTCGCTGCCGGTGTCCGCGCGGCGGGCCAGGGCGCTGAGCAGGTGCTGGCCCGCCGGGGACGCCCAGCGCGTGTAGGGGTGGACCTCGATCCGGGCTATGGCGAGGCAGCTCAGGGTGAGGATGAGCGGAAGCGTGAACCAGATGGCCACCAGGGCCCGGTTCTCCTGCGCCTGAGACGGCATCAACAGGGCGACCGCGCCCAGCACCAGCACGGCCGCCGCCGCGGCCCGCACCTGGCGGACGGCGCCCGCGACGGTGGTGCGGGCGCCGTCCGGCACGGCGAGGCCCGCCGCGACGAGGCGGTCGGCGAGGACACGTACGGACTCCGCGGCGGCCGCGGTCGTACGGACCGGCGCGATCCGCGACTGACCGTACGGGCCTATCGCGCCCAGCACCGAGCGTTCCATCTCGTCCCGGCCGCGCGGGTCCACGACGGTCGCCCAGCCCGTGTGGGCGAGCAGCAGGCGGCGCTGGCGGGCCATCGACACCAGTGTCAGCTCGGCGACCCGCGCCGGGCCGCCCGACAGGAACGCCGCCTCGTAGAGCGTGAGGCCGCGGCCCTGGAACCGGTCCGTCTCGTCGACGACGGCGGCGGCGCGGACGGAGGCCAGGCACAGACGCGTGCACGTGGTGCCGGCCGCGACCCAGGCCAGGAGCAGGAGGAGGACCCAGAACATGCGGGATTTCTATGCGAAGGAGGCCCGGGCGCGCCACGCCTTGTTCACAATTTGGACGGAGCGTCGTCACAGTGTGACGTTTCGCTTCGCTGCGTTCCGGTTGTCAGGGCTTCTTGTCCTCGGACTTGTCCCCGCCGTTGTCCCCGTCCTTGTCCCCGCCCTTCGCGGCCTCGGACTTCTTGGGCTCCTTGGTTTCTGTGGATTCCTTCGGCTCGTCGTCCTCCGGCGGGCGGCTCGTCGCGGGCGGCGGCAGGGTGTACGTCGGTGAAGAGGAGGGCCCGGCTGGGGACGGGGAGACCGGGACCGGCGCGCTCGGGGAGTCCGTCGGGCCGGGCGGGGCCGGGGAGCTGGTGAGCGGCGGCGGGCTCGCGGTGGCCGCGTCCCGGGCCAGGGCGTCGAAGTCGACGAGACCGGTGGCCTCCAGGACCGTGATGTGGTCCAGGACCGTGGTGTTCGCGTCGTCGGCGAGGCCGCGGACGAGCGAGTTGCGGGTGCTCGCGCGGACCTGGGCGACCAGGCCGAAGACCTTGCCGTGCGCCTTGCGCAGGATGTTCGCGAACTGGACGTCGTATTCCTCGCCCCGCGCCGCGCTCAGCGTGCCGAGCCAGGCCTGCTGCTGCTCGTTGGGCTGGTTGGGCAGCTGCAGCCCGAGCCGCGAGGCCACTTCGCGCACACGCTCGTCCAGGAACGTGTGGCCCTCCACGAGGTGCTGGCCCGCCGTCTTGACCGCCTGCGTCGTGCCGCGTTCCCCGGCCTGCTGGCCGGCGGGCAGCTCCCACAGGCCCGCGAGCCGCACCTTGGTGACGAAGTCCCGGTCCAGCGCGGACAGCGGGCCGTACCTCGTCGACATGGTCTGGGCGTTCAGTGTGTCCACACCGGTGCCCGACCGGTCCGAGTACGACCAGACCGGGAAGATCAGCGCCACGAGGGTCGCCGCCAGGCCCGCGACGATGAGCCCGGTGCCGCTGAACAGTCCGCGGCTGTTGATGGATCGCATGGTGCCTCCTGTTGCGGCACCGCACGTTAGTGCGCTTCGGGTCGGAGCTGGAATATTACTGCGCGGTGTACGTCAACTGAGGTACGGGTTCGGACGGTTGCCGTATGAATCCGGACAGATGGCCGCAGGCAGGGTGTTTCCGCAGGTGGCGGGCGGTGCGGCAGCGCGCGTCCGACGGCGGGCGGGCTTTCGTGCACCACGCGCACGCGCGGGGTGCGCCCGGCGCCGGCCGGATGCGAGCCCGCGCGCCCGGCCGTCGGCGCAGCGGCACTGAGCAGGCAAGGGGCCCGCTGCTCTGTACAGATCCGGCGCCCGTGTCGCCCGGTGAGCGATGTCACGCGGTGACGAAGGCCTCTACGCCCGGCGTCGACTTGTTCTCAACACCCCGGCGGCATCCGGCGTCGCCTCGGTGGAACCCGCCTCAACACCTCGGCGGAACCCGCCTCATCGCCTCAGCAGTACCCGTCGCGTGGCACGCGCCAGCCGGGCCGCCGGATGCTGCGACAGCGGCGCGGGGCCCGAGCGCTCCAGCCACCATTCGCTCACCCGCCGCCGTACGTCCGGGTCCTCCAGCCGGCCGTCCAGCAGCAGATGCTCGGCGAAGTCCAGCGCGTCCCGCCGGTAGCCGCCGGTCATCGGGTGGCCGTGCGCATACGCGACGAACGACTTGCGGTACGCCTCCGCCAGGATCTCCGGCAGCTCGGGCGCGACCTTGGCCACGACATCGGCCCGCTTGCCCGCCAGTGCCCGGGCCTGCACGGACAGCCGGGTCCTGTCGAAGCCCTCCGGCACGGGCGTCCCGGCGACCAGCGCGGACAACAGGGCCGCCTGCGCGAGGGCGAGCCGCTGGCGGGAGGGGTCGGTGGAGGGCGACACCTTGTGCGCGTCACCGGATGCCCGCTCGGCGGCGGGGCTCGCGGCGGTCTCGTCCGGGACCTCCGTCGGCTCCGATGCTTTCGATGCCTCCGGAACAACGGCGTCCGGTACGGTCGGGGCCGCTGCCACCGGGGCCGATGCCTCCGGAACCACCGAGCGAGCCCCCTTCTCCACCGTCTCCCGGATCGCCGTCAGCTCTCGCTCCAGCTCGGCCGGTGCGGGGAAGTTCTCGTCGCGCTCCAGGAGTACGCCCGGCGGGCGGACCCGGGAGGACAGGTCGGCGAGGATCGCGAGGACGGCGGGCGGCACGGCGTGGGCGTGGCTGTCGTGCCAGACCCCGTCGCGTTCGAAGCCGCCGGCGACATGGACGTACGCGATCGCCTCGACGGGCAGTTCGTCCAGGGCCTTGGCGGGGTCCTCGCCGCGGTTGACGTGGTTGGTGTGGAGGTTGGCCACGTCGATGAGGAGGCGTACGCCGGTGCGGTCGGCCAGGTCGTACAGGAACTGCCCCTCGGTCATCTCCTCGCCCGGCCAGGAGATCAGCGCCGCGATGTTCTCGACCGCGAGCGGCACGGGCAGCGCGTCCTGGGCGATGCGGATGTTCTCGCAGAGGACGTCGAGGGCGTCCTTGGTGCGGGGGACGGGCAGCAGGTGCCCGGCCTCCAGGAGGGGCGAGGCGGTGAGGGCCCCGCCCGCGCGGACGAACGCGATGTGCTCGGTGACCAGAGGGGAGCCGAGCGCCTCGGCGGCCGCCGCGAGATCGGCGAGCTTTCCCTCGTCGGGGCGGTCCGCGCCGCCGAGGCCGAGCGACACCCCGTGCGGAACAACCGTGACGCCGCGCTCGCGCAGCCGCACCAGCGACTCGGGGAGGTGCCCCGGGCACACGTTCTCCGCGACGGCCTCGACCCAGTCGATGCCGGGCATGCCCTCCACGGCCGCCGCGATCTCCGGCCGCCACCCGATTCCCGTACCCAAGTGCTTCATCTCGTCCCCCTCCTTCACCACGGCTTCACCAGGACCTGTGCGTCGTCTCCTTCGACGGACCTGTTGTTCCGGCGTGACGGGGTCATGGCCCCGGGAAGCGGGGCCGAACCCATCGGCGGGGACGTTCAGAGCAACATTTGAGCTTCGGAACCCGGGCGGCGGTCACCGCCCCGCTACGGCGCGGACGAGGATTCCGTCGAGACCGGGGTGTCCGGGTCCTCGGCCTCCGGCCGGTTCGTGTTGACCGTGCCCGGCGCACCCGGTGAAGGCCGCGAGGTGGTCTGGATGTCGCCTGTGGCCTCCGCGGGCGGCGCCGCGGGCGGAGCCACGCCCGAGACCGGCGCCGGCGGACCACTCGGGCTGGCCGTCGATCCGGCCACCGAGTCGTTGGCGATCGCTTCGAAGTCGATCGCGCCGGTCTTCTCGAGGACCGTGATGTGGTCCAGCACGGTCTGGTTGGTGTCCGAGGCCAGCTGACGCACCAGCGTGTTGCGCGTCTGGTTCCGGACCGTGCCGATCACCGGAAAGATCTTGCCGTGCGCGGACCGGAGAAGGTTCGCCCACACCTTCACGTAGTCCTCGTCCGACGCCGCGGACATCTGGTTCAGCCAGCCCTGCTGCTGCTCGTTGGGCTGGTTCGGCAGTTCGACACCGAGATCCCGGGCGACGCTGCGTGCGCGCTTGTCGAGGTCGGTGTGACCGACGATGAGGTGGTCGGCCGCCTCCCGTACCGGACCGTTCGGGAAGCGCTCGGCGGCCTGCTGCCCCGCCGGCAGCTCCCACAGACCCGCCAGCCGCACGCGGACGATCAGGTCGCGGTCGTTGGCGGTCAGCGGCCCCCAGCGCGTCGGTACGGTTCCGGAGGCGAGGTTTGCCTGCCCCGTGCCGGCGCGGTCGGCGTACGACCACACCGGGAACGCGAGCGCGCCGAGTGTGCCGACGAGTGCCACGATGACGAGGGCCGTGCCGTTGATACGCCGCAAAGGTGCCTCCCGGGATATGCCAACTGGTCGTTGGGAATCTGTACTTGGCCAGCGCAGGGAGATACGTGCGGGGCGGTCGGTCTGTTCAACAGCTGATGTTTGGTGAGTCACTTTTGTTGTTCGGGCGTGGGGGGGGGGGGGGGGGGGGGGGGCGGCCCCCCCCCCCCCCCCCCCCGCGCCCCCCCCCCCCCCCCCCCACACCCCCCCCCCCCCCCCGCAGCCCCCCCCCCCGCCCCCCCACACGCCCCACCGCCGGGAGCCCCACCCGCCGCCGGCCCCCCTCGGGAAGCCCC
>NZ_JBITFQ010000019.1:4184-177287 GCF_044456225.1 Streptomyces sp. NPDC050988 | reverse complement strand
ACGTGCTCGATCCGCGCGGCGTACTCCACCGACGGTGCGGCGTCGGCGGCCTTGGCGAGGGCGGTTGCCATGGTCGTCACCTCCTGGGAACTCATGGGAACTCATACGGATAAAAGGGGCGGGTGTGCGGGCCCGGCCAGGCTTGGCCGGGGGGTTACTTGACGCCGAGTCCGGCGTCGTCGACCGGGCTCTTGCCCTCGGCTTTGAGGACCTTGTTCAGCGGGGCCAGGTCGTAGATGCCGTCCAGCTTCGGCTGCTTGAGCAGGCCCGCCTTGACCGCGTGGGCGGCCTCGGTGTTCAGGGTCGAGGCCAGCGGGTCGTCGGTGAACTGGATCGACTTCCACGCCGGGTCAAGCACCTCGGCGGGCAGCGGCTTGCCGGACAGCTCCTGGAGTTTCGCGTTCGCGGCCGCCTTGGCCTTGTCGGGGTTGGCGTTGATCCACGTGTTGGTCTTCACCGAGCCGCGCAGCACCGCCTGCACCACATCCGGATGATCGGCCAGGAACTTCTGGGACACGATGATGTTGGTGATCACGAACTTCTTGTCCGGCCACAGGTCGGCCTCGTCCAGGAGGACCTTGCCGCCCTCGGCGACCAGCTTGGACGCGGTCGGCTCAGGCACCCACGCACCGTCGATGGAGCCGGACTTGTAGGCATCCGGGGTGATCTTGTTGTCGGTGCGGACCACCGACACATCGCCCTTGCCGCTCTGCGCGTCGACCGTCCAGCCCTGCTCGGCGATCCAGTTCAAAAACGCCACGTCCTGGGTGTTGCCCAGCTGCGGGGTGGCGATCTTCTTGCCCTTGACGTCCTTCAAGGACTTGACCTTGTCCGGGTTGACCACGAGCTTCACCCCACCGGACGCGGAACCCCCGATGATCCGCAGACCCTTGCCGTCCGTGGTGCTGTAACCGTTGATCGCGGGCGAAGGACCGATCCAGCCGATGTCGATCGAACCCGAGTTCAACGCCTCGATCTCCGCAGGCCCCGCATTGAACTGGGAGTAGGTGGCCTTCGTACCGCCGAGTTCCTTCTGCAGGAGGCCCTCCTGGTCGCCGACCAGGGCGGTGGCGTGCGTCAGGTTCGGGAAGTAGCCGATCCGCACGGTGTCCGCGGAGAGCTTCTTGCCCTCGGCCGCCACCTTCGACGTGTCCTCGTCCTTCGACTCGGACCCGTAACCGCAGGCAGTGAGAGCGAGCAGGGGAAGGGCGGCTATGGCGGCGATCGTGCGCAGGGTGGTGAGCGGTCGTGCGGCAGACACGGAGGTGTCCTCTCAGGGATGGGTTGTCAGGAGGTTCGGAAACGCGAGGCGCAAAGCCCGTTGGCGCGTAGCGCACCAGCACTCCACTACCGGCCCTCGGTGGCAGGAGTGCCGTCGCGGGCTGAGGAGCGGAACGTGGCGGGTGTCGCCGGAGTGGTCGGTGTGTCGCCGGCACAGCCACGCCTTGCCCGAAGGCATGCGGTCAGCTGGATGTGCGGGTGACGCGGTCGGCCGAGGAGCGTCCGGGGCGTCGGCAGGGGCGGGGTGGCAGGGAGCGCAGCGGTGTTCCGCGTGAGCCACCAGGTTCAGCGGACGGCGTCAGACGGGGCGACAGATGGCGCTGGACGTACGGCCGAGGTCGATGTGGCGACGCGAGGTCAGAAGGGGCAGCAACCGGTCTGTGCGGTTGAGCGTTCTCATGGCCACCCCGCAGTTCCCTAGTTTTCCCACCTGGTTGATGGGGATCGTGACAGAAGGCGGCCTTCACCCCAAGAGGGTGTTCATATAATGGACAGCGTGATCTCGATCTGTGAGATCGAGCTGGGTGTGGCCCTGCGGTCAGGGGTTTGTCCAGGCGCCGGGCGCATCGGACAGCGCGGAGACCCCGGCGGGCAACTCGGCCGACGCGACGTCGGCGAGGGAGACGCCCTCGAGGATCTCGCGCACGTTGGAGCGCAGTGCGATCCACAGGGGGAGCAGCGACTGGGCGGGTCCGGTGTAGGACAGGTCGGGAGGGCGGACCCCGCGGACCGAGACCAGCGGCCCGTCCACGACGCGAATGACGTCGGCGATGCTGATGGACTCTGGGGGCTTGGCCAGCCGGTAGCCGCCGTTGCCGCCGCGCTGGCTGAGGACGAGTCCACCCCGGCGCATGTCGTTCAGGATGCCTTCGAGGAATTTGTGCGGGATGTCCTGGGCGTCGGCGATGGCCTCGGCCTTCAGTGGCCCGTCATTCCGTGACGCGGCGAGCTGCAGTGCGGCACGTACCGCGTAGTCCGCCCTGGCTGAGATCCGCATGCGTTCATTATCCCGTACGAATTCGGTCGGCGTCCGCCGCGGGCGGGATGCCGGGCACCCGTTCTCTTCCGGCGGCCAAGGGGTTCAGGTCGCCGCTGATCAAGAAAGGCCTTGCGAGGTCAGGCAGGCAGGATGAACGGGGGGTGTGCACCGTTGAGGAAGTAGTCCCCGACATCGCGGAGTCGGTCGGCCACCGGCTCGTACAAGGTGTGGGTCCTGGCATTGCGCCAGAAGCGGTCGAAACCCAGCCGCGAGGACGTGGAGCGGGCGCCGATGACGTCCAGTGCGCGGGTGGTGCATTCCTGTACGGCCCTGGATGCGGAGGCTTCGGCCATCGCCACGAGGACCGATATCTCCGCGTACTCGTCGTACGTGAGGTCTTCGCCGCGCGCCAGCCCGCCCTGCAAGGCATCCAGTGCTTGATCGGTGAGCGCGGACGCGGAACGGGTGAGGACGGTGAGTTCCCCGTACGCGGTCAGCACCTGAGGGTCCTGCGGAGAGCCGGCCGGCCAGGCCGGGTCCCAGGGGGAGTGGCCCGCCCGGCTGTACTCACGGGCCTCGGCGAGCACTCCCTCGGCCATGCCGAGACGGAGCTGGACGGACACGAGCCGCCCGACCGGCGACGCCAGGGAGGCTACGGGCGACAGGGCGTCCTCGTCCGCGGACAGGGAGCCGAGTACGTCGTCGGTGCTGACCGGCACGCCGTCGAACTCCACGCTGCCGCCGGCCGCGAGCCGTTGGCCGAAGGGGTCGGCGTCACCGTCGATCACCACGCCGTGCCGGGCGGGATCGACGACCACGGCGAGCGGTTCGCCGGTGTCGGTCCGCACGGCTCGTACGACGAGCCGGTCGGCGACCAAGACCCCGGTGACGTAACTCTGCCGGCCGTCCAGCAGGTAGCCACCGGCGGTCCTGTTCAGTGCGAGAGGTGGTTCCTGACGGGCGAAGCCACCGCCCCAGCACCACTGCTCCGCCGCGGACCGCCGCCCGACCTGCGCGGCGAGCGCGGGCTCGGTGAAGAACCGGGCGCTCCACGACATGAAGTAGTGACAGCCGAGGAGCTGGCCGATGGCGCCGTCGGCCGCGGCGATCTCCCGGACGACGGCGTAGGCCGTGCGCCAGCTCTCGCCTGCGCCCCCGAGTTCGGCCGGTATCAGCAACGTCAGCAGGCCCGCCTCGCGCAGCCGGGACACCTCGTCGAACGGGACCTTGCCTGCCTGCTCCCGGACCACCGCGTCCGTGGCCAGGTCGTCCGCCGTCTCGCGGGCCACGCGCAGCCAGTGCGCACGGCCCGTCGCGGTCCGGTCCGACTCAGGCGCGGGACCGGACTGCGCGGGGGCAAAGCCCATGGGACTGGTCTCCTCAAGGCCGGCCGCAGAGAGCGGCGTCGGGGCTCGTTTGCTGGTCGGGCACGTACTTGTAGCCCACGCGTCGTACGGTGACGATCCGGTGCTGGTGAGCCTTGCCCAGCTTGCGGCGCAGGCGCGCGATGTGGACGTCCACGGTGCGGCCGTCGCCGACGTGGTCGTAGCCCCAGACGTTGGCCACCAGCTGCTCGCGCGAGTGCACCTGATGGGGGCGCAGAACGAGATGGGCCAGCAGCTCGAACTCGAGGTAGGTGAGGTCGAGTTCGCGGCCGTCCGCCTGCGCGACATGCCGTGCGGTGTCGACGTGGATGCTGTCTCCGCTCGTTGGCGGCGCGGGCGGCGAGTCGTCGTAGGTGACCGGCCGGAGCTCCGGCCGTACGCCGTCCTTGACGAAGAGTTCGGCCGGGTCGGTGCCCTCGGGGACGAACAGGAGGTAGCCGACGAGCGGGGCCGCATCGCGTTCCCCGGTGCCGCTCTGTGGGGTGGCGCCCACCAGACGAAGATGGCGCACGTCGGAGAGCGGCGAATGCAGGGGAGCGGGCTGAGCGGGAAGTGCCGTGGTCATGGCGGTCGTCCTTCAGAAGGATGTCGGGCTGTCGGGAGTGGTGGGTGAGTTCACCTGAAGGATGCGGAGCGGCACGCGCGACGGGTGCGAGTCGCGTGCCCTAGCCGCGACAGCAGGCGGCGCTGACGACGTGACCAAAGTCGACATGCCGACGACGAACGAGTCGTTGCTGCGTGGGGCACATGTGCATCATCCTGCGCATCCCAGCAGGGCGTCGTCAATACTTCCCTAGTAAATCGATAGGAAATATAGGGAATGATCGACTGGGTGGCCGGTATTCGTTGTCGTGGCTGGGCGCATGGCCGGCCAGCCAGCATGCCGGAGCGGGTCCGGCATGCGGGCGTTGGTTGACGATGAGCGAGATGTACTGCTCAATTGGCCGCATGAACGCCCAGCCGCGCTTGGTCTCGCGTGACCACATCGACTTCGGTCGGGTGTGGTCCGCGGCGTGTCGCGCCTGACTCGGGCGGTGGGCCGTCCGTCGGCCCTCCCCTCCTCGGTGACCCCGTCGAACCCGTCGCGGACCGAGTTCTCCCTTCGGCGCATCGACCCTCGCAGGCACTGACCCGCACAAAGACGTGGTCCTGTGGGCCCTGACGCGCGCTGCCGCCGTCCGGTTCGCCGCCTGACGTCGAGTGTCGACTCGCTTGCTACAAGTGCCGCGCCGGTTCCTTGACGAGCCATTTCCCGACGAGCCGTTCCCTGATGAGCCGTTCCCTGACGAGTGGTCATATCCCGCTGCGCAAAGGACAGTTCCGCCAGCCCGTACGAAAGGTCATTCCCATGCCCGTGGAGTTCCTCGGCATCGCCGCGACCAACAACGGATCCGAAACCACCGCGCGGTCCGGAGCCGCCTTCGACAAGGAGTACACGCTCCGGCTGGCGCGGGCGCACGAGGAGCACGGCTGGGACCGGGTGCTGTTCGCCTACGGCTCCGGTTCGCCGGATCCCGCGCCGGCCGCCGCCTACATCGCGAGCAGGCTGGACCGGCTCCAGATTCTGCTTGCTCACCGGCCCAACGTCTCGTACCCGACCTTCGCCGCGAAGACATTTGCCACCCTCGACCAGATCAGCGAGGGCCGGCTGACCGTGCACTTCATCACCGGCGGCAATGACCAGGAGCAGGGCCGCGAGGGTGACATCCTCACCAAGGACGAGCGTTACGCCCGCACCCGCGAGTACATCCGGATCGTCAAGAAGATCTGGACCACCCACGAGCCCTTTGATCACGAAGGCGAGCACTACCGTTTCCACGACTTCGTCAGCGACGTCTTCCCGGTTCAACAGCCCCGCCCGAATGTGTCGTTCGGCGGTTCGTCGCCCGCCGCGTACGCCGCAGGGGGGCGCCGAAGCCGACATCTACTGCCTCTGGGGTGAGCCCCTCGCGACGACCGCCGAGCAGATCGAGAACGTGAAGGCCGCCGCGAAGGCCGCGGGCCGCACCGAAGTACCCCGCATCCAGGTGGCGTTCCGCCCGATCATCGCCCCGACCGAGGAACTGGCCTGGGAGAAGGCGCACCGCACGGTCGGTGTGATCAAGGCCCGCAAGGAGAAGGGCGAGGCGATCACCAAGCGCCACAACAGGCAGACGCAGCAGCAGGCCGCAGCACCTCAGAACGTCGGCTCGCAGCGTCTGATCGCCATCGCCGAGGCGGGGGAGCGCTACGACCGGGCCCTGTGGACCCCGACAGCCGCCGTCACTGGGGGCGCGGGCAACTCCAACGCCCTGGTCGGCACACCAGAAACGGTCGCCCAAGCCCTCCTCGACTACTACGACCTCGGTGTCGACATCCTCTCCGCCCGGGGCTACGACCTGTTGGACGACGCGATCGACTTCGGCCGGTATGTGATCCCGATTGTCCGCGAGGAGGTCGCCAAGCGCGATGCCAAGCGCGATGCCAAGCGTGATGCCGAGCGTGATGCCGAGCGGGCGGCCTCCGCCACGCAGAGCCTCGCGGTGGTGAACGGATGACATCAGTGGCGCAACCACCGTCGTCCTCAACCGAGTTGACGGTGGTTCAAGTGACCGTGTCCGACCCGCGAGTGAGACCGCTGCTGCGCGAACTCGGCGACGAGTATTCGACGCGATACGGCAAGGACGCGCACGCCGAACTCGCCCGCTATCCCGACGAGGAGTTCACCCGGTCGCACGGCGGGGTGCTGCTCCTGGCCCTGGAGCGGGATGAGCCGGTCGCGGGCGGCGCGTTCCGCCGGTACGACGCGACCACGGCGGAACTCAAACGGATCTGGACGCACTCCGCCCACCGCAGACGTGGCCTCGCGCGCCGTGTCGTCGCCGAACTCGAACACGAGGCGAGCGCACGCGGCTACCGGCGGATCTACCTGACGACGGGGCCGCGCCAGCCCGAGGCCCGCGGCCTGTATCTGGCCACCGGCTACACCCCGCTGTTCGACACGTCCGCCGACCCGGAAACCATCGGCCCGCTGCCCTTCGAGAAGCACTTGCCGGCCGAAGCGCGCACATGAAAGGCCGCAGGCATCTGACCGCAATCAGCCTTGAACATCCAGGCCGTTGGGATCGAGTGCTGCACGGATCCGGCCGAGCCACTCTGCACCGAGCTGGCGCCCGTTCGGGAGTTGGTCGTCTCGGTCCCAGCGCCACGTTGTGATGATGGCCAGCACGAGGATCCGGCACTCGCGGAGCAAGTCCTGGTCGAGACCTGGATAGTGCTCGCTGACCTCTTCGGGCGCATGGGCGAGGTCGAATTCGACGGGCCCGCGGCAACATGTCTCGAAGTCGATGAACAGCGGCCCGTTCTTCGTGGTGAGCAGGTTGCCCGGGTGTGGCTCGCCGTGCAGCAACTGCTCGGCGGCGCCGCTGCGCTCGCCGATCGCTCGTCCAAGGCTTCGTAGCGTGTCGCTGAGCAACTCCCGGTCCGCGTCGGCGAGTTCCGGAGTGCGCTCGCGGTTCGCCAGGAATTGTTGAGCCTGCTCGACTCGCTCCATGAAGTGCGGCGTCGGGACATCGAGCTTGCGCATCCCTGCGTGCAGCTGCTCGAGCGCATGGGCGAAGCCCGCCGGTGAGACCTCGTGAGGTGCCACGGGTTCGTAGTAGGTCCACAGCGTGACCACGAAGCCATCGCGCTCAAAGACGCGTGGCTCCACTCGCGGCTCAAGGGCGGCCACCGGGCATCCGGATTCGCCGAGCCGCTGAGCGACTTCGACCTCGAATTGTGCGACCTGTTGCTCTACAGGCGCCACCCGGGCCAGGACGTCACAAGGCAGCAGACGCAGAGTGAGCTTGTTGGAGTCATTGAGAATGATCGCGTCGTCGACGGCCAGGTCAAGCGATGAGGCGATCGACCTGGCCGCGGCCGTCGCACGCGAGACCTCTGACGCCTGCATCGTCGCCAGGCCCCTTTCCCCTGAGTGCTGCTGAGTACTGCCTCGGCTCTCCAACTGGTGCAACTGGCCTGCGCACCCTACCAAGTTGTCGATCGAGGAACGCGTGCTGCAGCGCGGCGACAAGGTCAACGATGCGGTTCAGCTCGGTATGCCATATCGCAGCCACACTCCGGGCGGCGGCCCGGGAGTGGGGAGTCGGGAGTCGGGAGTTCAGTGAAGGTGGGCCAGGACCTGCGGGTTCGCGCAGTGCGCGAGCGGCCGGCCTGCCAGGAATGCTGCTACCTCCGAAGCCACGATGGAGGCGGCATTGAAGGCGATCTGTTTGCTGGCGCCGGCCAAGATGCGGCGTCATGACGATGTTGGGGGTCGTGAGTAGACGTGAGCAGACGTGAGCCGGCGGGGATCGGCTCGCGGGGGAAGACGTCGAAGGCGGCGCCGAAGAGCTTTCCGGAGTCCAGGGCGTCGCACACGGCTTCGTTGTCGACGAGCGACCCGCGGGCACAGTTGACCAGCACGCCGCCGGCCGGCATCAGGTCGATCATCCGTCGGGAGATCAAGCCTTCGGTCTCCGGAGTCGCGCGGGCATGGACGGTGACGAACGTGGAGCGTCGCATGAGGTCCGCCAGGTCGGTCACCTCGGCCGGTGACACGTCGTGCGCATGGACGAAGGGGTCGGCGACGAGCACCTGTGCGCCGAATCCGCGGAGGATCCGGGCGACCCGGGAACCGATGGCGCCGTATCCCACGATGCCGACGGTGCTGCCCTGCAGCTCCGGCCCGACCTGTTCGAACATGTAGTAGTCACCTCGCCAAGTGCCTGCGGCGAGGTCCGCGTGGGTGGCGGGGACGCGTCGGGCCGCGGCCATCATGAGGGCGACCGTGTGCTTGGCGGTGGCGGTGGCGTTGCGTCCGGGGGCGAAGGAGACCGCGACGCCGTGCCGGGTGGCTGCGTCGAGGTTGGCGTTGACGGGGCCGCCGCGGCTGACGCAGAACAGGCGCAGACCGGGGCCGGCCTCGCGGAAGGTCGCGGTGGGCGCTGCCGGCCGGAGCCTGTCGAGGAACAGGGAGTTGAGGACGAAGTGGTCACCGGCGGTGAGGATGGTGGTCACTTGAGTTCTCCTGGGGTCACGGGGCGGTTCAGTGTCAGCAGCGACGGCGCGCCGTCACGCAGGACGAGTTCGTTCAGGGCGCAGTTGGCCAGGAACGGGAAGGTCCGGCGGTACTGGCGCAGCGGCAGGCCGAGCATGCGGCAGAGCGCGAGCCGGATCGCGGTGGAGTGGCCCACGACGAGAACACGGCCTTCGTGGTGATCGGCCTGGAGGTCGGTGAGGAACGCCAGATAGCGGTCGCTCGCGTCGAGGGGGTTCTCCCCCTTGGGGAAGTGGTTCGTCACCGGGTCGGTCCTGAAGGCCGCCAGGTGGCCGGGAAACCGCTCGTGCATCTCCGCTCGGGTGAGGCCCTGATGGAAGCCTGCGACCGCAAGATCCTGCTGGTCGACCACACCAAGTTCCAGCGACGCGGCCTCTACCAGCTCGCCCCCGTCACCGCGTTCGACCTCGTCATCGTCGACGCAGGCATTTCAGCGTCGCAGCTCGACACGTTGCAGGCCGGAGGCGCGGAAGTCCTCGTCGCCGACCCGGAGTGAAAGCCGGTTCGTGTGCGGTGGGGGAGGGGCCCGCGGCGGTGGGGGGAGCGGCCCGCGGCCGCCACCGGCGTCGTGCGCGGACTCCTTCGCGGTGCCGTCTGCGCAGGTCATGGCTGCGATTGCCGACCGGTGTCGGCTGCACCAGAAGCCGGTCCGGCAGCGACGCGTTCGACAGGATCACCCCACACGGGTGCATGGCGTAGCGGCGCGGGGGCGGATCCGGCCGCAGGCAGTGGAACGCTTCGGGCGCGGGGAGAGAAATCGGGAGAGGGCTTCCGCTTCTGAACCGGGCGGCCGGTAGGGCTCCGTCGGGTGTGATCGGGTCTTGCTCGTTCACTCTGGTGGGAGGGCCGGAGTGGGCGGTGGCAGGTGGTGCAGGCGCCGCGCCGGGACCGCCTTCGAAGTGGTCCGGGCCCAGGCCGTGTTGGAGTTCCCGGTAGTCGTGCTCGATGTGCCGGCGGATCTTTGCCGGGCGGACGAGTTCGGCGAGTGGCATGGCGGCGGGATCGGCCGGGTCGGCCGATTCACCGTGCCGTCGGGCCCGTTGCCCCCGTGGGGAATTCCTCGATTCCGATGACCCGCAACAGTTCCAGCCGCTCGCGGGCCTCGGCGTCCGCCGGGGTGAGCACCAGCAATTGCTGGCCCTGGTCGGGAGTGACCAGGGTTTCGCAGTCCATCAGGAGGCGGCCGACCCGCGGATGCAGCAGGGTCTTGCGGTCGGCGCGTCGGACCGCGACCTCGTGCTCGGCCCAGAGCCGGCGGAAGTCGGCGCTCGCGGCCTGCAATCGGTCGACGAGTCCGGCGACGGTGGAGTCGCCGGACCGGCGGCCGGCGGCCGCGCGCAGGTCGGCCACGAGCTGGCGGGCGTGGCGTTCCTGCTCCTCGGGTGGGGTGACGGCCCGGGCTACGGGGTCGGTGAACCAGCGGTATGCGATGTAGCGGCGGTCACCGGACAAGCCGGTGTGATCGCCCATGAGCAGGAGCGCGGCCCGGTTCTGGGCGAGGACCTCGCCCAGGTCGGACAGCACCAGGGCCGGGGTGTCGCCGAGCAGGTCGAGCATGCGGATCAGGCCGGCGCGGGCCTGGCGAGCCACTCCGTCGGCGGGTGGGGGCCGATGGCCGGCCAGATGGAACAGGTGGTCGCGCTCGTCGTCGGAGAGGCGCAGCGCCCGGGCCAGCGCGCCGAGCAGCTGGACGGACGGCTGACTGCTGCGGCCCTGCTCAAGGCGTACGACGTAGTCCACCGACATGCCGGCGAGTGCGGCCACCTCTTCCCGGCGCAGGCCGGTGGTGCGGCGGCGGGGGCCGTCGGCGATACCGACCTCGGCCGGGCGGATCGCCTCGCGGCGGCGGCGCAGGAAGTCGGCGAGCTGCTCACGTTCCATGGCCTCATCGTCCCTCGCGGCGGGGGGCCGAGCCAGGGAGCGGCTCTCCCAGGATGAACGCTCCGCTCCCGCACGTCGTGGCGCTGCCGCAGGGTGGACGGCAGACCGACGACGAAGGAGAACACGATGCAGACACGAACCCTGGGCACCACCGGCCCGGCCGTTTCCGAGCTGGGCCTGGGCGCGATGGGCATGTCGGGCGCGTACGGCGCGGCCGACCGCGCGGAGAGCATCGCCACCGTGCACGCCGCGCTGGAGGCGGGCGTCACGCTGATCGACACCGGAGACTTCTACGCGATGGGCCACAACGAGCTGCTGCTCGCGGAGGCGCTGCGCGGCCGGGACCGGGACAGCTACCGGTTGAGCGTGAAGTTCGGTCAGCTGCGGGGGCCGGGCCGCGAGTTCGGCGGGCAGGACGGCCGGCCCGAGGCGGTGAAGAACTTCCTGGCCTACTCGCTGACCCGGCTGGGCACCGACCACATCGACATCTACCGTCCCGCCCGGCTCGACCCGGCGGTACCCGTCGAGGAGACGGTGGGCGCGATCAAGGAGATGATCGACGCCGGCTACGTCCGGCACCTCGGCCTCTCGGAGGTCGACGCGGCGACGATCCGCCGCGCCCATGCCGTGCACCCGGTCGCCGACCTTCAGATCGAGTACTCCCTCCTGTCCCGCGCGGTGGAGGCGGACGTCCTGCCTGCGCTGCGGGAACTCGGCATCGGCCTGACCGCGTACGGCGTCCTCAGCCGTGGACTCATCTCCGGGCACTGGTCCGCCGGCCGCACGGCCGGCCCCGGTGACGGTCGCGGTTTCAGTCCGCGCTTCGCGAGCGGGAACGTGGAACACAACCTCGCCCTCGTGGAGGCACTGCGCCGGGTCGCCGACGCGAAGGGATGCACGGTCGCCCAGCTGGCGATCGCCTGGGTGGCCGCACAGGGCGAGGACATCGTGCCGCTGGTCGGCACCCGCACCCGTGAGCGGCTGGCCGAGGCGCTGCCCGCGATCGAGCTGAACCTCACCGCGGACGACCTCGCCGAGATCGAGAAGGCGGTACCGCCGGGCGCGGCCCGCGGCGACCGCTACCCGTCCGCGTTCATGGCCGGCCTCGGCGTGGGCAACTGAGTCCGCACGCCCGTCAGCACTCCGAAGAGGTCTGTAAGGGAGTGCCCTACGAGGACTTGCCCGGCAAATGATGAACGTCATGCGGGTCGAGCGGTCGGCAGGCAATGGCCGTGCTGTGATGGGCGGAGCCCAGCGATGCTGGGCCCATGCCAGGGCAGCGGAAGAGGAAGTGTCGGCAGCGGGACGAGGCACGGCGGACGGCTGCTCGCTTCGCGCCTGACCGTGTCTCCGGCGCGGATTTCGGCGAGCCGGGTCAGCGTTCCGTAGGCGGCCGACCTGGATGACAGGTGGGCCACCGGGTCGGGCAGGGCATCGCCCAGCGGAGTGCGGTCGTCCTCCGCCAACAGGCCGTGTTCGCGCCATCCGAGCCGAGGAAGTACCCGTTCCGGACAAGGACTTGACCCGGGCCGGGGGCGGAGAGCGGCTTCTCCGCGACCGCGAAGTGGTCAGGCCCGGGCAGCCCTTCAGGTGCGTCGGCCGACTGGATCTCGCGCGTCGTGGCTGTCGCGCGGGTCGATGTCAGCGCCGACGTCGGGGTGTGCCGGCGGCCGGCCCGCCTCCACGACAGGCCCGGCACCGGTACCTGGTCCCGCTGGTCCCTCAGCTGGAGGCCCGAGGCATCCGGCGCCACCCACCTGTCGGCCCGCGCCACCGACACGGCTGGCCGTACTCAGCCGGACACCGCGGTGCCGGACACACAGGGGTACCTGTTCGACGCCGTGGTGCGGCATCCTGTGAGCGTGGTGTGACGACCGCTCTTCACGATGCCCGGAGGCCGCCAACAGACCGGCTCGGGCTGCCTGTTCGCGGCCTTGAGCGCCACGCTTCAGGAGGGGAGCGAGGACAGGGGCACGGCGAACACCGTCCGTAGGTTCTCCCATTCGGTCAGGGACCAGACCTGGCCCGTGCTCTGCCAGTACGTCAGGGACTCCGGGTGCTCGGCCCAGCACTGGTAGGTGCCTCCGCAGGTGGCCACGCTGCGGGTCGTCGTCTGTCCCCAGAGGTGTCCGTGGACGCCGGACGAGGCCGAGGCATGGGCGACGTACCAGCCGTTGTTGTGGGCGAGGACCCCCTGCATGTTCCCCACGCCGCTCCGGTAGCCCTGGACGGCCGGGACGAAGGAGCCGGAGGCGCTGCTGCTGTTGAGCAGGTAGTCGCTGCCGAAGTTGTAGCGCAGCATGCGGCCCTTGGTGCCGTTGTTGAGGTACTCGGTGGTGACCAGGCTGTTGGGCACATTGCTGCGGTCCAGCGAGAGCGAACCGACGCAGGGCACGGCCGTGTTCACGTTGCCCGTGCAGGCCCCCGCGTCGTACGAGTACGAGCCGATGGCCGGCATGACGTACTGGTAGCCCCAGGCGGAGTAGCCACCGTCGACCTTGCCGATCGCGTAGCTGTTCACCGAGGCTTGCAGGATGTGCTGCATGCTGAAGACGTAGATCGCGTTGGTGTGGCCCTGCTGGCCGGAGACGAACAGCTTGTCCCCGTACCAGGCCATGCCTCCCGCATGTGCGGCGACCCGCGCGAAGTTCTCGCCGCCGCTGGTGGGAGTCACCAGGAGCACCCAGCGGTACCTGGGGGCCGCGGGGTTGTTGTAGTCGATGAAGGCGACGCGGACGGTGTTGTAGCGGGCGTCTCCGGTTCCGGTGCCGACGTAGCTCCACCCGGCCAGGATCAGCCTGTTGGTGCCCCAGGCGCCGTCGTCGTCGGCGTCGCCCGAGCTGGTGATCGACTGGGGGTGCCAGTCCGGGGTCGTGGCGTCGCCGGTGTCCCAGCAGAAGCTGGTGCTCGCGGTGGGAGCGGTCGGCAGGGTGCCCCGCTCGGCGGTGTTGCATGAGCGTGCCGGGTGGTTCGCGCTCTCCAACACCTCGGTGACGCCCACGTTGTTGAGCTTCGAGTCGAGGTTCGCGGTCGTCTCCGGGGTGACCGCGTTCCAGCGGAGCCCGTAGCCGGCCCGCTCACTCGCGCCGATCGTCTCCAGCGGATCGGTGTAGGCGGTGGCGGCTGCTCCCGCACCGGTGATCGCGCCCGGTGCCAGCGTGGCGGCGACCAGAGTGAGCAGGGCTACCAATGCGAGTCGAATACTTCTTCGGGATTTCATGTTGGGGCCTTGCCCCATGGAGCCAGGCCTCATTCCCGAACGCAACCTGGGGCATCGCCGCTCCTCCCCGCTTCGAGTGGAGTCGAGTGGAGCTTCGTCCGTCCACAGCGGACGACACATGGCAATGGCAAGGAGAACGACTCCTCCTTGCCACTATCAACCTATAGCGCACCGGGGGCCTTGCGGCAAGCCCCCGGTCGTGCTGCAGAATCTCCGGTCGACGCCAGGACCTGCGGAAAACAGTGAGTTCACGAAGGGCATCGGTCTCTGTCGTCGCCTGTCGTCACCTGTCGCCTCTCGTGTCTCGCGGGATGTCGAACCGGCGGTAGGACTCGCGCTGCGACTGCAGGCGATCGGTGTGGAGGTTCGGGCGTGCGTTCTGCCCGACTTCGAGGAGCAACGGGCCGGATGCGGCCTTGTTGAAGGGGGACTTGATGATCGACGTGATCGTGGTCGGCGGCGGACCGACCGGCTTGATGCTGGCCGGGGAGTTGCGGCTGCACGGAGTGGACGCGGTCGTGCTGGAGAAGGAGACGGAGCCGACGAAGGTTGTCCGCGCGCTCGGTCTGCACGCGCGCAGCGTCGAGGTGATGGACCAGCGCGGTCTGCTGGAGAGGTTCCTCGCGCTCGGGAAGCAGTACCCGGTCGGTGGTTTCTTCGCCGGCATCATCAAGCCGTCGCCGGACCGGCTGGACACCGCACATCCGTACGTTCTCGGCATTCCGCAGCCCGTCACCGACCGTCTGCTGTCCGAGCACGCCGCCGAACTCGGCGCCGATGTCCGGCGCGGCTGCGAGCTGATCGGGCTGAGCCAGGACGACCAGGGTGTCGTCGCCGAACTCGCCGACGGTACGCGGTTGCGCTCGCGCTACCTCGTCGGCTGTGACGGCGGCCGCAGCACGGTGCGCAAGTGGCTCGGCGTCGACTTCCCCGGCGAGCCCGCCAGGGCCGAGACGCTGCTGGGTGAGATGGATGTGACCGAATCGCCGGAAACCGTGGCCGCCGTGGTGGCCGAAGTCCGCAAGACCCATCTCCGGTTCGGCGTCGGGCCCTACGGAGACGGGCTGTACCGCGTCGTGGTGCCCGCAGCAGGTTTGGCCGAGGACCGCTCGGTCCCGCCGACGCTTGAGGAGGTGAAGCAGCAGTTGCGGGCGTTCGCCGGCACCGACTTCGGCGTGCACTCACCGCGCTGGCTCTCCCGTTTCGGCGACGGCACCCGGCTGGCCGAGCGCTACCGGACCGGCCGGGTGCTGCTGGCCGGCGACGCGGCGCACATCCACCCGCCGCTGGGCGGGCAGGGCCTCAACCTCGGCATCCAGGACGCGTTCAACCTCGGCTGGAAACTGGCCGCCCAGATCAACGGCTGGGCGCCGGAAGGGCTGTTGGACAGCTACCACACCGAACGGCACCCGGTCGCCGCCGACGTGCTGGACAACATCCGGGCCCAGACCGTGCTGATGTCCCCCGAGACGGGTCCCCAGTCGGTGCGTCGGCTGCTGTCGGAACTGATGGCCTTCGACGAGGTGAACCGGTATCTGATCGAGAAGATCATCGCGACCAGCGTCCGCTACGACTTCGGCGAGGGGCATGAACTGCTCGGCCGACGGTTGCGGGACATGGAGCTGAAGCGGGGGCGCCTCTACGAGCTGATGCACGGCGGTCGCGGCCTGCTGCTCGACCAGACCGGCCGGCTTTCGGCGGCCGGATGGGCGGACCGGGTCGACCACGTCGTCGACGTCAGCGAGGAACTGGACGCACCCGCGGTGCTGCTCCGCCCGGACGGCCACGTGGCATGGGCCGGTGACGACCAGCAGGATCTCCTCAGCCAGTTGCCCAAGTGGTTCGGAGCTGCCGTCGGCTGAGCACGCAGCCGTGGCTCAAGGGGGGCGAGAACTGCCTCAAGGCCGGATTCGGCACGGTCCGGTGCCGTAGGCAGTGCTCCTCTTCTCCGATCTCAACTTCGCTGCGACCATGAGGAGATGGCGGAGGGGCCGATCGAAGTGGGGCTCGCGCAAACGGGAGTTGACCCGCACCTCGGGTTCGACGAGCTGATCGACTTCTACGGCAGCGACATTCCCGACAGCCGCAGATTCATGGACTCGGCTCCTCTTCGGGAGGCGGTTCGGCTGGCACGCGAAGGGCGATGGGACGCCGCAGTCCCCGTCTTCCGGGACGAGGCTGCTCGTCAGCCCGACTGGGACGTGCCCCATGTGTGGCTCGCCGGTTACCTGGCAGACGTGCAGGGCAGGTCACGCGAGGCGATCACTCTGTGCCGGAACGCTGCCGCACAGTGCCGGAGCAAGGGAAGCCTGTTGTCGAAAGCGGGGGAGTGGGCATTGCTCGGGGGCGAGGTGCCGGAGTCGGTCCATCTCCTGGCACTGTCCCTCACCACGCACGGCCGACGGCCTGATCGCGATCACATTGCCCAACTGTCCGCACTGGCGTACCTGGGCGAGATCTTCGACAGCTATGTGTGGGCCATGGGCATGCTCCGCACTGGCCGCAACTCCCGTGACTCCGGCACACCGCCCCCGACTCCCGGCGACTGGGTTGCGGCTCTGCGCGGCCTCGACCGGCTGCCAACCCGGCTCCAAGGCATCCGTGACGGTCTGATCCGCGCCTACACCGCCGCCGAGGGAAACCGGGAACGTCTGGCCGCCGTCATGAACATCAGCCGGTCGGCCGCACGGCATCGACACGTGAGGGTCACCAGGCATGCCCCCAACGCGTGGGAGCAGTGGGCCGGATCGCGCCCTTCGCGGCCTTGACGCGGAACACGGCGGTGAGGGATGCGAGAGAGGCATTCCGGAGGGAGGCGAATGGTGACGACGCAGCGGTCGGCGTGTTCGTGGACGGATGAGGAGACCGTGGCGGCCAATGCCGCCGGGCGGCTGACCCCGGCGCAGCAGCCGCTGATGACCGGGGTGCCGGCTCGGATCATGTGCGCCGTGGGGTGGATCGTCGAGGTGCCGGGCGCCGAGCCGGAGGTGCGTACGGGCGCGGTGCGGATCGAAGTGCCTGACGGCGCTGCGCCGCTTCCGCCTCCCGCGACGTACCGGCTGTACTGGCTGGCGCCGCCGGAGGGAGCAGAAGGGCCGAGCCCGCTGCTGCTCTCGGCGCAGCCGCTCGACGCGCGGCACCTGGATGAGCAGACGGACGCCGTTGCCGTAGAAGTGGGACGTGTGCCCGCCGGGGGCCGACGCCGCCGTCGCACACTCCTGTTGGCCGGACTCGGAGCCGCCGCCGTTTCCGCTGCCGGCGCGACCCTGTCGCGGCTGTCCTCGGACCGGGGCTCCCGCGCCGATCCCGGTCCCACCGCCGGGCTGCTCACCCCCACTTCCTCAGGGGCCGGCCCGGTCGAAGCGTCCCTCGCCCCGGTCCCCCGAAGAACCGGCGTCACCGAAGGCATCCGCTATGTATCGCTACTGATCAATGCCGGAGAGATCACCGCGCTGGCCTTCAGCCGGGACGGTCGTACGCTCGCCGGCGGCATCATGGACGGCAGCATCCGGCTGTGGGACCCGGAGAACGGACGTCCGACCGCCCTCCTGACCGACGCCCGAGGGATCACCCCGGTCGAGGTCGCCTTCCACCCGGACGGCACCACCCTGGCCGACGCCCGGGACGCGGTACACCTGTGGGATCTGGCTTCCGGACGCACGACAGCCACCCTGACTCTGACCCGCAACTCCACCGTCGACTGGGCATGGTGCGTTGCGTTCAGCCCGGACGGTGCCCTCCTGGCCAGCGGCCACAGCTTCGACTACGTACGGCTGTGGCACGTCGCGAGCCGCTCGAACGTCGGCATACTGCACGGCCACAGCGCGTTCGTGCTGTCGGTCGCGTTCAGCCCCGATGGAAGGTTGCTGGCCAGCGGCAGCAACGACGCCTCCGTCCGGTTGTGGGACGTCGCGGGCCGTTCGAGTGTGGCCACCCTCACCGGCCACACCAGTACTGTCCACTCGGTGGCGTTCAGCCCGGACGGCACCACCCTCGCCAGCAGCAGCCACGACCGCACCATCCGACTGTGGGACGTCTCCTCAGCCCGCCCCATCGCCGTTCTCAAAGGCCACACCAGTGTTGCGGCGTCGGTGGCGTTCAGTCCCGACGGACGGATGCTGGCCAGCGGGGGCGCCAGTGCCAGCTCCGCGTTCGGCAACGACTACCCCGACGACCACACCGTCCGACTCTGGGACGTCGCGAGGCGCACGAACGTCGCCACCCTCACCGGCCACACGGGCACCGTGCGATCCGTGGTGTTCAGCCCGGACGGCACCACGCTCGCCAGCGGGAGCCACGACGGCACCGTCCGGCTGTGGCGGATCAACTGACCGTGCCGCCGGGGGAGTTGCCTCTCCAGGTCAGGTCATGTTCTACGGACCCCGAACCTCGGACGCCGGCCCCTGGACACTGGCGGAGCTACCGGGGCGTCAGGACAACGAACTCGTTGCCGTCGGGATCGGCCAGCTCCACCCAGCTGCCTTCGCCCTGGCCGGTGTCGATTCGTTTCGCCCCGAGGGCGAGCAGACGGTCGACCTCTGTCTGCTGATCACCTTGTGCAGGTGGTGCGAGGTCGAAACGCAGCCGGTCCTTGCCTGCCCTCGGCGCCACTGGCGGACCACCCCACGTGATCTTCGGACCACCGTGCGGCGAGCGGATCGCGGTCTCCTGGTCCTGGTCCCAGACCAGTGGCCACCCCAGTGCTTCGCTCCAGAAGTACCCGACCTCCTGCGAGCCGTCGCAGGCCAGCGCCCCGATGAATCCGCAGTCGGCGAGGAAGCTGTTGCCCGGCCCGATGACACAGAACTCGTTGCCTTCGGGGTCGGCGAGCACCACATGGCCCTCCTCCGGGAGTTGGCCGACATCGATGTGCCGTCCACCAAGACCCAGCGCCCTGGTCACCGTCTGCTGCTGGTCCTCCAGGGAGGTGCTCGTCAGATCGAAGTGCATCCGGTTCTGGACGACCTTCTGCTCCTGGCTCGGAAGGAATCGGATGCGGAACCCGGTGTCATCACTGGGCAGGAGCGTGACGCCGTCGTCCGGATCGTCGACCATCTCCCAGCCCAGGACTCCGGACCAGAATCGTGCGAGAACCAGCGGCTCGCCCGCACCGAAGCAGAGCGCGAACAGTTGACAAGTCATTTGCCTGCACATCCCCGTTCCACTGACCGACCGCTGTCGGCAGGGCGCCCTGTCGGTCCCCCGAAGCGGAGCTTAGGGGTGAGTCGGTGTCACCCGCATCCGAGTATTCGACGGCGGCCGGGACATCATGACGACGCGGGACGCGCCCTTGATCTTGTGGCAGTCAGGATGGCTGGCCTTGGTCGAAGAGGGCGAGAGCCTCGGCGGGGTCCGGGCTCACGAGGCGTTCCAGACCGGCCGTCGTGATTTTCGTGACGGAAGCCACGCTGGCCTCCCTCGACGGCCTGGCCGACATCGACACCATCATGCGCGCTGTGGAGACTGTCAGCTCCTACTTCACCGGCGCGATCAGGCGCGAGATCGCGAACCTGCGGGCCGAGCGCGCCACGGGCCTGTCCAAGCACGACTGGCAGCGCGCCCGCGGCCCGCATGTGACGAGAATGCTGGCCACGGGTCGCTTCCCGGCGCTGGCCAAGGCCGTGCACGACGGCACGGACGTGGACGCCGAGGCATCCTTCGCCACCGGGCGCAAGCCCGCGCGGCCCGTGGACACCGACGCCGACCTCAACCCCTCGCCCCTCGCTCACATTCGGCAGGGGTCCAGCGTCACGTCGGCGGCTGGGTGAGCTTGGCGGCCACGGCGACGTTGGTGATGCCGCCGGGGCGCCGGGAGCGTCCGCTTTCCTCGTGAGGCAGCCACGCCTCCCCGGGGCTGTTTCCTCCAGGAGGCTCGTATCCACCGCACGGCGATTTTCATCGGTCCCCTTGTCGCGTGTAGAGGAACTCACCTGGTGGCCGGTTCGGCAATTACCGGCGGAGCAGACAGAGGGCCCACCGACCACAGCAGCGCCCCGGTCCAGAGCTGGATCGCCGTTCACGGACGCGACCGATGCGTCACCTCCTTGACTGGTGACGCGGGTCGGGCAACAATCGCTACCTGCATGGTGACCCGGGCCGCGACACACCTGACCACCGCGAGGAGGAGACCGCATGGCCGAGGCGTACGGCGTCGAGGTCGTCGTCTTCGACATCCTCGGAACGATGGTCGACGAGCCGGCCGGACTCCGAGCGGCCATCCGCGACGCGGTGCCCGCGGCCGACGACGCGTCCGTCGAGCAGCTGCTCACGGTGTGGCGAGACCATGTCGAACGCGAGCAGCAACGCATCGCGGAGAAAGGCCGGGCGTACGCCAACGCCGATGTCGTTGACCACGAGGCAGCTCAACGCGTGGCCGAACGTGCCGGGCTCACCGACCCGGTGGCCATTGCTCGACTGGCCACCGCGAGCCGGCGCCTGAAGCCCTGGGGCGATTCCGTCGCCGGACTCACGCGTCTCGCCCGGCGATTTCCCGTACTGGGACTCTCCAACGCCAGTCGCGCGACGCTCCTCCGCCTCAACGCGTACGCCCAACTGGGCTGGCACCAGGCCTTGTCGGCCGAAGACGCCCAGGCCTACAAGCCCGCGCCGGAGGTCTACCGGCTCGCACTCGACGCGGCCGGTTGTCCGCCGGAGCGTGTGCTGATGGTCGCCGCTCACGCATGGGACCTTCGCGGAGCTCAGGCGGTGGGGATGCGAACTGCCCACGTCTGCCGACCGGTTGGGGATCCGCCGGCGAGCACCGACACATTCAATTGGCGTTCGCGCAGCCTGGGCGAGTTGGTCACCGAGCTGACGGCGTAAGCCTGCCCGAACAGTTCCTCGTGGCGTACGGGTTCACGGTCGGCGTTTGCACGGTTGTGCTCGCTGTTTGCGCGCCGCGCGTCGGTCCGCTTGCTGCGGGCGCGGGTGCCCCTCCGGAAGGGCTCGTAGGGGGCGCCACGCTCTCCTTCCAACTGTCGTTGACAAAGCGGAACACGGTTCCGTACTTTAAACGGAACAACGATCCGCTTCGGCCTGGAACGGCTACGCCCCACTCGCCAACTTCTGGGCCGCGCACGGCTTCGTCGTGATCCAGCCCACCCATCTGAGTTCCAGGACGCTGAGCCTGGATCCGAGCACCTCCGGGGCACCCCTGTACTGGCGATCACGGGCCGAGGACATGACGCGCATCCTCGACCGGCTCGACGTGATCGAGGCCGCCGTCCCGCAGCTCCTCGGGCGGCTGGACCGCGGCAAGGTCGCCGTGGCAGGGCATTCCATGGGCGGGCACACCGCGAGCCTGTTGCTCGGCGCCCGGCTCACCGATCCGGACGACGGATCGGAAGTGAACCTGGCCGAGCCGCGGATCAAGGCGGGAGTCCTGCTTGCCGCGCCCGGCAGAGGCGGCGACGCCCTCACCGAGTCCGTGGCGGAGAGTTTTTCGTTCTTCCTGACCACGGACTTCTCCAAGATGACCACGCCCACACTCGTGGTCGCCGGCGACAAGGACACCTCCGCGCACCTGACGGTCGCGGGCGCCGACTGGCACGCCGATCCGTACGTCCTCTCCCCGGGCCCCAAGTCCCTGCTCACCCTCTTCGATGCGGAGCACGGGCTCGGCGGGGTCTCTGGATACGACGTCGCCGAGACCACGGACGAGAACATCGAGCGGGTGTCCGCGGTCCAGCGGCTCACCTGGGCCTACCTCCGCTCTCAGCTCTACCCGGGCGATCCCGCTTGGCAGGAGGCACGCGACGCATTGACGGCCGACCCCAACCCGCTCGGACGAGTCGAATCCGAGTAGGTCGAGAGGCCCCGTCGTCGGAGGGGCCAGCGGCAGGGGCTGGTCGCCCTCAACGCTCAGCAGCGGGGTGATCCCTCCGCGCCGAGTTGTTCGGCGAGCTTGAACGACGTGTACAAGGCAACGGCGCCGCAAGGGCGAGGGCCGCGAAGGCGAGGACCGAGGCCATCGTCCGGACAGCGTGGGCGATCTGCCAGCGGTCCCGTACGTTCGTCCAGTCGGAGGGCGGGGCCTGGGCGTTCCAGTGGAGCTGGTCGGAGTTGATGGGCAGGTTGACGATGAGCGTGATGCCGAAAACGAGGATCAGGAGGGCGAGTGCGGTCACGGTCAACCATCGGGTGTTTGTCCGGTAGGTCTGGTGAACCAGTACCGCTGTGGCGATCAGCGCCGGCAGGAGTGTGGCGACGGCGAGTTTGTCGAGGGAGTCGAGTTCGACCAGCCGGACCTGGGTGTAGACGCTGCTGTCGAAGCTGCGCAGCGAGAGTTCCAGGACAAGGACTGACGTGAGGAATCCGGCGAACAGCCCCGCGAATACGAGGCTGGTGAGACGGGCGTACGTCGTCATGACCACGTTCTTTCGTGAGGGGTGACCCGGGCGGCGAAGGGGCGGGCTGGACGGCCGAGGCATCTTCTTGGCCTTGTTGGTGACCGTCGCGGGTTGTCGCCCGCTGGTAGCCGCGGCCCGGGTCGTGTGCGTGGCTGGTGTGCGTCAGTTCGCGATTCCGACGACCTGCTCGATGGTGTCCGGCTGGTTCACCATGGCGAGCATGTGGTGGGCGACGTCGGCGCGTGACACGGAGAACCCGCCCCGGATGTTGCGGTTCCGCGCGGTCCGGTAACTGCCGGTCAGGGGCTTGTCGGTGAGCTTGGGCGGTCGCGACACCGTCCATTCCAGTCCGCTGTCGCGCAGGGTCTGCTCGGTCACGGCGAGGTCGGCGTAGTGCCGGCCGAACATGGCCCGGGTCAACGGGCCGCCCAGGTAGCGCATGAAGAAGCCATCGCCGGGATCGTGCTTGGGTGGCGTCGGCCGGCCAGGTACCGGCACCGGTCCGACGGGTGCGGCGCTGACGACGATGATCCGCCGGACGTGCTCGGCCTGCATCGCCGTGACGATCGCGCGGGTGCCACGCGAGGTGATGCCCGCGTCCGCGCGCGGGTTTCGCGGGCCGAGCGCGGACAGTACGACGTCGGCGCCGTGTACCGCCGCGGCGAGCGTCCGCATGTCGGGTCGGGTGAGGTCGACGGCGGCCGTCCGGACGCCGCCCGGCAGGTCACGTGGGCGGCGGGCCACGGCGGTGACGTCATGCCCGTCGGCTACCGCCTGGTCGACCAGGTGCCGTCCGATACCGCCGGTGGCGGCCACGATCGTGAGTTTCATCGGGTTCCTCCCGCGGTGAAGGCGGCACGGTGGTCCTGCGCCCAGGTGGCGTACGTGCGTGCCGGGCGGCCCAGCAGCCGCCGCACGGTGTCGGTGGTGGGCCCGGCTTCGCGGGCGTAGTCGGCCAGCGAGCCGAGCAGCCGGTCGGGTACCTCGTCGGGCAGGCCGGCGGCGAGCATGCCGCGGCGGATCTCGTCCGGTGCGGCCTCGACGAACGACAGTGTCCGGTCGAGCGCCGCGCCCAGCGCGGCGACCTTCTCCGGCTGGCTCAGCGACTGCTCTCCGGTGAGCAGGTACGTCTGACCGCTGTGCCGCGGGTGGGTGAGGGCGAGGGCGGCCACCGCGGCGATGTCACGCTCGTCGACGGTCGAGGTCCTCGCTTGCGGGTATGCCCCCCGCACGGTCCCGGTCGCCTGGATCTGCCCGGCCCAAGCCAGGGTGTTGGCGGCGAAATCGGCGCAGCGCAGGATCGTCCAGTCCAGGCCGCTCCCCTTGGCGATGTCCTCGACCGCGTGGAACTGCTGTCGGAAGCGTGCGTGCCCAGCCGGGTACTGCACGGTCACGGCGGACAGCACGACCACCCTTGCCGCCCCCGTCTCGCGGGTGCGGGCCAACAGGTCGACAGCGGTCGATCCGGCGGCACGCGGGCTGAGCAGGATGGCCTCCACGCCGTCGATGGTGGGAAGCTCCGCGGGGTGTACGAGTTGGGTACCCGCGGGGAATCCGGCGTGCGGGTCGCGGGTGACAGCGGCGACTTTCGCTCCCTCCTCAACCAGGAGGCGGACGGTTTCCCGGCCGACGACGCCGGTGGCCCCGGTAATCAGGATCATGACTGAACCCCCAGTGGGTGTGTCGATAATCGATCTTGCGCGGTGGGTGATCGCGGTTCGTATCGCGGGAAGGCGTCACGGGCGAGCCATGTGCCACGGGCTGCGGCAGGACCATCGGCATGCGGCCTCACGTCGGCTGCCGGTGCGTGGTTCAGGCGGACTGTTCGGCGGTGGCCGCTGTCTCGCGGCGCTGGGCCCGCAGCAGTCGGCGGCCCTGCTCGCCCTTGGCCCAGGTGTGGGAGCCGGGCTTGCGTGCCTCGTTCACCAGCTGCTTGATGGTGTGCTTGCACACGAGTTCCTTCACCTTCGCGCCTGTTCGGCCGCCGAGGTGGAGCCGCTTGGCGGTGTCGTCCTTGTGGGCGAACTGGAAAATGCCCGCGCGGCGTCCCAGGCTGATGCACTGGCCGGCGAACCCCAGGTCGATCGGTGCGGGCCGCTTGCTCGCGATGCGGCTGAGCACCGTGTCGGCCGCGTGTGCGCCCAGCGGGCCCGCGGCCTGGCAGCTCATCCGGAACGGCATGTCCGACGGTGCCGCCGAGTCCCCGGCGGCGACGATCCGCTCGTCGTCGACGCTCGTGAGGGTCTCGTCGGTGAGCAGGCGGCCCAGGGCGTCGGTGGTGAGCCCGCTGCGGGCGGCCAGGTCCGGCACGCCGAACCCGGCGGTCCAGATGGTGACCTCGCTCGACAGCTCACGGCCGTCGCCGAGGCGCACGGTGTCGCCGGTCACTTCCGTGACCTTCGTGCCGGGGCCCAGCAGCACGGTCACACCGAGGCGGGCCAGCCGCTCGGCGACCGAGCGGCGGCCGTTCGCGTGCAGGTACGGCCCGAGCAGCCCGCCGCAGACCAGGGTCACGGTGCGGCCCGCCTCCGCCAGTTCGGCGGCGGTCTCGATGCCGGTCGGACCGGCTCCGACCACCGTCACAGGAGCCGTGGTGGGAGCGGCGTCGAGGACCGACCGCAGGCGCTGCGCCTCCTCGAACGTGGCGATCGGGTGGGCGAACTCGGCAGCTCCGGGCACGCCCGGGTCGGCGCTGCCGCTGCCCACCGCGTAGATCAGGTAGTCGTAGCCGACCGTGTCGCCACTCGCCAGCTCCACCCCGCGCCCCCTCGCGTCGATCCGGGTCACGGTGCCGACCACCAGCCGGACGCGCTCGCCCAGAACCTTCCGGTAGTCGCTGACGGCCTCGTGCGTCCCGCCCGCCAGCTGGTGCAGTCGGATCCGCTCGACGAAGTCCGGGCGGCAGTTGATCAGCGTCACGGTCACGTCGTCGCGCTGCGTCAGCCGGTTGGCCGCCATGACCCCGGCGTAACCGCCGCCGATCACGACGACTTCGGTGTTCTCAGCCATGGTTTCTTTCCTCCGCTTTCAGGGATTCGCATGCAAGATGTCGACTTGGCACGCCATGACGGCGTGCGGGACGGATCAGCCGTGGCGCTCCGGGGCCGAGCCGCGGAGCGGGGTGGAGTCCAGGTACCGGACCTCGTAGGTGCGTTCGCTGAACTTCCAGCCGTCGGCGGTTCGCTCGTAACGGTCGTGGTACAAGGCGTAGTTCAGGTGCGAGCTGCCGTCGCGCATCCGTCCGAACTCCTGGATGTACGCCCGGCCGGCCGCGGTGTCGCCGTCCAGCCGGATGATGCCCGGGTGGACGTTCTGCACGAAGAACTCCCAGAGCGACTGGCCCCATTCGATCCCCGCGCGGAGCTCCTCGCGGCCGACGAACTCCTTGTCGATGTGCGGCCAGCGCATGGTGCCCTCAGGCGTGAACAGCGAGACGACGCGGTCGAAGTCACGCATCATCACCGCGTCCGTGAGCTCGGCTCGCAGCGCCTCTATCTCGATGCGATCGGCGATCGCCCGTATGTCGCCCATCGGTTTCCCTCCCCATCCATGTGTGCGTCAGGCGTGTGCGGCCTGTCCGGTGGTGATGGATCCAGCATCGAGCGGGCGGGAGAGCGGAACAATGTAAGGTTCCTTGGGCTATTCATAATGTGGCGGTTATGCATGGATGGGGGTTGTGCATGGAGCTACGTGACATCGAGATCTTCCTGACCTTGGCCGAGGAGCTGCACTTCGGCCGCACCGCGGAGCGGCTTCATGTGTCCCAGGCCCGCGTCAGTCAGGCCATCGCCAAGCAGGAACGGCGCCTCGGCGTCGTCCTGTTCGACCGCACCAGCCGGCGCGTCGCCCTGACCCCGGTCGGCCGGCGTCTCCGCGAGGACCTCCAGCAGGCCGTCGACCTTCTCCGGGAGGGGCTCGCCCGTGCCGAAGCGGCGGGCGCGGGGACGGGGCAGACCCTGCACCTGGGTGTGTTCGGCCATGCCGGCCACGAACTGCGCCCCCTCATCGAGGCCTTCCGCTCCCGCCACCCCGGCAGCGATGTCCAGTTCGGCGAGGTCAACGGCAGCGACCCGTTCACCGCACTGCGCACCGGAGAGCACGACGCGCACGTGCTGTGGCTTCCGGTGGCCGAACCGGACCTCACGGTCGGCCCGACCGTGCTGACCGGAGGCCGCGTGCTCGCCGTGGCGGCAGACCATCCGCTGGCCGAGCGCGGCACCGCGTCGCTGGAAGACCTCGGCGACAACCATGTCGTCGACCTCGGCCCTGGCGCCCCCGAGTACTGGATCGCGGCCATGGTCCCCACCCGCACGCCGTTCGGCCGGCGTATCCCGCGCGGGCCCGCCGCGCGGACCTTCCACGAGGTTCTCTCTCTGGTGGCTTCCGGACAGTGTGTCCACCCGCTGGGTGAGATCGCCGCCCGCTACAACCGTCCCCCGGGCATCGTCTTCCTCCCCATTCACGACGCCCCCACCATGCACTGGGCTCTCACATGGCGATCCACCGCAGAGAGCCCCACCCTCCGCGCGCTGGCCCAGACCGCCGCCGACCTCGGTCCCATCTCCCTGTGACAGGGGGCAGTTGATCGGGTGGCGCAAGTCCCGTCGGTTCGACCGGAGTCGGCGGCGCCGGCCTGGCCCCGCTCCGGTTGACTGCGTTGCCGCAGGTCATCGAGTCAGTGAACCTCTTTCATGCTGGGTCTGAGGAGTGAAATGGGCTGGTCAGGGGTGACGTGGCGAAGCCCATCTACACCCGAAGGCATGAACTTCGCTCACCATGGCGGAAGTTGAGCTGCTTCAAGCAGGCCCTGCCGGCGCTGGCCCACCTGCGGAAGAACGAGAGGTTCGCACAGGTCGGCGCGGGGTTCGGGGTGTCGGAGGCGACGGCCTGGCGCTACGTCGACGAGACGCTCGAGGTCCTGGCCGCCTGGGCGCCCGGCCTGCACGAGGCCCTGGTCGGGCTGGGCGAGGGAGACTTCACCATCGTCGACGGGACGCTCATCCCAACCGACCGCGTCAAGGCGGACGAGCCGTACGACTCGATGAAGCATCGCCGGCACGGCATGAACGTCCAGGTCATCGCCCGGTCCGACGGCACACCGCTCTGGTTCTCCCGCGCGACACCCGGCCGCACTCACGACCTGACCTCCGCCCGAGCCGACGGCATCATCCAAGCCTGCCTCACCCGACAGATCCTCGTTCTGGCCGATCGCGCCTACCACGGCGCCGGCGCCACGTTCCGCACCCCCCTACTACCACCAGCGAACAACCCGAGCACTACCAGCAGTTCAACCGCGACCACGCCCGACTGCGAGCCCCCGGAGAGAGAGCGCCTTCGCCCAACTCAAGTCCTGGTGCATCCTCCGACGAGCCAGATGCTCAACCAGCCGCATCAGTCGCACCGTCCAAGCCATCCACGCCCTGCTGACCTGGCGCTATCCAGGATGAAAGAGGCTCACTGTCCCAGGGCGATCACCTTGCCGCGGGCCTGGCCGATGAGCGGACGGGTCTCCATCGCCCACCACAGACCGGCCGGCTCCGACCACAGCCGTTCAATCTCCACCGCCCCGCCGGCTCCGCCCGCGCGACGCAGCCGCCATGGGAGCTTGCCCCGGACGCAGGCGGTGGGCCGGGGAGCCATGGCCGCCGCCCCACACGTACTCTCCGCCGTGATCCCCGGGCTCGGCGCGGCTCCCCGTCGAGATCTGGACCGTCGGCGTGGGCGATCTGCGGGTGAGCCGACGGCACGGCGAGCTGACGTACCGTCAAGGCATGTGGTGGCCGCGCAACACCGGGCAGCAGCTCGTCCGGCTGCCCCCTACCTTGCTCGTGGAGCCCGGTTCGGGCTCGTGGCCTTCGGGACCGGTATGACTCGTTGCCCCTGTCCTTGATGATCCGGGGGGTGCTGTCGCCGGTCCTGGCGGCACCGGATGGTCGCTGATGGAAGCGTGTCCGCCGACTGGCAGGGCTGCGTAATGTGGCTGCCGGTCTCCGGTGCCCGGGCGGGCCACCGGCGGTGACTCCGGGGAGGAAAAGCCCGGTGACCAGCAACGACTTCACCTCGATCGATGTGTTCTGCGCCCTGGATGTGGGCAAGTCCGCTCATCACGGCACGGCTCTGCTGGCCGACGGCCGTACCGTCTTCGACAAGCCGCTGCCCAACGGCGAGCCGCAGCTGCGAGAGCTGTTCGTCCGTCTGGGCCGCCGGGGGAAAGTCCTGGTCGTGGTCGACCAGCCGGCGTCCGTGGGGACCTTGGCGGTGGCCGTGGCCCGCGCCGGCGGATACGAAGTCGCCTACCTGCCCGCCTGTCGATGCGCCGGCCGGCCGATCTGCACCCCGGCACGGGCAAGACCGACGCCCGCGATGCCTATGTCATCGCCGATGCCGCCCGCACCATGCCCCACCTGCTGCACAGCATCGAGGCCGAGAAGAGCGTGCGGGCCGAACTGACCATGGTCCTGGGCCACGACGACGACCTCGCGCAGGACGCCCCCGCACCTCCAACCGGCTGCGCGGACTGCTCACCTCGATCCATCCGGCCCTGGAACGCGTCCTGGGACCGCGGGTGCGCCACCCGGCCGTCCTGGCCCTGCTGCAGGCCTTCGGCTCCCCGGCCGCACTGGCTCAGGCCGGCACCGAGGAGCTCATCCAGGTCATGACCGATGCTGCCCCGCGGATGCGGACCCCTCGAGAGCTGGCCGGACAAATCCGCCGCCCTGGCCGAGCAGACCGTCCAGGTCCCCGGCACGGCCACGGCCGACGAGGTCATACTGGAGCGAGCGCAGGATCGAGGCCGTACGTGGGCTGTTGCCCGCCGACGTCCAGGCGCACCATCTCTGCGGCGGTTTCGGCGTCCTGGCCGCTGTACCTGCGGTACTCGACGAAGGCCGTACAGGTGTCGTCGTCGTTCGGTTCGACGACGGTGCGGTATCCGCTGAGCGTGACGGTGGCGCCGTTCGCCTCGGACTTGGGCTGATCGTGGAAGAAGCTCACCTCCGCATCCAGCTCGTCGACGTCGCTCGACCACTCGCAGCTCCAGTTGGCGAGGCCGACGTCCGGCACGTCGGCCTTGAGGCCGGGAACGGCCGACAGCGCCTTGGCGTCGAGGAGCTTGCAGGCGTTCGCCCAGGCCAGCGAGACGCGCGGGTATGCAGGCGAACGGCGGGGGAGCGGGCCCCGGTTGAGGACCTCGGCCGCGTTCGTGGCGGCCTTGTCGGCGACCGTGCACAGGGTCGCGTCGCCGCCGACCACGGAGCCCTTGCCCATGTTGACGTGGACCCCGAACTGGGCGCCGTCGGTGTCGCCGTCGGACGTCAGCAGCAGCTTGCACTCGTCGCTCTCGGCCCGCTCCTCGTGCTTGCCGGTCTTGATGGTGAGCTTCTTCGCGATCTCGGGGAACCAGTCTTTGGTCGTCGGGAGATAGGTGATGTCGCCGACGAGCTTCGTGCCGGGCCGCTTCGCCGTGAAGTCACGGCCGACGTTCCGGGGCCGGGGCGGCCTTGGTGTCCTGCTTGGTCAGATGGCGGTAGCTGCGGCGGGTGACGTCTCGGATGTCGCTCTCGCGCATGATCCGCTCGACCTTCTTCCGGTTGACCGTATGGCCGCCTCGCCGCAGCGCGGCGTGCACGCGCGGGGCGCCGTAGGCACCCCGGGAAGAGGCATGGATCTCCCCGGCCTGCGCGTCCTCGAACGTGCCGCCGGTCAGGAACTGCGGGGGCAGGCTGCCTGACCGGGCGAGCCCGCTACGCCAACCGTCTCGCTCAACTGGGAGACGGTCTCCGACGCCCGCAGACGCACTCGGCCCAGCACCCCGCCAGTGACGTGGTCGAACCACAGGCGCTCACGAGTGCCCACACGGCTCCAAGAGCGACGACGCCTGGTGGAAGGCGTGGGCGGTGGTGGCCGCGCGGTCGGCCGAGCGCAGGGACCGGGCGAGTTCCGGGAAGGGGAGGAGGAGCCGACGCCGAGGACAACGTCGTCGGGAAGGTCCGGGGTGCTCGTGGACAGGCCGACGACCTGCTCGTCCACGAGGGCGATCAGGCCCGTTCGGCGGTCGGCAGGCGTGATGCCCGCTCAGGTGCGCTTCGAGTTCAGGCGGCGGGCGTGCACCCAGCGGCACGGCCCTGACGGCGAGGTGCTTCACCGACGACGGGGGCAGCCAGATCGTCGGGGCGTATGGAGGCCGGGGCACCGCCGTGGCGGCCCTGCGGGGTACAAGCTCGTCGATCAGAAACACCTCGTATGGAGTTCGTCGACGAGTGCGCGGGCGCATTCCAACGCCTTTTTCGCGGACACCCACGGCAGTGAACGCAGTGCCTGGTGTTCCAGCCCATGGGCGGCTGGGCGACGGCGGGATCGGCTGACACGTGCCGTCCTCGTCCGGGGATCGCGTGCCGGTCCGCTGATCGGGTCGGGCCGGGCGAGACCGCGGCCGGACATCGGCCGCGCTGCAAGCGTCCGCGCGGACGCTGAGGACCCTACGGACCGGCGGATGGCGGCTCCACGGCCGAGCCAATCTTTTACAGACTATTGACGCTGCGGCGAGAAGATGTAGATTCTGGCGGCATCGTCCCCACCCCGGCCCACCTCAGGAGCTGTCATGGGTGCTGTCTCTGTCTTCTCTCTGACCAGAACGATCGCCGGACTGACCCTTGGTGCCCTGGTGCTGGCGGGCTGCGGGTCGAGCCTCGGCGAGTCCGGCGGGAGCCAGTCCGGAGACCCGTCCGGCGGTGACGTCAAGATCGGGCTGTTGGTGCCGCTGTCGGGCGTCTACGCGCCGCTCGGCGAGGACATGCGCGCCGGTTTCGAGCTGTACCTCGACCAGCACGACGGCAAGCTCGGCGGACGCGGGGTCGACCTCGTGACGGCCGACGAGGGCGAGGGGCCGCAGACCGGTGTGCCCGCCGCCCAGAAGCTCGTCACCCAGGACCAGGTCACGGCGGTCGTCGGCGTGGTCAACTCGGCCACCGCGCTGGGTGTGCGCGACTTCTTCCACGAGTCCAAGAAGCCGCTGCTGATCGCCAACGCCGGCGCCGACGACATCACCGGAGCCCGCAAGTCCGAGTACGTGTGGCGGACGAGTTTCAGCAACGGCGACGTGTCCGCCGCGCTGGGTCCGGCCGTCGCCGAGGAGGCCAAGGGCAGCGTCTACCTCATTGCCGCCGACTACGCCGCGGGCAAGGAGATGGTCGCGGGCTTCCGCAAGGGCTTCGAGGCGGCCGGCGGCAAGGTCGCGGGCGAGAAGTTCACCCCCTTCGGCAAGACGCAGGACTTCCAGCCCTACCTGTCGGCGATCCGCGAGTCCGGTGCCGATTCCGTCTACGCCTTCTACGCCGGTGCCGAGGCGGTGAACTTCGTCAAGCAGTACGAGCAGTTCGGACTCGCAGACAAGACGTCGCTGTACGGCGCCGGCTTCCTCACCGAGGGCGGGGTCCTCGCCGCGCAGGGCAAGGCCGCGGTCGGCGTGAAGACGTCGCTGCACTACTCGACGGAACTGGACACCGCGCGCAACAAGGAGTTCGTGGCCGCCTACCAGAAATCGGCCGGGAAGCCTCCGACGGTCTACGCGGTGCAGGCGTACGACGCCGCCGCCGTCCTCGACAAGGCGCTGTCCAAGGCGGACGGTGACAGCGGTGAGGACCTGGTGAAGGCGCTGGGCGGCGTCGGATCGATCGACAGTCCCCGGGGCCCGTGGAAGTTCGACGCCGACCACGACGCGCAGCAGACGTACTACCTGCGCGAGGTCCGTTCCGGCGCCGGTACGGCCGTCAACGCGGTCGTCGGCGAGCTGGGTTGAGCGGGGCCGGGATGGCTACCCATCTGGTGAGCGTCCTCAACGGGCTGGCGATGGGCTCCCTGCTGTTCGCGATCGCGCTGGGCCTGTCCCTGGTGTTCGGCATGATGGACGTGCTGAACCTCGCCCATGGCGCGGTCTATCTGGTTGGCGCCTACATGGCGGTGGCGCTGGTCGGCGATGGCGCGGGCGTGGCGGGCTTCGTCCTGGCCGTGCTGGCCGCCGCCGTCGCCGGAGCGGTGCTCGGGAGCCTGCTGGCCACCCTGACGCGGGCCACTTCACACCATCTCGACCAGGCCCTGCTCACCCTCGGCGTGGCCCTGGTGGTCGCCGAGGCGCTGTCGCTGGTCTTCGGCAACGACGTGCACTCCATCGCCGCGCCCGCGCCGGTCGGCGGCAGTGTCACGGTGCTGGGCGAGACGTACCCGGTCTACCGGCTGCTCGTGATCGGGTTCGGCGTCGTGCTGGCGCTGGCCGTGTACGTCCTGGTGGAGCGCAGCCCGCTGGGTTCGGTGATCCGGGCCACCGTCGCCGACCGCGCGATGGTGGCGGCGCTGGGCGTCAACACCGGCAGGGTGCTGGTCGGGGTCTTCGCGGCCGGTGCTGCGCTGGCCGCGGTCGGCGGCGTACTGGCCGGTCCGATCCTGGGGGCCCAGCCCGGTCTCGACGAGAAGGTGCTGCTGCTCGCGCTGGTCGTGGTGGTGACCGGAGGGCTGGGCTCGGTACGCGGCGCGCTGCTCGGCGCCGTACTGATCGGGCAGGTGCAGGCGCTCGGGACCGCGCTGCTGCCTCAGTACGCGTCGTTCCTCGTCTTCGCGGCGATGGCCCTGGTGCTTCTGGTGCGGCCTGCGGGGCTGCTCCCGGCGCGGACGGCGGTGCACGCGTGAAGGCGGCGAAGACGGAGGGCGGCGGCACGCGTGTACTGCGGGAAGCGCCCGTTCTCGAACCGTCGACGAACGGAATCGAGGACGGTCCGGATCACCCGGGGAGCCGACGGGTCGTGGTCGCCGTCGCGGCCGTCGCTCTGCTGGCGGCGGCCCCGGTGGTGCTCAGCCCTTATCCGGTGTCGGCCATGACCCGGATGCTGGCGTTCGCGGTGCTGGTGCTCAGTGTCGACCTGCTGACCGGGGTCACGGGACTGCCTTCGCTGGGGCAGGCGGCGTACTTCGGTGTCGGCGCCTACACGGCGGTGCTGGTCGGGGTCCACATCACGTCGGACGCGATGGTGCAGGCCCTGGCGGGTCTGGTCATGGGCGTGGTGGCGGCCGCGGTCACCGGGTGGGTCGCCGTACGGGCCCGCGGCATCGTGTTCCTGATGCTCACCCTGGCGATCGGCGAGTCGGTGCACCAGGTGGCCGACACCTGGTCGGCCGTGGGCGGCAGCAACGGCCTGGCCGGGATGCCCCCGATCAGTCTGTTCGGGGGTCCGCCGCTGGTGGTCGCCGGGTTCGTCTACTGGTGGGTGCTCGCCGTGGCGGTCGCCGTGTTCGCGGCGGTCGCGCTGGTCGCCCGTTCTCCCTACGGCCGGACGCTGCGGGGAATCCGTGACAACGAGGGCCGGATGAGGGCGCTCGGTTACCGCCCGGCGCTCGCCAGGTACGGCGTCTTCTGCCTGGCGGGAGCCGTCGCGGGAACGGGCGGCGCCCTGTGGGCGCAGCAGTCCCGGTTCGTCTCGCCCGGGGACATGGGGTTCGAGGTCGCGGCGCTCGCCCTGCTCAGCGTGGTCATCGGAGGTCCGGGCAGTCTGTGGGGGCCCTGTCTGGGCGCGGCGCTCGTCCTGTTCGTACGCGACAACCTCTCCACGTCGATCGGCGGCCACGGACCGCTGGTGCTGGGCGCGGTGTTCATCGCCGTCGTCTTCCTGATGCCACGCGGCCTGGCGGGCCTCGCGGGCACTCGCGCTCGCCTCCGGAGCCTCGTCCATACGCGCCGCCGGAAGGAGAACGTCTCGTGACCCCTCTTCTGGAACTGCGGGGGCTGACCCGCTCCTACGGCTCGCTCACCGCCGTCGACGACGTGGATCTCGCGATCGCCCGGGGCGAGCGTCACGCCCTGATCGGGCCCAACGGAGCCGGCAAGTCGACGCTGTTCGCGACGGTGGCCGGGACACTGCGCGCTTCGGGCGGAAGCGTCGTACTGTCCGGGCAGGACGTCACGGCACTGCCGGAGGCGGACCGGGCCCGGCGCGGCATGGTGCGTACGTATCAGCACTCCAGCCTGTTCCTCGACTGCTCGGTGCTGGACAACGTCGCGCTCGCCGTTCAGCGGGTCCACCGGATCGCCCACCGGCTCGACCGGGCGGCGCGACGCTTCCGGCACACCGACGCCGAGGCGCGCCGCCACCTGGACTCGGTCGGACTGTCCGGCCGTACGCGGGACAAGGTGGCCGCCCTGTCCCACGGGGAGCGGCGACAGCTCGAAGTCGCGATGGTGCTCGCCACCCAGCCCGCTCTCGTGATGTTCGACGAGCCCACCGCGGGGATGTCCGCCGCCGAGACCGAACGGTTCGTGGCCCTGATGGAGCGGCTGCCCGAGGACCTGACCGTGCTCGTCGTCGAGCACGACCTGGACGTGGTGTTCCGCCTCGCCGACCGGGTCACCGTGCTGCATCTGGGCAGGGTCCTCGCCTCTGGACCGCCGGAGGCGATCCGGGCCGACGAAGCGGTGCGGCGGGCCTATCTCGGTGCGGCCAGGACCGAGGACCTGTTCACCGAGGCAGGAGGAGGGCGATGACCACGACGGCCGACCTGCTCAGCGTGCGCGACCTGCGCGCGGGATACGCGGGCACCACCGTGCTCGACGGCGTCGAGTTCACCGTCCCCTCCGGCACCGTGGTTGCGCTCCTCGGCCGCAACGGCGTAGGCAAGACCACGTTCGTCCACACGGTGATGGGCATGCTCAAGCCGTACTCCGGCAGCATCCGCGTGGACGGACGCGAGTTCGCCGGAGCGCCGGCACACACCGTCGCCCGCGGCGGCGTCGCGATCGTGCCCCAGGGCCGCCGCGTGTTCGCGCCCCTCACCGTGGAGGAGAACCTGCGCATCGCGGTCCGGGCGTCCAGGAGATCCCGGGAGTCCAGGGAATCCCGGGGGCCCAGCGCGTCCGGGGGCGGCAGCGGTCCCTGGACCGTGGAGCGCGTCTACGAGCTGATGCCCCGCCTCGCCGAGCGGCGCGCCAACCGGGGCGATCAGCTCTCCGGCGGGGAGCAGCAGATGCTGGCCATCGGCCGGGCCCTGCTGAGGAACCCGCGGCTGCTGCTCCTTGACGAGCCGTCGGACGGCCTCGCGCCCGCGGTCGTCGACCTGATCGCCGAGGTGCTGGAGGGCCTGCGCGGTGAGGGCATCGCGGCCGTGCTGGTGGAGCAGGACCTGCACCTGGCCTTCCGCCTCGCCGACGAGGTGGCGGTGATGCAGAAGGGACGCATCGTGCACAGGAGTTCCACGGCCGACTTCCGCCAGGACCGGGACCGGGCCCACAGCCTCCTCGGCGTGGGCTGACCCACGGAGAGAGGAAACAGAGCCGATGAAACGGCCCCGCTCCACAGCCCGTTCATGGTGTGCGGTGCTGGCCGGCCTGACCCTGACGATCGGCGTGACACCCCTGGGCCCGGCAAGTCGGGCCGCCTCGCCGCCGTCCGCTGAACCGGCCAGATCCTGCGCGAGCCTCACCGAGCTGACATTCCCCGACGGCACCCGGGTCACCAGTGCCGAGCGGACCGCCACCACCCCCGCGATCTGCCAGGTGCGGCTACTCGTTCCCGAGAGCGTCAACATCGCGGTCTCCTTGCCGGTGGACGGCTGGAACGGACGGTTCCAGGGTGTCGGAGGCGGCGGCTATGCCGGCGTTCTCACGCCACCCGACGCCGCGGCGAAGGCAGGCTACGCCGCGGCGTCCACCGACACCGGCCACGCCGGATCACCGGCGTCCGGCGCATGGGCATGGTCGCCGACAGGGATGAAGCAGGATCTCATCACCGACTTCGCCCACCGTTCGATCCACGAGGCGACCGTCAAGGGCAAGGCGGTGACCGAGGCCTACTACGGCCGGGCTGCCGCCTACTCCTACTGGAACGGCTGCTCCACAGGCGGCCGGCAGGGCCTGATGGAGGCCCAGCGCTACCCGGGGGACTATGACGGCATCCTCTCCGCGGCCCCCGCCATCAACTGGGACAGGTTCATCCCCGCGGAACTGTGGCCGCAGATCGTGATGCGGGAGAGCTCCCATGTGGTCGCCCCGTGCACCTTCGAGGCGGTCGACAAGGCGGTGGTCGCTGCCTGCGATGGCGAGGACGGCGTGACGGACGGCATCGTGGACCCCCGGACCTGTCGCTTCGATCCCTCGAAGCTGATCGGCGAGGAGACGGCCTGCGGCACCGCCATCACCGCCGAGGACGCGGCCGTCGTCAAGAAGATCTGGCAGGGGCCACGCCGCCAGGACGGCTCCTTCCTCTGGTACGGACCGACGCCGGGCACCACGTTCACCGGACTCGCCGGCAGCACCCCCGCCGGGGAACCCGCGCCGTTCCCGATCACGGCCGACTGGTTCCGGTGGTGGCTGGCCAAGGACGCGGACTTCGACTGGCGTACCGTCACCACGGCCACGTTCGCCGATTACTTCGACCAGTCCCGGGCCGAGTACCACGACGTGCTCGGCACGGACGACCCCGACCTCGGCGCCTTCCGAAGCGGCGGCGGCAAGCTGATCCTGTGGCACGGCTGGGCCGACCAGCTGATCTTCCCGCAGGGCACCGTCGACTACTTCCAACGCCTCACCGCCGAGATGGGCGGACCACACCGCACGGAGCGGTTCGCGCGGCTGTTCATGGCCCCGGGCGTCGCCCACTGCGCGGGCGGCCCCGGCGCCGCTCCCATCGATCCGCTCGCCGCGCTGGTGACGTGGGTCGAGGACGGCCATGCCCCGAAGACCCTGCCGGGCCGAAACGGTGTCATCACCCGGCCGCTGTGCCGCTGGCCCGCCGTCGCCCGCTACAGGGGCCACGGCAGTACCGATGACGCCGCCAACTTCCGCTGCGCCGCGACGTACGGCCCGCGGCACCGGCATTAGTTCTACAGAACCTTGACGCATCACTCATATTCTGTAGAAGATTGCTCTATCGGTACCTGTGCTAGCGCGAGGAGGCGCTCGTCATGGTGGTGGCAAGCAAACCGGACGTGGCCGATGCCGCGAACGGAGCACCGGAGTCCACGGCCCCGGCGGTGGTGACCTTCGACCGGAGCCCGGACGCGTACCGGCACTGGAAGCTGCGCACCGACGGGCCGGTCGCGTGGCTGGAGATGGACGTCGACGAGCAGGGCGGCCTGGTCCCCGGCTACGAGCTGAAGCTCAACTCCTACGACCTCGGCGTGGACATCGAGCTGTACGACGCGCTCCAGCGGCTGCGGTTCGAGCACCCCGAGGTGCGGTCGGTGGTGGTGACCAGCGCCAAGGAGAAGGTCTTCTGCGCCGGGGCCAACATCCGGATGCTGGCGGCCTCCCCGCACCACTGGAAGGTGAACTTCTGCAAGTTCACCAACGAGACGCGCAACAGCATGGAGGACGCCTCCGAGCACTCCGGGCTGACCTTCATCGCCGCCGTCAACGGCTCCTGCGCGGGCGGCGGTTACGAACTCGCGCTCGCCTGCGACCGGATCCTGCTCATCGACGACAACTCCTCGGCGGTGTCGCTGCCCGAGGTCTCGCTGCTCGGCGTGCTGCCCGGCACCGGCGGGCTGACCCGGGTCACCGACAAGCGTCGCGTACGCAAGGACCTGGCCGACCTCTTCGCCACCCGCAGCGACGGCGTACGGGGCAAGACGGCGGTGGACTGGCGGCTGGTGGACGAGGTCGTCCCGCGCCGGGACTTCCGTACGATCGTCGAGCAGCGCGCCCTGGAGGCGGCCGAGAACAGCTCGCGGCCCACGGACGCCCAGGGCATCGCGCTGACCCCGCTGGAGCGCGAGGTCACCGAGGACGGCATCGCCTACCGCCATGTACGTGCCGAGTACGACCGCTCGCTCGGCCTGGTCGACATCACCGTGCGGGGACCGGGCGAAGACGCCCCTTCCGACGCCGCCGCGATCCACGCGCAGGGCGCCGGCGGATGGCTGCTGGCTTTCACCCGGGAACTCGACGACCTGATCCTGCGGCTGCGGACGAACGAGACCGAGCTGGGCACCTGGGTACTGCGCACCGAGGGTGACTCCGCGCGCGTACTGGCCCATGAGCAGGCCGTGCTGGGCGCCGCCGCCGACGGCGACTGGCTCAGCAACGAAATCGTGCACTACTACAAGCGCACCCTGAAGCGGCTCGACGTCACCAGCCGCAGCCTCGTCGCGCTGATCGAGCCGGGCGGCTGCTTCGCCGGGCTGCTGCTGGAACTGGCCCTCGCCTGCGACCTGCAGTACATGCTGGACGGCCCGCCCATCGCCGACCCGGACAGCACCGAACGGGCGACCCTCGCCCTGTCCGAGGCGAACTTCGGCACCTTCCCCATGGGCAACGGCCTGACCCGCCTCCAGTCCCGCTTCTACCAGGACGACAACCACCTCGACTGGCTTCACCGCGAGACCGGGCAGCCCCTGAGCCCCGCCCAGGCTCGCGAACTCGGCCTCGTCACCGACGCCCCCGACGACATCGACTGGCAGGACGAGATCCGCATCGTCCTGGAAAGCCGGGCGGCGCTGAGCCCGGACGCGCTGACCGGGATGGAGGCCAACCACCGGTTCGTCGGCCCGGAGACCATCGAGACCAAGATCTTCGGACGGCTCACCGCCTGGCAGAACTGGATCTTCATACGCCCCAACGCCGCCGGCCCCGAGGGCGCGCTGCGCCGCTACGGCACCGGTCAGAAGGCGGTCTACGACCGGAAGCGAGTGTGAACCCGATGCCCACGAAGATCGACTACGACTCCAGGATCCCCAACAACGTCGCCCTCGCCGACGACCGGCGTCTACAGCGGGCGCTGGAGGGCTGGCAGCCCAAGTTCCTCAACTGGTGGGGCGAGATGGGCCCGACGCTGGAGAACCACGGCGTCTACCTGCGTACCGCCGTATCGGTCGGACGCGACGGCTGGGCCCACTTCGACCACGTCAACGTGCCCGACTACCGGTGGGGCATCTTCCTCGCCGAGCCCACCCCCGACCGCCGTATCGCCTTCGGTGAGCAGAAGGGGGAGCAGGTCTGGCAGCAGGTGCCCGGCGAGTACCGCGCCGACCTGCAGCGGCTGATCGTCGTCCAGGGCGACACCGAGCCGGCCTCCGTCGAGCAGCAGCGCCTCCTCGGCCTGAGCGCCCCGAGCCTGTACGACCTGCGCAACCTCTTCCAGGTCAACGTGGAGGAGGGCCGGCACCTGTGGGCGATGGTGTACCTGCTGCACGCCTACTTCGGCCGGGAGGGCCGCGAGGAGGCGGAGGCGCTGCTCTTCCGCAACTCCGGCAGCCCCGACGCGCCGCGCATCCTGGGCGCGTTCAACGAGGAGACCGCCGACTGGCTGGCCTTCTTCATGTTCACCTACTTCACGGACCGGGACGGCAAGTACCAGCTCGGCTCGCTGAAGGAGAGCGCCTTCGACCCGCTGTCGCGGACCTGCACGTTCATGCTGAAGGAGGAGGCGCATCACATGATGGTGGGCACCACCGGCGTCGACCGTGTGGTGACCCGCAGTGCCCAGCTGGCCCGCGAGCACGACACCCTGGACATCGCCGCCTGCGGTGGCATCCCGCTGGACATCATCCAGAAGTACATCAACTTCCACTACACCGTCTCCCTGGACCTCTTCGGCAGCGAGACCTCCACCAACGCGGCGAACTACTACACCGCCGGGCTCAAGGGCCGCTGGATGGAGGAGCGCCGCAAGGACGACCACCGGCTCACCGACGACAGCGCCTTCCTGGACAAGCCGGACGTCGACGGCAGCTGGTCGCAGGAGGAGGTCCCGGCGCTGCTCGCCCTCAACCTGGACCTGCGGGACGAGTACATCTCCGACTGCCGCAACGGCGTCACCCGCTGGAACCGGATCCTGGACGACCACGGGATCGACTTCCGGCTGATGCTGCCGCACCCTGGCTTCAATCGGAACGTCGGGATCGCCTCCGGCCACCACATCACCCCCGACGGCACGATCGTCGACGAGGAGACCTGGGAAATCAGCCGCCACCACTGGCTGCCCACCGCCGAGGACCTCGCGTTCGTACGGTCGCTGATGCAGCCGGTGTACGAACGCGGCAAGATCGCCAGCTGGGTCGCACCGCCGGTCAGCGGCATCAACAACAAACCGTTCGACTACGAATACGTCCGCCTGGTGTAAGGGTGTGTGAGCCGCATGACCGATGTGTTCAACACGGCGGACTATCTGGTCGACCGGCACCTGCGGGAGGGCAACGGCGACCGCACGGCCCTCATCACGCCCACGCGGACGCTGACCTACGGGCAACTGGCGGCGGAGGTCCGCCGGGTCGCGGCCGGGCTGCGGGCCCTCGGCGTACGCCCGGAGGAGCGCGTCCTGCTGTGCATGGTGGACGACGTGGAGCTCTTCACCGGCATCCTCGCGGCCTTCCACATGGGTGCCGTGGCGGTCCCCGTCTCGACCATGCTCACCGGCCCGGAGCTGGGCAAGCTGGTGGCCGACTCGCGCTGCCGGGTGGTGCTGGGCTCCGCCGAGTTCGCGCCGGTCGTCCGCGCCGCGCTCCAGCAGGCACCGGAGGTCCGGCACGCCGTCCTGACCGGGGCGGACAGCACGGGACTGCCGGGCCATGTCCGGGGCCACACCTGGCAGCAGTTGCTGGACTCCGGCGTCGGCACGGACGAGGGGCCGTATCCGACCTGGCCGGACTCGCCCGCCCTGTGGCTGTACACGTCGGGCACCACGGGCATGCCCAAGGCGGCCATGCACCGCCACATCGACATCAAGGTCGTAGCGGAGAACTACGGGCAGCGGGTGCTGGGCATCGGCCCGGAGGACCGCTGTCTGTCGGTCGCGAAGCTCTTCTTCGCCTACGGCATCGGCAACTCGCTGTTCTTCCCACTGGCGGCGGGCGGCACGGCGTTGCTGGAACCCTCCAGACCGTCCCCGGCGCTCTTCGCGAAACGGGCGACGGCCGACCGGGCCACGGTCCTGTTCGGCACGCCCAGCTTCTTCGGTCCACTGCTCGCGAGCGCCGACATCCCTGACGACGCCTTCGCGACGGTACGGCTGGGCGTCTCGGCCGGTGAGGCACTGCCCGCGCGGATGTACCGAGGGGTGCTGGAGCGCTTCGGCGTGGAGGTGCTCGACGGCATCGGATCCACCGAGATGCTGCACATCTTCGTCTCCAACCGGTCGGGCCGGGTCCACCCGGGCTCGTCCGGCGAACCAGTTCCCGGGTACAAGGTCGAGCTTCGCGACGTGGAGGGCCACGTGGTGGAGGGCGACGGCACACCCGGCGAGCTCTACGTCCGCGGGGAGTCCGCCGCCACCGGCTATTGGTGCCGGGCCGAGACCACCCGCCAGGTCTTCCTCGGCGACTGGGTGCGCACCGGCGACACCTACCTCCGCAACACCGACGGCACCTACACCTGTATGGGCCGCACCAACGACCTGCTCAAGGCGGGCGGCATCTGGGTCTCGCCCGCCGAGGTCGAGGAACGTCTCCTCGCCCATCCGGACGTGGCCGAGGTCGCCGTGGTCGGCGCTCCGGACGCGGACGGCCTGGACAAGCCCGTCGCGTGCGTCGTGCCGAAGCCCGGGCGCGAGGTCGATCCGGACGCGCTCGTCGCCTGGTGCCGGGAAGGCCTGGCCGCCTTCAAACGCCCACGCGGGGTGGTCGGGCTGCCCGAACTGCCCCGTACACCCACCGGCAAGATCCGCCGCAACGTACTGCGCGCCATGGTCCGCGACGGTTCCTGGGCGGAGACGCCTTCGTCGACCACGACATCGGACTGACCTTCCCCGCCCCCTGGCACTCCCCGCCCCCGTTATCCCTCTGGAGGACGTGCATGTCCCCGCCCCTCGCGGATCACAGCACGGATCTGCTCATCGTGGGAGCCGGCCCCACCGGCCTGTTCGCGGCCTACTACGCCGGTTTCCGCGGTCTGTCCGTGACCGTCCTGGACTCGCTGCCCGAGCCCGGCGGCCAGATCAACGCCATGTACCCGGAGAAGCAGATCTTCGACATCGCGGGATTCCCGGCGGTACGAGGGCGCGAGCTCGTCGACCGGCTCCTGGAGCAGGCCGCACCGTACGACCCGAGTTACCTGCTCGGCCACCGGGCCGAGACACTGGAGAGAATCCCCGGGGCCGACGGTGGGCCCGACACCTTCACCGTGACCACGCACCAGGGCGTGCGGGTGCGGGCCAAGGCCGTGCTCATCACCGGCGGCATCGGCACCTTCACGCCTCGCCCGCTGCCGGCCGCCACCGCGTACGAGGGAGTCGGACTGGCGTACTTCGTGCGCCGGCCGGACGACTACGCGGGCCTGGACGTGGTGATCGTCGGCGGCGGCGACAGCGCCTTCGACTGGGCCCTCACCCTGTATCCACTCGCCGCCTCCGTGACCCTGGTCCACCGCCGCGACACCTTCCGCGCGCACCCGGCCACCGTGGCCGCCGTACGAGCCGCCGGCGTGGAGATCCTCACCGAGGCCGAGCTCTCGAAGGTCGTCGACGGCGGGCGCGGAATGGAGGCCGTCGAGATCACCCGGCGGGACGGGAGACCCCACCGCCTGCCCTGCCGGCGGATCATCGCAGCCCTCGGCTTCACCGCCAACCTCGGACCGCTGCTCGGCTGGGGCATCGACATCGCCCACCGCCGCCACATCCCGGTCGACCCGTCGATGCGGACCTCCGTGCCGGGGATCTACGCGGCGGGCGACATCACCGACCACCCCGGCAAGGTGCGGCTGATCGCGGTCGGCTTCGGGGAGGCCGCGACCGCCGTCAACAACGCCGCGCACCACATCGACCCCGAACAGCCCGTGTTCCCCGGCCACTCCACCGACGTTCCCGCGGCGGCCCCGGCCGCCGCGTAGCACCGAAGAGGACCGAGAGCCCATGCCCTACGTGATAGCCGAGGCGTGCATCGACATCATGGACCGCTCCTGCGTGGAGGAGTGTCCCGTCGACTGCATCTACGAAGGCGACCGCAAGCTCTACATCAACCCGCTGGAATGCATCGACTGCGGCAACTGCGAGCCCGTCTGCCCTGTCCAGGCGATCTCCCAGGACCGCCGGGTGCCGCTGGAGCTGACGGACTTCGTCGCCGACAACAAGCGCTTCTTCAGCGACCCCCTGCCGGGCCGGGACGAGCCGATCGGCACCCCGGGCGGCGCCATGGGCCACGGCCCGGTCGGCGCGGACACCGAACTCGTCACCGCGTACGACCCACGCGGCTGACCCACCGCTACGGCACAACACCGAGGAGGCGCAGTGATCGGCGGCGAGACCGTGGTCGACGCGCACGTCCACGCCCCGAGGCTGTCCACACTCAAGCCGGCCTGGTTCGAGTGGGCGGAGACCTTCTCCCAGGACCATCCGTGGCGTGACGCCTACGACGAGCGGGGCGATCCCGTTCCCGAGCGGCTGGACGCCCTGCTGGAGGCCGAGGGCGTGGACCGGGCGCTGCTGTTCTGCGAGTACAGCCCGCGCGCCACCGGCATCCAGCCGATCGAGGATCTGCTGCCGCTCGTCACCTACAACCCGGTCCGTTTCCGTCTGGTGGCGAACGTCAACCCGCATCTGCACCATCCGCTGGTGGCGGAGGCCGAACGCCAGCTGGACCTGGGCGCGGTCGCGCTCAAACTGCACCCCGTGCACGGCGGGTTCGACCCGGCCGACAAGGAGCTCTACTCGCTGTACGCGCTCTGCGCCGAACGTGGCGTCCCGGTCGTCGTGCACTCCGGCACTTCCAGCTTTCCCGGCGCCCGCGCCAGGTTCGGCGACCCGCAGCTCCTCCTGGACGCCGTGGAGGACTTCCCCGACGTGCAGTTCGTCTTCGCCCACGGCGGGCGGGGCTGGTGGTACGACACCGCCGCGTTCCTCGCCCTGGCCAGGCCCAACGTCTGGCTGGACCTCGCAGGACTGCCGCCGAGGAAACTGCCCGAGTACTACGCCCGGTTCGACGTGTCGAGGCTGGCCACCCGCTGGATCTTCGGAACCGACTGGCCGGGCGTGCCCGGCGCCTCCCGCAATATCGCCGCGCTGCGTGCGCTGGGCCTGCCGGCGGACACCGTACGTGCCGTGCTGTCGGGTAACGCGGCCAAGGTCTTCCCCGGCCTCGGAGTGTGAGCCGGTTCTGAGCGTGACTGCACATCGACGCGTCGAAGGCGGAGCCCGGGCGATCCGACCCTTCCCGCCCCCGAGGTCTCAGCTCTCGCCGTGCCCCTCGCTCAGCTCCTCCCAGCGCCGCAGCGCCACCGGGTTCCATTCGGCGTGCCTGCTGTGGAAGAGGTCGGCCGCCTTGGCGCCGCTCCAGCCCGAGGGCAGAAGCCTCGGGGGCAGCCGCGGGTCGAGGAAGGGGAAGCGGCGCCACTCGTGCACCAGCATGGTCTGGGCGTGCAGCACGGAGTCGCCGTCGGCCGGGCGCAGCCCGGTGAACTCGTCGATGAACTCCTCGTAGCGGTCCTCCACCTCGCTGAGGTCCCAGGCACGGGCCACCACGGCCGCCTCGCTGCCCACGGCACCGTACGTGGCGGTGAAGGACATCGCGTCGTCGGCGAGCCCGAGTTCCTTCAGGACGCCGAGCGCCTCCGTCTCGCGGTCGGCGCGGGGCGTGATCCACACACCGGGCTCCGGGGAGCCGAAGCCCGCCCAGCTGAGCCGCGTGCGCACCCGGTGCCGCAGATCCCGTTTGGCCTCCGGCACCGAGACCAGGACCAACAGCCAGGTACCGTCCCAGAGGCGCTCCCCGCTGCCGAAGTCGTAAATGCGCTGCGCACCCTCGGTCAGCAGCCGGCGCCCCGGCGGGGTGAGGGCCCAGCGCACCCGGCGGCCCACCCGCTCCGAGGCCAGCCAGCCCTCCGCGGCGGTCCGGGCGAGCGACTGGCGGGCCGACTTCTCCTCGACGCCGAACATCGCCAGCGCCTCCACCAGCGCCGAGGTCCACACCGGGCGGGCCGTCGGCAGCACGTACTCGCCGAGCATGGTCATCAGCAGCGACCGCGCGCTGACGTCACCGACCTCCCGGCGCCGGCTGACCACCGGTCGCGTGTCTCCCGCCGTGGTCCGGCCGACACGTGCCCTCCGGACCGGTCCGCGCGACGCACCCTCCACCATGGTCCTTCACTTCCCTCACTGCCGGCCGATCCGATGTATCACGCGGTCACGCCGCATCGACGGCCTCAGCGTATCCAGGGTGCCCGCACACGACGGCCCGGAGCCCGTCCATCCCTACACACTATCTTGTCGTTACGGAAAATATCAGTAGAGTGTCGCGCGTCGGCAGGCCGCCGACCAGCCAGTACGAGCGAGGTGGCAGCCATGCCGGTCTACGCCCTCGGACCCGACGAGCCGGACATCGACCCCAGCGCCTTCGTCCACCCGGACGCCGTCGTGATCGGATGCGTGTCGATCGGCCCGGAGGTCAGCGTCTGGCCCGGAGCCGTACTCCGCGGCGACCTCGGCGGACGCATCGAAGTCGGCGCCCGCACCAGTGTCCAGGACGGCACCGTGGTGCACACCACCGAGCAGTGGCCGACTGTGATCGGACCCGACTGCGTGGTCGGCCACAACGCCCACCTGGAGGGCTGCACGGTGGAGCGCCACTGTCTCATCGGGTCCGGTGCCGTCGTCCTCAACCGGGCCGCCGTGCGTGAGGGCGCGATCGTCGGCGCCGCTGCACTGGTCCCCGAGGACTTCGAGGTCCCGCCCAAGACCATGGCCCTCGGCGTCCCGGTACGGCTGCGCGAGACGGAGGTCGACCCCTCCTGGGTGGAGCACGCCGTACGCACCTATCGGGACGCGGGCGCGCGCTACCGGCGAGATCTGCGACGCATCGACATCTGAGCTCCGCACCCATACCGCATCGCCATCCCGACGAAAGGCGGACGACTCGTGGCCGCGACACTGCGCAGCTACCTCACCGGCGACTGGCACGCGGCACCGGACGAGGGCCGACCCCTGCTGGACGCGGCGACGGGCGCCGAGGTGGCCCGGCTCTCGCAGCGGGTCGTCGACGCCGCGGCCGTGCTGCGTCACGCACGGGAGGTGGGCGGCCCCGCACTGCGCGAGCTGACCTTCCACCAGCGTGCGGGCCTGCTCAAGACGCTGGCCAAACACCTGAGCGCGCACACGGACGAGTTCCACGCGCTCTCCACCCGCACCGGAGCCACCCGCCGCGACTCCGCCCTCGACGTCGACGGAGGCATCGGGGTGCTCTTCGTCTACGGCAGCAAGGGCGTCAGGGAACTGCCCGACGGCCATGTCCTGCCCGACGGCGACATGGAACAGATCGGCAAGCAGGGCGTCTTCGCGATACGCCACGTCCATGTGCCCCGGCAGGGCGCGGCCGTGCAGATCAACGCGTTCAACTTCCCCGTGTGGGGCATGCTGGAGAAGCTCGCGCCCGCTCTGCTGGCGGGTCTGCCGTCCGTGGTGAAACCCGCGGGACAGACGGCCTACCTGACGGAGCTGGTGTTCCGCCGCATCATCGAGTCCGGCATCCTCCCCGAAGGCGCCGTGCAACTGATCTGCGCCCCGCCGGACGGCATCCTCGACGCCCTCACCGGACAGGACCTGCTCAGCGTCACCGGCTCCGCCGCGACCGCCCGAACCCTGCGCGCCCACCCGGCCGTCGCCGCGCGCGCCGTCCGCTTCAATGCCGAGGCCGACTCCCTGAACTGCGCGGTCCTGGGGCCCGACGCCACCCCCGGCACCCCCGAGTTCGACCTGTTCACCCGGACCCTCGTCACCGAGATGACCGTCAAGGCCGGGCAGAAGTGCACCGCGATCCGTCGCGCGCTGGTACCGGCCGCCCTCATCGACGACGTACAGGAAGCGGTGTGCGCGGCGCTCGGCGACGTACGTGTCGGAAACCCCGCCGATCCCACGGTCACCATGGGCCCGCTGGCCGGACTCGGGCAACGGGAAGAGGTACTCGGCGCGCTCAAGGCCCTCACGGCGGCTGCCCGTGTCCTCCACGGCGACCCCGACCGGTTCGACGTGGTGGACGGCGACCAGGAACGCGGCGCCTTCCTCCCGCCCCTGCTGCTGCGCTGCGACGACCCCGACCGGGCCGAGCCGCACGAGGTCGAGGCGTTCGGCCCCGTCAGCACCCTCCTGCCGTACGACGGGACGCCCGCCCACGCGGTCGCGCTGGCCGCACGCGGCGAGGGCAGCCTCGTCGCCTCGATCGTCACCCAAGACCCCGGCTTCGCCCGCGAGGCCGTGCTCGGGGCCGCGCCTTGGCACGGCCGTCTGCTGCTCCTCGACCGCACCGACGCCGAGGAGTCCACCGGCCACGGCTCGCCTCTTCCGCACACCGTGCACGGCGGCCCCGGCCGTGCGGGCGGCGGCGAGGAACTCGGCGGCATCCGCAGCGTGCTGCACCATATGCAGCGCACGGCCGTCCAGGGCCCGCCCACAACCCTCTCCATGCTCACCGGACCGCTCACCGGACCGCGCCCGTGACTCCCGCCGGCCCGACCCGACCACGCACCCTGAACCACAGGGCGAGGAGTGAAAGACCATGGCAGATCTCGACGAGCGCGCTTCCGGAGCGCGTGACGCCGCAGGCGGACCGCCGGCGCCGAAGCGGCCCAGATGGGGGAGCCACCTGTTCCAGCGGCTTCTGCGCCTTGACCCTCCCCCCACCAGGGATGTCGTCGTCCAGCGGGACCTGCGGGTGCCGATGCCCGACGGGACGGTGCTGCTGGCCGACCGCTGGGCGCCACGCAAAGGCGGCGACGCCCTGCCCACCGCCCTGATCCGCACGCCGTACGGGCGCAGAGGCCCAACGGTGGCGCTGGCCGCCCCGCCCCTGGCCGAACGCGGCTTCCAGGTGGTGGTCCAGAGCACGCGCGGCACCTTCGGCTCCGGGGGCGACTTCGACCCGTTCCGGCACGAACGCGCGGACGGCCTGGCCACCCTGGACTGGCTGGTGAAGCAGCCGTGGTGCGGCGAGACGATCGTGCTCACCGGCGGCAGCTACCTCGGCTTCACCCAGTGGTCCGTGGCCGACCGGCTGCCTCCGCAGGTCAAGGGCATGATCCCGGTGGTGACCGAATCCGCGCTCACGCTGGGCTTCCTCCGCGAGGACGCGTTCGAGCTGGAGACACCATTCACCTGGGGAGTCCTGGTGGCGGGCCAGCATCGCCGCGGGGCGATACTCCGTCAGCTCCTCGACGCGAAGAAGACGCAACGCGCCCAGTTCACCCTGCCGCTGGCCGAGGCCGACGTCGCCGCGCTCGGCCGCCGCTCCCAGTACGTCCAGGACATTCTCGTCCACGGCCCCGACTCCGCCCACTGGGCCGGGGGAAACCACCGGGCCCGGGTGGCGGACGTGAGCGTGCCGGTCAGCTCGGTGGGCGGCTGGTACGACCTTTTTCTGCCCGGCCAGCTCCGTGACTACCAGGCGCTGCGCGCGTCGGGACGGGAGGCGCGGCTGACGATCGGGCCCTGGACCCACACCGCCATGGGCCTCTTCGCGGAGGCCGCGGCCCAGACCCTCGACTTCGGGCTCGCCCACGCCCGCGGTGAGCAGCCGTCGGAACGCGCGCTCGTACGCCTGTACGTGACGGGTGAGGAAGCGTGGCGGGAGGCCGAGTCCTGGCCGCCCACCGGCTACTCCGCGCAGCGCTTCCACCTCCACCCCGGCGCCGCGCTGTCACCCGACGAACCCGGCGATTCGGCCCCCGACGACTACCACTACGACCCGTCGAATCCCACCCCCGCCCTCGGCGGGGTGCGCTTCTCCGGCAAGGCCGGCCGCGTGGACAACACCGCCCTGGAAGCCCGTCCGGACGTACTCACCTACACCAGCCCCGTCCTCGACGCGGACGTCGAGGTGATCGGCGAGGTCAGCGCTGAGGTCTGGTTCCGCTCCAGCCTGCCGTACGCGGATGTCTTCGTGCGGCTGTGCGACGTGGACACCAAGGGCCGCTCGACCAACCTGTGCGACGGACTGGTCAGTCTGACCGGCGCGGACGAGCTCACGCGCGCCACGGTGCGGCTGTGGCCCACGGCCCACGTGTTCCGGCGCGGCCACCGCATCAGGGTCCAGGTCTCCAGCGGCGCCTTCCCCCGCTTCGCCCGCAACCCCGGCACCGGCGAACCCAGGGCCACCGCCACCGCTCTCCGCGCCGCCGACCAGCAGGTCTTCCATGACTCCGCGCACCCCTCGGCCGTGATCCTCCCGGTACGGCAGCCCGGCTGAGTGGCAACTGTCACGACCCCCGAGTAGTCGTGTGAGCGAGCAGCAACGCCTTCGGCCGGTTCTCCCTGGCCAGAGGTGCAGTGCCAGGCCGCCCCACGGTCACGGTCCTTCCGCCACGTCTCCGCCCAGGGACGCTGAGCGTCTGAGATGCCGAACTCCCCATGTTGTTGGTCCGGTTCGGGCGGTGGGTCGTGGCATTCGTGAAGCGGGTACGACAGACCGGTACGACAGACCGGAAGGTGGGCTCCGAGGACCGGTTCCGTCCCGCTGTCTCGTTACGCCGACAGCCTCTCGGCCGACTGCTGGATCCGGTCGATCAGGTGGTGCTGTTTCACGGCGTCCGCGAACGCGGTGGCCTCGTTGGTGCCGTTGGCCTTGTCGCGGGCGAACGCGGCGTACAGGTGGAACGCGGCGTACAGGTGGGCCAGGTCCTGCACGCTCTCGTCGAGGGAGGCGTCCGGGAGGGACCGGTACTCCTCGGGTACGGGCAGCACCGAGAGGGCCGGGTGGATGGATGTCCGAGGGACTCTTGCCCCCGCCACCCACGGATCCCGGCGCGACGGCCTCCCGTCACCGGACACTTGTCGTCCTGACCACGGGCGGCCCGGTGGACGCGGTCGCGGACCCGGGCGATGTCCGGGTCGCTCCCGGCGCCGGCTGAGCGATCCGGCACCGCAACCACTCGCCCCTCTCAAGAGTCGAGGTGGCCCGGTCGCCGGACGGGCAGGATCACCGCCGACGGGCGCGGGGGGTCGTGGAAGACCTGCTGGTCCGCGGCACGGAAGGTGGTGGCGGTCGCCCGGGGCTCGCCCGTGCCCAGGTTGCGGTTGTAGCGGGGGAAGGCGCCGCTGGAGATCTGGAGGCGGATGCGGTGGCCGCGCTTGAAGCGGTACGCGGTCGGCCACAGCCGTACCGTCGCGCGGGAGGTCTCGTCGGCGCCGGTGAGGCTGATCAGGCCGTCGCACACGTTGGTCGAGCGGCCCTTCTCATCCACGTCGCACAGCCGGACGAACACGTCGGCGTAGGGCAGGCTGGAGCGGAACCAGATCTCGGCGGTGACCTCGCCGATGACCTCGGTGTCTGTGTCGAGCGCGCTGGTGGTGTAGGTGAGCACGTCGGGCCGGGCTTCGAGTTTCGTGTTGTCGACGCGACCCCCCTTGACGCCCATGGCCATGCGCACCCCGCCGACGGCCGGGGTGGGGTCGGCCGGGTCGTAGCGGTAGCCGTCCGGGGCGGACACGGCGGGCGGGTCGGTGGCCAGGACACCATCCGCCTGGAGGTGGAAGCGCTCCGGCTCGTATCCCGGCGGCGGCCAGGACGGGAAGTCGCGCCACGTCTCCTCGCCCATCACGAACAGCCGGACCGGGGCGCGCTCGGGCGGCTGCTCGCCGCGGGCGTGGGCCAGGGCGAAGTCGAGCATCTCGCCGGTGGCCGTCGCCCCGACGCCCATGGAGATGTGCGACCAGGGGCCGACCGTAACCCGGGCGGTGCGGCCCGCCGTCTGGAGTGCCTGGTAGTCGCGGAGTTGGCCGGGCAGGAAGATGTCGTACCAGCCGCCCACCGTACTGACCGGCACGGTGATGTCGGCGACCTGCCGACTGTGGTCGACCACCGACCAGAACGGTGCGTCGGCATCGTGGGCGAGGACGTTCTGGAAGTAGTCGGAGCGGCAGCCGATGGTGGCGGAGTCCGCCTCGCTCAGTGGCAGCGTGTAGAGGGCGCGCCGGTCCTTCCGTATGCGCAGCAGCTGCTGCACCCTCGACGACGGGCCTTCCTGGCCGGCGACCTGGATGCCCCAGTTGAACGGTGCCTCCAGGGAGAATCCGTCCTTGCGGAGCTGCTCCAGGGTGAAGGCCGATTCGGAGACCGACGGGATCATGGCCTTGACCTCGGGCGGTAGCCGGTCGGCCATTGCCCACTGGGCGAAGCCGAGGTAGCTGCCCCCGTACAGGACGAGCGATTCGCCGAACCAGAGCTGCTTGACCACCCACTCCAGTGTGTCCAGACCGTCCTCGCGCTCGCGGCGCAGTGGGTCGAAGGCGCCGCCGGAACCGAAGGTCCCGCGCGTGCTCTGGATCAGCACCTGAAAGCCGCGCTCGGCCATCGGCCTGACCAGCTGCATGGCGATCATGCCCGTCCTGCCGTATGGAGTGCGCAGGAGCGCGGTCGGCAGGCCGTCGGATCCGCCTCTCGGGGACCAGCGGTCTGCCAGCAGGACGGTCCCGTCGCGCATCGGCACCGGTACGTCGCGTTCGACGACCAGATCCCTGGTCAAGGGCGGTGGAAGGTGCAGCAGGCGCTGGACGAGATGGCTGCTCAGGTTCATTGGCATTGGATGCGATCTCCGTCTGCTCGGGCGTGGTGGCTGCTGGTGAGAGCCGATCTGAGGCGGAGTAGGCGCTCGGCCAGTTCGCGGGGATCGAGGGGGTCGGCACCGTCGATCAGCCACGTGTTGACGACCCCGCCGGTGCCGGTCGCGACGAAGGTCGCCAGGTCGTCCGCCGTCTCCTGGTCCAGCTCGCCGAACAGGTCCCGCAGGGCCTGCCTGTTGAGCGAGCCGAACAAGCCGTTCAGTGTGCCGGTCATGGCGAACGCGCACGATCCGGTCAGCATGGCGCGGTAGAACGGCCGGTGCTCCGCGAAGTGCTGTGCGAGTGCCAGCACCCCCTCGGCGACGTCGGTGCCGTTCCCGGCCTGCGGGATCAGTTCCCGTCTGATCAGGTCGACCGTGGCCTCCACCAGGAGCGCGTCACGGTCCCCGAACTGGAGGTAGACCAGCCGCCGGCTCACGTCCGCCGCCTCGGCGAGATCGATGACCGGGATGTCCGTCGTGCCGCGTTCGGACACCAGGCGCACGGCGGCCGCCATCAGAGCCGCGCGTGAGCGGCGCACCCTTCTGTCCTGGATTCCGGACTCCTGTGATGGCTCAAGCTGCATGCGAGCAAAATTACACACCTGAGAAAAATTACACAAGTGTGCACTTCTGCTCGTGGCCGTTCAGGGGCGGGGCCCGACCGGCCTGGCGTCGTACGGCGACCGGCGAACGGACCGATACGTCGCAGGGGCTGACGCGCGATGAGTTGCTCGCATTGCCGGCGGCTGTGAACTTGGAGACCGCGAACCGAGCGTTGTCTTTCAGTAGGACGACGGGGTACGCCCTCGCCAAGCGGGGGCTATATCCGTGCACGGTCCTCCGTCCGGGCAACACGTGCCGGGTCGTCACCGTCGAACTCCTCAAGCTGCGTCCGGAGACGGGCTTCGACTCGCTGACCACGCTGAAGCTCACCAACCGCCCGGACACGGCGACCTCGTCGGGGCCGGGCGTGCGGTCCGGTCGTGACGGTCAGGAGACGATCAGGGAGCCGGTCGCAGTGCCGTCTGCAGGACGCGGTCGACCGTGGCCCTGTTCTCCGGCGCGAGCAGGGCGAAGTGGCCTCCGTCGAGCAGCTCGACCCGGCATTCACCGGTGGTGTGCCTGGCCCAGGTCGGCAGGAGGTCCGCCGGGATCAAGAGGTCCGAGCACCCGCCGAGGGCATGCACCGGTACGGTGACGTGGACCGTGGTGACCGGTCCGACGGACAAGAAGCTCCAGGACAGTTCTCACGCGATGTTCGCCCGCTCGAACGCGTAGCCAGTCGGCTGGTCGCCACAGTCGTCGAGCGGCTGAGTGGCAGGGACATCGAGGAAGCCATCCGCGATCAGCCCGAGCGGTGGCAGGGCGATCCGCTACCGGCCGACCTGGTCAAGGCTTTCCGGAAGGACGGCGCATCCAACCCGATCGACAGTAGTGGGCCCCTGCAGGATATGACATGAGCATGGCGCACACGGAACAGCAGTCTGATGTGTAGGACGTGGCGATCATGGGCGGCGGCTTGGCCGGCCTGACGTAGGCGCTTCTGCTGAGGCAGGCCCGCCCGGACACCAACATCCTGGTGATCGAGCGACACAAGCACCCCGTGCCCGAGGCGGCGCACAAGGTGGGCGAGTCGACGGTCGAGATCGGCGGACGCTACCTGCGCAACGTGCTGGGGCTGGAGGATCACCTGGAGCGGCACCAGCACAAGAAGTTCGGTATACGCATGTTCTTCAGTGACGACAGCAACGACGACATCACGCGCCGGGCGGAAATCGGGCACTCCGCCTTCCCGCCCCACAAAGTCATCAGCTACCAGCTCGACCGGGGGCGGCTGGATCACCATCGGCTGAGCTTGGTCTGTGACGATGGTGCCGAACGTCGGATCGCGGCCCGTTGGGTGGTGGATGCCACGGGCCGGTCGTCGACGATCAAGCGTCAGCTCGGGCTGGTCAAGAAGGTGGAGCATCGCGCCAACGCGGCCTGGTTCCGGATCGGGCGCCCCATCGACATCGATGAATGGTCGGACGACCCTGGTTGGCACGACCGGATCGACGACCAGGTTCCGTACAGCGAGCGTGAGCTGTCCACCAATCACCTGATGGGTCCTGGCTACTGGGTCTGGCTGCTCCGGCTGGCCTCGGACGCGATCAGTATCGGCATCGTCGCCGATGCGGACATGCATCCGTTTTCCACCATGAATCGCTTCGAAAAGGCTATGGACTGGCTGCGCGAAAACGAGCCGGAGTGTGCCCGCGTGGTCGAGCGGCATCGCGACAAGCTCCAGGACTTCCGCGTCATGAAGAACTACTCCTACGGCTGCGAGCAGGCCGTGTCCAGCGACCGGTGATGTCTGACCGGTGAGGCCGGAGTCTTCCTCGGTCCGTTGTATTCGCCAGGCCCAACCAGCCGCATCAGTCGCACCGTCCAAGCCATCCACGCCCTGCTGACCTGCGACTATCCAGGATGAAAGAGGCTCAGTCAGCGAAACCTTCACGGGCCGGCTCGACCTCGAACAGCACCGCGGACGCACCCTCGGCAGCGTGATCGCCCGGGTATGCAGCGCATGCTCACACTGACCGCCTACGACCACTGACCCCTTGGAATCGATCATCCAGGCGGCTCGGCGTTCATCGGCTGCCGGAACGAAGCCCGGATGCTGCTGATGGCCCACGACGTCACCGGTCACGTCTTCAACGCCGGCCGCGACCTCGCCGAGGAGGTACCCGACGAGGTGGCGGATGTGGTGCTGCCATTCCTGGCCAAGCGGTTGTAGCCGTCCCTGTGCCCCGACCGCCACCCGCCACCCGCGACCCGTCAGCCGCTGGGCCGACGGCTGCGGTACGAGGCGATCGCGGTCAGCGCGAAGATCAGGGGCGCTCCCACCCCCATGACCGTGAACGGGTTCAGGAACGACTCCATCCACTCCGGCATGTCGACGAAGAGGGGCAGCAGCATCAGCACGGTCAGCGGGATGAAGGCCAGCATCACGGCGGCGAACCCCATCATGAGGGCCGCCTGACGTGCGTCGCGTCGGTCGATGAGGACCGCGGCCCGCGGGTCGGGCGCCCAGTCCTCGCCGCGCAGTTCCACCCATGAGTCAAGCAGCAGCCCGACCTCGCGCTCGACGCTCACATGAAGGTCGTCGACGAACGGCAACAGCACCTTGGCGCCGTCCCGGCCGTAGGCGTGCACGAGCACATCGGGCGCACCGCTCTGCACGGCCGACGCCGGGTTGATCTCGGCCCTGATGTCCTGGATGTCCTCCCATGCCAACCGCCTGCGCTTCACCATGCCGCGTACATGGAGTGCCTTGATGTCCGCGACGGTCGAACAGTGCAACGTGGCATAGAAGAGCCACCCCATCAGAGCCACCCACGCCGCGAGGACGGGATACCGGAACGAGGCGGGCACCTCTGCGCCCCACAGGGCCGCCAACACGCTCAGCGTGCCCACGACGATCACCCAGAGGAACACGTGCATCCGGGACCGTCTCATCCGGTACTCGCGCGGCAATCGTTCGTACCCCACAGCCACCCCCAGTACGGCGTGCCCATCCGTCGACGGGACCGATGGGGCACCATGGTGAGGCCCCAACTCCGTTGTGTCGAGGGCCCTTTGGGGATTGAGGCACTCCGGGTTGCCTCGACGCCTCGCCGCGTGCTCAGTTCACTACGACCGCCCGCCGAACTGCCAGTTGTGGACCTCGACGTCGGCGTACAGGCCCGGGGTCAGGACGGCGCGTGCCGCTTCCGGATCCGGTGCCCGGACCAGCACCGCCGTACCGCCAGGTGGCGCCGTCGTCGGACAACAGCGGCCCGTACGCGATGAGTTCGTCGTCCCGGTCCTGCGGTACGGCGAGGTCGGCGCCCTGACCCGAGCCGAGGCCGAGCACGAGGTACCGGTTGCCGTCGGTCCCGCCACCGGGGAAGTCCCACATGGTGCGCCCCAGCAGGTTGCGCCACCGACGCAGCAGTACGTCCCGGTACGCACCGGCCTGGTAGCCGGGCTCGTCGAAGGCGAATGCGCGGGCGGCGGCAGGATCCGGCAGGTCCACGATGTGCACGCTGCCGGTGGGTACGTCGTCCCCGGTGAGGGTCGGGCCGCGGGCGATCATCTCCTTGTCGAACCGGTCCATGTAGGACCAGTGCTCTTCCAGCAACTCGTGACGCAAAGCAACGGAGTTGGGCCGATCGCGGTGGTAGCAGAAGAACTCCATGCCCCACACTCTTCACCATCCGTCGTTCGGGCAGGATCCGGTTGTCACAGGCAGGGCCCGTCATGCAGGATCAGGCGTTCGAGGCGCGCGGAACCGCTGTGCGCGGCGGGGGCCTGAGGGGGCGGCGATCTTTTCCGTAGTCGTCAATGTGCTGGTCGGTCTGGTGACCAGCCTCATCGGTGGTGGGTGCGTCTGGCTCTGGGAGCGCGGCAAGCGCGCCGGCCGGCTGCGGCGCAAGGCGGACTTCTTCGGCCTCGTCCCCGGCGAGACCTGCTTCATCGTCATGGGCAACAAACACAACACGCGGGGCGTCACCACACACAAGGAAATCCGCGCCATGATCGAGGTGGCGACCCTGGCCGGCCAACTCGGCTGTGACGTCGAGACCGAGTCCAGCGAGGACTTCCGTGGCATCAACGACGACCGTACGGAGTTCTGTATCGGCGGTCCGCTCGGCGAGGCCAACCTCCGAACGGGCGGCCACCTCGCGGCCCACCTGCCCGGCGTCAGCATCCTGCCGTACGGTCAGGGTCCGGAGTCGGTGGCGTTCGACGTCGGCGGCCGACGTTACCCCTATCGGAAGAACGAGGTGGAGTACGCCCTGGTGGCCAAGTTCAGGCCACCGCAGGCGAGTCGTCCGGTCATGCTGGTCTGCGGCCAGAGCTCCCTGGCCAACCAGGCCGCGATCCACTTCCTCAGAAGGAACTACCACCAAGTGGCCGACACCCTGGACGCGGTCGACCGCTACTGCCTCCTGATCAAGGTCTCGGACATCGGTACGTACGGCTTCCAGGGGGCGAGCCTCGAACGGGACGTGACCGCCGACGCGTTCGCCGCGCCCTGACTACTCGGCTCCCGACCGGAATCCGACCCTGACCCCGTCGTTACGGGCCCGTGAGCTGCGTCTCGCAGACTTGCGCCATGCGTCGCCGCCGTACCCGCCGCCCTGCTGTCGCCCTGATCTGCCTCTGCACGACCACTCTGTTGTTCACGGGATGCTCGGGCGATGACGAGAAGTCGGCTCCGGCGCCCCCTTCCCCCGCCCAGCGGGACGACGGCGAGGTCAACCGGGACGACGTCAACGGCGACGGGCACGCCGACGCGGTCGTCAACGGCTGGTACAAGGAGCCGAAGCCAGGGGGCGATTGGCACAACAACCGCTTCGTCGCCCTCGCCGCGTCCGGCGGCCCGGAACCGGGCAAGGCATTCCGCCTCGCGGAGCGCTACGCCAAGCCCGACCCCCGGGTCACCAGCTCGCCGATCACGCACGACCGGTCGACCCAGTTCACCGGGGATCTCGATGACGACGGCCACGCCGACGTCGTCGTACGCAACCTGCTGAGCCACCCCAGCGGGAAGTCCACGCCCGACCAGCGCATCGTCTGGGGTGGCCCAGACGGCCCCGCGGGTGTCACGGAGCTGCCCGCCGACGTCCTCCCGACCACCGCCGCAGGGGACTTCGACGGCGACGGGGCCCTGGACCTGCTGACCCTGGCGGAGCCCGGCAGCGAGTACGACCGCAAGCCGCAGCCCGCGACCGTCCTGTACGGCCCGCTCAGCCGTGACGACGGGGCGCCCCGCACCACTTCGACCATCGATGTGGGCCAACAGGGGTGGGTGTCCGTGGCCCACGCCGTCGTCGGCGACTTCGACGGCGACGGCCGGGACGACCTGGTGACCAAGTCCGAGTACGACGAGGAGGATGTCCGCTTCGAGGACGACATGCCGGAAGACGTCACCGACGCCGTGTTCTACCGGGGTACGCCCGAAGGGCTGAAACCCGCTGGAGCCGTACCCGGCATCACGAACCAGGCCGACAGCCAGGTCGCTGGCGGCAAGCCCGTGGCCGCCGGGGACTTCGACGGCGACGGCCACGCCGACATCCTCGCCCGGGTGGGCTTCACCGAAGCCGTTGCCGTCTACGGAAGCGGCGAGGGCCTCGGCCGGGGCAGGGCCGCCCGCGATCTGGGGAAGCTGGATGTTGTCAGCGCCGTCGCGGTCGGTGACGTAAACGGCGACGGCAACGACGACTTCGCCACCCAGTCACCGGGCATCGATCGCCGTTTCGGCCAGGTGGTGGTGCTCCTCGGAGGCGAGGACGGGCTCGACACGGCCCGTACCGTCAAGATCGACCGGCGCGCCATCGGCCTCGGCGGCTCTCCGCAGCACGAAGGGGACCGCGACTTCTTCGGCTGGGACCTGCACATCGCCGATCTCGACACCGATGGCCGCGACGAGTTGCTCATCGGCACGTTCGGCTTCAACAAGCCCCGCAAGGACGCCGGTTACTGGATCCTGCGCGGAACGAAGAGCGGCCCGTCGAAAACGGACCGCCGCTTCATCAAGACCAAGGACTTCGGCGAGAACTGACCACCTTCGTGCGCCGCGTCGTCGGCGTCCCGGTCACGCGACCAGGCGCAGCCAGGCCGCCGCGAGTGCGGCGTGACCGGCCGGTGTCGGGTGCACCCCGTCCGCGGCCCAGTACTCCGGTCCGGTCGTCGCGGCGAGTTCGGCGAACATGCCGTCGGCGGCGAGCAGATGCGCGCCGTACTCGCGGGCCAGCTCGCGCACGACCTGGATCTTCGGGTCCAGGTCCGCCCGCCACTCCTTGCGTACCTCTTCGCCGAGGTGCATGTCGCCGACCTCGACAAGGCCGCGAATCGGCAGCAGGAACGGCTCGATGAGGATCAGTTCGGCCCCGGCCTCGGCGAGGGGCGCGAGCAGGCGGTCGTACCCTGCCGCGAAGTCCTCCGCGGGGATCACATGGCCGTCCGGATCGTACGAGTGCCAGCCGACGTCGTTTCCGCCCACGAGGATGGACACCACGTCCGGGCGCGCGTCGAGGACGTCCGCCTGCCAGCGGACTTCGAGGTCCATCACCTTGTCGCCCGCGATGCCGGAGTTCAGCCAGGTCACGTCCCGGTCCGGGTGCCGGTGGCCCCACTCGCCCGCGACGCGCAGCGGGTAGCCGAACCCGAGACGCTCTTCGCTCTCCAGCCGTTGACAGTCGGTGATCGAATCACCGGCGAACATCACGGTGCTTCCCGGGCGGATGGTGATTGTCATGTGTGCTCCTGTAACTCGGTTGTCGGGGTGGCTGGTTCAGATGTGCGGAGCGCCGAACCACTGGCCGACGGCCTGCTCGAACGCTTCACGGTCAGGGTCGCGATCACCTGCCCAGGCGACTGTGCCGTCGGGCCGGACCAGCACGGCACCCAGTCCGAGGTCGTTCCGCGCGGGACCGGCCTCGTACCGCATCCGGCTCTCCCAGCCCATCGCCGAACCGCGTAGGGATCGGTCGATGCTGAAATCGAGCGCGACGCCCCGTCCGTCCTGCATCAGGTCGCCGAGGCGGGTGCCGTCCTCGAGACGCAGGTCCGGGGCGTTGCGGCCGACCAGTGGGTGCTCACTGTCGAGGTCGTAGCGGTTCGACGATCCCGATGTCCTGTTGAACACGTAGGTCGTTCCGTCTCGGGTCCCGAGCAGGTCACGCAGCACGCCTTGGATCGCCTGGGCATGCGGGTCCGGCCTCATGGCCGCGGCCTGGGCTCGCGTCCAGTCGAGCACCCCTGCGCCGATCGGATGGCGCTCGCGGGTGTAGGTGTCGAGAAGCTCGTCCGGCCCATGCCCGTGCACGGTCGCCGCGAGCTTCCATCCCAGGTTCATGGCGTCGCCGAGGCCTAGGTTGAGTCCCTGCGCTCCAAGGGGGGAGTGGATGTGAGCGGAGTCGCCCGCGAGCAGGACGCGCCCCTGCCGGTACGTCGTCGTCTGCATCGCGCGATCGGTGAAGCTGGAGACGAGGTGGACCTCGGTCAGGGTCACGTCGGTGCCCGAAACACGGCGGAGAACCGCCTGGAGATGTTCGCGAGTCGGCCGCTGCGAGCGATCGAACGCGCCGCCGTCGAACTCGAGCATGCCGATGTACTCCTCCGAGGGCGTCCGGAGGTACATGCCTGTCGGCGTCAGGTTGAACCCGGGGCGCAGCTTCTCGGGATCGGCGATGGCGGCGAGCACGACGTAGCCGGTGAACTGCGGCTCGGTGCCGACGAATTCGAAGCCCGCGAGCCCGCGCACGGTGCTGCGTCCACCGTCACAGCCGACGACCCAGCGCGCCGCGTACTCGTGCTCGCCTGCTTGCACGACCACGCTCTCGGCGTCCTGCGCGACGGCTGAGACCGTGACGCCTCGCCCGACCTCCACGCCGAGCTTGGACGCCCGCTCGGACAGGATCGTCTCGACCGCTTCGAGGTTCGTCATCACGCCGTCCATGGCCGGGCCGGCAAGCCGGAACGGCAGGGCGGTGACGTCGACCTGGGCCGGATCGAGCATCACGCCGGCGAAGTGGCTCACGCCACGCGGGGGTGACGGCTCGTCCGTGTCGGTGTTCGCGCCGGGATCGTCGTGGACGCCCGACGCCGTCAGCAGCGGGTGCAGCATCCCGCGGCGGTAGAACGCCTCGACCGACGCGGCGGACAGGCCCCGCATCCCGAGCGGGTCCGCCTTCCACGGTGAGCGGAGTTCCGGTGCCCGTTCGAGCACCAGGACAGAGCAGCCCGCGAGGCCAAGCTCGCAGGCAAGGAAAAGACCAACAGGGCCGGCGCCCACAATCACTACGTCATGCACGAAACTCCCCTTCCGAAGCCTCTTCCGTCCGAGGCACGCACAGACTGACGCGGGCCGCTCACACCGGGCACACACGGCGCTGACATGGGGGCCCATGGCCCTGACACTCCCGACCTGCAACGTGTCAGCGCCGCGTTCGCGCACACGGCGGGCCTCTCGCGGCGGCGCGACGGGGAGGGGCGACAGGGAGGGGCGGCCGGGCGTACGCCGCCGTGACGACCGTCGCGGTCGCCGCCCGGCTCGTGGCGTCTTCCGGCACGGGAGCACACGGGGAAGTCAGGCACCGCCGTCCTGATTTGGGGATCGAGGGTGCCCGCGCGAAGATCGGGGGATGGACGGGGACGCGCGGCTTCGCATCACGCTGCTCGGCGCCTTCCAGGCGTCTCGCGGTGACACCGCCCTGCCCGTTCCCGGCGCGCGGTTGCAGGCTCTGGCCGTACGGCTGGCGCTCGCCGGCGGTCGTACGGTCCCGCAGGGCGTCCTCGTGGACGCGATCTGGGCCGAGGATCCGCCGACCGGACCTGCCCACGCCCTGCAAGCCCTGGTCTCGCGGCTGCGCCGGGCCTTGGGCTCGGCCGACCGCGTCGCGCAGGCCGCGGGCGGCTACCGGCTCGATGTGGACGCGGCCGACGTCGACGCGCTGCGATTCGAGCAACTCGCCGCCACCGGCCGTGACCGCCTGCGCGCCGGTGACCCGAGCGCCGCGGCGGCCGTGTTCGGCGAGGCCGTGGCGCTGTGGGGCGACCGTCCCGGCGCCGAACCCACGGTCGTCGCCGCGGTGGCGCCCGCCACCGCGACCCGGCTGGCCCACGCCTCGGTCGAGACCGTCGCCGACCTCGCCGACGCCGAACTGTCCCTGGGCCGTGCCGAGGCGGCCACCGCTCGCCTGACCGCACTCCTCGCCGAGCACCCCGTCCACGAGCGGGCGGCCGCGCTGCTCATGGACGCACTCGCCGCCCAAGGTCGTCAGGCCGATGCCCTGGCCCTGTACGAGAGGATCCGCGAAACTCTCGCCGACGACCTCGGCACCGACCCGGGCGCCGCCCTGCGCGAGCGCCACCTGAGCCTGCTGCGCGCGGAGAGGCCCGCCCCGGACACCGCGGGGACCAGGCCGAGCAACCTGCCCGCCCCGTTGACCAGCTTCATCGGGCGCGACGACGACCTCGCCCGGATCGACACGCTGCTCGCCGCCGGGCGCCTGGTCACCGTGTTCGGTCCGGGCGGCGCGGGCAAGACCCGGCTCGCCGTCGAGGCTGCCCGCCGCCACCGCCACGATTACCGCGACGGCGCTTGGATGATCGACCTGGCCTCGGTGACCGAACCGGCCAAGGTCGGCGCGGCCCTGCTCGCCGGGATCGGGCTACGAGGCGGCGCGATGTTCGAGGCCCGGCTGCGGGTGGAGGGCGACGAGTTGGACGTACTCGTCGACCAACTCGGCGGCCGGGAGAGCCTGTTGCTCGTCGACAACTGTGAGCACCTGATCGACGCCGTGGCCCACCTGGTCGCGGCACTGCTGTCACGCTGCGCGGGGCTGCGCGTGCTCGCCACCAGCCGCGAACCCCTCGCGGTCGACGGCGAGGCGCTCGTACCGCTCGGCCCGCTGGACCTGCCAGGCCCGGACGACGGCATCGAACAGGCCCGACAGGCGGCATCGGTACGCCTGTTCAGCGAGCGGGCCGCGGCCGTACGCCCCGGCTTCGAGGTCGATGAGACGACACTGCCCGAGGTCCGGCGGGTGGTCCGCAGCCTGGACGGGATGCCGCTGGCACTCGAACTGGCCGCGGCCCGGCTGCGGACGCTGTCCCTGCCCGAACTCACCGACGGGCTCTCCGACCGGTTCCGGCTGCTCACCACCGGCAACCGCACCGCACAGCCCCGGCACCGCACACTGCGCGCGGTCATCGCCTGGAGTTGGGACCTGCTGAGCGAGCGCGAACGTACGCTCGCCGAACGCGTGTCGATCCTGCCCGGCGGCGTCACGACCGCCTCGGCCACCGCGGTCTGCGCCGACACCGCGGTGCCGGCCACCGAAATCCCCGAGCTGCTCGCCAGTCTGGTCGACCGCTCGCTGCTGCAGCTCGCGCCCGCCCCGGGCCGCTACCGCATGCTGGAGACGCTGCGCGAGTACGGCACCGACCGCCTGGCCGAGGCAGGCGACCTCGGCACCGTACGCGACCTGGCCGCCGGCCACTTCGCCGAGCTGATGGCCCGCCACGACCCGCAGCTGCGCGGGCCCGGCCAGCTCGCGGCCATACGAGTCATCGGCGCCGACTACGACAACACGCTAGCCGCCCTGCGCCGACGATGTGACACCGGCGACGCCCCCGGTGCGGTCGCCCTCGCCCTGAACCTGACCTGGTACTGGCAGATGTTCGGCCGGCAGTCCGACGCGGCCTACTGGCTGGGCGAGGCTCTGTCGGTGCCCGGCGGCGAGCAGACGCCCGACCGCGACTGTGCCCGCGCGATCCACCTGCTCAACCGGGTCGACACCCGGCCGCGGACGACCGCCGAGGAGGCCGCGGGTGACCGGGCCGAGCTGCGCGTCCTGGCCGACCGGCTGCTCTCGTACCCGGAACTGCCCGGCCCGTACGGCGCGCTCACCGCGCTCCCGCCGACGTTCCTCCAGGGGGAGCGGACCACACCCGCGCTCGTCGAGCGCCTGGCCGACGGCGACGACGTATGGCTGTCGGGGCTGGCCCGCATGTTCCGGGCGCAGTTCGCCGAGAACGAGGGCGAACTCGACCGGATGCGCACCGACGTCGAAGCGGCCCTGGCCTGTTTCCGGCAGGTCGGCGACGGCTGGGGCCAGGCCAACGTGCTGCCGTTGCGTGCCCAGTTGAGGCAGTACGACGACGACCTCGACGGCGCGCTGGCCGACCTGCGCGAAGCCCGGGCGCTGGCAGGCGAGTTCGGCTCGCTCAGCCTCGGCGACGAGGTGTTCGGCGACCTGCGCTGGATCGACCTGCACCTGCGGCGCGGTGACACGGACCTGGTGATCGCGATGATCGACTCGGCCCGGGATCGGGCGTCGCGCGCGGACTCGCCGGAGATGCTGCTTCTGGTCGACGCGTGGGAGGCCGTCCTGTGGGTGCGGCTCGGCGACCTGGACCGGGCGCGGGGACTGCTCGACAAAGCCGAACGGGACGGCCCTCACAAGGACTGCCCGTTTCCCGGTGACCACGGGCGGACGCTGCTCGGCAGCGCCCGCGCCTCGCTCTGCCTGGCGACGGGCGACCCGGCCGGTGCGGCGAGGGCGCTGGCGAAGGCGTACGCGACGGCACTGGAGACACGGGACCTGCCGATCCTGTCGCTGGTCGCCGTCAACACGGCTGCGCTCGCCGAGGCGCACGGGCGGCATCACGAGGCGGCCGTCCTGCTCGGCGCCGCTTCCCGGCTGCGCGGCGCCCACGACCTGACCGATCCCCAGGTACGGGACCTCACCGGTCGAGGTCGGACCGCGCTGGGCGAGGAAGCCTTCGCCACGGCGTACGAGAAGGGGTGGGAGCTGGACGCGAAGACCGCCGTGACCGAAGTGGATCCGGCCCGGCTGTCCCCGGAACCGAGGACGGCTCACCTGGATCCCGGGTGATTCAGCCGGGGGCGCGAAGCGCGCCGACGGGGGAGCGCCGGCCAGTGGTCGTGGGCCGAGTCGTCCGCCGGGTCAGGGCACGGTGACGACGATCTCGCCGCGCGCATGGTCGCCAGCGCTGACCTGGTGAGCCGTGGCGGCCTCCTTCAGCGGGATCACGGCGTGCAGCGGGACGGTGAGGCGGCCGCCGTCGGCGAGGCCGGCAGGCAACGGTCCCTGCCCAGCCCGTCGGCCGCGATGGCCACCAGTTCGGGAAGGGAGGCATTCCCGGCCGCGTCCAGAACCACATCGACTCCTGCCCTACGACCGATGGTGTGCCGCTGCCTCCGCCAGTCCACCTCGACGACCTCTACATACGACCAGGCCGAAACGAGTGACCGGCGGCGTCCGCCCCATGGAGCCGCATCCGGGTGGCCGGACTCCAGGACTCCAAGGACGATGAGTTTCGCCGTGGTCACCAGTCTCTATCCACACAAGCGATCACCGCACTAGAGGAGAGCATGATGACCGCCACCTACACGTTCGACGTCTTCTCCAGCCTCGACGGCTTCGGCGCTGCCGGCGGCGACTGGACCGGCTACTGGGGCAAGCAGGGCCCCGAACTCCTCGACCACCGCCTCGGCCTGTACGCCGAGGAGCAGCGGATGGTCTTCGGGGCCAACACCTATCGGGCGTTCGCGCAGATGCTGGCCTCGAGCACCGAGGAGTCCGAGGTACGTGACCCATGGGTCACGCGGATGAGGAACCTGCCGGCGACGGTGGTCTCGACGACGTTGGAAGGACCCCTCGACTGGCCGGACGCGAACGTCGTGAGCGGCGACGCCGTCGACGTCGTCGCTCGGCTCAAGGAGGAGTCCGAGGTGCCGTTGCGCTCGCACGGCAGCCTGTCGATGAACCGGGCGCTGATGGCCGCGGGTCTGGTCGACCGAGTCCAGGTGACGCTCTTCCCTGTGATCACCGGCCGGACCGGCCTTGACCCGATCTTCCACGGTGCGTCCGACTTCGACCTGGAGCTGATCGAGAGCCGGACGCTCGACGGTCACATCCAGGAGCTGATCTACCGGCCCACACTGCACGCCTGAGGGAGCACCGGTCGCGGTAAGGGCCCGTGTCCACCGGTCGCGGCAAGGCCAGTGTCCGGGGACACCCGAACCACGGCAGCAGGGGGTAGCACGAGTGACCCCGTCGGTGGTCGTGTCCAGGATGGACGGCATGTCATCCTTCGCTCTTCCACGCCGTGAGTTCCTGGCAGCGACTGCTCTGGCGATGTCGCCGCTGGCGGGTACGCCTGCCGCACGGGCTCAGTCCCGGCCGATCCGTCGCTCGGCGATCCGGCTCCGCCTCCCCGAGCCGACGGGACCGTGCAGGATCGGCACGGTCTCACTCCATCTGACGGACCGCACTCGACCCGACCCATGGGTGCCGTCGGTGCCCCACCGCGAGCTGATGATCAGCGTCTGGTATCCGGCTCCTGCACCACGCCGCGGGCAGCGCCTCGCGCCATACATGGAGCGCGGTGCGGCCCAGCGATTCGACGCTCTGGAGCCGCATCGCATCCCTTCAGGCACGGTGGACTGGGCGGGCACACGCACACATGCCCTCCATCAGGCGCCCCCGGACCCACGCGGCGGGCGTCGGCCGGTGGTGGTGTACTCGCCGGGTGTCGGCGACCCTCGCTCCTGGGGCACTCTGCTGGCCGAGCAACTGGCCAGCCACGGCTACGTCGTTGTCAGCGTCGACCACACCTACGAGTCTCCAGGCGTGCAGTTTCCCGACGGCTCGGTCAAGACGAACGAGGTGCTGCTCGCGGAGTTCGCGCGGGCCCGGCGTGAGGGCACCGTTCCCGCTCTGCTGGAGAAGACGCTTCGCGCCCGGGTCGACGACGCTCGTTTCGTGGTGAATCGCCTCGGGGCACTGCCGTACGGGCTGTCGGAAGTGCTCGACACCGACCGGATCGGCCTGGCCGGCCAGTCGGGGGGCGGATTCACCGCCGCTCAGAGCATGTACGAGGACCGGAGAATCCGAGCCGGGATCGACCTGGACGGCACCCTGGAGTTCAACCAGGAACCCAACGGAACCAATCTCTCGCCGGTTGCAGCCCACGGCCTGGACCGCCCCTTCCTCCTGATGGGCCGTGAAGGCAGCGACCACGCGCGAACCGAGCCGTCATGGGCGGCGTTCTGGTCGCACAGCACCGGATGGCGCCGAGACCTGACCCTGCGCGGCTCCCGGCACCAGACGTACACCGATCTCGCGGCCGTCATGCCCCAGACCGGTCTCGGCCAGGACATCGTCGAAGAGACCATCGGCACGATCGACCCCACCCGTGCGGTCACCGTGATCCGAACCTGTGTCACCTCGTTCTTCGACCGCTGGCTGCGAGAACGCAACGACCGTGTTCTGGACGGTCCCTCAGCGAGTCTCCCCGATGTCGCCTTCGTCTGGTGAGCGGCCGCGCCACCTCATGTGCCCGCTGAGAATGTTCAGCACGGCAAGTGCTCGGTCTGCCGCGCGGTTGACTTGGCTTGGCGTGCGGCAACGGCCATTACGATGACGGAGATCAGTACGATGCCGGCGCCGACGTAGAGCGGCGCGGTGTATCCGAGACCCGCGGCGATCGCCAGGCCTCCGAGCCAGGCGCCAAGCGCGTTGCCGATGTTGGACGCGGAGACATTGGCACTGGCGGCCAGCGCGGCCCCGTGGGCGAAGTCGGTGACGCGGGTGATCATGCCGGGCACGCTGGCGAACCCGAACAGCCCCATCAGAAACACCAGTGTCACCGACGCGGTGGGGCTGTCGGCCAGCAGTCCGAACACGGCCAGGGTGACGGCAAGTCCGAGGAGGGCGAGGATCAGGGCGCGATCACGGTCGCGGTCGGCGGCTCGTCCGCCGACCAGGTTCCCGACGACCAGGCCGACGCCGTACACCATCAGCAGCCAGGCGACATCCGAGGGGGAGAAGCCGCCGACCTCGGTGAACGTGTAGGCGATGTAGCTGAACGCTCCGAACATCCCGCCGTAACTGAGCGCGGTGGCTGTCAGGGTCAGCCAGACCTGCCAGGAGCGGAACGCACGGAACTGTCCCCGCAAGCCGTCGGCCGGTGTCGGGTCCGAGTGGCCCGTCGCCGTCGCCGTCGCCGTCGCCGTCGGCGGCCGCGGCTCTCCCGCCCCGTCGGGGACGAGGGCGGCGATTCCCGCCAGCGCGAGCACGCCGATTGCGGTGACAGCCCAGAAGGCGGCTCTCCAGCCCCAGCGTTCGCCTACCAGCGCGCCGAACGGCACACCCAGCACGTTCGCAAGCGTCAGCCCCGCGAACATGACCGCCACCGCCCGGGACTTCTTCTCCGGCGCGACCAGACTGCGAGCGACCAGCGACCCGATACCGAAGAACGACCCGTGGCACAACGCCGCGACGATCCGCCCGAGCAGCATCACCGGATAGCTCGGCGCGAGAGCGGACAACAGGTTGCCGATGACGAACAACGCCACCAGACCGACCAGAACCGCCTTGCGGGGCAGCCGCGCCGTCGCCGCGGTCAGCACGATCGCACCGACCGCGACACTCAACGCGTACCCGGAGATCAGCCACCCCGCCGCCGCCTCGGACACCGCGAAACTCGACGCCACCTGCGGCAGCAGCCCCGCGATCAGGAACTCGGTCAGCCCGATGCCGAAACCGCCGAGTGCCAGCGCGACAAGCCCACTCGGCATCCGTCGCCGCCCGATCACGTCCCCATACACAAGGAGACTGGAGGCGCCGTCTGCCATCTGCCCTTGGTCCCCTGCCAGGAGGCTTCCAAGTGGACTACGGGCGGGGCGAGTTCACGCCAGGGCCGGGCGGTGCCCGTATCCAGCAGGAAGACCGTGTCCCAGGAGCCGAATTCACTCATGGCTCCACCCTCACCCCTGGAGACGGACTCATCCATGGACAAAGATCGAGGACACTTGGACGAACGTGAGAAAACCGGGGACGCGCGAAGGTGCGCCTGCCACCCCCACCTCACCGTCTCGGACGATGCTCAGTCGAGACAGAACTCGTTGCCCTCGATGTCCTGCATCACGATGCACGACTCGTTCTCGTCATCGGCGAGCAGCGTGTTCACGTGTACCGCGCCGAGCGCGATCAGCCGCGCGCATTCGGCCTGAAGTGTGGCCAGGCGCTCTTCACCCACGAGTCCGGTGCCGGCCCGCACGTCGAGATGCACCCGGTTCTTGACGACCTTGCCTTCGGGAACGCGCTGGAAGAACAGTCGCGGGCCCACGCCCGAGGGATCACTGCATGAGAACCATGAACCCTGATCCTCAGGAGGCAGGGTGCGGTTGAAATCGTCCCAAGTGTCGAACCCCTCCGGGGGCGCCGGTGCGACGTACCCCAACACCTCGCACCAGAAGCGAGCGACGCGCTCAGGTTCTGCGCAGTCGAAGGTGACTTGGAACTTCTTGATCGATGACATCGGCGCACCATAGCAGGGGGACTTTGGTGCTCATTTCCCGGTGTGGATCCGCCCGTTGCGGCGAGGCCGACCCGGGCCGCCCGCTGTTGTGACGTGTGGTCGCGGAGCCTCTAGCGGGTGACCACGTTGAACACCGGGTAGGTCTGCGGTTGCACATCCGTGAGGCCGAGTTCCCGCAGGATCGGGATGATGGTCTCGCCGAACTGCTCGAACGCCTCCTGGGACTCCCAGACATCCACGACGAGCCAGCCATTGCCGGTGGGCGCGGCGGTGTGCGAGATGAGACCGGACACCGGCCAGTCGGCGGGGCTCTTGACCGGGCCGGGCCGGCCGGCGACCTTCTCCGCGCTCTGCTCGTACTGGGCCTGGGTCATCCCGGGCATATCGAGAATCACGACGATCGCCATAGCTGAGATCCCTTGCGAAGAGGTACGGAGTCGTTCGGCCAGTTGACCACCTTGGCGGGCCGCCTGCGCGTTGGCCTGAGCCGGACAGGGCATGGCCCCCACCCGTATGTGGCGCCGCTCAATCCCGAGGGCGGGAGACGAGCTTCTCGCCCACCTGCGCGGCTGACTGCGCCAACAGGCCCAGGCACCAGCACCGTCCATCCGATGACATTGAGTGTCATCACTAGGATGAGTGTCATGGGTCGATGGATGCCGGACGCAGCGGGCCGACTGTCGCGGGCCGCGCTCGAGCTGTACGAGGAGCGCGGTTTCGAGGACACCACGGTCGCCGAGATCGCCGAGCGGGCGGGTCTGACGAAGCGGACGTTCTTCCGTCACTTCCCCGACAAGCGCGAGGTGCTGTTCCCGCTCTCGGCCCGGATTCACCAAGTGATCGTCGACGCCATGGCCGCCGCGCCGGACGACCTCTCGCCGCTCGCCGTCGTCATGGAGGGGTACGGCGCCGCTGTGGACATGGTGAACAAGGGCCATGTGCATGCCCGGCGTCGCCGAGCCGTCATCGTGGCCAACCCGGAGCTTCGGGAACGAGAGCTGACCAAGTTCGCCGCGACCAGTGCGGCCGTGACCGAAGCGCTGTGCGAGCGCGGTGTCGCACCGCGGACCGCCTTCCTGACCGCCGCGGCGGGCGCCGCCGCATGGAGAACCGCGCGCGAATCCTGGATCGAGGGTCCAGAGACACAGGACCTGCACACCCTGCTGCGCGAATCCGTGGAGGACCTCAGGGCCGCGGTCGCGGCCCCGCTCGCGCCGTAAGTCACAGCTACAGCTACAGCTACAGCTACAGCTACAGCTACAGCTACAGCCACAGTCACGGCCACGCCTCTCCTTGTCGCTCGCGTCATCCATGACACCTGGTGTCATCACTGTTACGATGACACCTGGTGTCATCACATGCCACGTGTTCGACCGGGAGGGTGCATCGCGCATGCCGGAAACGTTCGACGAAGCAACCACGATCAAACGACGAACCTTCGTCGCGGCGTCGACAGCGGTGGCCGGTCTACCCCTGCTGACCTCGGATCGCCTGCCCACAGCCACACCCGCGCCGGCCGACCGGCTCTCCACCGTCCATCTGACGGTCAACGGCGAGCAGCGCACCGCCCAGGTCGACAACCGCACCTCACTCCTCGACCTCCTCCGCGAGCACCTGGACCTCCCCGGCACGAAGAAGGGCTGCGACCAGGGCGCCTGCGGAGCCTGCACGGTGCTCGTGGACGACCGGAGGGTGAACGCCTGCCTGACCTTCGCCGTGATGCACCAGGGCGCGCGCGTCACCACGGTCGAGGGGCTCGCCCGGGGCGAGCAACTGCACCCGCTGCAACAGGCGTTCATCGACCACGACGGCCTTCAGTGCGGCTACTGCACGCCGGGGCAGGTCATGTCGGGCGTCGCCTGTATCGCCGAGGGCCACACCGGCTCCCGGGCCGAGATTCGCGAGTGGATGAGCGGCAACCTCTGCCGGTGCGGGGCGTACACGAACATCGTCTCCGCCATCGAGCAGACGGCCAAGGAGGCCTGACCGCGTGCATCCCTTCGCCTTCAGCCGGGTCTCCACCGTCACCGCCGCGCTCAACGCCGGTGCCCACGACGGCCGTTACATCGCCGGCGGGACCACACTGGTCGACCTCATGCGGGAGACCGTCGAGCGCCCCGCGCACGTGGTCGACATCAACGCGCTGCCGTACAAGGACATCACCGTCACCCGGCAAGGGCTGCACGTCGGTTCCCTGGTCCGGATGAGCGACCTCGCCACGCATCCGGAGGTGCGCGCCACGTACCCGCTCCTCTCGCAGGCCCTCGAACTCGGCGCCTCGGCTCAGCTCCGTAACATGGCCTCCATCGGGGGCAACATCATGCAGCGGCCCCGGTGTCCGTACTTCCGGGACATCCACTCCGCGTGCAACCGCCGTGACCCGGGCTCGGGTTGCGACGCCCGGCACGGTGACAACCGTATGCAGGCGATCCTGGGGACGAGCACCCACTGCGTGGCAACTCACCCCTCCGACCTGGCAGTTGCCCTCGTGGCGCTGGACGCGGTGATCCACGTACGGAGCCTCGACGGCACCCGCTCCATCCCGGTCCAGGACTTCTTCCTCCGCCCCGGGGACACACCGCAGAAGGAACACTCGCTCAGGTCCGGCGAACTCATCACCTCCCTCACCGTCCCTGCGGGAGCGCACACGCGCCGCTCGGGTTATCTCAAGGTCCGCGACCGACAGTCCTACGAGTTCGCCCTCGCGTCCGCGGCGGTGGCGCTGGACATCAGGGGCGGCGTGGTCCGGGGTGCCAGGGTGGCCGTCGGCGGTGTGGGGACCGTGCCGTGGCGGCTGCCCAAGGTGGAGGCGGCGCTCGTCGGCAAGCGGCCGGGGCGCCGGACATGGACGGATGCCGCGGCCCTCGCGGCCGAGGGCGCCGTACCGCTGTCCGAGAACGCCTTCAAGGTGCGGCTGGTCGAACGGACCGTGCGCCGCCAGCTGATGACGATCGGAGGACAGTGATGGCGACGACCGCCGTCGGGCAGCCGCTCTCCCGCGTCGACGCCCGCCGCAAGGTGACCGGAACGGCCACCTACTCGGCCGAGCACCGCATCGAAGGCCTGTTGTACGGCGTGATGGTCAACGGCACGGTGGCCCGTGGCACGGTGAGCCGGATCTCGGTGGACGCGGCGCTCGGCCACCCGGGCGTCCTGCACGTCCTGACCGACTTCGGCAAGCTGCAGCTGGCCCACCCGGTAGATCGACTCACCTTCTACGGCCAGCCCATCGCGGTCGTCGTCGCGGAGACCCTGGAAGCGGCCACCCACGGAGCCTCGCTGGTCGAGGCGACGTACGAACGGCAGGACGCGGTCACCGACTTCGACGATCCTCACGCCCCGTCGCAGACACCCGAGGACGAGCCCGACTACAGCCGAGGCGACCCGGCGGGCGCGCTGGCCTCGGCGCAGGTGAAGGTGGACCTGGAACTCACCAGCGCCCGGGAGAACCACAACCCCATCGAACTGCCCTCGACCATCGCCCGGTGGCAGGGCGGACGGCTGACGCTCTGGGACAAGACCCAGTGGTCGCAGGGTGCCGCGCGCACGGTGGCCGGCGCGCTCGGCATCGCCGTCGGCGACGTACGCGTGCACAACGAGTTCCTGGGCGGAGGGTTCGGCAGCGGAATCCAGACGTACGACCATGTCATGCTGGCCGCGTTCGCCGCGCGCGAGGTCGGCAGGCCGGTCAAGGTGGTGCTGACCAGGCGTCAGTTCTACTACGGTACCGGGTTCCGGCCGGCCAGTCGGCACCGGATGGCCCTCGGCAGCACCGCGGCCGGGCGCGTCAGCGCCCTCGTCTACGAGGTCCGTATCGAGAACGCGCGCTACCGGACCTACACGGACGGCCTGACCGACCTGCCGAAGTTCCTCTACGGCGTCCCCAACACCAGTACCGCCTACCGGGTCACGCCCATCGACGTCCAGTCTCCCGCCTCCATGCGAGGGCCTGGCGTGGTGCTCGGCAACTTCGCCCTGGAAACCGCGATGGACCAGCTCGCGCACGAACTGGCCGTGGATCCGGTCGAGTTGCGGCTGCGCAACGAGCCGACCCAGGACGAGGTCTCCCAACTCCCTTTCTCCACCCGGAAGTTGCGGGAGTGCTACGAGACCGGCGCACGCCGCTTCGGCTGGTCCCGCAGGCGCGCCAAGCCGGGCTCGCGCACGGACGGCGACCTGCTCATCGGTATGGGGATGGCCACCGCCAGCTACCACAACAACCGACGCGACTCCAGCGCACGGGCCCGGATCCACGCCGACGGCACCGCCGAAGTCTTCGCGGCCTCCGCGGACATGGGCCCCGGCACCACCACCTCGCTCATGCAGGTCGCCGCGGACGCCCTGGGGCTGCCCGCCTCGGCGGTCACCTTCCGGCTGGGCGACTCCAGTTACCTCACCGCGCCCCTGCACGCGGCGGCCTGCACCATGGCGAGCGTGGGCTCGGCCGCGCACACCACCTGCAACGCGCTGAAGTCGGAGTTCATCCGCAGGGCGGTGGCGGACCCCGACTCGCCTCTCCACGGCGCGAATCCGGCGGATGTGCACGCCCGCGACGGCTACCTGTCGGCCGTCGACGGGGGAGCCCGGGACAGCTACCGGGACATCCTGCGCCGCGCCGGTCTGCCCAGCCTCGACATCACCGGCAACTGGGGCCCGGGCGACGCCGATTCGAAGATCTCCACCTACGGTTACGGAGCCGTCTTCGCCGAGGTGTCCGTCGATCCCCTCCTTGGCCTCGTCCGCGTACGGCGGATCTTCGCGGCGTACGACGTAGGGCGGGTGATCAGCCCCAAACTCGCCCACAGCCAGGCCATCGGCGGCATGGTCGGCGGTATCGGAATGGCCCTCCTGGAAGGCACCGTCACCGACCACCGCGACGGCCGCATCGTCAACGCGAGCCTCGCCGACTATCTCGTCCCGGTGAACGCGGACGTTCTCGACCTCGACGCCGCGTTCGTCAACACCGAGGATCCGCAGGCCGATCCGATCGGTGTGAAGGGGCTCGGCGAGATCACCATCGTCGGGGTGGCACCCGCCATCGGCAACGCGGTCTTCAACGCGACGGGCAAACGCCTGACAGACCTGCCGATCCGTCCTGAGGCACTGCTCTGACCCAGATGGACGACCGCGCGGCGCTGCGGCCCGAACGGCACCCGGAAGGGCCTGCCCCTCGTGCACGCACAAGTTCCGCAGTACTTGCGCGGATCGTTAGGTGCGTTGACCCACTCCGCGCGACAAGCTCCAGCCCGATGGCGTCCACTGGTGTACCGAGTCCGAACCGAACGACGTCGACCCTGAGTTGGACAGCCACGCCCGCCTCTACGCCGACCGGCGCCCGTGGCGACGCGACCGCGTCGACGAGCGTCGCCTCCGTCTGACCCGTCTCGATCTTGCGCAGAGTCTCCGCCGCCCCCTGTCGCCGCGGCCACTTCCGCCATGCCGTGGTCACCGGGGGCCTGGCGCGGCAACGTGCCGACGCGTTCGCTGCGCCGCCGTTCCCGCGGAGGCAGCGGAGCTCTCACCATGACCGTGATACTAATACCGGTATAGAAATTGGTCGCCAAGGCGTGAGACGAGGAGTAGCAGGACATGGTGGAGATCAAGACCGACACGGGGCTGGACGCAATGCGGGAAGCCGGGCGCATCGTGGCTCAGGCCCTCGCCGCCGCCCGGGAAGCGGCAGGTGTCGGGGTAACTCTGCAAGAACTGGACGAAGCGGCCCGCACGGTGCTGACCAAGGCCGGGGCCCGCTCGCCCTTCCTCGGCTACCAGCCCTCCTTCGCCCCCACCCCCTTCCCCGCGGTGCTCTGCACCTCGGTCAACGACGCAGTGGCGCACGGTGTCCCCAACGACTACCGGCTGTGCGACGGCGACCTGGTCAGCATCGACTGCGGCGCCGAACTCGACGGCTGGACCGGAGACGCCGCCATCAGCTTCACCGTCGGCACCCCTCGGCCCGTCGACCTGGCCCTGATCGACGCCACCCGGCGCGCTCTCGACGCGGGCATCGCCGCGGCTGTTCCCGGCAACCGCGTCGGCGACATCTCGCACGCCATCGGCACCATCGCCGAAGCGGCCCGCTGCGGCATGCCCGCCGACTTCGGCGGCCACGGCATCGGCCGCAGCATGCACGAAGACCCCCACGTCCCCAATCGAGGACGTCCCCGCCGAGGCTTCCGTCTCCGCCACGGCCTGACCCTCGCCATCGAACCCATGCTCATGGCCGGAGGACACGACGACTACTACACCGCACTCGACGGCTGGACCCTCCGCACCACCGACGGCAGCCGAGCAGCCCACTTCGAACACACCATCGCCATCACCGAAGAAGGCCCCCGCATCCTGACCCTGCCCTGACCGGTGTGCTGACCGGTGTGCCGGGACGGCTGGCGTGCCGTGGGTGCCGTCGAGGGACCGGCGGTGGGCGAGGAGTTGACGGTCGATGGACCGTCGGTGTGGCGCTGACGCGCAGAGTGTAGGCCCGGCCACGTCGTACGGTCCAGCAATGGTCCGCCGACCGGGGGCCGGCAGAGGGGAGTCAGCCGGGGACGGCCGCTACTCCAGCCACGTCCCGTCGCGCATGACGACTCTGCCGCGGAGTTCCGGCTCACCGCGCCAAGCACGGACACTCTTCGGCACTACGCGCACATACACGAAGGAACCCTCCTCCGCGCGCGGGTCCCAGCGGAACTTGGCGGCGAACGCCTCCGCTGCGTCCGCGGGTACCTCCTGGTCCGGGAAACACTCCGCCTCGCCCTGGACGAGCACCACATCGAAGGTGTCCGGCAGCGCCAGGCGTACGCGCGGCTCCTCGCGGACGTTCCGCGCCGTCGCGGAGGTGGCACTGGTGCACACCCACACCGCTCGCCCATCCCACAGGAACCACAACGGCACCTGGTGCGGCCCGTGATGAGGATGCGCTGTCGACACCCATACATCCCGCTCGGCAGCGAGCCGTTCCAGAGTGTCGCGCCTACGCTCCGCCGCCTGTCGGCGAACAATCCCCGTGATCCGCATGAGCGTCGACCCTAGCCAGCGGACTCAATGCGCGCATGAGGCGAAAGACCTACGCCCGGCGACCGATGAACTGCTTCAGAGTGAGCCAGATGCTCCTGGAGCGTGAGGTGGCGGAACTGGTAGACGGCGCCAACGCGGCGCAGGATTCCACGGCGTTCGTGAGCATCGGCCAGGAAGCCCATCAGCCGCCATGGCATACGTCCTTGAGCCGCCAGCAGGAGGCGGGTGGTGGTGTACCGCCACCACAGTGCTCCACCCGTGGCCACGAAGGCGCCGAACGCCAGGCCCACGCAAGCCCCCAGGCCCGGATGCGTACCGAATCCGACGACGAAGCCGACGGCGAGGCCGAAGACCAGCCACAACCCCAGAAACACGCGGCGGTCCATGGCCAGCAGATCGCCCGGGCTGACGGGATCGGAGGCATGTGGGATGTGGGCGCTCAACCCACCCGCAAGCCCTCCGACCAAACCGGCACCGATGGCAGTCGTCACACCGTTCTCCAGTCCGAACGGCAGACCGACCGCGAGACCGGCCAGGGATCCGGCGCCGGCCCCGACGGCGACGAACGGGTTGGGCAGCCAGCCGATACCGGCGTTGGGCCCCGTCCGTTCGTGCACCGGGGTGAAGAAGAGTCCCACCGCGGTGGCGATGCAGATGAGGGCTCCCGTTGCCAGACCGGCGCCGGCACCCAGCATCGGTCTGCCCAGCGCCAGTCCCGTGAGCAGACCAGTGGTCGCACCGGTGAACAGGCTGCTCAGGCCGAACGCGGCGAGCAGGCGGTGAGCGGGGAAGGACTGCGACAACTGCCACCAAGCCAGATTCGTGGTGCCGCCCAAGGAGTACTGCATATGACGTGCCAGGAAGATCAGGTATCGCTCGGCCTGCTGTGGGCTCCAGCGGCAGGGCCGGGAGGGGTGGGGGCGGTAGGCCGCCGGGATGAAGGCGCGGTACAAGTGACGCTCCACGGCAGTCCTTGAGCTGAAATCTGCGTTCACGAGGTCGTCCGGGTTCGCGACCTCGCCCGTAGATTCCCCAGGACGCGGGTTGTAGACGGCGCGGGCCATGAAGAGTCCGAGCGGCGTGCTCAACGCCTGCCCGACAGGCGACCGCGGGTCGTGCATGGCATCCGCGACACGTGCCCAGCGATCGGCGCCCTCAATGTGCCTTCCACCGGCGTCGCTGCGCAGATACGTGGCGGCCGTTTCGGCATCTACGGGGTGAAGCCGGATCCCGGCGGCTCCGTCCAACCGCACGATGGTGACGCCTCCGGTGGGGGCGAGGGCCTGACGGTATTCGGTGCTGCGGCTGGTCAGAACGAGTGGCGCCCTGGCGTTGAACACCTCGTTGATCGAGTTCAGCGCGTGGTGCCGTAGCGCAGCAGGCAACTCGTCCAGGCCGTCGAACAACGGCAGAACGAGGCGGCGTTCGACGAGAGCACGAGCCAGTGTGCTGTCCCGTCGGCCGGGCGTGATGCCACCGCCCTGGGCACGGGCGCCGAGCGCCGGATGGTCTTGGATCAGCTGGTCGATCATCCAGGAACGCAGATCCTGGCTCAGCGGATCGAAGGAGGCCAGGGCGAACAGGACCGGCACGGCACCGCCGGAATCACGGTGTGCGGGGTCGAGCAGCGCCAGGAGCAGCCGGACCAACATCATGGTCTTGCCGGAACCCGGCTCGCCCAGGACGACGAGGCGCCGTGTGGGGACACGGTGGAGGAAGACCTCCTGGATGTCGTTCCCGGAGCCGCTGAGCCCCTCCGGTCCGTCAGCCCATCGGTCGGTGCTGTTCGAGGGCCCGCCAGGGACGTGCCTCGCGGCCTCGCACAACACCGCCCAATCCACCGTCACTTCGGGGTCGGCCGCAGACCAGGCCACCGGCAAGGGGTACGGGTAGTTCAGCCGCCACACCTCGGCCTCCGCCTCCCACTGGTGGCGTACCGCTTCCGCCAAGGAGTCAGCCGTGTCTTCCAGTGCCTCACCGGCGCCCGTTGCCCCCTGCTGAAGCCGGAAGGCGGTGACGAAGAGCGGAGGCAGGCCCAGTAGTGCGGCGACCACACCGATCACTTTGCCGATGTCGTCGACGCGGTTCACACCCCACGCGTACAGCACGCCCACCACGGCAAGCAGTGCTCCGACGGCGTAAAACCGTGCCCACCATCGTCTCCTCCCACCCATGCGCCGTCCTCCGCTCTGCATACTTCGGCCGCAGCCGATCTTGCCCTCAGCGCCGGCCGGACGTGAGAAGGACGAGTCAACAGAGACAAAGTCCTTACTGAGTCGTCGTGTTGGCGTCACAGCAGCGTGTTCGCCGTCGCCTGCTCGGCTGAAGTCACCACCGGCGCAGCAGCACGCGATTAACCCGGCGACGCAGACGGTCGTCCCCGGGATACTGGTCGCCCATGGATGAGGTGAAAGTCGTCGTCGCCCATTCCGAGCGCGCGACCTTGCGCGTCGGCGATGTGTTCCTGAAGGTGGACGCCGATCAGGCGCGCATCGACGTCGAGGTCGAGGCGATGGCCCTGGCGCCGGTCCCGACCCCGGAGGTCCTGTGGCACGAGCCGCCCGTGCTCGCGATCGCCGCGGTCCCGGGGGCGACTCTCGGCCGCCTCGGTGAGCCGTCGACCGCGTCCCCGGCGGGATGGGCCGCGGCGGGTGCCGCCATCCGGAAGCTGCACGACGCGCCGTTGCCGCCCCGGCCCGGCCGGGCGGGCCGGGACCTCGACGAACTGGCGGCGGACCTCGACGGCGAGTGCGAGAGGCTCGTGACGGACGGTGTCCTGCCCGCAGACCTGGTCACCCGCAACCGACAGGTCGCCGAGGCCGCGCTCCGACCGTGGACTCCGGCGTTCACGCACGGCGACCTGCAGATCGCTCACGTTTTCGTCGACGGCGACGAGGTCACGGGCATCATCGACTGGTCCGAGGCAGGTCAGGGCGATGCCCTGTACGACCTCGCCACCTTCACGCTCGGACACGAGGAGCACCTCGGCGACGTCATCGCCGGCTACGGCACCGATGTCGACCTCCACGTGATCCGCGCGTGGTGGTCGTTGCGAAGCCTGCTGGCGGTTCGCTGGCTGGTCGAGCACGGCTTCGACCCGTTCACCGCGGGCTGTGAGGTGGACGTGCTGAGAGCCCGGATGTGAGGCTGCGCGGGCCCGCTGCTTTCGAATCAATTCGATAAGCACGCGGATGATATCGATGCTACGAGTTGGTGCATATCGTCGGTGTCTCAAAAACCGCATACGTGCTGGCAACGCCGCGCTGCCTTGACTGGCAGCATGAATCAGAATCCATCATCAGCACGAACAACGACCGGCCGGATTCGCTGGCTCCCTGTCATCGGCCTGATAGCCGTCATAGCAGCGATCACCGCAGCCCTCGGCTACCAGGTGTCGCAGTCCTCGTCTTCCTCATCGGCCGCATCACCCGCGAATACTCTTCGCATTGAACACCGTGGCGGACTGGGCGAGGCAGATGGCGCCGTCCCGGACGGCGTGACGGTCTTCGATGACGAGATTCCGGCTGTGGTCAACCTCGATCCAGATCTGCTCAAGGCCCTCCGCGGGGCTGCAACGGACGCCGCGGACAATGGAGTCGAGTTATACGTCAACAGCGGTTGGCGTTCCCCGGAGTACCAGAATCAGCTTCTTCGAGAGGCGGTCGCCAAGTACGGATCTCAAGACGAGGCCGCCCGATGGGTGGCCACCGCGGCGACATCTCCTCACGTGTCAGGGGACGCGGTCGATCTCGGGCACTCCGATACGACGGTGTGGCTGTCCAAACACGGTTCCGAGTACGGGCTGTGCCAGATCTACAGGAACGAACCCTGGCACTACGAACTGCGCACCCATGCCATCGATTACGGCTGCCCGCGCATGTATGCCGACCCGACCCAGGACCCGAGAATGCAGAAGTGACCGGCGGTGACCGAGCACAGACGATGGCGTATATGGACACGGCGGACGCTGGACAGGGCGGGCGTCGGCCGCCGGGACAGCGGCTCCGGAGCCGGCTCGCCCCGACTATGGCCCGGGGCGAGTACCTGTTCCCGGGAGGTGAATCATCCGTCGCCCGGGAGTCGCAGAACGCTCGGAATCGATGAGTTCCGTCATCACATGCAGGGCCTGAGCCAGGGATTCGCGCAGTGGCGGGCCGTCCGTCCGGTCGGGCTGGAGGGCCCAGTCCTCCACGGCGATGCGAAGTGCGGCATTGAACATGCCCGCTTCCAGGCGGACGGCGAGGTCGGTGTCGGGCCGGTCGGTGCCTTCGGCGATCGCCGCGGCGAACACCGCCTCGGCGTCGAAGTGCGTCTCCAGCCAGACGGCGCGCATCCCGGGCTCGTCACGGCTCAGACGTATGAGATCGCGCAACGCTTCCAGGCGACGCGTACCAATCACGCCGGGATCGTCGGCGCTCGGCATGGTGCGGGTGAGCGAGCTGCCTCCGCTCCAGTAGTCCCGTAGGCGCTCGGTCACCAGTTCCAGGCCCGCGGTGAGCAGGGGGCGCGCGCACTCCTCCTTGGAGCGGAAGTACCGCCACAGGGTGCGCGTGGAGACTCCGGCGGCCGAGGCGATGTCCTCCGCGGTGGTCGCCGCCACGCCCTGGGCGACGAAGAGCCGGACCGCCTCGTCGGCGATCTCCATACGCGTCGCTTCGCGGCGTCGCTCCGTCAACGGTGGCCGCCCCGTGCGGCTACCGGGCTGACCGCCCATGCATCCTCCTCGACACAGTTGCGCTGATCTTAGTTCATGGCGCACTGCGACTTTGTGGCACACCGCGACAGGTGCTGCTACGGTGGCGGCGTCTCGACCTGTTCATGAACACGTCAATTCCGGTCGTGTGCGGCCGACTTCGCAGAGCAGGCCATCGCGGCCTTGTGCTTCCGGGCCCGGGCCCGGGCTCGGCGGAGTGCGCGGCACCCCAGCCGGCGATGGGTTCGCCCCCACAGTCCGGCCCTCGTGAGCCCGCGGCCACGACGGGCCTCTTCCGACGGGAGTCTCATGTCCGACAGCTCTGCTCCTCGCCTCGCCTCCGGCGTGAGCCGCCGAACAGTGCTCGGTGCGGCGGGCCTCGGCGCGGCCGCACTCGGCGGGGCCCTGGCCGGCGCAGGCAAGGCGTCGGCCGCGGTGTCCACGGCCTCCGCGTCCGTGACCGAGCGGCGCGCGCGGGCCGTTGTCGTGGGCACCGGCTTCGGCGGCGGCGTGACCGCGTTGCGGCTGGCCCAGGCCGGGGTGTCCACCCTGGTCCTGGAGCGGGGCCGACGGTGGCGCACCGGCCCCGACGCCACCACGTTCTGCCGCTTCGCGAACATGGACAACCGCTCCGCCTGGCTGACCGACCACGCCGTCGTCGGCGGCGGCACCCAGACGTGGGAGCCCTACACGGGCGTACTCGAACCCGTCGTGGGCAACGGCATGACCGCCATGGTCGGCGCGGCGGTCGGCGGCGGCTCGATCATGTACCACGGCATGAGCCTCCAGCCGACGAAGGCCAACTTCGCCAAGTCGATCCCGGTGGCGGCCGGTCTCTACGACGACCTGAACCGGTGGGCCTACCCGACCGTCGCCCGGATGCTGGGCATCTCCACCATCCCTTACGACATCCTGGCCTCGGACCCGTACAAGTCCTCCCGTCTCTTCCAGGAGGTCGCCCCGAAGGCGGGCCTGACCCCGTTCAAGGTGCCGCTGCCCATCGACTGGAGCTACGCGAGGGGCGAGCTGACCGGCCGGTACGAGCCGACGTACACCACCAGCGACATCGCCTTCGGCGTCAACAACGGCGGCAAGCACTCCATCGACGTGACCTACCTCGCGCAGGCGGAGACCACCGGCCTGGTCGAGGTCGCCCCCCTGCACGTCGTACGCGATGTCGCCATGGACGCCAACAGGCGCTGGGTGCTGTCCGTCGACCGCATCGACACCAGCGGCACGGTGCAGGAGCGGATCCGTATCACCGCCGACGCCGTCTTCCTCAACGCCGGCTCCCCGGGCACCACTCGCCTCCTGGTCAAGTCCCGCGCCAAGAACCTCATCCCGGACCTGCCCGACGCCATCGGCACCGGGTGGGGCAACAACGGCGACCGGATCTGGGCCTGGATCAACCCGACCGGTGACGCCGGCACCATTCAAGGCGGCCCCGCCTGCATCGGCGGCACGGACAGCACGAGTTCCATCCCGCTCACCGTCATCCACGCCGGCTCGCCCATCCAGCAGAGCGGCGTGACCGCCCTGACCGTCGTCGGCTTCGGCATCGTCGAGGGCGCGGGCACCTGGGCCTACGACGCCGCCGACGACGACGCCGTCCTCACCTGGCCCGCCGCGGCGGAGGCGGAACTCCAGGCACAGATCGCGACCCGTATGCGGGCCATCGCCACGGCCGGCGGCGGCATGATGATCGACACCAACGCGAGCGCCCCCTCCACCTGGCACGCCCTCGGCGGCGTCCCGATGGGCGACGCCGTCGACGTCACCGGCCGCGTCCTGGGTCACAAGGGTCTCTACGTCCTCGACGGCGCCCGCATCCCCGGCTCCACGGGTGCCTGCAACCCCTCCCTGACCATCGCAGCCCTCGCCGAACACAGCATGCAGACCATCGTCCGCCAGGACGTCGGCCGCGTTTTCTGAGGCAGGAGAAGTCATGCACAGCAAACTCACCTGGGCGGCAGTCCGCCCCCACCTCTTATGGGCAGCCGCGCTGACCCTCCCGCTCCTGCTCGGAGCATCCTCCGCCGTCGCCACGGAGGCCGGCCCAGCCGCTCGCACGGCGGCGAGCCCGACCGTCACCGGCCCGGTGACGGGCGGAAAGGGCGCCGTCGTGCTGGCGGGAACGGCATTCGGCCTCGACAGCGTGGGATACACACAGTCCGAGTTCTTCCTCACCGGGAACGCCGACTCCTACGTACCGACAGCACCCCTCGACTCCGACGGACGCTGGCAGGTGAAGCCCGCGACCACAGCGCCGTACACCACCCGGATCGTCGTGAACCGCCCCGCCGATCCGGCCCACTTCAACGGGACCGTCGTAGTGGAATGGCTGAACGTCACCGGCGGGGTGGACGCGGCGCCGGAGTGGATCTACACCCACAACGAGCTGATCCGTGAGGGCTACGCCTGGGTCGGCGTCTCCGCCCAGGCCACCGGAGCGACCGCCACCGAGACGGCGGACCCGGTGCGCTACGAGGCCCTGTCCCACCCGGGCGACAGCTACTCCTACGACATCTTCAGCCAGGCCGGCGAGGCCGTACGGGACTCGGCCGCCACGGTCCTGGACGGGCTCCGTCCCCGTGCCGTGCTGGCCAACGGCGAGTCGCAGTCGGCGTTCCGCCTCACCACGTACATCAACGCGATCCAGCCCCTGGTGTCCGTGTACGACGGATTCCTCGTGCACAGTCGGCGCGACACCGGCGCGCCGCTGTCACAGGCACCCCAGGAGAACGTCTCGACTCCGGCGGTCGTCCGCTTCCGCCCGGACCTGGGCGCGCCGGTGCTCGTCGTGCAGGCCGAGACCGATGTGATCGCGCTCGGCTCCCTGGCCGCCCGGCAGGACGACTCCTCCCGTCTCCGGCTCTGGGAGGTGGCCGGCACCGCGCACGCCGACGCCTACATCGGCCTCGGCGCGGGTGACAACGGCAGCGGCGCCGCCGGCCTCCAAGGGCTGAACGCCATGCTCAGCCCTCCGACCCGGCCCGGCTGCGGCTCGCCGATCAACACCGGCCAGGCGCACTACGTCCTGGACACCGCGGAGTTCGCACTGAACCGTTGGGTGACGACCGGCGTCCCGCCGGCCAGGGCACCCCGACTCGAGGTGGACAGCTCCGGCTCGGCACCCGCCTTCGTCCTCGACGGCCACGGCAACGTCGAGGGCGGGATCCGCACACCGTCGGTCGACGCACCGGTCGCCACGCTGTCGGGTCTCGGCCGGTCGGGGGCGTCGTTCTGCTTCCTGTTCGGCACGACGACCCCCTTCTCCGCCGAGAAGCTGACGGCCCTGTATCCCACCCACGCCGCGTTCGTCCGGAAGTGGACGGCGGCCACGGCGCAGGGGGTCGGGGCGGGCTTCATCCGCCCGGCCGATGCGGCGGAACTGGTCGGCGCGGCCAGGCAGTCCGGCATCGGCGGCTGACCGTCCCCTGAGGGCCCGCGCGACGAGGCGCGCGGGCCCTCAGAGTGTCCCTCCGTACGAGTTCCCGCTACGGCCAGCCCGTCGGCCGCACCGTGGAACCCCTTGGCTGACCAACGCAATCGTGGGCGAGTGTCACCCGCCGGGACTTCCGGGGGCGGACCCGTCTGCCAGGAGGATCGACAACCCTGCCGCGGGAATCGGTGTCGGTGCAACCACGCGTTGAGCTGGTCAGTATGCGGCGTCGTAGCGGGCGCGTGCGGTCAGCACATCGGCCTCGTGGGCGACTGCCCATTGTCCGAGCGCGGTCAGCAGTTCTCGTAGCGAACGACCGAGGTCGGTCAGGGCGTACTCGGCGCGTGGAGGTCTGCCGGGATGAAGGGTCCGGCTGATGAGTCCTTCGCGCTCCAGCGACCGCAGAGTGCGAACCAGCATGCGGCGGCTGAGGCCTTGGACCGACCGGTCGAGCTCGTTGAAGCCGTAACTGCGCTGCGCCAGAAGCGTCAGCAGCACCGGGCTCCACTTGTCGCCGATCCGGCGCAACACGGCCGTCGCCGGACACCTCTGGTGATCATCGACCGAGACCGGCACCGTGACGCCGACGACGGGTTCGTCCGCCGAAGCTGCGTGGAGGGGTGACATCAATGTGCCTTCTTACGAGACCAACGCGCCATCACGAATCATCAGGCTACACATACAGCAGAGGAGCCTCTCTTGATCGCAGTAAGCGGAGCCTCGGGGAATCTGGGCAGCTCAACCGTCCGGCATCTCATCCAACGCACCGACGCCGCCCGCGTCCTGGCGTTGTCCCGCACCCCGGACAAGAGCGCCGACCTGGGCGTGCGCACTCGCCATGCCGACTTCGACGAACCGAACGCGCTGATCCGGGCCCTCGACGGTGTGGAACGGCTGCTGATCATCAGCATCGGCACCGACGACCGGCTGCCCAAGCACACCCGAGCGATCGACGCCGCCGCGAAGGCGGGCGTGGGCCACGTCCTGTTCACCTCCATCACTCGCGCCGGCGACCCGGGCCACCCCAATCCCCTTGTCCCCGACTACGGGTCCACCGGGGCCCGAGGCAGTGACCGACGCCGACGTCGCCGCCGCGCTGACCGAGGCCACCGGCTGTCGCGTGCGCTACGAAGAGGTCGCCGACGCCGAACACCCCCAGCGGCTCCTGGACCAGGGGTTCCCCGAGCACTTCGCTCACGCCTGGAGCGCCGCCGGCATCGCCAAACGCGATGGCTGGTACGACATCACCACCCACGCGGTTCAACGGCTCAGCGGTCGGCCGGCTACCACTGTCACCGACTATTTCGCCGCGCACCGCGCCGAGTTGGTCAACTGACCCTGGTGCGGAAGTACTACCGCCGTTGCCTGGCACGTCGACAGGTCGAGCCCCGGCCGCGCACCTTGGAAGCCACCACTGGGTCGTTGAGCGGTCCATGGCCTACTGGGTATCGCGCCGGCGGCGTGCGAGAACGATTCCCCCGAGTGTGCTCTCTGCTGAGGTGAGAGTCTTGTGCACCTCGACGGTGAAGCCGGCTTCGTTGAGCCACGCAGCCATGTGGCTCTGCTGTCGACGATGGACGTAGAGCTTCATCGGGTGGCCGCCATAGCCCTGCGTCTTCAGCTGCGACTCATCACCGACATGGAAGCCGAGCAGCAGGGGACCACCAGGCCGGACCACTCGCTGGAAGTGTGCGAAGACCGAGCCGATCTCGTCGTCGGGCACGTGGATCAGCGAGTACCAGGCGACGAGGCCGGCCATCGAGTCATCGGCAAGGTCGAGGTCGGTCATCGAGCCGAGTTCGAACCGTAGTCCGGGGTGATCGCGGCGAGCCACCTCGATCATCCCGGGCGACAGGTCGATCCCGAACGCGTCCACGCCCAGTTCACTCAGGTGAGCCGTGATCCGCCCCGGCCCGCATCCCACGTCCGCGACCGGGCCACCACCGCTGGTGCGGACCTGCTCGGCGAACAGTGCCAGGACCTCGCGCTCATAAGGCGTTTCATCCAGCAGGTTGCGCAACTGGTCCGCGTAGCTGGCGGCGACGGTGTCGTAGGACGCGCGAGTCTCTTCCAACCAGCCGTCAGTGTTCGGTTCGATTCCCACGTCGGCAGGCTACGCAACGGCAGCATGAGGTGACTTCGAACGACGGCCGGATCCTGTCGTTTGGATCATGCCGGACCTGGGGGCGTGGCACGTATTTCCGCGGAGCTGTCGTCAGCCCCAACACTCCGCGCTGACTTGCTCATCCGCCTTGCAGCTACACACCCGGGCCCCGCTCCGTGATCCCCGATCTGGCTCGATTCGAGCGACAGATCCTAGCTGTCGACCTCGTACTGGCCGACCTCCAGGAAGTAACGCAGCGCTTCCCGGGTGTTGCCGCTGTCGGGGCGGCCGGGACAGACGGATGCGAGATGGCGACGCAGGGCGGACAGGGAGGGGTGAGGATTGTCGGTGCGCCAGACCAGGGAGCGGGGGCAGAGCGGGGTCGGGTTCTCGATGGGGATGCGATGCAGGTCCTGTCCGGCGGGCCGGACCAGCGGGGTCTGTTCGCTGACGAAGGTGCCCAGTGTCGTGGAGTTGGCGGCGGTGTCGAGCAGGGGCTCGATACCGAACTCCGGGCCGACCGAGTCGATGATGATGCCGAAGGCGGCGGCGAACTCGTCGTAGTAGGCGGCCCACTCGGTGCGTGGCACGTTCCCGGGCATCCAGATCCGACGGCCGGCGAGCTGGGCGGGAGTGATCGCGGGAGCATCCGCGAACTCGTGTCCCGGTCCGGTGAACAGGTGCTGCGGTTCGTCGAAGACGGATGCGGCTTCCACACCGCGGGGGAGCTGCCGGCTGGGCATGTCACTGCACGGAAAGTCGCATCGATGGTTCCGTCCCGGCCGACGGCGATGGCCGTGTCGGAGTCGAACAGCGTCACGACATCCAGCTCGGTCTCGGGGTGCGCCGCCCGGTGAAAGCCGCGCAGCAGACCGGCCAGGGAGAGTCGGCGGCCGATCACGTCGACGCGGAGCGCCCGATGTCCTGGCCGTACGGAGCCGACGGCCCGCTCAGCGGCTTGGAGGCGCCTGCGGGCATGGGGCAGGAACGCCTGTCCGTCGATGGTGAGCCGCGCTCCGCGTGCGTCCCGGGTGAAGAGCTGGACGCCGAGTGCCTTCTCCAGCGCGGCATGCGTTTGGACACCGCTTGCGGAGTGACCGAGAGATCGGTGGAGGCCTCCTGGAACTGCCCCGCATCCACAACGGCGACGAAGGTGCGTACGGCAACGACGTCCATGCCGCTCATTCTGGGCAGACAACCAATCGTTGATCACGCCTGTCCTGATGGTTGTTTGATTCCGGTGTGCCCTGATCGTTTTGATGGCTCCGATCAACCTGTGGTTGAACTGCCGTCGCGCCCGACGGGTGCCATTTCAACGGCTCGGACCCGAGCGCCCCATCGTGAGGACCCCTCATGCCTGATCAAGACCGCCTCTACGTCCGCACTCCCGAGTTCGCGCGAGTGGCCGAGCGAATCGAGATCGTGACCACGCTCACGTCACGGCTCAACGTCCTGCCCTTCGACAACAAGGCGGCACGCGCGGCCTTGTTGTCCGAGATCGTCGGCAAGCCGGTCCCCAGCTCCGTGAACGTCTATCCGCCCTTCTACACCGACCACGGGCTTGGCATCGAATTCGGTGAGCACGTCTTCGTCAATCAGGGCTGCACCTTCTTGGACCAGGGTGGTATCCGCCTGGGCGACGGTGTCCTGATCGGCCCGAAGACCAACCTCATCTCCTCCGACCATCCCCTCCCGGCGTCCGAGCGAAGCGAGTTCATCACGCGGGCGCCCATCACGATCGAAGCGAACGCGTGGCTCGGCGCGGCGGTCACGGTTCTCCCCGGTGTCACGATCGGACGCGGTGCGGTGGTCGGCGCCGGAGCCGTCGTCACGAAGGACGTTCCCCCCGACACCCTGGTGACCGGACCGTCCTCGTTCGAGCGCAAACGGTGGATCGACTGAACCGAGAGGCCGACAGCAGCCCGGCTGGGCGCAATCGAGCCGTGGGCAACCGGCCGGCCAGGGCCACCGTCCGCCCCACCACCCGCGCGGCCGTGGTGCCGGATTCCCCGCATTCGCCGCTCGTAGTAGCGGTGGACGAACATGATGCCGCGCGATTCGAACGCGGCCTCGAACCGCTGACGAACGCGGCCTCGAACCACTGACGGAGACGGGCGAGGCGACCGTGCCCTCGGAGAGGGACGGGACCGGCGGCGGGGCCGACCGGTCACTTCTTCCTGGCGTCCCAAGAGCCGGCGCCGAACGTGTGCAGCAGCACGACCAGGGTGGCCCCAAGCCGCCAGTCCAATCCCGGCGCGTGCAGATGCAGCTTGTTGCCGCGGGATCTGAACTCCAGCGGGATCTGCCCACCCGCACGCCACTTGATGCGCCGGGGGCCGCGCGCGACACCACCCTCATTGCCGGGGACACTGTCGAAAACGCTGAACACGAGGATCAGCAGCTGTATCGGAAACGACAGCCACCACATGAACCACCAGAAGATCCGGCCCTTGAAGCCCACTGCCTCAGGGCCGCCGGGCTGAGTCACGGTCCAGCGGGTGCGCAGGCCCCTGCCACGGAGGGCCTTCTCACGAACGAGCGTGCCGATGAGTTCGCCGTGCGCTCCGAGCGCCTGAAACTTCGCGACACCACCGGTGGCCGACAGGGTCACCAGGGTGGCCACCCGCTCCCGGCGGTGCTCGTCGGCCCACAGGACGAAGGAGCGGGCGCCGCTGCTGCGGGCCGCGAGGTATGCGGGAATGCCGCCCGGCGGCAGCTCGCGCTCCACGTACGCGACCACCCGGGACGGTCCCGATCCGTCGGAGAAGTCGACCCAGTCCTTGACCGGCGCCGGAGCCCCGTCGCGGACTCTTTCCCGGGAGGCTCTCATGGCCAGTACATTGCTCACCCGACATGCTCCTTCTTCAGCCGCTGCTTCAACTCGGCGATCTCCTCGGCCTGTTGGGTGTTCTGGGCGTGCAGCTCGTCAATCGCGCGGGTTCTGTGTTCACTCGACGCTGTCGTCGACCTTGAAGTTGTAGTTGACCTGTTTGCCGTTGACCGAGGTGGCGGTGACGGTGACCCCGAGGGTGTCGCTGCCGGCAGTGAGTTCGCAGCGGATCGTGGCGCCGACCCGGGCCGGGAGGTGCTCAGGGCAGGTGACCCTGTCGGGACGCTTGCCGGTGTCCGCAGCGAGCTTGTCGGAGATCGTCTGTGCGACTCGGGCCTTGTGGACAGCCCCGCCCTCGTTGACGCCCGTGTTCTCGGGCTCCGCGGGATCGTCACCGACCGGCTGTTCCTCGGCCGTCGGCCGCTTCTCGACGGCGGCTGCGATTTCGCTGGCCGTCGCCTCACTCTTCTTCTCCGCGTCGCCAATGCTGAAGGAGCATCCGGTGGCGAGAAGCACCGTCAGTGCGCCCAGCGCCGCCGCGGTCGCAACCCTCTTGTTATGCCCCGTGTTCTGCATTCCGTCCCCGTGTTTGTAGGTGATGAGACAAAGATTCAGGACTGCACAATCGACTGAATCGGTTCTGCTTACGAAAGAGGTGCGGTCGCCCTTGATGCGGCGAACGCACCTCTCGTTACGCTGAAGCTCCCGCGACTTGTCGTCGGTATCCCGGCGATTCACGCAGGGAAGTGGCGATCAGGTCGCGGAGTGGTAATTCTCTGCGCCATACCCTGGCCGGAGGTACAGACCGAACGGTCTCGAATGCCATACCAGGGCCGGGCGGTGGATCAGCCGTTCGTCAGTTGCAGCTGATCCGCGCCCCGGTTTCCATGCTGTAGTTCGCCCACACCATCGCATCCCGCGTTTTGGGTCCGTAGTCGCCGTCCGCCGCGACACCCACCTTCCTCTGGACGGAGATGAGTGCCGACTCGGTGAGGCCTCCGAAGACTCCGTCCGTTGCCAGCTTGTATCCGTAGCAGGAATTGAGGTTCTTCTGAAGGGCGCGGACTGCCGTATTGCTCATCCCCCGGTCCAGCCAGCAATCGGACCAATCGCCGGTGACGTAGGGGATGTACTTGTAAGAGGTGGGGTTTGTGACTTTGTTGTATACGTAACTCCCGTAGCTGCAAGGGGAGTCAGCCGCGGCTGCGGACGGCGCGCCGGCGAGAGCGCCGCCGAGGAGTCCGGCCAGAAGGGCGCCAGTGGCCATGGCCGACTTGGCGCGCCCGCTTCGAAGCTTGATCAATTCTGCTCCACCTTTCGATTTTCGGACGGGTTGCCCGAGTTCCTACAGGACGGGACTGCGGTTCTGATCCGGGATGGCTTTGCCCATGCCGATTCCCCGGGTGCATGAACGAGAGAGCGAAAGTGAGGTCCTGCGCGCCCGCCGAAGTCGGTTCCAGCCCCGTATGACGGGGACATTAGTCCGGCTCGGTCGCCGAGTGTGCCGGTCGTTTGCCCCACAAGCTCTTCAGCCGTTGATCGGTTGGATGGCTGCGGTCCAGGGCCGCCGCGCCCTGGACGGCAAGGAACGATGGCGGCAGGCTGGGCCAGGGGAGAACTCAAGGGAGAGCTCAAGGGAGACCCCCCAAGGCAAGTCGAAATCACCGGAGTCGGCGATAGCCGGCGAGTGACGTCCCGCACAGCCTCGGTGTCGCAGCGTGAGCGGGCCAGCAACTCCGTCTGCGTATAGGGGAGTTACCACCGGACCGTCAGATCGCTTCCGGTCCCCGTAGGGAAGATCTGCGGCTGCGCAGCGCAAGCAAGGGGCCGTGCTGGTTGATCCAGCCGGCAGTCAGTCGGCGTTGTCGCTGGTGACCTCGACTGCGGCGCCGAGGTTCGGCGCCGCCCTCCTGGCGAGTTCGCCGGCATGGTTCCGATCCACGCCCTTCGCCACGACGATGCCTGCCGCCGATCCGGACACGGCATCGCGTCGCAGAGTCGCGCCGACGACCGGGTACTGAGCGAGCACCGCCTCGTACGCGGCGACCGCCTCGGCTGGGAAACCGTCGTTGAAGTCGCTCTCCACAAAGAGCCCCGGCCCTCTGACCCTCAGGACCATCACTCCAGCAAGTGGCCGGTGCCGGTCGCCCTTGGCGTACATGTCCTTGAAGACCGCCAACGCGCCGGTGGCATCGACCGCGGTGACCTCGATCCGCCAGCGGTCGGTTGCCCCTTTCCAGGGCGCGTCATTGATGTCGGCGTCCACCACCCGGTCGTCGGCCGTCAGCGATCGCCACAGCGCCAGGACCTCTCCGGTGCGGCCCTTGTCCGCGACGACGGTGAAGGTGATGTCGTCCGCGGCGATCCGACCGGTGATCTTGTCGTGACGGGCGACGTACTTCCTCATCTCGCCCACCAGTTCGGTCACGCGGTCGGCCGAAGTGCCCTCCTTGACGGTCAGGGTGCCGGTCGACGTTCCCTTGAAGGGCAGTGTGTTGTTCTTGGTGGTGCGGATTTTCGCCACGTCCGGCGTATCGGCCCAGTTCTCTTCGAAATCCGCGGCGAGTGCCGTGCCCTTGTCGATGGCGCAGCCGGTCAACGAGGGCAGGCTCAGCACGAACGCGATGATGAGTACGGGCCACCTCAGGGCACTGGTTCTCAGCGTCGTCTCCTTGAAAGCGGGTGAGTACGCCAGGGCGGAGGCCGGAGTACGTCGGCTGGTTCGCCGTTGGTCGATTGGGTAGGGGGGCCGCCTCTGACGGAGACTGTCCGGGACTGTCAGGTCAGTTACTGACCTCCGGCCGTGGCCGACCGTTGTGGCGCAGCCGGAGCCGACGCCGGGGGTGCGAGCGCAGCACCGGATGGAGGTGCCAGCCCCGCTCCGAGGCGACGCGCAGGACGTAACCGGCCCCGGCGCCCCGGAAGTAGTGCGTTCCGAGTTCCAGGTCGCGGTGGTACTCGCGACGGTACCGGGAGGTCTCCACTCGCCGGGTCTGCTTCTCGACGCGCCGGTCCACTCGCGCCTGGTAGTACGCCGTGTCGCCCTCCCGTACCAGCGCCACCGGGACCACGCACCAGAGCGGGACGAACGGCACCCGGCCCAGCGTGGCGTCCAGCACCCGTATCGCACGCCTCTCGGCACGCGGCACCATGTGGACGATCAGCTCGGCCACCGGAGCCACGCAGTAGAAGCAGGCGGCGAGGAAGACCCACACCACCCACCACAGCGGCAGGAACACCAGGGTCAGGGGGAGAAGCAGCAGCCAGCGCAGTGCGGCCGGGCGGGCGGGAAGCGGTCCCCAGGCGGGGTCGTCGTAGTCATGCACGGATGGTGTCTTTCCCTCGGGTTCGCCGCTCGTTGAAGCCGTTCTTGCGTGCCGGGCCCTCGTGGACCGCGTCGGCCGGGCCGACGCGGTCGTCGCGGTCGTACGGCATGGTGCAGGGCACGTCGTCGGCCTGTGAGTAGGGGAGTAGGGCAGGTCGACGCCACTTCAGAGGATCCGCGCCAGCGAATTCTTCAGGGGCAAGCAGCTCTAGAAGTCGCGGCTGGCACAGCCGTTGCGCGTTCCGTCCTGCTTGTACCTGGCCCACTTCAGGTTCTCGAACACCTGCTCGCCGTACAGTCCGTCAGCGGTGATTCCCTCTTGGCCCTGGGCGTATTTGAGGGCGTCGCGTGTGGCCGGGCCGAATTCGCCGTCGACGGCGATGGATCGCCCGTAGCACGACTTGAGGGCGAGCTGAAGGGCCTCGACGCCGACTCCGGTGCTGCCGTAGTCCATCCAGCAGCGCACGTTGTAGTACCCCTGGTACCACACGTCCGGGATCTTGATCGACTGCGAGGAGGTCGTGTTGTAAATGATCTTGTGGCTGGACGAGCACTCCCCGACGTACGGCCACGCCGCCGCCGAAGGAGCGACGGCAACGGCGCCGCCGAGGAGGCCGGCGGTAAGGGCGCCGGTCGCCAGAAGGGATCTGGACCGCTTGCCGAGACGAATGGACATGGTTGTACCTCTCGTGAGGGGAGCAAGTGAACTGCCCGTGCGTCAGGCGCGCACTCGCACCTGCCTGGATGCGGGCCCGCCGCGGACGGTGTCAGCCCCGTACGACGGGACGTTAGCCCGGCCCGGTCGCCGGGTGTGCCGGTCGTTCGCCCCACAAGAAACGGCCGCCGCACGCACCGGAGGCGAATGGGCGTCCTGCCTTGATCGTGGGGCAACTACCCTTGTCTCACTGCGGCATGGGGGATTCGAGGGGGAACAGGGATGGCCGCTGAGCCGATAGAGGGCCCAAGGTCCAGCGAGCGCCTGTTGATCCTGGCCCTTGAGCGGTTCGGGGTGTGGCTCCGGTCCATCGTGGTCTGCCTGTGTGGTGTGCTGGGTGTCGTCTCGGCGGAGGCGGCGGAGATTCCCCTGGCGTTGTCTCTGCTGGTGCCCGCTTTCCTCGCCTGTGGTGTGCGCCTCTACTCGCTGCGCCGCCCGCGCCTGTTCCCGCTCGCCCTGCTGTGGACGCTGGACGCGGCCGTGGTGGTGCTGACGGGGTTGTCTCAGCCGGTGATCGGCGGTGAGTCCGCGAACGTGATGGTGGAGGCGATGGTCGGCATCAGCGTCGTCGCCTTCCAGTACGAGTGGGCGACGCGACCGGCGGCCGGGGCCGCCCTGGCCGCGTTGGGAGCCGGCGTCAGCGTGCTGGGTGACGTTCTCTCCTCGCCCGGGCACAGCCCCGACGTGGTGCCCCTGGTGCGCATGCTGATCCAGGTGGGCCTGTCGAGGGCCGCCTACCTCATCGTCCGGGGGCTGGCCAGGGCGGCCGACCGGTCGGCCGCGGTCAGGGCGGAGGCGCGCCGGGAGATGGAAGTCGCCGCCGCACGGAGGGCGACCGAGCGCGAGTACCTGGCGACCCTGCACGACACGGCGAGCGCGACTCTGTTGATGGTCTCCCAGGGCGACGGCCGGGACTGGTCGTGGCTGCCCCCGCGTGCCAGACAGGATCTGGAGGCCATGTCCGCCGTGCCCGGATTCGAGACGGGGAGCGTCGACCTCGCGGCTCTTCTCGGCTGTGTGCCCGAGGGTGAGGGACAGGCCAGAGTGCGCCTCAAGACGCGCATCGACGGCCCGCTCGCGATTCCGTCAGGACCCGGGCTCGCGATATTCAACGGGGTCCGCGAGGCCGTCACCAATGTGGCACGCCATGCCGGGGTGCGGGAGGCGGAGCTCAGGGCATGGACTGAGGGGGGCGGCGCCGTCGTCGAACTGTCCGACGCGGGACGGGGTTTCGACCCGGAGTCCGTCCCCGCGCGGCGACGGGGCATCAACGGTTCCATCATCGGCAGGATGCACGCGGTCGGAGGCTCCGCCACGGTCACCTCCCGTCCGGAGACCGGGACCCGCGTGCAGTGGCGTTGGCACGGCCCGGCCCAGGCGTCACCGGCAGGGGACAGTGCACAGGTGACCGCCGTTCCGCGCCCGTCACGGGTGGCCGGCCTACCGCGCCCGCCCCGTGCCCAGGTACAGCACACCGCCGACGTCCGCTTCATCCGCGGGCGGCTTCTCTACGGGACCCAACTGGCCGTGCTGCTGATCAGCCTGGTGTGGCAGTTCACCATCTCGCTGCGCCGGCTCGTGGTCCACCAGGACATGTACCGCCCCGCATGGGCACAGACTGCTGCCTTCGTCTGCCTAGCCGCCGTCGCCGTGATCGGGGGTGCCTATCTGCTGCGTGGCAGACGGATCCCGCGGAGGGTGCGCTGGTGGAGCCTGGCCTCGGTGCTGGCCGTTTCGGCGGTGTGCGCCTTCACGCTCCCGCCGGATCAGTCGACAGGCGCGCCGGACTGGGCGTTCGGAGTGGTCGGCTGGCATGCGCTGTTCCTGCTGGCAGACCTGCGGGTCAGGGTGTACGCGGCGTTCCTCGGGGCGCATGTGGGGCTCAACGCCACCGCTGTGTTCCTGTCCGGGGAGCCGACCGTCGCCCAGTGGGCCACCATGGGGATCTCCACGATAGGCAGCTGCGGCTTCCAGCTCTCCGTCGGTGTACTGATGACGTACCTGCTCCACGGTACGGCGCCGGCCGCGGGGACCGCGGCCGCACGGGAGGAAGAACTGCGTACCCGGGAACGCATCCACGAGGACATGCAGCGTGATCACAAGGAGCGCTATCGCGCGCTGACGGCGACGACCGTGCCGCTGCTCGTGGGCCTCGGCCATGGTGTGCTGAGCCCGCACGACGAGGAGGTCAGGCTGCGGTGCGGCGTGGAAGCCGCCCGTATGCGCCGCCTGTTCGCGGAGAGCGATGCCGTCCTGGACCCGCTGCTCAACGAGTTGCGGGCGTGCGTCGAGGTGGCCGAGCACCAAGGGGTGACTGTGAGCCTGGCAGTACGAGGCCGGCCGGGTGAGGTGCCTGTGGAGGTACGGAGGGAGTTGATCGACCCGGTGGCGGTGATTCTGGGGCGTACCCGCTCGGCCGCGCGGGTGACTGTCGTGTGGACACCGCGCGCGGTGCGCGTGAGCGTGGTCAGCGAGGACTGCGCCGGCGGCCGGGGCACGGACGAAGCCGATCAGGCACACGGCCCTGCCACGAACGCGCAGGTGGCCGTGGAGCGAACAACGCGCGGCGGAAGTGTGTGGGTGGAAGCCGGCTGGAGAAGACCGGCCGCCTCCGGAGTTGACCTCACATGAGTGACAACGCACCGGTCAGCGTGGTCGTCGTCGACGACCATCCCGCCATCCTCTCGGGCATAGAGGCCTGGTACGCCGCGGCACGGCGACCCATCACCGTGGTCGCGGCCGGCGACTCCGTACGGGAAGCCTGGACCGAGCCGGGCAGCACGGCCGACGTCGTCGTCCTGGATCTGCAACTGGCCGAAGGCGGCCCCGCGTTCGGCAGCCTCCGAAGACTCGTCGACGCCGGGCGGCAGGTGGTCGTCTACTCGATGCGGGACGACGAGAAGACAGCGCTCAACTGCCTGGACCTGGGAGCCGCGACCTATCTGACCAAGAGCGAGGGCCGGGACCACCTGGTCGAGGCGACGCTGGCAGCGGCGGACGAGCGGCCCTACATGCCGCCCGCGCTGGCCGGCGCGCTGGGAACGAACACCCGCGCCGACCGTCCCCAGCTCTCCGTCCGCGAGGAGAACGTGCTCATCGAGTGGTTCCAGTCGGAGTCCAAGGAGTTGGTCGCGCAACGTCTCGGGATCTCCGTACGAACGGTCAACTCGTATCTGGACCGGGTGCGCATCAAGTACGCGAACGTCGGCCGACCCGCGCGGACCAAGGCAAGCTTGGTCGCCCGCGCCATCCAGGACGGGCTGGTCGACGTGGACGACCTCTGACGGGGCGCTCAGCCAACAGAGCGTCATCCGCTACCTGCCCCCTGCCCCTGCCCTCGCACAAGCCGGCCTCACCCACCTGCTCGTCGAAGACCGCGATGTTGCCGATCCCCTGACCGAGCGGATTCTCCATGCTGGTTCTGGGCAGCGGCGCGCGTTCATCCAGACCGGTCGAGGTCCGAGTCCAATCGTTGCCGTTGCTGTCGATGAAGTACATGAACTCGGCGGCCCAGCGATGGTCGGGATCGGAGAGCTTGGGCCGCTCCTCTCGGGGCGTGTCGGCCGTACCCAGCAGCAGACTGGACGCCGGGTACACGATGTCGGCGCATGGGGGCACGTTGTCCCGCCGCATGCGTTGCCAGGCCCTTGGCGCCCGCGAGGCCTCGGGGCCAGGAGCCGGCTCCGGACCGGGGGGCTCCTCACGGAGCCGTGCCCGGACGTGGTTCGGCGCCGGCCGATGCCGAGCGCGACGTAATCGGGCCCGTCTCTGCGGTGTGCTGGTCACTCGTCCTCCTTGGCCCGGCAGGGGCGTTGATGCTCGCGCGCGACTCCCGCACATCACTTGCCGAGTCTCCGCTCGTCGACACACAGTGTCATTGGAGACCAGCGAGCCGGACCTGGCTGCAGCACCCGATCTGCACCAATGGACGGCAGATATCCATCAGGAAGGGGCGGTGAAGCGGTCGGTAATTGTTCAAGGTGCGTCACCGCGTCTGATCGGACGCGCAGGCTGCTGTACTGCTGTCCCAGCGGAGGGTACGGGGGACGGGGAGGCAGTTGGGTACGAGCGTCCAAGCAGGGGACATCAGCGGGCAGTTGGTCGTCGGCGACAACAACGACGTCCATGTCGTGAACCACATCGTCGTGCTCGACCACGGATCGTCCGTGGCGCCGAGCGCCGAGGGGCCACCGCAGGTCCGGCGCCGCCCCCGGCCGGCGGACTGGGTGCGGCCCCCGCGGGCCCCCGTGCTGCTCGGGCGTGACGAGGAACGCGCCCGCATCAACAACCGGCTCTCCGAGGGGTATGCCGTCCGGGTGCACGGCCCGCCAGGCAGCGGCAGGACGGCCCTGCTGAGCCGCGTCGCCGCGGACCGCGAACCGGAAGCACCGGTGGTCTTCGTCCATGCGGCCGGTCTGGACGCCGAAGACGTCCTCCAGCAGATCTTCCAGTCCTGCTACGACACCAAGGACTACAAGCCCGGATCGGCGCTGCTGCGGCGGCTCATGGCACCAGTGGAGGCACTGGTCGTCGTCGACGACTTCGAGGACCCCGATCCCGGCGGGCTCGCCGCGCTGCGGAACGCGCTGCCCGGCTGTGACGTGCTGGTCTCCTCCACCGAGCACGGCCTGGCCGAAACGGGAGCCGGTACCCGCGACTGCCGGCTCGGCGGACTGTCGGCGAGCGCGTCGCTCGCCCTGCTGGAACGGGAACTGGACCGGTCCCTCAGCGAAGCGGAGGCGCGGGAGGCCGCCCGTTTCACCGCCGAGGTGCACGGACATCCGCGCGCCCTGGTCACGGCGGCGGCCCTGTTGGAGGCGGGAGGCAGCACCGCCGCCGCGGCCTTCACCGCGGACGAGGCCTCGGTGGCCTCGGGACTCGCCGGACGGCTCGGCCAGGAAACCGCCCAACTGCTCGGTGCCCTGTGCGCCTTCCAGCCGCTTCCCGTGCCCGAGGCCCTCCTCGGGGCGGTCGGTGCGGGCACCCCTGTGCCTGAGACCTTGACGGAAATTCAGGGGTTGCGCCTGGTCACCCGTGAGAGCGGCGGCTACCGCGCCGGGGGACGGCTCGCCACCCTGGTCGCCGAAAGGGCCGGCACTCTGCGGGTCGCGGCCGACGCCACCGCCGGACTCGCCGACTGGATCGGTCGGCGTCCTGGCTGGTCCGAGGTCTCCGCCGGGTCGGGGCTGATCCGGCGCGCTCTCGCCGAGGCGGCACGACAGGGCGACGACGTAGCCGTACGGGACTTGGCGCGGGCCGCCGCACCTGTGCTGGCCCGCGGCCTGTGCTGGGGTGCCTGGAAAGAGGTGCTGGCGCTCGGCGGCGCAGCGGCTGCCCGGCTCGGCGCCACCGAGGACGTGACGTACTTCGCGCGGGAGGAGAACGTACGGTGCACGGCACTGGGTCTGGCGAGTGTGGCCGTGGGGCTGGCTTCGGCGGCCGGTGGTGTGGCTGCCGGTCAGGCCATCGGCGGTACGGGACCGCGGACGGCAGAGGGAGCGCAGGACGGCGGGGCCGGACTGTCGGGTGGTTCCGGTGCCGGGCTGAGCGGTCCGATGGCGGCCGGGCTCGGGGTACTGGTGTTGGGAGTCGGGGGTTTGCTGGCGGGACTGCTCGCGTCGGGCGGCGACAGCACGCCTCGCGCGCGCCCCGCGGCCACCCCCTATTCCGCTCCCGGCTCCACCACCGCCCCAGGTCACCCTGGCACATTCGAGCCCTCGCACCCGGGAGTGCGCGGGCCCTCGCACAAGCCGCCGGACCGGGAGACCGGGCAGGGCGACGGCTCCCGACAGCCCGGCAGCGATGAGCCGGAAGAGCCGTTCCGCCCCATATCCCCGCCGCCCGTCAGCCGACAGCCGTCCAGCTGCAGCCTGGAGGGACACACCGCAGAGTCCTTTCAAGCCTTGCCCGTGGGGGACGAGGACAGCCGCACGATCACGTACAGCGGTTACGACTGCGACAGCGACGAGAGCGTCACTCTCTCCGTCACGCCGGAGACGCAGCCGCCGTCCTTCACCGTTGAGCACCAAGGGTGCTCGCCCACCGGTGACCGGCAGTTCCTCTGCACCATGATCGTCACCTTCCGGCCCCAGAGCCCCGGCTCCTACACGGCACTACTGGACGTGACCCACGACGGCGACACCATCGGTATGACCATTCCGGCCGAGGCCTTCACCCAAGAGTCGCCGTCGGAGACACCAGTGGATTCCGGCGGCTGACCCGCTTCCGCACGACATCGAGGAGACACCATGACCGACGAGCCAACCGACGTCCGCTCCCTTCGAGCCCGTGACATCTCCGGTCAAGCGGTGGTCGGGGACGGCAACCGCGTCGTAGGCGCCGGACACGGCGCCGCGCCGCCCGCGGCCACCGTGACCGAGGCCCAACTGGCCGTCTTGCGTGACGCCTTCGCCTCCGTGCGGGCGGAGATTCCCCCGGGAGGCCCGGCCACCGACCGCGCGGGCGAACTTCTGGACGAGCTTGAGGAGGCCGTTACCGCCCCCCAGACCGATCTGACGACGATGGCTTACGTCAGGCGCTGGTTCACCACCAACCTTCCGGCTCTGGCGGGCAGCGTCGCCGCGCTGCTGGTCCACCCCGTCGTGGCCCAACTGGCCGAGACGGCGGGCGGTGGCCTGGCGGCCGGCTATCACGACCTGGTCAACGGCTGAGGGCAGGACCAGTCCCGAAGCCGCCGGTGGCAGACGTGTTCACGTACTTCGGCTAGGGCGGTACGGATCGCCGTCAGGGCCCGCTCGCCGCCCGACGCGAGGGTGTCGACCAGCCGGGACACCGTCGCATCGGAGCCATCGGCCCAACGGTCTCTGCGTTTCTGATCACCTACCGGTCACCCTGCCATGTAGAAGCGCGAGGCGAGTCATTTGTCGACGCCGCACCGCCTGGCTCGTCGGTCTACTCCAAGCGGATGTGCTTGCCTGTCCAGTGCTACGGAGAGGTGGGCAGGTGCGGGGAGCGGAGCACGAGCAGGGTGATCTCGCTGGGGGCGAAGACGCGGAACGGCGGCCCCCAGAAGCCGGTGCCCCGGCTGGTGTAGAGGTGGGTGCGGGTGCCGTGGTGGCTGAGGCCGGCGATGACGGGCTGGTCGATGCGGACCAGGTGGTGGAAGGGCCAGATCTGGCCGCCGTGGGTGTGGCCGGAGAGTTGGAGGTCGATGCCGGCGGCTGCCGCCCGGTCGACGAACTTGGGCTGGTGGGCCAGGAGCAGGACGGGTAGGTCGGGGTCGGTGCCGTTCAGGGCTCCGGCGAGGTGGGCGCGGTGGCCTGCCAGGCCGGAGGACTCGGCGGTGACGTCGTCCACGCCGGCGACCACGAGAGTGTCGCCTCCGCGTTCGAGCAGCAGGTGGCGGTTGCGCAGTGGTTCCCAGCCCAGCTCGTCCATCAGGTCGACCCAGCCCTGGGCCTCGCTGTAGTACTCGTGGTTGCCGGTGACGTAGACGCGGGCCTGGGTGGCTTGCACGGTACCGAGGGGGACGGCCTGGGCGCGGCGGCGTTCGGCCGTGCCGTCCGCGATGTCGCCGGTGTGGCAGACCAGGTCGGCTTCCAGTGTGTTCACCGTCTCGCACACCCGCGCCGACCAGCGGGTGCGGTCGAGCGGGCCGTAGTGCGTGTCGGTGATGAGGACGACGCGAGTGCCGTCCAACCCGGCACCCAGCCGGGGGAGTTGCACGTCGAGGCAGCGCACGCGGGGCACACGGCGGGCTTCGGCGTACCCCCAGGCGAGCAGTACGGCGGTGGTGCCGAGGACGGCCCACGTGACGATCCGGGCCCGGTCCTGGCCCTCGCCGACACCGGCCACGGTCAGGGCGAGCCGCAACAGGACACCGAGCAGAACCGACCAGGTGAACAGAACCCAGCTGGCGCCCAGCAGGGTGTCACCGATGATCGCCGCCCAGTCCTGCTGGCGCCGGCCGTGGCCGCGCCCCATCGCGAGCGGCATGGCCACGAGGCCGAGGACGAACTGGGCGGTACCGACCAGCGTGACGGGCAGCGGCCAGTGCTGGCCGCTGAACAGGAGTACCCAGCAGGGCACGGCCCACAGCAGAACGGGGGCGATGAGGGGGAGGTAGCGCATGAGGCGTTGCAGTCGGCTCCGCCGTGGAGCCTGTACTTCGCCTTCGGCGGGTCGGGTGTCGCTGGTGTCGGTCACGCTTCCCCATTCTGACCAGGCTGCCGTCTCGCGCACTGTATCCGGTCGCCCTCGGGCCGGCCGGAGGGGCGTTCATGGGAGCGCCCGTGTGGGGCGAAGAGTTCCTGCGGGATGGCGTGACCTCGGCTCTGGTCGCCTCACTGACGGGCGACGGCACACGCGCCAAGCAGGCTTCCGCGCCGTCCGGACTGAGCTACGCAGTGAACCCGGCCGACGGCCCATCGGCCGGCGTCACTGGACCCTGCGCCACCGACGCCGTTGCCAGCACCAGCAGAGCGGAGACGTGTCCGCTGATGCGCGGAGGAAAGTTCGGCAGGGATGTCGAGAACGGCGTGGTGGCTCCGTCCCAGGGGCAGAAGCGGCCACCGTGGTCGCTCAGCCTTGGGAGGCCCGCCATGACGAACGACCGGATCACCGAGATCCTCAATCGCCCGCTGAGCCAGGAGCTGCTGGCTCGTGACCTCTGCCGCCTGGCCTACGTGGCCAAGGACGGGACACCGCGGAACATCCCGATCGCCTTCGCCTGGAACGGCAAGGAGGCCGTGATGTGCACGTCGAAGAACGCCCCGAAGCTGGCTTCGCTCCGGGAGAACCCGGCCGTCGCCATCACGATCGACACTGAGGTGCACCCGCCCAAGATCCTCCTCGTCCGCGGCACCGTTGAACTCGACGAGGTCGACGGCATTCCCGAGGAATACCTGGAGATGAACGGCTCGTACGAGATGACGGCCGAACAGCGGGTCGAGTGGGAGGCCGAGGTCCGCTCGCTCTACGACGGCATGGTCCGCATCGTGATGACGCCGACCTGGGCCAAGCTGATCGACTTCGAGACGACCCTGCCCAGCGCCGTCGAGGAACTCGTCCAGCAGCGTGCGGAACGTCAGCGGCACACTGGCGACAGCGAGGGGTCCGACGAGACAGCAACGCCGAAGTCATGACCATCCGGCGCCTGGAGCGAGCCATCCAGCCTCGGCAGGAGAGGCCCGACCACCCATCCGGAACTTTCTTGGCCGCTATCAAGAGCGAGGAGATCCTGAACGTGCGCTTCGAGTCAGGGGAGCCCTTTCGGAGACCATCCACCCAGCGTTCAAGACAAGCGTGACGGGTTCATCGACTCGGTCGACGCAAACGCGAGAGAGTGCGGCAACAGGGCCTCCTGGTGATCGTTTTGGTTCGCATCCCCGACCCACCAAGAGACCCTGTTCTCATACGCCGATCCCCGCGCGGTCACCCGATCAGGAACCCTGTACGACCTGGCCAACCCCGTGATCGACAGGCGGATCGCATCTCAGAACAGGCGGCCCGTTCCGGTGTTGCCGATCGGCTTCACGCGTACGGTGTTCCCGCGCCACTCGCCTGCCTCACACCGAGAACTCGCGTATTACCGTGTTGCGGAACACCGCGCTGCCCCCGATCGTGAACAGCGCGAGCCGGGTGTCCAGCAGGTATGGGAACACCTGACTGGTGTGCACGTAGCGGCCGTCGTCGATGAACATCTCCACCGACGTGCGGTCCACCAGGATGCGCAGCCTCACCGTTCTGGCGGACGGGTCGAACGGGGTGTGGCTCTCCTGCCACTTGCCGGACGTGTCGGCGTTCACCGTGTTGCGTCGGTTGAGGAAGGCGTAGTCGGCGTAGATCCCGGCGTCGATGTGCCGACCGCCGCTGGGGGAGCGCCTCAACTGGAGGCCCGCGCCGGTGAGTTGGGACCAGGTGATCTCGGTCGTCACCTCGTAGGAGAGGCCGGTGTAGTCGAGCACCTTCGTGCCGTCCACGGTCACGTCGCCCAGGTTCACGGTGCGAGAGACATGCGAGTCGAGGCCGGCGACGGGCTGCGAGGCGAGGTAGTAGGTGCCGTCTGACGCCTTCTTCAGTGTGATCTCGCGGACGATGGAGTCGGTGCCGTTGAAGCCGTCGCAGTCGATCGTGGGGGTGGTGTCGGCGTAGTCCCAGTTGTTCACCCACCCGATCGCGTACCGGGCGGCCGCATCCACCGCGCCCCTCGCGTCCCGCTTCTCGAAGGTGACGGCGCCGTACCAGTCCCATCCGTGGTCGAGCCACTGCGGGTCACTCGCGTCGGCGGTGAACGCGCTGCCGTCGAACGAACCCGTCCAGTAGGCATACGTGTTGGGCAGCCCCGAGCCCTTGCCGTTGGCGCTCACGCCGAGCACCCACTTGGCGGTGCCGTCGCCAGCGGTGATGCGGAACAGGTCGGGGCACTCCAGGACGCCGATGCCGCCGTGGACGAAACCGCCCACGTACGTCCAGGACTTGAGGTTGCCGGAGTGATAGAAGCCGATCTTGTCGTTCTCCGCGAGGAGCATCACCCAGCGGCCCCGGTCCTCGTCGCGGATCACCTTGGGATCGCGGAAGTCGGCGACCCCCGGGTTGGGTAGGACAGGGTCGGTCCCGTAGTTGGTGAAGGTGAGACCGCCGTCGGTCGAGTAGTACAGGAACTGCTCCTGGTGGTCGGTGCCGCCGCCGGGGGACATCGTGACGATGACGACGACCGCGTCCGCGCCGAATCCGGCCGTGTTGCCGGTGTCGACCACCGCCGAACCCGACCAGAGATCGCCGTTGGACGTGGTGTCCTTGGGTACGGCGACCCCGCGGTCGGTGAAGGAGACCAGGTCCTTGGTGGTGGCCAGGCGCCACGCGGTGCCGACGACACCGGTGAAGTAGTCGGCGTTGTAGAGGTAGTAGTAGCGGTACTCGCCGTCGATCCAGACGGGCCGCTGCGGGTCGTTCTTCCACTGGTCGGGGACCGTGAAGTGGTACGCGGCGCGGTAACTCGCCCCGCTCGCTGCGGACTTGGTTCTGCGATTTGCCGTGGCCCCGGGCTCGGGCTCCGGTGCGGCCGTGGCCGTCCCGGTGGACAGCAGTGCGGCGGCGGTGCCCGCCGCCGATCCCGCGAACAGTGATCTCCTGGAAAGCCCCGATGTTCCGGGCATGACGCATCGTTCCTCTCGTGGCGGCTCACGACGCAGAGGCGTGAAAATTCGGCTCAGATGAACGAGGACTGTAGACCTAACTCGTTAAAGGTCAAGCGTTCCCGACCCTTGACAGGCCTGCTGCCCGGTTCCCATCATCTGGGGCATCACCCCTGAACTAACACGAGTTAGGCCCGTTGATGACTGACTCGCACATCCCCCGCCGCACGCTGCTGCGGTACGGCGCATACGGGGCCGGAGCAGCCGCCCTGGCCGGTACCGCCGCGAGCTGGGACCGGCTCACGGGAGCCGACATCCCCGGCCGTGACGACGGCTCCCTCGTCGTCGCCACCCTCGGCTCCGCCTTCGACCCGGCCACAGTCGCCGCCCTCACCAAGGGCTTCCATCAGCTCCACCCCGACATCCCGCTGCGGGTGAACGCGGTGCAGGCCGTCGACTGGTCGGACTTCTTCGCGAAGATCCTCACCCAGATCGCCGCGGGCACCGCGCCCGACCTGGTGTATGTGGCCACCGAGGGCGTGCAGTTGTTCGCCCAGAAGCTCGGAGTGCCACTCGACCGCTGGGTGCGGCGGGACGCGGCGGAGCTGCGTGAGTACTTCGCCGACGTCCACCCCTCGCTGGTCGAGTCGATGATGTACGAGGGCAACCTCTACCAACTGCCCATGGAGTTCAACGCCGCCGACATGTACCTCAACAAGCAGGTGCTGAAGCGGGCGGGCGCGGATTTCCCGGCGGCCGACTGGAACCGCGACGACTTCACCGCGCTGCTGCGGGAGTTGAAGCGTGGCGGCGGCGCCCACTTCACGCCGTACTTCTGGACCAACCGGCTGTGGGGCGGCGTGGTCCCCTGGCTCTTCGCGAACGGCACGAACCTGCTGAAGGAGTCGAAGGCGCCCGGCGGCTCCTGGCTGTGGGACACCTTCTACCCGGCCGCCGACCGGCAGGGACGCGGCGGAGGCTTCCGCTGGACGACCCCGCAGGCCACCGACGACCGGGTCGAGGAGGCGTACGACTATCTCGCCTCCCTCGTCCAGGAGAACCTGTGCAGCCGGCCCGAGGGCGGCAACGGCAACAATCTGGTCGGCGTGTTCTCCACAGGCCGCGTCGGCGTCACACCAGCGGGCGGCTTCTGGGCGGGCGGCCTGCAGCTGGCCGGCATGCGGGCCGCCGACTACGACGTGCAGTACTTCCCGCGCTGGCGCACCCAGCGCCACCAGTTCGGCGCGGCGGGCTACGCGCTGCTGCGCACCTCGAAGAAGCAGGAAGCCGCCTGGGAGTTCATCAAGTACGCGGCCCGCAAGGACACCATGACCCGGCTGTTCCAGAGCAACCAGACCACCCCGGCCCGGCGTTCGATGCTGAACGCCGCCCGCTACGCCGCGAGCGGCCCGGCGCACTGGCAGGTCTTCTACGACACCCTCGACCGGTTCCCCGACACCGGCCCGATCCCCGCGCCGCCCCAGGTCGCCGAGGTGACCGACGTCCTGCTCAAGTACACCGGCACCGCGCTGGCCTCGCCTCGTGCGGTGGCTCCCGCGCTGCGCCGGATGCAGGGCGACCTGGAGCAGGCCATGGAGCGTGAGGTATGACGAACACCCAGGTCCCGAACTCCCAGGTCCCGGCCGTGCGTTCACGGCCCGCCACGCCATCCGCCGCTGCCGTACGACCGTCCGTCCGCGATCGCGGCTCCCGACTGCTGGCCGCGCTGTTCCTGGCGCCCACGGTCGTCGGAATCGTCGTCTTCACGGTCGTACCGATCATCGGGTCCGTCGTGCTGAGCCTGTTCCACTGGAACGTGATCGACCCGCCCCGTTTCGCCGGCGGCGCCAACTACCGTACGACGTTCACGGATTCGACCGTCCTGGTCTCCTTCCGCAACACGCTCGTCTTCATGGTCCTCGCGGTCGCGCTGCAACTGCTGATCGCGCTGGCGCTGGCACTCGCGCTGAACGGGCGGATGCCGGTGTGGCTGCGGTCGGTGTTCCGTTCGGCGTTCTTCTTCCCGCTGGTGCTGTCCGCCGCGTCGATCTCGGTGGTGATGAAGTACCTGTTCAACCAGGACTTCGGGGTGGTGAACTGGCTGATCGGCCTGGTCGGCGTCGCGCCCGTGCCCTGGCTGACCTCGGAGCACGCGGCGATGGCCACGGTGATCCTGGTCTACGTCTGGCAGCAGTTCGGTTTCTCGTTCCTGCTGTTCGTCGGCGGTCTGAACAACATCCCCAAGGAGATCCACGAGGCCGCCGCCCTCGATGGAGCGACCGGCCTGCGCAAGCACCTCGGCATCACGCTGCCGCTGCTGTCGCCGACGCTGCTCGTCGCGACGGTGGTCGGCATCATCAACGCCCTCCAGGTCTTCGAGCAGCCCTACGTCCTCACCGACGGCGGACCCGGCGACGCCACCCGCACCGTGGTGATGGTGATCTACGAGAGGGCCTTCGAGCAGCTCGACTTCGGCGAGGCGTCTGCGGTGGGCGTGCTGCTCTTCGTGCTGATCATGGCCGTCACCGCCCTCCAGTTCCGGCTCAGCCGGCGTTTCGTCCACTACCAGTGAGCCGGTGAGCCGTATGAGCGTCATGAGTCCCACAGACCCTATGGGCCCCACAAACCGCATGAGCCAAGGAACCCCGACCCCGACCCTGAGCCGCGTACGGTACTCACTCGCCCCCTGGGCCCGGATCGCCGCACTGACCGTGTGCGCCCTGCTGACGCTGGGCCCGGTCATCTGGACCGTCTCCACCTCCCTGCGCACTCCGGCCCAGTCCTTCGACCTGCCCCCGCAGATCATCCCGACGCACCCGACGACCTCGGCCTACCACGGGGTCTTCCAGCAGATCGACGTATGGCTGCTGGCCCTGAACTCCACCCTCGTGACGGCACTGATCGCCGTCGGCCAGATGATCACGGCGGGCCTGGCCGGATACGCCTTCGCCCGCCTGGAGTTCCGGTTCAAGAAGCCGCTCTTCGGCCTGGTCCTGGCGACCATGATGGTTCCGTTGCAGGTCACCATCGTGCCTGTGTTCCTGGTGCTGAAGTCGATGGGCCTCACCGACACGCTCCTCGGCCTGATCATCCCGGCCTTCCCGACGGCCTTCGGCACCTTCCTGATGCGCCAGTACTTCCTCGGTATGCCGAAGGACCTGGGCGAGGCGGCCATGCTGGACGGCGCGGGGCCCTGGCGGATCTTCCGCTCGGTGTACGCACCGCTGGCCACACCTGGCCTGGCGATCGTCGGCGTGCTCGCCTTCAACTACCACTGGAACGAGTTCTTCCGCCCGCTGATCCTGGAGACCTCCGGCCAGAACTACACGCTTCCGCTGGGACTGGTCTCCCTCCAAGGCAACCTCGGCACCGGGTCGATCTCGGTGGTCCTGGCCGGGGTCGTGCTCTCGATGCTCCCCGCCCTCGCCGTGTTCGTCGTCGGCCAGCGCCCTCTGCGCGAGGGCATCACCTCGGCAGGAGTCAACCGTTGAACAATGACCCCAACGCGCCGCGTTTCAGGGTCCGTCCGCCCGTCGGCTGGATCAACGACCCCAATGGGCCGTTCCGTTGGCGGGACCGCTACCACCTCTTCTACCAGCACAACCCCGACGCACCGGTGCATGCGAACGTCCACTGGGGTCATGCCTCCAGCACCGACCTCACGCACTGGGAACACCACCCGATCGCGCTCACCCCGACACCGGGCGGCCCCGACGAGGCCGGCTGCTGGTCGGGCTGCGTGACCGACGACGACGGCACACCGACCGCCGTATACACGGGAGTTGACCTGGCCCACACCGGACTCGGCACCATCTGCCTGGCACGGACGGCGGACCCGGACGACGAGCGGCTGACCGAGTGGAAGCCGCTGCCGACGCCGGTGGTGACAGGGCCCCCGCCGGGACTCGACGTGGTGATGTTCCGCGACCCGTTCGTCTTCCGCCACGCGGACCGGCGCTGGGCCCTCGTCGGCGCCGGGCACGCCGACGGCACGCCGTCGGTCCTGCTCTACGACTGCGACGACCTGACGGACTGGCGGTTCGCCGGTGTGCTGCTGGACGGCAAGGACCCGGTGGCCTCGGGCGCGTTCGGCGACAAGGCGGTGGGCTGGGAGTGCCCGCACCTGTACCGGACAGTGGGCGGCGACCACGTACTTCTGGTGTCCCTGTGGGACGGAGATCCCTGCTCCACCGGATATCTGACGGGCCGTCTGGAGGTCGCTGGCCAGGGCGCGTTGAGGTTTGAGCCGCGCGCCGGCGGTCGGCTCGACCAGGGGCGGGACTTCTACGCTCCCGCCGTGCTCCAGGAACCGGACCGCGCACTGCTGTGGGGCTGGTCGTGGGAGGCCCGCCCGCAGGAGGAGATAGACCGGGCCGGATGGGCAGGCGTACTCACCGCGCCACGGGTCGTCGACGTCCACCCCGACGGTTCACTGCGGGTGAGCCCGGCCCCGGAACTCGAACTGCTGCGCCCGGCCGAGCCGTTCGTCACCGCGCCGGGCCGGGTCCCGCTTCCCCACGCGTACGACCTGACGGTCACCGCATGCGAACCGACCACGGTGAGCCTGCTCAGGGACGCGTCGGGCCGGGAGCTGACCGTCCGGGCGGACCCTGCCTCGGGGACCGTCGTCCTCGACCGCAGCGCCTGGCCCCGGACCGGCAGGGAAGGCTCCGCCCCGATCACCGTGCACGTGCCGAAGGCGCGGGAACTCGCACTCCGGCTGCTCGTCGACGGCTCGCTCCTCGAACTGTTCGTCGTGGACCGGGCCATGATCACCGAGCGCGTCTACCGGCGCCCCGGCGACCTCGCCGAGCTGGTCGTCGACGGGCCGGGTGCCCGGGTCACGGGGTGGGCGTCGGGCCCAGGGAAGCGCGGCTGACCATGGGCCGGGGCGGTCGCGGGGCCGGGTGCCCGGGTGGGCGCCGGACTTACGGAGGCGCGGTTGACCAGGGGCAGGGGCAGGGGCAGGGGCAGGCAAGGGCCGGGTGCCCGGGTCACCGGGTGGGCGCCGGACCCACGGAGGCGCGGCTGATCAGAGGGCAGGCCAGGCGCCGGACGGTCGCGGGCGGGGTACGGCCGGCTTCGATGGCGTCCAGGAGCAGCCGGGTCGCCGCCTCTCCCATCGCCCGGTGCGGCAGCGCGACCGAGGTGAGCGGCGGGGTGAGGAACGCGGCCATGTGCTCCTGGTCGTCGTAACCGACCACCGACAGATCGGCGGGCACGTCGATCCCGAGCCGGGTCGCGGCGTGCAGGACGCCCGCCGCGACCCGGTCGTTGTAGCACAGGACGCCAGTGGGGCGACGGCCAGGCTCGACCCCGTCGAGCAGGCGCAGTGCCCCCGCGTATCCCGCGGAGATCTCCCCGCCGCCGCGTACGATCCACCCCCCGGGCACGGTGACGCCCTCGGCGCGCAGCGCGTCCCGGAAGCCGCGGGTACGTTCCACCGAGGCGATGTCGTCCAGACCGCCGATCACGGCGAGCCGGCGGTGGCCAGCACCGAGCAGCAGCCGGGCCGCGGTACGGCCACCGGCGCGCTCGGCGGGCACCACGGCGGGCAGGGAGTCGTCCTCGGGCAGGCAGTTGGCCAGCACGGAGTGGGTGCGGTGCAGGCCCTCGGGGACGCGGACCCGGCGCAGTGACATGGCCGCGTAGATGATGCCGTCCACGCGCCGGTTGAGGAGTTCCGCGACGGCCGCGTCCTCCTTGGCCGGGTCACCGCCGGAGTCGACGGTGAGGACGAGATGGTCGCTGTCCCAGGCGGTCTCCATGGCGCCGCGCAGCAGCCGACCGGCGAACGGCGAGGACGCGATCTCGTCGGTGACCAGCCCGATCACGGCCGTACGGCGACTGCGCAGACCGCGTGCCACCGGGTCGGGGCGGTAGCCCAGCTGGGTCGCGGCCTGCCGGATGCGTTCCTGGGTGGCGGGCGAGAGGTTGCCCTCGGCGCGGCCGTTGAACACGAAGGACACCGCGGTGTGCGACACACCGGCGAGCCGGGCGACGTCCCGTGACGTCGGGCGCCCGGTGCCCGTGTTCCTGCTCTCCTCGGCACCGCCCACGCCGTCCGCCGCCCTCGCCCAGCCCGTCCCTGTCGATCACCGCCCACCCTATCCGCGGGGAGCGCCATGGCACACAGGAGACCCTCAGGGCGCCGCGGCGTGTGCGACGGATGTGATCACCGGATTCCGCGCAGGGCGAGGACCGATTCGGACTGGGCGCAAGCACGTCGTCCGCCGGCGATGCCGGCCCACCGGCGCGGTGGAGGGTGGCGCGGGCCGGATCGTGCACGCCGCTCACGACGACCGGGCTGTGGTGGCGGACCTGACTGGCGCCCTCGCTGAAGGCGACGGCCTTGGTCCTGTGGACGGTCTTCTCGATGACGGTCCGGTGGACGGTGTCCTCGATGACCCAGTGCGCGCGTGCCCGGGCCGCGATCTTCTTCGCGGTGGCCTGATCGGCACGCAGACCGGTGGCAGCGCGGGCGCAGGAGCTAGATGTATTGACCCGCAGGGTTGTTCACACGGGTGATCGGTGGCTTGCCTCCGAGTGCGGTGTGGCAGCGGTGGTGGTTGTAGGTGTGGCGGAAGCCGTCAGCGTGGAGCGCGTTGAGGGCAGCGTTGCCGAAGTCACCCCGCCACTCGTACTTGACCGTCACCCCTCGATCGTAATGTCCGTCGCGGTGGCCGCGCCAAAGCCAGTGGCTGGGCTTCGGGACGAGGAGAAGTTCCGTGCGGAGCAGGCCGAACGCCGCGCGGCAGTACATCTGGCGCTTGAACATCTTGGTCCGGACCGGTGACATGGCACTCCTCGTGCCCGAGTACCTCGACTGTGCGAGCCTGGCGACGTGCCGGAGCGGCATCGGGCCTGATGTGTGGGGTCGGTTCAGGCCCCGTTGGGCACAGATCTCGTCCCCGCTGGGCAGGGAAGCTGGTTTCGGTAGGCCGATCCGGGCGATCCGGACGATTGCGGGGCTCGGACGCACGGACCCATACTGTGGCGGGTCGTACGGGGGGAGACCGGCGAGTTGAGCGGCAGACGTGCGCCTACCGCAGTGCGTGGAACCGCACACCACGGCCTGGTGCTGGGTGCGGCGGGCCTTGCGGTGCTGCTCGCTGCCACCGTGCTGGCCGCGCTCGCGGCGCTCACGGAGAAGGCCGTCGAGGGCGGGATACAGCGACGGCTGGCCCGTGACCCGGGGGCAGTCGTCGAGGTCTCCGGAGCGTACCGGCCGCGTGGTGCGGGAAAGGTCGATGGTCTGGTACGTGCTGCCGTCGACCGTGCCTTCGGTGGCGTACCGCATCACACCTGGTCCGCGTTACGGGTCCCGGCCAGCCGGTCCGCCGCACTCAGTGTGACCGAGGCGGACGGCCGCCGGCGGGACGACGCTGTCCTCACGCTCGTTGCCCTCCAGGAGCCTCAGCGGCATGCCGAGTTGGTGGCGGGGCGCTGGCCGCGGGCGGGCGGTGGTGGGGTGGTCGAGACCGCGGTGAGTGAGGTGTTCGCCGCGGAACTCGCGGTGCGGCCCGGCGACGAACTGCGGGTGCAGTCCGACAGTGGTCGGCAGGTTCGGACGCGGGTGGCGGGGCTGTACCGGGTGGGCGGCCGCAGCCCGGCCGTCTGGGCGAGCCTGAGCCCCACCTTCAGGACGCCCGACTCGATGGCGCTGGTGTCGCGGCAGGCGCTCGCGGCTGTGCCGGATCTCGCCGGGGACGCCGATGCGTTGTGGCTGGGTGTGCCGGACACCGGCGGGCTCGGGCTCGGTGATATCGGGCCGTTGCAGCGGCGTGCCGACGCGTTCGGCGGCAGTGACGTTTCGCTGTCCGTCTTCCGCGGTGCTCCGTCCACGGCCGAGCTCGAGGCCAGGTCCACGCTCGACAACGCGCTCGACGACCTGACGACCCCGATCGCTGTGGCGCGTGCCGGTCTCTACATTCCGGCGACGCTGCTCGCTGCCCTGGCTGTGGCTGCTCTCGTGCTGACTGCGCGTCAGCTTGCCGAGCACCGTCGCGCCGAGCTTGCGTTGCTCGCCGCGCGGGGTGCCGGAACGTTACGGCTGGCTGTGGCGACGGCCGGGCAGTGGGCGGTGGTCGCGGTGCCGGCCGGTGCGGCCGCGCCCTTCCTCGCCGGTCCGCTGCTGCGTCTTCTGGACGGGGCCGGTCTGATTCCCGGCGATGTGCCGGCGACGGCGACCTTGGCGGCGGGCTGGGTGGCTGCGCTGCTGGCGGTCGTGGTGCACGGTACGGCGTTGCTGTGGCCGACCATACGGACCGTGCGGGACCGGCAGGCGGTGCGCAGGCTCCGGCTGCGTCTGGGACGGTTCGCCGGGGCGCAGCGGCTGGGTGCGGATGTGGCCCTGGCCGCTGTTGCGGTGCTGGGCTGGCTGCAGTTGCGGCAGTACCGGTCGCCGGTCGCCGGTGGGGGAGTAGACCCGGTGCTGGTGCTCGCGCCGGTGGCGATGACGTGCGCGGCGGCGTTGCTGGTGCTGCGGGCGCTGCCCCTTGCCGCGCGGATCGCGGATCCCCTCGCGCGGCGCGGCACCGGACTGGTGCTGCCGCTGGGGGGCTGGCAGATCGCGCGGCGTGCCGCGCGGCATGCCGGTCCCGCGCTGCTGGTGACACTCGCCCTGGCGGTTGCCGCGCTGAGCAGCACCGCACTGTCCATCCTGGACCGGGGCGACCACGACCAAGCGGTGTTCAGAGTCGGCGCCGACCTGCGGATCGTCCCCGGCGAGCGGCTCGCGACGGCCGAGCGGCGCGCCACGTACGGCGCACTGCCGGGCGCTGAGGCGGTGACTCCAGTGGTGGAGGCGAACGGTTACCTCGGCCAGAGCTGGGTCACCGTCACCGGTGTCAACACCGCACGCGGCCCAGCCCCCGCCCTGCGTCCCGACCTCAGTGACCGGCCGGTGTCCGAGCTGGTCGCTCCGCTGGGCCGGAACATTCCCGTCCACGGGCTGCCGTTGAGCGGCGCGGCGGGTGAACTCCCGTTGCGTGTACGACTGTCCGCCGACGGGCCCGGCACCCCGGTGCCCCTCACGCTCACCGTGCACTTCGTGGACGCCGACGGTCTCACCCGGGCGAGCGAGGCCGTCCTCGAGGACACCGGTGGTGCGGCCCGTACGGTGCGCCTGAAGGTCCCGGTCGTCGGCGAGGGCGCACGGATCGTCCAGCTCGGTGTGAGCATGACCGGCGAGAGAGTGCGGCGTACCTATCAGCTCTCCGTCGACCGCGTACCCGGCCTGTCCCGGCCTGCTGCTTGGCACGACCTGCGGACCGACGCCCCGGACCGGAAGATCGCCGGATGCCCCGGTGCCAAGGCGCGCCGGTCGCCTGGGAGTGCTCCGGGGCCAGTGCTGTGTTCGGATCGGCCGGCGTCCGGCACGCTCCTGGACGCGGTGCTGCGCGGACCGGACACCACGCTCAAGTACCCGACCTGGAGCGTGCGGCTGGGCACCGACCGTGCCAAGGGGCGTCCGGCGGTTCCCGCACTTGCCGACCGCATGCTGCTGTCCTCCGGTGTGGCCCGGGTGGGGGACACGGTCACAGTGCAGCGCGCCGGTGGCGGCACCGCCCGCCTCAGGATCGTAGGGAAGATCGATGCGGTGCCGGGCGCGGACCGTGACCGGCCGCGACTGCTGGCCGATTCCCGGGCGTTGGCCGCCCAGTTCGTCCTCGGCGGAACACTGCCCGCCGCCGAGTCCGCCTGGTGGGTCGCCGCCGAGGGCGGGGACGCGACGGCAGCGCTGAGCGCCCTACGTGCCGATCCCCGCCTGGGCGACGGTGTTGACGTGCCGCAGATGCGGGCCCGACTGGCCGCCGACCCGTTGCGGCAGGGGGCACGCGGGGCGCTGACCCTGTGTCTGGTCCTGGCACCCGCGTTCGCGGTCGTCGGCTTCACCCTGCATACGGCACTGTCGGTGCGGGCCAGGACGCGCGAGTTCGCGTTGCTGCGGGCTCTGGGCGTGCGGCGTGGGCAGTTGGCGGCGTATCTGTGGACGGAGCAGCTGGTGCTGGCCGCGGTGGCGGCGGTGCTGGGCACGCTGCTGGGGACCGTGCTGGCGGCGCTGGTGATGCCGGTGGTGACGGTCGATGACACCGGCAGGCCGGTCTACCCGGGGCTGCTCACCGAGGTGCCCTGGGCGCGGGTGGCCCTCACGGCGGGGGCGACGACGCTGGTGATCTGCGCGGTCGTGTCGGTCGCCGCCCGCCTTCTGGGGCGGGTCGATCTGGCGCGGGTGCTGCGCGCGGGGGAGGACCGGTGAAGGTGAGGCGTTCGGTACGGCCGCTGCGCCGGGTTGCTGTGCGCGAGGTGCGCGCCGATGTGCCGTTGCTGGTCTGCCTGGCCGTGCTGGTGGCGCTGCTCACCGCGGTCGCCGCCGCAGGTCCCGGACTCCTGGACCGGCTCGCCGGGCGGGCTCTGGCCTCGCGGCTGGAGCTGGAGCAGCAAGTGGAGCCCGGCGTCCTGTTCAGCGCGCGGTTCGAGCCGGCGGACAGCGCGGACGCCGATGCCTGGGCGAGTGACCTGGCCGAGGACCTGCTCCCGGTCACCGAGGTGATCGCCAACGCGGCTCCCGATGGCCTGGACGGCGGCATTGTGCACGACTCGACGCGGGTGGAGCTGCCGCTCCTGGACACCGTGACGGGGTCGGGGGAGGTGGGGTTGGGCCTGGTGTATGCCTCCGACGCGCCGGATCGCGGGGCCTACGTGGAGGGGCGGCCGCCCGCCCGGCGCGGTAAGGGCGTGGAGATTGCCGTCTCCACCCGGACGCGCGATGCTCTGGAGCTGCGGCTGGGGCAGAAACTCCCGCTCAGTCCCGGGGCGTTGGAAAATGTCCAGGCCACCGCCGTGGTCGTCGGGTTCTTCACTGCGGACGGCGCCGGCACCAAGAGCGGCGACGTGGACGGCGTCGGCACCAGGGGTGCTGACGCCAAGAGTGGCGACGCCAAGAGCGGCGACGCGAGGGGCGCCGGCGCTGTGGGCGGGGGCCGGTTGTGGCGTGAGGTGCCGTTGCTGGCCGGCCCGTCGCGGTTTCCGCCGCGCAGCGCTGCCGGGCTGGACTGGGAGGCCCGCGCGCTGGTGGCGCCCGGTACTGTCACGGCTCTGCAGACGCAGGCCGGGGCGGTGCTGACGGTCACGTGGGGAATGCGCCTGGATCTTGACGCGCGGACCGCCGCACGGTTCGCCAGTGATCGGGGACAGGGGGAGCTGCAGCAGTTGCTGGTGCGTTATCCGGATGACGCGCGGTCCGTCTTCTGCGGTGACATCGCCGACTTCGGCGGCATGTTCTGCGAGATCGGCCCGCACCCGGCGTCCACCCTGCAGCACAGTACGCATCTTCCCGACGCGCTCACCGACTTCGGCCGGCAATGGCGCCAGGGCCGCGTGGTGATCTCCTTCGCGCTGGCGTCCCTGCTCGTCGTCGGGCTGCTCGCGGCCGCGGTGACCGCACTGCTCGCGGTGCGCCGCAGCCTGGACGCGCATCGGCTGCAGCGTGCCCGCGGCGCCTCCGCGACAGGCCTGGCGCTGGCGAGGGCGGCCCACACGGCGCCGGCCGTGCTGCTCGGGTTCATGGCGGGCATCGCGGCCGCCCGCTCGCTGCCCGGCTCTTCGCCCGCCTACGGGCAGGCGCTGCTGGTGGCCGGGCTGGTCTGGCTGCTGCTGCCCGCGCTGACCTGGCATGCCCTGCGCGACCGTTTCGCGCGTACCGGCGACGGGCCGGTCCCGTTCGCGGCGGGTCGCCGCCTGACTGCCGAGGCGGTGGTCCTGCTCCTGGCCGCGGCCGGTGTCGTCGCGCTGCGGACGCGGGGCACGGCTGCTGAGGCCGGACCGGACCCGCTCCTGGCCGCGGTGCCCGCCCTGCTGGGACTGGCCACCGTCGCTGTGCTGGTGCGCTGTTACCCGCTGCCGGTACGGGTTCTGGCGCGCCTCTCGGCCCGGCGTCGCGGCGTGGTGGCGCTGATCGCGCTGTCCCGGGCCGCGAAGGAAGCACCCGCCCGGGCCCTCGCCCTGCTGGTCCTGGTGGTGACCTTGGCCGGAGCGGTGTTCGGCGGACTGGTGGCCGGGACGCTGGTGGAGGGGCGTCGTGAGGCCGCCGCCTGGCAGGTCGGCGCGGACGCCTCCTACCTCGGCGCACACCGCAGTACGGCTGTCGCCGAGCGGCTGGCCCAGGTGCGCGGGGTGCGCGAGACAGTCCGTGTCCGGCAGCTGCGCGTGGACCCGACGAGCGCGACCAGCGGCAGCCGGTACGGCATCGCGAGCCTGGTCGGCGTCGACGGCGCACGCCTGCGGGCCGCGGCCCCCGGCTCGCCCGCGGCGCGTGCGCTCCAGGCCGCCGGGCTGACCGGCCCACGGTCCGGTACGGACATCCGGGTACTGGCCACCGGGGCCCGCGCGGGCGACCTGCTCACCCTCACCCTGCACGGCAGGAAACAGCGCCTGCGCGTCGCCGGCCCCCTCCCTGACGCTGTACTCCGGGATCCGGCGCTGGGCCCGCTCCGCGGCACAACACCCCCCAGAGAACGACTCCTGCTCGCCGACAACCGCGACCTGACGGCGATCGGGGCCAGCGACTTCGAGGGGTCCTCCCTGCTGCTGTACGGCCCGCACCTGGACGTACGGACGCTGCGGTCGCTGGTGCCGCGCGCCACCCACGACACGGCCGTCGGTGAACTGCGTATCCGCTCCGAGGAACAGGCCGATGCCGCGGCCGACGGCATGATCGGCGTCCTGCGGGCCGCACACACCGCGTGCACCGCACTCGCCGTGCTGTTGGCCCTGCTGGCGCTGGTGCTGGACTTGCTGCTGTCGGCCGAGGCGCGCGGCCGCACCACCGCCTACCTGCGCACGCTCGGCCTGGGCGGCCGGGCCACTACCGGACTGCATCTCCTGCAGCTGATGCCGATGGTGGTGGCGGCGGTGGTGGGCGGCACGGCCCTGGGCCTGACACTGCCCGCGCTGCTCGGCCCCGCCCTGGATCTGCGGGAGTTCACGGGCGGACCCGCCGCCCCCGCGCTGCACCCCGACCTGCTGCTGACCGTTGTCCTGGGCGTGGGCCTGGGTGTGCTGGTCGTGGTGGCGGTGGGTGTGGAGACCTGGATGGGACGGCGCCGCGGGCTCGGCGCGGTCCTGCGACTGGGGAGGAACGGTGACTGACCCTCACGCCGGCGACCTGCGACACCTGGAGGACAGAGCCCGCGAGTCCGTCCGCCCGCAGGCGGACGAGGGGCTCGTCGTGTGCGACAACCTGGTCCGCGTCTACCGCACCGACGAGGTCGAGGTCCAGGCCCTCCAGGGCCTGGACCTGGTCGTGGAGGAGGGCGAGTGCACGGCGCTCGTCGGCGCGTCCGGGTCCGGCAAGTCGACGCTGCTGTCCATCCTTTCCGGACTGGACCTGCCCACCGCGGGCCGCGCGCGGGTGGCAGGGCACGACCTGCTCGCGCTGGGGCGACGCGAGCGGCTCGGCTACCGTCGCCGCACTGTCGGCTTCGTGTGGCAGCAGACCGGCCGCAACCTGCTGCCCTACCTGACCGCCCTGGAGAACGTGGCACTGCCCATGAAGTACGTACGTGTGCCGCGCCGCCGGCGTGCCGCGCGTGCCGCCGAACTCCTCGACGTCCTCGGCGTCGCCTACTGCCGCGACCGGCGACCCGCCGAACTGTCCGGCGGCGAACAGCAGCGCGTGGCCGTCGCGGTCGCCACGGCCAACACCCCGCAGGTACTGCTCGCCGACGAACCCACCGGCGAGTTGGACACCGCCAGCGCCGAGGAGGTGTTCGCCGCGCTGCGCCGCGCCAACGAAGAACTCGGCGCCACCGTCCTGGTAGTCACCCACGACCCGCTGGTCTCGGGTCAGGTCCGCCGCACGGTCCGCATCCGCGACGGCCGCACCTCCACGGAGACCCTGCGCGGGCCCGGCGGTGGGGGCGCCGAGGAGTACACGGTCCTGGACCGCGTGGGCCGCCTCCAACTGCCCCGGGACTACGTGGAGCACTACGGTCTGAGCGGCCGCGTCCGCCTGACCGGGGAACCGGACCATGTGGGGGTGTGGCCCGACAACACCGAACACCTCCCCGGCCCTGGCCCTGGCCCTTCGGCCTGAAGCATCCCAGCACGATTGCCGGTGCCTTGGTCCGCGGCGGCCGTCAGCCCGGTTCTCCTGGCGTAGGGGCACGCTGATGGTGGTTCGGGCGGTTCCCGGCAGGAGCAGGGACGGGCCCTCATCGCCCGCGCCGAGCGAGAGGGGCTCTCCCACGCCGGATTCCTCGCCGAGCTGCTGATAGCCGAGTGCGATACCGCGACCGCAGCCGGGCCGAACGACGCATCCGCGCTGCGCACTTCCCCCGCGAGAAGCCCCTGTGGCTATCTGGGGTAACGGTGAAGGCGTCCTGCCCGGTCGCTGTTCATCACGCTGCGGACGCGTCGGGAAGGCGGCTGGGGTTCATCCTCTGCCCAGGGTGCCTGCTCTTGGAGGTAAGCCCCTGTCCTATTGGAGTGGTGCTTCCGTAGCTTCACGTCATGACTACCGAAGCGCCACTCACCCGAGAGTCGTTCCGGCGCCTCCATCCGATCAACACGCCCCGGCCGGTGTCTGAGTTGCCGGATCGAGTCTGGACCGACGAGGACTGGGACCGGATCCGGCGCGGATATCGAGCCCGGGACATGGATGAGAAGTGGAACGTCTTCGTTGAAGGCGATGTCCTGCCGACCTCCGGGCCGGTCTCGTGGAGTTGACTGCTCGGGCTTCGGGAAAGAGCGATCTTCCCTCGGGCGTGGTGAAGCACAGTGTTCTGGGATTGCGCTCTGGATCATAGGCTCTGCAGCCCGGCGAGTGCTGTCACGATGTCGGGCTATGTGACTGGATCACCCGTTGCAAGCGCAGGATCCCGCCGTGTGCGTCGGCCAGTCGTGGTTCCGGCAGGCACCCCTTGGGCCACACCACCAGGAGGAACCAGTGTCATACCGGCAACTGCTCACCCCCGAGGCGAAGCTCGCCGACGCGAAGAAGCTGTTGAGCCTCCCGCGTATCGTCGTGATCTGCGGCTCCACCCGCTTCATGACCGAGATGAACGAGGCCGATCTGCGGGAGACCAAAGCCGGAAAGATCGTCGTCAAACCGGGCTTTGACATGAAGTCGCCGCACGGACTTTGGTCCGATCCTGTCGAGGCCGAGGCGCTGAAGGTTCGACTCGGCGATCTGCACCGGGCGAAGATCCGCCTCGCTGATGAGGTACTCGTAGTCGGCGACTACATCGGAGACAGCACCCGAGCCGAAATCGCCTACGCCCGGTCGCTGGGCAGGCCCGTGCGGTTCACGCACCCCGAAGTCGCCCCTGACGCCTGACCGCCCGCTGCCACCTCGACAACCAGGGCCGGCAGCCCGCCGCCTGCCCTCTCGCAATGGCTTCGGCCGCCGTCCACCCCACACCCTCCGCAGGCATCCCTTGGAATTGATCATCTAGACATCGACCGCCCCTGCCCTGCAGCGACGCGTTGACGAGTCCGCGGGCGCCATCTCTATCGAGGAACTGCGCGAGGAACTCGCCGCCCAGGGTCGAGCGTCACCCCTTCACCACGCGACACGTGGTGAAGGCGCCTTCGCGTTCCGGCCGCGGTCGAACCAGTGCTGAGTTCGGATCAGTTGTAGGCGGTGCATCCGATCACGCCGCGACTGATGTCCTTTCCGCAGGCACGCCACGGTGACCCGAAGGTGCCGACCGTGCCGCTGTTCATCGAGGTCGCGCCCGTGGGCACCGTACGCCAGGCGGTCACGACGCCCGATGCGTTCGTCACCCAGATCTCATCCCCAGGGGTGGCACCAGTGATCTGCCCGTGCCAGCCGTCGTCGCACCGGAAGAGGTGAACCCGCGTCGCGCCGGCGCTCACGGGATTCACCGGCTGGGTGCAGGCGGCGGCCTGGTCGAAGGGAGTCATCTCCGGCGAGGCGGTGGCCGGGGACGTGCTGATCAGTGCGGCCGCGATGGTTGTCGCACCGACTGTCAGAGTCGTACGAAGGTTCTTCATCAGCGGATCCTTTCGGGAGTGTGAGTATCCGTTTCCGTTCCTCAGCCTCGGCCGTTGGCCGTCACGAGTGCGGCCGGGCCGGTCGCTCCAGGTGTAGTGGCCCGCGCGTTGTTCGCCTTCAGAGCACTGGTGCCGAACAAACAACTCGTGAAAAATGTGACGCGGCTGTCAGGCCGTCACCTGGGGGAACGGGGAGGTGTGGCGATGCCGCGCAAGGAGCGACCGCTGGACGAGGGGGACGGTCCGTTACGGGAGTTCGCCGCGGGCTTGCGGCAGTTGCGGCGGAAGGCGGGCCATCCGCCCTACCGGACACTGGCGGAGCGGGCGCACTACTCGATCTCGACGCTGTCCTCCGCGGCGTCCGGGCAGCGGCTGCCGACGCTGGCGGTGACCCTGGCCTACGTGCGCGCCTGCGACGGGGACGTTCAGGAATGGGAGCGCCGTTGGCGGGAGGCGGCGGAGCACCTCGGTGACGGGGATCCCGCCCTCGGCCTGGCGGAGGAGTCCGGCACGCCACCGCCGTATACGGGTCTGCGGCCGTTCAGGGAGCAGGACGCGGGGTGGTTCTTCGGCCGGGAGCAGCTGGTGGAGGAGCTGGCCGAGCGGCTGGAGCGGCAGCGGTTCGTGATGGTGATCGGGGCTTCGGGGTCGGGTAAGTCGTCGCTGTTGCGGGCCGGTCTGGTGCCGCGCCTGCGGGACGCGACGACCGTGGTGGTGCTGACGCCGGGGCCCCGGCCGGTGGAGGAGTGCGCGGTACGGCTGGGCGCGCTGGCGGGCATCTCGCCGGGCCGGCTGTACGAGGAGTTGCGGCAGAACCCGGAGAACCTGGCACGGATGCTGCGGCAGATCGGCGCCCGCTCCAAAGGGTCCAACGGCTCCAACGGGTCCGAAGGGGGCGAAGGGGGCGACGGCGTCGTACTGGTCGTCGACCAGTTCGAGGAGATCTTCACGCTCTGCCGGGACGACGACGAGCGGCAGTGCTTCGTCGCGGCACTGGTCACTGCCGCGTCGACCGGGTCCGGCCAGTGCCGGGTGGCGCTCGGTGTGCGCGCCGACTTCTACGCGCACTGCACCCGCGACCCGCTGCTGGTGGAGGTCATGCGCGACGCGCAGGTGCCGATCGGGCCGATGAGCCTCGACGAGTTACGCAGGGCCGTCGTGAGACCCGCCCAGCAGGCTGGTCTCACCGTCGAGGGCGCACTGCTGGCGTCGCTCACCGCGCAGGCGCACGGTCACACCGGAGCGCTGCCGCTGCTGTCGCACGCGCTCCTCGAGACCTGGCGGCGACGCCGTGGTAACGCGCTGACGCTGGAGGCCTTCGAGGCAGTGGGCGGACTCGAAGGCGGCCTCGCTCGCACCGCGGAGGAGTTCTACGGGCAACTGAGCCCAGAGCAAAGGGATTTGGCCCGGAGGGCTTTTGTGCGGCTGACCGCGCTGGGCGAGGGGACGGAAGACACCCGGAGGCCGGCGCGCCTGGCGGAGCTGCGGGGGCTCGCCGAGCAGCCGGACGGCGACGACATCGTCGCCATACTGGAACAGGCCGCCCGAGCACGGCTGTTGACGCTGGATCACGAACGGGTGGAGCTGGCGCATGAGGCTCTGATCCGCTGCTGGCCCCGGTTGCACGGATGGCTGGCCGAGGACCGAGAGGCCCTGCGGGTGCTGCGCCGGCTCACCGATGCGGCACTGGCGTGGGAGACGCTGGGGCGAGACCCCGGCGCCCTGTACCGAGGCACGCGTCTCGCCATGGTCGCCGCGCTCGACCGCGCCGCCCTGTCCGTGCAGGAGCGGGAGTTCCTGGACGCGAGCCGGGCCGCCGCGCACAGCGAGCAGGCCGCCGCCCGCCGCGGTGTTCGCCGCCTGCGCCGGCTCACCGTGTCGCTGATTCTGCTCCTGATCACCGCCTCGGCCACCACCGTCTACGCGGTGCGTGCCGAGGGCACCGCCACCCGGCAGCGCAACATCGCCCTGTCCCAGAAGGTCGCGGAGCAGGCCACCGCGCTGCGCTCCACCAATCCCGCGCTCGCCACCCAGCTCAGCCTCGCCGCCTACCGCCTGGTCCCCACCACCGAGGCCCGGAGCAGTCTGCTCAGCACCTTCGCGACCCCGTACGCGACACGACTCACGGGGCACACCTACAACGTCAACGCGGTGGCCTACTCTGCCGACAGCCGCACACTGGTCACCGGCAGCAACGACGACACCGCCCGTCTGTGGAACGTCACCGACCCCCATCGCGCCCGCCCGCCGGCCATCCTGACCGGTCACACCGGCAAGGTCAGCCACGCTGCCTTCAGCGCCGACGGCAGGACCCTGGCCACCGCGAGCTGGGACGACACCGCGCGGCTTTGGGACATCACCGCCCCGGACAGCCCCCGCCTGCTGGCGGTCCTGCGTGGCCACACCGGCGATGTCAACGCCGTGGCGTTCAGCCCGGACGGCACCACCCTCGCCACCGCGAGTACCGACAGCACCCTACGGCTGTGGGACGTCACCGATCCGCGCCGTCCCCGCACGAGATCCTCACTGCGCGCGGACGACGACACGGACGCCGCGCTCGTCTCCGTGGCCTTCGGTCCCGACGGCCGCACCCTGGCCGCAGCCGGCTTCGACCGAGCCGTACACCTGTGGACGCTCGACGCCTCCGGGAACGCCCACCGGTCGGCCACCCTGACCGGCCACACCGCAGCCGTCAGCTGGGTGGCCTTCGGTCCGGACGGGAAGACCCTGGCGAGCGCGAGCTGGGATCGCACCGTGCGGCTGTGGAACCTGGCCGCCCCCGGACGCCCGGCCCCGCTGGCGACCCTGACCGGCCACACCGACGGCGTGCGCTCCGTCGCCATCAGCCCGGACGGACACACGCTCGCCAGCGCGAGCCTGGACCACACCGTGCGGGTGTGGGACATCGGCGATCCGCGCCACCCGAGGCAGCAGACAGCGCTGACCGGGCACACCGACGCCGCCGTCTTCGTGGCGTTCAGCCCCGACGGCCGAACCCTGGCCAGCGCCGGGGACGACCACACCGCACGGCTGTGGGACCTGCCCCTCCCGGCTCTCTACGGCCACACCGACACCGTCTGCGGGCTGGCGCTGAGTCCGGACGGCCGTACCCTCGCAACGGCCGGTTACGACGGCACGGCCCGGCTGTGGAACGTCGTCGACCCCCGTCGCGCCCGCCCGCTGGCCACCCTCACCGGTCACACCGACACCGTCTGCGGACTGGCGCTGAGTCCGGACGGCCGTACCCTCGCCACCGCCGGTTACGACGGCACGGCCCGGCTGTGGGACATCACTGTCCCCCGCCGCCCCCGCTCATTGGCCACCCTCACCGGGTACGGCGATCACGTGAACACCGTGGCCTTCAGTCCCGACGGCCGCGCCCTGGCCACCTCCGACCTGGACGGCACCGTACGGCTGTTGGACGTCTCGGACATCCGCCGCCCCCGCGAGCTGGCCTCCACCACCGCCCACCCCGATGGCGCCAATGCGGCCGTCTTCAGCCCGGACGGCAACACCCTGGCCACCGGGGGATGGGACCGCAGGGTAGGACTGTGGGACGTCGGCGACCTCCGCCACCCGAGGAGGCTGGCCGTCTCCCCGGCCCTCCCGGACGGGGTCAACGCCGTTGCCTTCCGCCCGGACGGCAAGACCCTGGCCACAACGGAATTCGGCGGCGTGACGCGCCTGTGGGATGTCACCGACCGCCGCCTGCACCAGAGCGCGGCTTTCGGCGGCCACGTCGGCGACGCCTTTTCTCCCGCCTTCAGCCCCGACGGGAACACGCTGGCCACCATGGGTGCCGACGGCACCGCCCGTCTGTGGGACACGACCGATCCGGTCCACCCCGAGACGTTTGCCTCGCTGACCGACGACGAGCCCATCACACCGGTGTTCGCGGCGGTGTTCGGCTCCGATGACCACACCCTGGCCACAGCGGGCGCGGACGGCGTCGTCCGTCTGTGGGAGACGGACCCGGAGCGCGTCGCGGACCGCGTGTGCCGACTCAGCCGTCCCGCCATCACCCGCGCCGAGTGGAACACGTACTTCGGGAACCTTGCCTACCGGCCCCCGTGCCCGTAACAGGCCACCTGCGAACGTACTCAAGGTCAGTGCCGCCGCGGTGGTGGACGACACTGGACAGCGCGGGTCGGTCCGAGGCCGACGAGTGGTCGCATCGGGACGTGGAGCCGGCTCGGACGCCGGAATCGAACAACCTTCACCGAGGGTGAGGACTCCCCGTGATCGCTGTCAGATCCCGACAGCGAACGCCCCGGCTCCTGGCCAACCGCGGTGCGTTCCTCGTCCTCGTGGTCCTCGTGCTCCTCGTGGTCCTTGTGCGACTGCACCGCGTCGCAGATCTCCGGGGGCGCCGGTGGAGGCGAGGCGGGCCGGGGAGCAGGCTTGGACGGTGCCTCGTGCTGCGGTGCGACTACGGCTGGCACTGTGCGGCCGAGGTCCACAGGCTGCCGGGGCACACGTCCCCCCCCGGACTGCTCGCTGGGCGTGAAGGGCTTCGCGCTCCGGCGCATGAAGGATGACTTCCGTGACGGCCGCAGGACGGTCCAGACGTTCACCGCTACGCGTCCGGTCGGTCGGTCGTCGGCGGTGCGGCTGTCGACCACTCGCCGCGGCGTGATCGGAGCCCCGCTCGGGCCCCGAACGCTAGGCGTCCTCCTGGCACTGGCCGGATCCGCCGGACATTCCTCAGTCCCGCCCGCGCGACTCCGCGGCGCGCCGTGCCAGCGCGTCGAAGACCACCGCGGTGAGCAGCACTCCACCGGTGATCATGAACTGGACGGCGGGCTCGACCCCGAGCAGCGCCATGCCCGAGGCGATCGACTGGATGATGAGCACTCCCAGCAGGGCGGACCAGGTCGAGCCGCGTCCGCCGAACAGGCTGGTGCCACCGATGACGGCAGCGGCGATGGCGTTGATGAGCAACATGCCGGAGCCTGGGACCTGGGTTGCCGAGGTGAGGCGCGACGCGACGAACAGGCCGCCGACCGCGGCCAGGGTCCCCGACACCAGGAACACGGCGATTCGCACGCGGGCCACGTAGACGCCCGCCCGCCGGGCCGCCTCCGCGCCGCCGCCCAGTGCGAGGACCTGCCTGCCGTAGGTCGTGCGGCGCAGGAAGAGGTCCGAGGCGACGATGACTGCGAGGAAGATCAGGAGCGCCAGCGGCAGGCCCTCGAACTGGCCCAGCACGTAGACGGTGGCGAACGTGACCACCGCGAGCAGAGCCGTACGCGCCCAGATCTCACGCACCCGCCGGTAGGGCATCCCGACGGAGCTGCGGCGCCTGCGGTCGTGGTAGGAGAGGAGCAGGTACGCGACCGTACCGAGCGCCGCCAGGCCGTACGTGACCACGGCGGCGCTGAAGTAGCGGCTGGTCAGCATGGCGACCAGCCCGTCGTCGCTGAAATTGATGGAGCTCTCCGGCCCCAGCAGGTAGAGCATCAGGCCGTTCCAGGCCAGCAGGCCCGCGAGGGTGACGACGAACGCGGGTACGCCGACCTTGGCGAAGAAGAATCCGTGGACGGCCCCGGCGGCCGCACCGCAGACGATCGCGATGATCACGGCGAGCCATTCGGGCATTCCAAGGTTCACGTTCAACGACGCGAACATGGCGCCCGCCAGGCCGGCGAGCGAGCCCACCGACAGGTCGATCTCTCCGATCAGCAGCACGAAGACGATGCCGACGGCGATCATGCCGGTCCCGACAATGTCCACGCTGAGGACGGACAGGTTGCGCGGCGAGAGGAAGTTGTTGTTGAGACTCTGGAAGACCAGCCAGGTCACGGCGAGAGCGAGCAGAGCCGGGGCCGGGCCGAGTTCAGCCTCGTGCAGCCTGCGGCGCACCGCACCGGCGTTCGCCCTGAGACGGTCGGCGGTGGGCGAGGCATCGGCGGCGCGCGCCGGCGTCCTCCTCCACCTCACGGCCATGCCTCTTCGGGGTCGGTCGTGCGATGGGCGACGGCATTGTCCGTCGCGCCGGTGATCGAGGAGATGATCTGTTCCTGGGAAGTGGTGTTCACGTCGAAGAGGCCGTTGTTGCGGCCGAGGCGCAGCACGGCGATGCGGTCGGCGACGGCCTTGATGTCACCCATGTTGTGGCTGATGAGGAGCACCCCGGTGCCCCGGTCGCGCACCTGCTCGATGAGGTCGAGGAGCTGATTGGTCTGCTCGATGCCCAGCGAGGCGGTGGGTTCGTCGAGCAGGAGAAGCCTGGGCGCGCTGAGAAACGAGCGGGTGATCGCGACGACCTGCCGCTGGCCGCCGGACAGCGTGGCGAGCGGCGCACGTACGTCGGGGATGCGGATGGACAGGGTCTGCAGCAGCTCGCGGGTGCGGCGCTCCATCTCCACCTCGTTGAGGATGCCGAGCCGGTGGATTTCCCGGCCGAGGTAGAGATTGCCGACGACGTCGAGGTTGCCGCACATCGCGAGGTCCTGGTAGACGGTCGAGATCCCGAGCATCTGGGCGTCCTGGGGGCGCTTGATCTGGACCGCGTTGCCCTGCCACTCGATGACGCCCTTGTCGGCGGGGCCGACTCCCGAGATCACCTTGACGAGGGTGGACTTTCCGGCGGCGTTGTCGCCCACCAGGGCGACCACCTCCCCGGCTCTGATCTCGAGCTCGACGTCCACCAGCGCCTGGACGGCAGCGAAGCGCTTGGAGACGCCGCGCAACGCCAGCAGGGGCTGTGCCGGCACGTGGCCACCTCCTTCCGCCTTCGCGGAAGCTCATGGAGTGAGTCCGGCCTTGTCGCAGGCGGACCGGAGCTTCGAAGTGCAGATCTGGTCGATTGTGTACATACCATCCTTTACCAGAGTGTCCTTGATGTTGCCGACCGTCACTGAGATCGAGGGGAGCAGGACCGCGGGGATGTCCTTGCTGGTGACGCTGTCGACGGTGTCGGTGGCGATGGAGCCGACCGACTCGCCGCGCCCCAGGGCGACGGCCATCTCGACGGCTGCGTCGGCCGCCGGCTTGAACGGCTTGTAGACGGTCATGTACTGGCCGCCCCTGACGATGCGGCGCACGGCCGGGAGGTCGGCGTCCTGGCCGGTGATCGGGGGCAGCGGTCTGACCTCCGTGGCGTTGAGGGCGGAGACCACGGCACCGGCGAGGCTGTCATTGGCAGCGAGAACGCCGTCGATCTTGTCCGCGCCCAGGGCGGCGATGGCGCCGGTCATGTTGACGTAGGCGTTCTCCGGCCGCCAGCCGACGGTGTCGTACGACTTGCCGATCTTCACCTTGCCCTTGAGGACGGACAGGGCGCCCTGCTTGTACCAGTCGGCGTTGGGGTCGGTCGTGGCGCCGTTCATCATGACGATCTGGCCACCGTCCGCCTTCGTGCCCATGGCCTTCAGGAGCCCCTCGCCCTGAAGCCTGCCGACCGTCGTGCCGTCGAACGTGACGTAACCGGAGATCGGGCCTTGCGCGAGCCGGTCATAGGCGACGACCGGGATACCGGCTCGATCCGCGGCCTCGACCGTCGAGCGCAGCCCCTTGGCGTCGACGACGGCGAGGATCAGGACATCCACACCCCTGGTGATCATGGCCTCGAGCTGCTGCCGCTGAACCGCCGGTTCAGGCGTGGCGGCGACGGTCGCCGCCGGGCAGTCGGGGCACAGCTGCTTCAGCTTCTGCTCGATCAGCGGCCTGTCGAACTGCCCGAAGCGCGAGGCGCCGCCGCCCGGAAGCAGTACGCCGACGGTGAGGCTGTCGCCGCCGCCCTCCCCGCCCCCGCCCCCGCCCCCGCCGCAGGCTCCGGTCAGGGTCAGACCGGCGGCAACCGAGATCGCCACGGACGCACGAGTGAGGGACCTGCGCTTCACGGCCGGAAGGCTGACACCGAGACCCATTTTCGGTTCCTTAGAAATGTTGCCCCATTGTGCCCAATATGAGGGGTTTGGTACCAAGCGTAGTCAAGGCATTGGTTTCGTCCCTTTCAGGTCCGGCACTTCCGGACGAGGGCCGGATGTGACCACGGCGGCACGACGCCCATGCTGAGGACTACCGGCAACTTCCGCTCGTCCTGCACCTCGCGGAACGCGCGGTCGGCCGGTGGATCGAGCGGTTGAAGTCGAGCAAGCGCCCCTGAACGTCGCCATCTCGAACAGGAGCTCCTGAACGTCGCCATCTCGAATCCGCGACCGCCACCCATGAGCCGGCCGTGTAGTCGCGTCGGACTTGGACGCCGCCCGCGTCGGACGGGCTCCACACCCCCGCACCCGGCCGGCGAGGAGTCGTCCCTTCGTCAAGGCACCCTTGCCAACGGGACTGAGTTGTAGAAGGCCGGCTCCCTGCTCACCAGCGGGCCAACCGCATGCACTGGTCCCGCGACAAGCGGATCGAAGCGTGCGCCGCCATCGTCGCCGAGTCCACCCGTATCCAGCTCGCCCTGCGCCGGGCATGGCGTCACGGCGACCCCCTGGACTGGGTGCCCTGGAATGTGGCTCTCGGAACGGTCTGGCTGGTCGGGAGCCCAGCCGTGGTCGCCGCCGCGGCGACCATGGACCAGGTCTTCTGGGATCACAGCGACCAGTTCGTCCAGCAGACCGCCACCAGTGAGACGGCCTGGAAAGAGGCCAGAGACCTCATGGAGGCCGCCCGGCTGGACTTCATCAACGCGGCCCGGCTGCACGTCGACCCTCGGCACAACAAGCTCACACAGGTGCCTGTCAGCCGACCTCCCCTTTTCCGTGCAGCCGCTCCCAGCGCAGGCCCACCACCGACCGGACGCGCGGTGCCGGACAGCTCCGGCGCCTGAACTACCGGACCGTCGGCCTACGGCACTGACGCACGCTTGGGCCTGGCCGCCGCTGCCGAGCCGGCCGCCATGCGGGACATCGCTCTCGGCCGCCCGCGCGAACCGGTGGCGTACGAGCCCGCCGCGCAGCGCCGGAGCCTCGGCAGGAGAGTCCCGGCTGGGCGGGGGAGACCTGTTTGGGATGCAAGTGGTGTCGACGTGGACGTGAACGCCTTCCCAAGCGCGCCGACAAGACAAATAGCGCGCGGACAAGAGAAATGCCGACGTGCGAAGACCGGTCGCCCACTGGTACCAGCTGTTACCATCTGGGAATGGCGAAGTCACAGAAGGGCTGGCGCGTCGACGACGAGATCGCGGAGCTGGCCACGGCCCGGGCCAAGGACCGCGGCATGAGCGTCGGCGACTACATCGCTGCTCTCGTGCGGGAAGACGTCGGCGGGCTGCGTCAACGAGGCGTGGACGCGGCCAGGCGCTTCCTCGACGAGCACCAGGCGGTCTTCGACGACGTCGAAGACGCCGACCGTCGCTCCTCGGGGGCTCACGCCGCCTGATGGACCTGTACATCGACGTCCCCTGGATCCTGCAAGTCGCGGAAGTCGCGGGTGCGGCGGATCCCGCCCCCGACGACTACGGGGTGCCCGTGGCCGCGGTCGCCTGCCACCGGGCCGAACTGCTGGAAACACCTGTCTACGACGGCCCCTACGCCCGGGCCGCCGCGCTGGTGCACATCCTCGGGCGCTGCCGCTGGCTGGAGCGTTCCAACATGGCCGTGGCCGCCGCGACGGGCGTGATGTACCTGGAGGCCTCCGGGATCCCGGTCAAGCCCACTCGCGAGAACGCCGTCGCCCTCCGCGACATGCTGCGCGATCCCGCCTGCACCGCCGCCAGGATCGCCACCCTGCTGCGCACCTGGCCCCAGGCCACCTGAACGGAACTCATCAGTGTGACGGACCGGGGAGCGCGAGAAGCCGCCCCGGCGTGGTCCATGGCATGGATGAACCTCTGCAGTGGTCTTGGTCGACGGAATGCCCGGCGTGCCATGCGGCCGCGAGTTGGAAGAGTTCCGGGGCGCCCTGGGCGCGGGCGTAGGGCTGGAAGCGGGGGAGTGGGTCGTCGACGAGGCTGAGGTGGCGGGGTGCTCCGATGCGGCGGGCCAGGCGGTAGGACTGGTTGCGGTTTCGATGAGGGTGGCGTTGAAGGTGAGCCGGTCCACGATGGCCGCGCAGAGCCGCGGATCGGTGAAGGTGCGGCTCCAGTCCGTGAAACCCGTCGAGCGCGCCGCTGCGGGTGACACCGCGCATGCTCGCTCCGCCGTTACAAGGGAGACAGGGAGGGAACGGGTGTGTCGGCGTCGAGGGCCGCCGCGCGGAGGGCGGCTGCCACGCGGATGCCGGGGTCGGTCGGCGAGTGGGGCAGGCGGGCCAGAAGAAGGCGCCGTTGTTCCTGGGGGCCGCCGCGGACGGGCAGGACGCGGACGCCGGGTGGCGCGGCTGCGGCGAGTACGGCGGGCACGGTGGTCAGTCCGCAGCCCGCGGCGACCAGTTGGAGCTTGGCGAGCCAGTCGCGGGCGGTGTGGGCGATCTCGGGCCGCTCGTCCAGGCCCGGCCACACGCCCAGCAGTTTGTCCTCTCCCGAGGGGGAGCCGGCGATCCATCGCTGTCCGCGCAGGTCGGCCACGTCGACGTAGTCGCCGCGGGCCAGTGGGTGAGTGGCGGGCACCGCCAGGCACAGGGCGCGTTCGGTGAGTGTCTGCAGCGCGAGCGCGGGTGACTCGGTGTCCGGCGGCCGGAACGGCGGCGCGGAGGCCAGCAGGGCCAGGTCGAGGCTGCCGGCCCGCAGGGCGCGCACCAGCGCCGGGGTGCTGCCCTCCCGGCCGACGACCTGAAGATCGGGATCCGTCTGGCGCAGCGCGGCCAGGGTGCGGGGCACCAGGACGGCGCCGGCGCTGGGGAACCACCCCAGGCGGACCGTGCCGGCCTGCCCGGGCAGGCCGGACAGTTCGCGCGCGGTCGCGTCGATCTCGTCGAGCACTACCGTCGTGCGGCGCATGACGACGCGGCCCGCCGCGGTGAGCCGTACGCCGTCGCGTCGCCGCTCCAGCAGTTCGGCGCCCGCGGCCCGTTCGATCGCGGCGATCTGCCGGGAGACCGCCGACTGGGTGTAGCCCAGCGACGCGGCGGCCGCGGTGAAGGTTCCCCGCTCGGCGACGGCCCGGAAGACACGCAGCGCGGTGAGGGACACATCCGTGAAGTCCATGACGTTTACGCATACCACCCGTGCCGAACTTTCGTTGGACTCATGGATGCGGGGTTCCTAGCGTGACATGCATGAACGCATCCCGTATCGCCCTCGTCACGGGCGCCAACCAGGGACTCGGCCGCGCCCTCGCCGAAGGACTGGCGGCCCGCATGAACCCCGACGACCTGGTCCTGCTCACCGGCCGAAGCCACCAGCGCGTGACCGACGCCGCCCGCGAGGTCGGCCGGCTGGCCGGTACCCGCGCCCGCGTTGAAGGCCGGGTCCTGGACGTCACCGACACCGACGCCATCGCCCACCTCGCCGATGACCTCCGAGCCCGGCACGCAGGGGTCGACGTCGTCATCTCCAACGCGGTCGCCCGCGTGCTGCCCGAGGAGTCACAAGCCGAGCGGGCCGATGAGTTCATCGACGTCTCCAACACGGCCACGCACGCCGTCCTGCGCTCCTTCGGTGCCGTCCTGCGCCCAGGCGGCAGGCTGCTCGTCGTGGCCAGTAGCTTGGGCACCCTCGGCCACCTCGACCCGCGACTGCACCACCTGTTCGACGGCGTGAACCTCGACCAGATCGAGTACGCCGTCGAGTCCTGGCGCAGCGCCATCCACCACAAGACCGCACAGGAGGCGGGCTGGCCGGTCTGGCTGAACGTGCCCTCGAAGGTCGCCCAGGTCGCCGCCGTCCGCGCCCTCGCCGCCGAACGACGCGAGCGCGACCTCGCCACAGGCACTCTGATCGCGTCCGTGTGCCCCGGCATGGTCGACACCGCCACCTCGCGCCCCTGGTTCAGCGACTACAGCCAGGCGCAGTCGCCGGCCAAGGCCGCCGCGGCCGTGCTCGACCTGGTCTTCACCACACACGTCGATCCCGCCCTGTACGGCGAGTTGGTCCGTTTCGGCAAGGCCCTGGACTGGCACGACGGTTCACCTCCGGTGGAACAGGACCGGATCCTCACACCCTGAACGCACAGAGCCGTCACTCAGCACCTCAGCACACAGCGAGTAGTCCACTCATGAGTGCCATCACCACCCCGTTCGGCTTCTCCAGCACCGCAGCCGAGGTCGCGGAAGGGACCGACCTCACCGGCCGCCGCGCGGTGGTCACCGGCGCCTCCTCCAGCCTCGGGGCGAGACCGCTCGTGTCCCGGCCGCCACCTCTAAAACTGACGGTCATCGTTGACACCTGGGTCTTCGATCACCAGGGAGATCCACATGCCGAAGTCCACTCTCACCACCCCGACGCTTGACCGTGAGGCCAAGCGGCGCCTGGCCGCCGACGGCAACGCCCGCATCGACGTGGTGAGTTCCACCGGCCACCAGCAGTCACCGGTCGTGTGGGACGACATCGACTTCGCCTTCCGCCCCTACGATCCGTGGCCGGCCTACGGGCAGTCCAAGACCGCCAACGTTCTCTTCGCGATCGAGACGACCCGCCGCCGGGCCCCGACAACATCACCGCCAACGCCCTGATGCCCGGCGCCATTTACACGTACCTGCAACGTCACACCGGCGGCCGGGGCAGCGGCAGGGCCCGCGCCCACCTGATCAAGACGGTCCAGCAGGGCGCCGCGACCTCCGTCCTCCTCACGACCTCCCTCCTCCTCGAAGGCGTCGGTGGCCGCTACTACTTCGACTGCAACGAGACCGAGGTCGTCGACCGACGCTCCGGCACGCTGCACGGCGTCGCCCGGTACGCCGTCGACCCGGACAACGGCCGACGCCTGTGGGCGCTGTCGGAGAAACTCCTCGCACAGGAAGCTGACCTGCTGGGCCGGGTACCCAGCCGGGCCGTGGTGGTCTGCGGGGCCGCAGCGGGCCCATTGCCCGATCGCCGTGTATGAGCCGGGGCCCGCCACCGCGCCCTGCGACGCCACGAGTTCACGCGACTCCGCAACGGCCCTGCGCCGGAACCTGCCATGCTGATCAGGTTCGATTCGATCCTCACACCTTGGAGGTTTGATGCGTGCAGGCGTCGTCGTCGCCGCGCAGCCCGGTGTGGAGGACCTCGCCGTGCGGGCCGAGGAGTTGGGCTTGCACAGCTTCTGGGTCAACGACACCCCGATGGTCCACGGCGACCCCTTCGTCGCCTTGAGCCTGTGTGCGAAGGCCACCAGCCGCATCAGGCTCGGCATCGCTGTGACCTCACCGGCGCTGCGCTCGGCCCCGGCCGCCGCGAGCGGGCTCGCCAGCCTCAACGCCCTGGCACCGGGCCGGATCATCTGCGGAGTCGGCACCGGAAACACAGCCCGGCGCACCCTGGGCATGCGGCCGACCAGGGCGGCCGGGCTGGAGACCTTCACCGTGGCACTGCAGGACCTGTGCGCCGGGCGGTCGACCGAGTACCGCGAAGGTGACCGGGTCCGCGACATCCGGTTCCTGCATGCCGGGGCGCACGTGAACTCCGCCGACCCGATCGAGTTCGTCGTGGCCGCGCTGCTCGGACCGAAGGCCGCCGCCGTCGCAGGCCGTCGCGGCACCGGCCTCATCTCCTTCGGCCTGCTGGACCCCACCGCCTGGCACGCGCTGCACGACACCCGCCGCCACGCCGCCCAGGGCACACCCCGCGACCCCGACGCCCACACGGAATTCCGGGCGGACTCCTACGTGGTCACCGCGCTCCACCTGCTCGACGAGGACGAGGACCCCCACGGCGAGGCGGCCCGGGACGCGACGGGCCACCTCGTCCTGTCGCTGCTGGCCTTCGCCGCCGACACAGCCGCCGACACACACGCCTTCGCCGAGCAACTCGGCCCCGAGGAACGTGAGGCGGTGCGGCGGCTCCTCGACCGGCGCGGCACCACCGCCACCGCGCCGGACCGGCACACCAAGCTCTACCCCAACTACCTCGGACGCATCGCACCGCAGGACCGGGACCTGGTTCTGCCCTCGCTGATGAACACCCTGGCCCTGGTCGGCACCCGCGACGACCTTCTCGCCCGCATCACCACCCTGGAACAGGCAGGCGTCGACGAACTCCTCATCCAGCCGGTGATCGACCCGCCCACCGAGATGGCCCTGCTCGCGAAACTCCTCAGCTGAGCCGACCCGCCTGCCGCACGTCCTTGACCTGCACGCCTACAAGATCACCAAGCCTTCGCAGTCGGCCTGGTGCGGGGGCGCAACGCGTCCTCGTGGTGCAGATGCTTGTCGACGAGGCCGCGGAGGTCGTCACGTACCGCGTAGGCATCCCCTTGGCCCTCGGCAGCAGGTGCTGCAGACCGTACGGGGCCGCGTCCCCGGCAAGCTCGGCGAGCGTCCAGCAGTTCTTGCGCGGCAGGTCCTACGGCAGTCCGAGCACGAACACCCGTGCCCTGCGCTGCGGTTCCACCCGCACAAACCGCCCCGCGATACGGCCCATCAGGGCCTTGAAGGCTCCCTGTCAGTGGGCAGGATGCATTGCCGCGCCCCCATTCCCGGACCAGCCCCGACCAGCAAGATCGCGATCATGGAGGCGGAGGGCGCAGGCCGGTAGCCTGCCGATGTGGCTGAGCCTTGGGACGAGCAGCAGTTGATCGCGGACGGCTTCGAGCGCGCGTACGCCGTCTTGGATTGGTACGACGGACCGCGTCAAGGACTCGCGGTCATCAAGGGTGTCCCGCACTACTTCGAGGGTTGGGACTATCACCCGGCCAACGTGGCCGACGAGTACGTCGTCTGGCCCGCGAGCGAGGCGGCAGTGGCGATGGAGCGCGAGCAGTGGGCAATCTACGTCAGGTACGAGGTTTCTGACGCCGGGAGGGACGAGCATCCGGCGAACGGAGGGGGCAATGCCCGCTACGACGAACTGAACTTGCTCCTCACACCACACCGTCAGGCGCCGGACGACGCTCGGCGGCTGCTGGGCGAGGTGCGGTTGGACGACGGAGAACGCTACCGGCCGGACGGGGGAGACGTCTGGTTCCGGTGGCGTCCGATCAGTGACGCCTCCGTCGATCACTAGGCGGATGCCGACCAGGTCCGCGACGACCGGCGCGCCTCTGAGCTGAACCTCCCGGCGACGACGCACCCAGGCCCGCATCCGCCGTAGCCATCTCCGGGGTCCAGCCAACCGCGCCCCTGGCGCCGAGTTCGTCCAGGACCGCGCGGTGTAGCCGGCGCCGCGGGCTCGCCTCGGTCCACGCCGTGATCCGGCGATGCGCCGTCGTGGCAGAGGTGCTGAACGTCGGTGGCACATGCCGCCAGGTGCAACCGGTGGCCAGGACGTACACCACCGCGGTGAACCCCGCCCGCTCGTCTCGGTGGGGGATCGGCGTCAGGCGACAGGTGGGACGACGATGACCTTGCCGTGCACCGTGCCTTCGGCGGCCCGGGCGTGCAGCGCCGACAGCTCGGTCAGCGGCACCCGCTCGGCGACATCCACGCGCAGTTCCCCGCGGTCGATCAGTGCGACCAGCCGCGACAGCTGGTCTGCGTCGCTGCGGACGAACAGGTCGATGCCGCGCACGCCGCGCTCCTCGTCGGCGGGCGCGGGCATCCACACCGTCGTGTTCACCACGACCCCGCCCGTACGGACCAGCGTGACGAGCGCGGCCAGCTCGGCAGGGTCGACCGGCGCGAGGTTGAGCACGACGTCGACCGGCGCGGTCACCGCCGCGGTCACCCTGGTGGTGGTGTGGTCGATGACCTCGTCGGCGCCGGCCGACGTGACCGCCTCGCTGCTGCGCGGGCTGGCCGTGGCTATCACGTGGGCATCGGCTCGCTTGGCCAGTTGCACGGCGTAGCCGCCGACCGCTCCGCCGGCGCCGTTGATCAGCACGCGTTGTCCGGCCGTCAGCTTGCCGTGATCGAACAGCGCCTGCCACGCGGTGAGGCCCACGACTGGCAGTGCGGCGGCGTCGGGCAGCGGGACGCTCTTGGGGGCCGACGTCAGGACCCCGGCCGGCGCGAGGACGTACTCCGCGGCGGCGCCGTCCCCGTCCATCGGCAGGAAGCCGACGACGTCGTCGCCGACCGCGATGCCGTCCACTCCCTCGCCCAGCGCGTCAACCGTGCCGGCGACGTCGATGCCGGGAGTGTGCGGCAGCACCACCGGTATGGGGCCACGCATGAAGCCGCCGCGGATGTTGCCGTCGACGGAGTTGAACGACGTCGCGGCGACGCGGATCCGGACCTCACCGGCCCCGGGGACGGGCTGCTCCACGTCCTCGTAGCGCAGGACGCCGGGGTCGCCGTACTCGTGGAAACGTACTGCCTTCATTTCGGTTCTCACCTTCACTGCGATCCAAGTTGCTTCGAATTCGAAGTAACTGTTGTAGACGCTACCTCTGCTTCGAATTCGAAGCAAGTGCAAGTGCTGTCGGTCACTGCCGGTGCGAGCGCATCGCCGCGGCGAGTTCGGCGGCGGCCCGGTCGATGCAGGCGTGCAGCCGTGCCGCGTCGCTGTGAGCCGTGGACCGCCAGTCGGCGGCGCCCGCGACAACGACCGTGGGCACGGGGTCGGCGTGCACGTCGGTCAGGCGTCTGCATAGCACCTGCGCGAGGTCGGGCGGCTTCAGGCGGGAGTCGCTGTTGAGCGCCAGCAGCACCGGCATGCAGGAGAGGACGCTGTCTCCGAGGGCGGCGAAGAACGAGTCGAACACCTCGCTCGGGGACGCGGTGAGTACCGGGGCCGCCACCACGAGTCCACCGGCCGCCACGACCGCCACGGCCGCCTCCCGCAGGTCGAGGCCGGCGCGGCCCTGGGCGGAGTGCCGGGCGAGGTCGGCCGTCAGCCGGTGCAGCTTCAGCCCCTCCACCTCGGCGCGCACCCCCGGTCGCCAGTGACCGGCACACGGCCTCCGTGACCCAGTCCGCGAGCAGGCGAGTCGGACGCGGATGACCGACACCGGCGCTCACGACGGCCAAGGACACCGGACTCCACGCGGCGGTGCTCATCCCGGCATCGTGTTCTTGGCTACTTGCCCGCGGCCGGGCTGTGGTGCCGTCACCGGGGAAGGCCGAGGACGACGTTGCCGGACAGTTCCGCCGCCTCGGCGAGCAGCTGCGCGGGGATCTCGAAGCCCTCCGGTCGTGGCTCACGAAAGCCACGGCCCGCGTGGCGGAACATCTTCTCCAGCCCTCTCCAGCCCTCCGGGAGTCGAGATGAGCAGTAGGCCTGCCTTCTCGGAGGTGATGCGGTCGCCGTGCGGGATGCGCCGGGGCAGGAAGACGATGCCACCCTCCCGCAACTCGAGCTCCTCGTCTCCGGCCCACACCAGCGCAGAACCGGCCAGGAGCAGGAAGACCTCGTCCTCGTTGTTGTGCACGTGGAACGGTGGAGCCTCGCCCTTGCTGACGTCGAAGCGTCCGACGGTCAGCTGCCCTCCGGTCGCCTCGGCGTCGAGCAGGACGCTGAAGACACTCCCGCCGATCCACTCGAGTTGCTGCTGGTCCTCACGTTGCGCGAGGTAGGGGATGCTCATGGCCGGTCCTCGGGATCCGTGGGCGGCGGCGCCGTCCTCCTTTCCGCAACCCTGCGCCGCACCACTGCCCGATCTTCATGTTCTGCGGTGCTCGGTCGGGTCCAACGCTGCCCACTCCGTGCGCTCACGAGGTCATGAGGTCGGGCCGATGAGACCTCGCGTGCGCCCGATCGCCCCGATCGATCCGATCCACCCGCCCGGGACGGCACCGGAATTCGCGGAGGAGGTCAGTTCCAGCTCCGTCTGCGATGGCTGGAACAGCGGCACGCCACACTCTTCGAATTCGAAGCAGTAGACTCCGGTCATGCCCGATTCACCGCCGTCGCTCGACCCCGTGCAGCTCGGCGCCTACTTCGACCTCGTCGAGGTGACCAGCCTGCTCCGGCATGCGGTCGAGCAGCAGCTGCGCGAGACCGGTGATCTCAGCTATGTGCAGTTCCAGCTGCTGGCCCGCCTCGGAGACTCGCCGACGGGCAGCCACCGCATGACCGACCTGGCCGACGGCGTCGTCTACAGCCGCAGTGGCCTGACCTACCAGGTGGGTCTGCTCGAAAAGGAGGGCCTGGTCGTCCGCGCTCCCTCACCGGACGACGAGCGGAGCATCACCGTCACCATCACCGATGCCGGGCGCGAGCTGCTTGCGAAGGTGCTGCCGGGCCACGTCGAGGTGGTCAGCGGCCTCCTGTTCGAGCCGCTTTCGCGCGACGACGCCAAGGCTCTCGCGGGCCTGCTGGCGCCGGTACGCGACCACATGCGCTCGACGCCGCCCCGCTCGGCCGCGCCTCGCCGCCGCAAGGGTGAACCGTAAGGACTCGACAGGCGTCGGAGCCCCGGAGACCGCAGAGGATCACCACGAGTGTGATCAGCCGCGCGGCAGGATCGGTCCACCGGTCGACGTTCGCGGACTGTTCGCGTGGGGTGTGGCGTGTGGGGTATGGGCGGAATCCGAGGGTCCGCGGTGCGGGGTCCGCTGGGGTTCGCGGGGTGAGTGATCGCAAGCCAACTCACGCTCTGCCAGTTCCACGTGCTCCCACTGAGGTCCGCCTTGAACTGCTCGGTCTACTGGGGAGGCCTATTCGGCCTAGATGCCCCGCACGGATGACAGATGGATGCCGCGTCGACCCAAGATCAGCACCAGGCGTCATTCTCAAACCACTTGGCAATCTCAAAGGTCAGCGCCCCACCAGCTGCCAACTCGAATCGGACGGGACAGCGGGTCGCGCCTGTACGTCGTTCGCGTTGAACGCCGACGCCTGCAAGGCCAAGCGGCCGCGCCGGGAACATCCGGTCCGGTCGGCACAGTTGCATCGACCGAGGGACCGGCGCCGCAGGGGCGGGGAAAACGGAGACCACAGGTCGGCCGCCCCACCAGGACCCGGGCCCCAGATCGCGGCACGCCCGCCGCGCTACTTGGATCAAGACGTATTTTCGCTGGAGGACTGTTTTGATGACTGACCGGCCCTTGACGCTCATGGCAGTACACGCTCACCCCGACGACGAGGCCACCGGAACCGGAGGGGTCCTCGCGCGATACGCGGCGGAAGGCATCCGCACGGTTCTCGTGACGTGTACCGACGGTGGTTGCGGTGACGGACCTGGGGGTGTCAAGCCGGGCGATCCCGGCCACGATCCGGTGGCCGTCGCCTTGCTACGCCGTCATGAACTCCAGGAGAGCTGTGACGTCCTGAAGATCAGCGACCTGGAGATGCTGGACTATGCCGACTCCGGGATGATGGGCTGGCCGAGCAACGACGCCCCCGGATCCTTCTGGCAGACCCCCGTGCAGGAAGGCGCGGCCCGACTCGCGGAACTCATGCGACACTACCGTCCTGATGTCGTCGTCACCTACGACGAGAACGGCTTCTACGGCCACCCCGACCACATCCAGGCCCACCGCATCACGATGGCGGCGCTGGAGATGACCGCGCTGACACCGAAGGTGTACTGGACCACGATGCCCCGCTCGGGGATGCAGCGGTTCGGGGAGATCATGCGCGAGTTTCATCCGGACATGCCGGAGCCGGACCCCGCCGAGGCTGCCGCGATGGCCGAGATCGGCCTCCCCGACGATGAGATCACCACGTGGGTGGACACCACCGCGTTCAGCGGCCAGAAGTTCGACTCGTTGGCCGCGCACGCCAGTCAGGGCGAGAACATCTTCTTCCTCAAGATGGGCAAGGAGAGGTTCGGCGAGTTGATGGGCATGGAGACCTTCGTACGTGTCCAGGACGCGACCGGCGCGGCCATACCCGAGAACGATCTCTTCGCCGGACTGCGCTGATCCTCCCGGTCGGCCTCCCGGTCGGTCAGCCGGCCGACCGGCCGGAAATGCTCATCGGCCGCATAGCGCGATCGAGCGGGGCACACACCCGGAGGCCGGTCCACGCGAGTTGCGCTCCGGCAGCTCGCGTCCGGGCCCTCGCCGACGGCGCCGACGTGTGCCCGCACTGCCCACCCGACACCGCGCTCGTCCGCGAGCCACCTGGCAACCGCACAGTTGGGGGACTTGCGGGCTGCTGACCCGGAAGGTGCGCGACAGTCCATGTCCCGGGCCCGGCGGTCTGCTCCGATCAGGACAGACCGCCGGGGAAGTGACACGAGGCTGAGGCTCCCATGTCCGACACCGTGAGACAACGGAAGAAGCAGCGGGTCACGAGTGCGGTCTCCGACACCACCGCGAGGCCCTGCACGGCTGTGGGATCTCACGTCCCGCCGCGCGCACTCTCCGTGTTCCTCGACGAACTCGCCCACCGCGCACGGCACATCGAACTGGCCGGCGAGCCCCGCCGCAACACCTCCCACCCCGGCTGCGGTTACGCCTCCCTGCCCGTCTCACTCTCCGCGTGCCCGGACTGTGGGTGGGCTATTCTGCGCGCATGCGCGGACAGTTCACCGGCTGGCCGGAGCAGGCCCTGGACGTGTTGTGGCAGCTCCAGGGGGAACCGACCCACGCGACCCGCGAGCGCTGCCGCGCGGACCGCGAACGCCTGGTCCGGCAGCCGATGATCGCCCTGCTCAACGCGGTCGCGGACACCGACCCTCGGTACGAGGACTTCTCCGTCTGGCACTACCGCACCGACTCCTGGTGGTGGCAGAACCAAAGCGCGGTGATCCGACTCGGCCGTAAGATCGAGATCGGTCTCCGGTTCTCGCTGGACGGCCTGCGGATCCAGGGCGCGTGGTGGTACCCCGATCCCGGCCAGGTGGACATGTTTCGCAAGGCCGTAGCCTCCGAGGGGAGCGGCCGCGAACTGTCCGCCATCGTCGAGGACGTGCGGAAGAAGGGCTACGACATCTCCGGGGACGTGATGAAACGCTCCCCGCGCGGCTATCCGACCGACCACTCCCGTACGAACCTGCTGCGCCACCGTTCGCTGATCGCCGCCCGTCCCCTCGGCTGCGAGGAGTGGCTGCACACCCCCGAGGCGGTCGACCGGGTCCTCTCGGCCACCGCCGACCTGGACGCCCTGTTGATGTGGCTGGTCCGCCACGTGAAGCGCACGGCCTGACATCACGAGGGCGCCGCGCTCGGAAGGTGATGCGCACCTTCAACGCCAACAGGTCGTCCATCGCCCGACAACCGTCCGGCGACCGTCCAGCACCTCGGCCAGGGAGTTGGCCCGGTCGAAGACCGGCCCCGGGTTGTGCCAGAGGTGTCACCGATCGGCGACCTGAAGGGCTTGTGGGCAGCCACGGGTGGCGCCTTCGGCGACGAAGGGGGGCGCGGTCGCGGCAGACAATCTCGATGCTGGGCCGCTCGGCGAGCCAGGCCGCCAGTTTGTCCGCTGGGCGTACTCGTCCACGCCAACTCACGCGGGGCGTGACGGCAGAAGGGCAGAGCAGCGCGGCGATCAGCCTCAGCAGCGTGTTCTGGTTGACCGAGGACCCGAACGCGTCCGCCCCCCCCCCCCCCCCGGGCGCCGGCCCGACCCGCGAGCACAAGACCCACCTAGACCGAAGCCGATCGCAGCCTCTCGGTCCCTCGGCCGAACTGGTGGGTAAACCCGGACACTTGCCCGACTCCGCTGACACGCCCTCCACTTGAGGAGAACAGCAACTCGTCCAGCTGCGCGCGTACTTCGTTCACGGCGCAGCACTGTCGACCACACCGCACTCCGGCCGGGCGATCTTCGGGCGGACTTCAGTGGTCGAAGGCGATCAGTGCGTGCATGAACGGCTGGCCGCGCATGAAACTGGCTCCCTTCATCAGGCCCCTTGGAATCGGTCTTCTAGGCTGGCACGGTGACTGATGAGGGGGAGCCGGTGCAGCCGTCGGGAGTGTGGGCCACGGCGGTGGGGGTGGCCAGGGTGCGGGCGCTGGAGACCGAGCGGGAGAACGCGCTGTTCCGCGATCCCCTGGCACAGGCCTTCGCCACCGCCGGCGGCCTGTGGCCCTCCTCGCTGCCGCTGCCCGATGACGCGGCCGCGCGACGCCGCCGGTTGGCCGTGGCGTTCTCGATCGTCATCAGGACGAAGTTCCTCGACGACCTGTTGCAGCAGGCCTCCGGGTCCGGGGTCCGGCAGGTTGTGCTGCTCGGCGCCGGAATGGACAGCCGGGCCTTCCGGATGGACTGGCCCGAGGGCACCCGGCTGTTCGAGGTCGACACCGCCGCGCCACTGGACTTCAAGGCTTCGGTGCTGCGTCAGGAGCGGGCCGTCGCACGCTGCGAGCGGATCACCGTCGCGGTGGATCTGCGTGAGGACTGGCCAGGCGCGCTGGCCGCCGCAGGGCACGACCCGGCCGTGCCGACCGTGTGGATCGCCGAAGGACTGCTGATCTATCTGCCCGAGGATGCGGTGGAGGTACTGCTGGCCCGGATCAGCACGCAGTCGGCGGCAGGCAGTCGGATGGGTCTGACATTGGGCTCGCGTGGCGTGATCGAGCGTTTCGGCGCGGACGCCGCGCAGGGATCGGCGGCGTCCATGTGGGTCTCGGAGATGCCCGACGACCCGGTGGGCTGGCTGGCCAGGCACGGCTGGGAGGCCGACATCCACACCCTGCGCGAGCGCGCCGCCGCCTACGGCCGCCCGATCAGCACCCCGCCACAGCACGAGGAGCGGCCTGGCGGACTGATCTCGGCGGTCCGCCGGTAGAGCGCCTCCCGGTTCCCTGGATGATCGGTTCCAAGGGGCCCAGTGAGTGGAGCCAGGTTCATGCGCGGCCAGCCGTTCATGCACGCACGCGCTGACCGCCTACGACCACTGAAGTCCGCCAGAAAATCGTCCGGCTGGATGGCGGTGTGGTCGACAGTCCTTCGCCGGGAACGAAGTGCTGCCGCGTTGGTCCGTCGCTCGAACCTGCGGGTGAGGCCGGGTACTTGCTCGGGGTCGGGGAAGGTTCTCTGCTCGCAGGATTCCTCCTGGCAGATGAACCTCCGCACCCGCAACGACACTGCCCGCCGTCGGCAGATCACGAGGAAATACGGCGAAGAACTGTCGACCACACCACCGCCTAAGGGGGCTGTCCCGTAACTACCGTTCGTCGTCTGTGCCGGCGGACTCTTGGATGCGTTGCCTGGCGGTTTGAGCGGCGGTACGCGGCAGGATGCTCAGCCTTGCGGCTCCTGCGGCTTGACGTCGAGCTCCCGCAGACTTTGGTCCTTGAGCTCGGTGCGGGCCTCCGTGCGGTGGCCACGGGCGATGTAGTCCCGCACGATCGCCTCGACCGCGTCCTGGGGCGAGCCGATCCCCGCCAGGACCATCACTTCCACTACGAGTTCGGCGTCGAGATTGATATTGACCTTGGCCACCGTGCCCCCTTATCGCGTCGCAGCCGCACTCTAGCTGCTCATGGTTCCGTAGCATTCGCTCAAGATTCGATCTCAGGGAGGTCCCGAATGGGATGATCTTGCTGTGGCTGGTGTGATCACGGCGTCGGAGCCGTCCTGGATAGCCCGTTCACCGGGCTGCGTCCGCGTCAGTTCGACAGACTGATTCACCGCGTTGCGGCGCGAGGGCGCGGATCCGGTCCGGAAGGGCCGGCCATGGAGCCTGCGGCTGGAGGACCGGGTCCTGCTGGTCGCCACGTACTGGCGCATCAACCTCACCCTGCGCCAACTCGCCCCGCTGTTCGGTATCTCGAAGTCGGCCGCAGACAGCGTCATCGACCACCTCGAGCCGTCGCTCTCCAGCAGTGCAGGCGGTTCCGCAAGGACACCGTGCTGATCGTGGACGGCACACTGGTGCCCACCCGCGACCACACCGTCGCCGAGCAGTCGAGGAACTACCCGTACTCCACCAACCACCAGGTCGTCATCGACGCCGACTCGCGGCTCGTCGTCGCTGTCGGCCGGCCGCCGCCCGGCAACCGCAACGACTGCAAGGCGTGGGAACTGTCCGGCGCCAAAGCCGCCGTCGGCAGGACCACAGCGATCGCGGACGGCGGCTACCAGGGCATCGGCCTGGTCATCCCGCACCGCCGCGAGCCCGGCCAGGCCGAACTCCGGGCCCGGAAGGGCCGGTCGTGCGGTGGTCATGGTCGCGGCCTTTCGTGGGGTGGTGGCGGACGGTCGGGTGAGGAGAGGGTCGGCACGGGAGGCGCCGAGCCAGCAGGGCCGACGTATGGGGCGACCGGCGGGTCAGAAGGTGGCCTTGCCGCGGACCGGGACGTAGTCGGTGTACTCGGACTCCTTGGCCAGCAGTCCGTCGAGCTGCGCCACGATGGCCTGGGCGGCCTCACCGGCGAAGATCCGGTGGTGGTCCTCCTCGCTGGTCCAGCCCTGGGTGACGTGGACGATGTCGGGGCTGGAGGCGGACCGGGAGGCGAGGTAGACGACGCAGTGTTCGCTTGCGCCGGGGCTGCCTTCGTTCAGGCCGGTCAGCAGCAGTTCGACCAGTTGGTCGCCCATTGCGGGCTTGGCGGTCAGGGTGGCGTTGAAGCCGTAGTTGGCCATCATGGCTGCCCTTTTCTCGGTGGGGGAGTGAGGTGACTCCATTCAACTGAGCTGACCCGCGGAGACGTCAGAACGATGCTTGCTCGTACTTGCACAATCCTCGTGCACACGGGCGGTGCGACACGGCGTGGTGACGCAGCGGACGCATATACCTCAAGGATCGAAGATCTCCGCACCTTGCTGGCCCGTCCGACCGCCCGTGGTCGACAGCCGTCACGTGTACGTGGCCCCCGACCGCGGCATCGCCGCCATCAACCTGCCACGTGGCCCGACGGTGACTCCCGATCCGGGGTATCGGGGCCCGGCTACCGCCTCGGTCCCGCGACGGCGTAGGCCGTGGTGCCGACGACCGTGAGGGCAAGGGCCGTCCAGGTGCCCGCTGCCGTGCCGGGAGGCAGCAGCATCCACGTCGCCACCTCCATCGGCGCACTCGTCGGGGGCGGGGCGAAGAACGAGAACATGAGCCAGGCGAACGGCAGGGTCCATGCGTGCTGGCCGCCGGAGAGCGCGGCGCCCAGGGCGACCAGTCCCATCAGGCCCGCGCTGTCCCGGACGATGAACGCGGTGGTGGCCATGGGCGCGCTCATGGTCTGCACTGGCAGCAGCGCCGCGGCGACGACCGCGCCGGCGAGCAGCACGTGCGCCGCTCTGCGGGGCACCCAGCGGAGCGCGGCCGTCCGGTCCAGCGCGAGGTCCTGCCCGCTGAGCCCGATCGAGAAGGCCATCGCCCCCGTGGAGAGGACGAGCGTGGGCAGCCGTGGATCACCGGGGCCCGCGCCCTCGTCCCGGGCGAGTGCCCACACCGCCACCACGCCGATCACCACCGCGGCGAGCGATGCGGGTATCTGACGCGAGCGCGCGTACAGCGTCAGCCATCTCACCGGGAGGCACCGCCGGACAGCACCTCGAACGGGTCGCCCTCGCAGGAGAGCGCGGCGGCGTGCATCGCGTTGATCCGCGAGATTTGCTCGGCCCGGGGAAGCGCCTTGAGTTTCCTCCACACCGGGCGGGTCTCGGCTTCGGCCTCGCGGCGCATACTCGCCGGTGTGCCGCCGAGCGGCTTGAGGTCCCCGAGGACCCAGCCCACCGCGACGGTCTGCGCGAATTCATCGCCCCCGAAGCCGCTCCAGCCGACGGGAGTGCACCCTGGCACCATGCCTTTGGCGATCAGGGCCCGGGTGAGCTCCTTGCCCTTCGCGGCGGCGACGATGTTGTCGTCGAAGTCGAGGAGCACGGTTTTGCGGGACCACTGCGGCGTGGAACCCTCCGGTAGTACGGCGGTGTTCTCCCGGACCGAGACCGGCGCCTGATCGCCCAGGGCTCCGTGCAGCAGGCGCAGCGCCTCCTTGCCGGGACCCGCGAGGTCCGCGAGTCGTGCCTGCTGCGTCTTCGTCACGCACACCGGGCCGTCGCACACCAGCTTTGCGGCGGCCTCGTCGACGACGTACATCCGGCGTGAGTCGGTGGGGAGGATGAGCAGGGCGATCGCCGCACCGGCCAGGAGAGGCGTCAGAGCGGTCAGTCGGGCGCGCCGGGTGGCGGCGACCAGCAGTGCGAAGCCGGTCGCGGCCATGCCGAGCAGCCAGAGCGTCTGCCCGACGTGCACGGAGGCGGAGAGCGTGACGAATGCCTCGCGCGCGTCTTCCACCGTCGGTGACAGGAGCGAGAGCCGGTTCGGTTCCGTGCTCGGGAACCCGTCCGCGGTGTCCGTCTCCGTGCGGCCCAGCGACATGTGCATGAGGGCCGTGAACACGAAGGCGCCCATGGCCAGTGCGGGCGGGGTGAGCGGGGACGGCAGGGCCCTCCCGGCCCCCATGCCCAGCACGGCTCCCGCGACGAGGAAGAGTGCCCCCACCAGCGAGATCGGCAGCCACCCGAGGTGTGTGTACTCGGTGTGGGCGAGCACCTGGACCCCACCCACGAGGACGAGGAACGCGAAGGCCGATGCCAGCGTGATCGCCGTCGCGCCCGCCAGAGTGGCCGCGCGGTGCCGGGCGGGCCGCGGGGTGCTCGTCAGCAGCTCGGACATCTTCGAGCGGTGGTCGCGCAGTCCCTGCAGCGCCCCGAGCCCCACGGCGAGCGGCCACAGGTAGAACAGCAGGGAGCGGGTCCATAGCGCCAGTGGCGTCCACTGGGCCGTCCACGCCGTGGTGCCACTCCACCAGGCGCCGTTCAGCAGGTACAAGAACGCCAGCGCGGGTGCCAGGACCACGAGGCCGGCCCACGGGGCGACCGAACGCCTCAACTCGATACGCAGGACGCGGCCGTTCACCAAGTGCCCCTTCCCTGCTCGGGGTTGAGCAGCAGGGCCGAGTAGCCGCGCTCAAGCGGGCTGTCACCCACGTGTTCGGGGCCGCCCGCCGAGGCCAGTTCGTCCGGAGGGCCCTGGAAGACCAGCCGACCCTCGGCGAAGAGCACCACGTCGGTGCAGGCGGCGGCGACGTCCTCCACCAGATGGGTCGAGACGAGCACACAGGTGTCCGTACCCAACTCCTGCAGCAACTCGCGGAAGCGCAGCCGCTGCGCCGGGTCCAGGCCGACCGTCGGCTCGTCGAGGAGCAGGATCGTCGGGTCGTTGACGATGGCCTGGGCGATACCCACCCTGCGCACCATGCCGCCCGACAGGGCCTTCATCCTCTCGTCGGCGCGGTCCGCCAGACCCACCCGCTCGACGGCGCGCTGCACCGCCGCGGGGATGTCCGCCTTGGGCACCTCCTTCAGCCACGCCATGTACTCGACGAACTCGCGCACCGTGAAGCGCTTGTAGTAGCCGAACTCCTGCGGCAGATAGCCGATCCGGCGGCGTACCGCACGGTGCTCGCCCATGCCGCCCACGGACTCGCCGAGCAGCTCCAGGGCGCCCTCGGTGGGACGCAGGACGGTGGCCAGCGTCCGGATGAGGGTGGTCTTGCCCGCTCCGTTCGGGCCGAGGAGGCCGTGCACACCGGTGCCCAGCGACAGGTCGAGGCCGTCGACGGCCATCCGATTCCTGCCGACCCTGACCTTCAGCCCGGTTGCCTGGATCTCCCAGGCGTAGGCCGTCGGTGCGATGTCGGCCGCGCTCACGGCGGACGTCATGTGGTGTTTCCTTCCCATGTTCTTTCCGATGGTCATCAATGGGCTCCCAGCACGGTGTACGCGCCTCTGCGGGCGATCACGACACCGATGCCGAGTGCCAGGATCAGCCCCCACGCGGGCAGGCCGTCCGTCTGTAGGGCGAAGGTCGTACGGCTGGTGGCCAAGGTCGGCGCCACGACCACGGCGGCCCAGACAGTAGCGAGCACGACGGCCGCGCGGGTCACACCGACGACACCGCCCAGCGCCAGCGTCGTGGCCGTGAAGGCCAGGCAGGGCAGCAGCCACTGCGCCACCATCACCCCCGTGACCCATCCGCCCACCAGCAGCGCGGGGACGACCACTCCGAGCACGGACGCGGTGCGCCTCAGCACGAGATACAGCCCGGCCCTGGGCACCGAGGCCGTCAGTTCGTACGCCGGGTCCAGACCGCGCGACCAGGACGCCGCGACGCCGAGCACGGGCAGGACCGGCGCGAACAGCAGCACCAGCGACACCTCGGCGGAGCCGGTGTCGGACAGGTCGAGCAGCAGGGCCAACAGAGTCACCCCCACGACCATGGCCAGCCACGGCACCATCGTGGGCGTCATCCACCTCGACAGCGGCGCCGACCAGCGCCGTCCGCGCGGCATCGTGGCGGTGACGGCGATTTGGGGTTCGAGGCCGGACCACACGGTGTCGACGAGCGACGCCACGGCGGGCACCCCCGCACCGACAGCGGCGGACAACCGGTCACGGCACACCCGGCACATCTCCAGATGCGCCTCCACGGCCCACACTTCGTCGGCGGCGAGGTCCGCGCCGCCACGCACGTAACTCTCGATGATCCGCTTCGACGCGTGTTCGATACTCATGCCAGCGCCCTCCGCATCTCGATCCGGGCCCGGCGGGCACGGGTCTTGACCGTGCCCTCGGGCAGCCCGAGCAGGACCGCGGTCTCCCGGACGGACAGCCCGTCGAGCACCATGGCCTGCAGTACCTGTCTCAACTCCGGCGCGAGACACCGCAGCGCGTCCCCGACATCGCCGCCGACGGTCTCCGCGAGCGCCAACTCCTCGGCGGCGGGCGCCGCGTCGGGCACAGCGGCGGCCGGCGGCGGCTCCGCGTGGTGGGCCCTGCGCCGGAACGCGTCGACGAGGCGGCGCGCCGCGATCGTCCACAACCAACCCGTGGCCGTCCCTCCGACCGCGGCCCCGGCGAACGCGCCCGCCGCGCGCCACACCGCCAAGTAGGTCTCCTGCATGACCTCCGCGACGATCTGCTCGTCCACACACCGGCGGCGCAGCCGCACCGCCATCCACGGCGACGTACGCCGGTACAGCTCCTCGAACGCGGCACGGTCGCCCTTTGCCACGAGCCGGACGAGACGCTCCTCGTCCACCTCGTGCAGCGCTGCTCTGACTGATCTCACACCTGCTAGACGCCCGGCCCGGGCGACAGGTTTTCCCATTGCCGTGATCCACGTCACGCAGGTGGTCCTGCTGTCGTGGGCCTTTGGGTATCGGTTATTCGGCAAGGTCCGAACAGTGAGGATCTGCCAGGCGCGGCCGAACGGGCCGTGGATGTCGCGCCGGACGGTGCTGGTGGGGCCCGCGATGACAGTGTCTCCAGGCCGGTCCAGCGGCCCTCCGGCTGCAGGTACAGCCGCGCCTCCGGCCCGACCGGTACACCCAGCGGCGTGGGTCGTGCGTTACGGGGGTCGCGGCACCGACGCCTCGCACCTGGAGGTCGAGAACATCGGACCGGTCCGAGTCAACGCCCGGTCGACGTACGGCTGTCCCTTGCCTCACGGGCGTCCCGTGTGGCGTCCCCGGGCGCGGCGTCGGCTGAACCTCTGGAGCGGGCGTTGCGTATCAATGTCACAGGGGCAGCTCAGGTCTCTGCCACGGGACGGAAGGAGAGCGCCGTGCCCACCACGCCCGCGTCCGACTCACCGGACGACCGCCCCGCGCTCGAGCCCATCCGCGTGCTGCGACCGCGCCGCACCGACGCGCTGGCCCAACTGCTCGACGAGATACGCCAGGACAAGGACTACCGCAGCCACGGGACCGTGGCCGCACCCGTCCCGCACACCTGGACCGGCGGCGAGACAGAGGAACTCCCGCCTGTCCCCGACGGCATGACGAAGGAATTTCCCGCCCGTCCCCGGCGGCACGGCGAAGGAATTTCCCGCACCCGACGGCGACGCCCGCCCGCCGCAGCCCGTGGGTCGCCCGCGCCTCGGGCCCGGACAGCGCCGCGCGGCCGTGGTGATCGCCCTCGTCGCGGCGGCCGTCGTCGGCTTCAGCTGCTCCCTCCTGATCGCCGGCCGTACCGATACGACTCCGGCCGCACCCTCGGCGAGCGCGTCGGCTGCGCCGGGCGGGGTCGGGGCTGTCGACGCGCTGACCAACCCCGGCTTCGAGTCGGGCAGCCTCGCACCGTGGACCTGCACCGGCAACCCGGGCTCGATCGTCTCTTCCCCCGTCCACACGGGCTCCAAGGCCCTTCAGGGGGCGGTGAGTTCGAGCGACATCGCGCAGTGCAGCCAGACCGTCGCGGTACGGCCGAACACCACCTACTCACTCAGCGGCTGGATCCGCGGCTCCCACGTCTACCTGGGTGTGAACGGCGGCGCCTCCACCTGGGCCACTTCCCCCTCCGGATTCAGCCCACTGACCGTCTCCTTCACTACAAGCGCCTCCCAGACCAGCGCGACAATCTACGTTCACGGCTGGTACGCACAGGGCAGGTACTACGCCGACGACATCACCCTGGACGGGCCTGGTGGCGGTGGCGCCTAACTGATCGTTTCAGGATGAGCGCTTGGGCGGCGGAGACACATGAGGCCGCAGGCCAGTTCGAGGGCGACCGCGGACACCCGGGTCCTGACGTAGGGCGGCGGCGACCAGGCCTTCGAGGGCCTCGCGCGGTACTTCGCCGCCGCTCACCAGCCGGTCGAAGACCAGGCCATCGATGCAGGTCAGCAGGATGTGAGTGCGATTCTCGACGTCCGTCACGCCGTGCGCGGCGAGGAACACCCGGACCGCATCACGGCCGGCGTTCTCGCGGGCCACGAGGATCTCGCGCAGCTCTCGGTCGCGCACACTCTCCACGGCGCAGGCGTAGCGGGCGAGCGAGCGGCGGCGGCCCTCGCCGGTGAGTCGCTGTCGGGCGAGCAGCACCATGCCGTCCACCAGTTCCACGGCGGTGCGCAGCGGTGGAAGCTCTTCGGCCATCGTCTGCAGTTCCGCCTGGTCGAGTTGGACCAGGCGTGTGACCAGTCCGGTGAGCAGCGCGGCTCGGGTGCGGAAGTAGGCCGAAGTGGTGCCGGGCGGCATGGCCGCTCTGCGGTCGACTGCACGGTGGGTCAGGCCGCGGATCCCTTCGTCGGCAAGCACGTCGAGAGCCGCGTCCGCGAGGAGGGTGCGCCGGTCCGAAGCCATGACTCCTTTCTACACCTGTAGAGCCTCGGATAGAGTTCCCTTCTACAGATGTAGAAGGGTGAGGGCTTCGGTATGGGCAACACGGCAGTGGTGGTCGGAGGGGGCATCGGCGGGCTGGCCGCCGCGATCGGACTGCGCCGCATCGGATGGGACGTAACGGTCGTCGAGCGCGCGTCCATGCTTGAGGACGCGGGGGCGGGCATCTCACTGGCGGCCAACGGCCTGCGGGCACTGGACGAACTCGGCGTCGGCGGCGCGGTACGGGAAGCCTCGCGCGGCCAGTACAACGGCGGCACTCGCACGCCACAGGGCGGTTGGCTGGCCAGGATGGACGGCTCGGCGCTGGAGAAGGCGGTGGGCACACCGATCATGGGCATCCCGCGCTCCACCTTGCACCGACTGCTTCGCGACTCCCTGCCCGCCGAGGCGCTGCTGATCGGTTCCGAGGCGGACTCGGTCGAGCAGATCGGCGCCGGGACGGTTCGAGTCGGCTGCGGCGACACGGTCCTGGACGCCGATCTGGTGGTGGCGGCCGACGGCATCGGCAGCACAGTGCGCAGCCATCTCTTCCCGGCCCACCCCGGCCCGGTCTACAGCAGCTCGACGGTGCTGCGCGCCATCACCGACCAGCCGGTCGACCTGCGCACCGACTTCGAGCTGACCTGGGGACACGGAGCCGAGTTCGGGCACATCGCCTTCCCCGACGGGCGGGCCGAGTGGCACGCCGTCCTCAACCTCCCCGCCGGGACGCGGTTCGCCGACCCACTGGCCGAACTGCGCAGACGATTCCACACCTGGCACGACCCGATCCCCGCCCTGCTCGACGCGACCCGGCCCACCGCCGTGCTGCACCACGACGTCAACGAACTCCGCACGCCGCTCCCCTCCTACACCGTCGGCCGGACCGCGCTGCTCGGCGACGCGGCACACGCGATGACCCCCAACCTCGGACAAGGCGCCTGCCAGGCGCTGGAGGACGCGATCACCCTGGCCGCCGTGCTCGCCACCGAGCCCACCGTTGAGGCCGCGCTCGCTCGCTACGACGCCGAGCGCCGACCGCGCAGCCAGTCCGTCGCGCGGGCCGCCCGGCAGGCCGGGCGGATGGGCCAGCAGCTCTCCCACCCACTGGCCGTCGCCCTGCGGAACACGGCGATGCGGCTGACACCCTCCCGCGTCGCAACGCACATGATCCTTCGGCACCACGCCTGGGTCCCACCACAACTGGGCTGATCCGAAACTGGGCTGATCCGATTCGCGCCCTGCCAACTCACCACCAGACACCGCAGACACCGTCCGAGACAGAGTCGGAGTGCGGGTCGGGCCGTTGGCGGTCACGGTGGGCACGGTGCCCGGGTGCATGCTGATCCTGTTCCGGACCACCTGTGGGGGAGCGGGTGGTTCCACTGCTGCCGCGTCCTCCCGAGCGCAGTACCGCTGCCGCGGGCGACTGCGTGTTCCCGACCGGGCGGCCCTCGTCGACGTCCCGCACGTGCTGCGGACCGGCGTCGAATGGCGCGACGTCCCGACGGAGACCGGGGGCTGCTCCGGGGTGACGGCGTGGCGCCCACTGCGGGACCGGACCGAGGCCAGCGTCACGAACCTGACGACGCGGCAGCTGGGCCAGCTGTTTGGCGTCTCCTCTTCCACGGTGCGCAGGGTCGTCCAGCGGCTGGGCCCGCCGCTCGCGCTTGAGCCGGTGTCCCGCACGGCCGATGTCGCAGACCGGATGAGGATCGTGGACGGCACGCTGATCCCGATCCGTGACCAGAGCGTGCCCGCGTCCAGCCGCAACCACCGGTTCTCGGCGAACGTGCAGGTCATCGTGGACGCGAACACCAGGCTGGTGATCGCGGCCGCACGGCCGGTGCCGGGCACCACCGCGGACGCGCACGCCTGACGCGCGTCCGGGCTGAGCCGGCACCGCCAGGGCGTGACGGCGCTCGGCGACGGCGCCCATCTCAACGGCGGCATGGCGGTAGCCCACCGCAAACGCCCCGGGCGAGCTCTCCTCCAGGCTGAGGAGGACGACAACGCCGAGCACCGTAAGGTCCGAGCCAGCGTGGAACACGTCATCGGCCGCATGGAGAACTACAAGATCCTCCGGGACTGCAGCGGCCCAGCCCTGACGATCCGTATCCTTGCTTCGACACGACCCGGAGGTTGAGTACCCATGGCGCGGCGGCCGAACGTCACGAGCGTGCAGATCGCCCGCGAGGCGGGTGTGGCGCAATCGACCGTCTCCCGCGTCCTCAACGGCGGGAGCGTGGCCCCCGAGACCCGGCGGCGGGTACTCGCTGCGGTTGCCAAATACGACTTCGAGCCCAGCCAGGCGGCGCGGAGCCTGGTAGGTGCCCGCTCGGGGCTCATCGGGGTGGTCATCAGGGACCTCACGAACCCGTTCTATCCGGTGATGGTCAAGGCGATGGAGCGGGTTTTGCACGAGCAGGGCCTGCGCCTGTCGCTGGTCACGGATGTGATGACCGCAGATGAGGGCCTGGCGCTGTTGCGGCGCGAGGGCGTGGACGGGGTCGTGTTCACCTCGGCGGTACGGGACGAGCCGCTGGCACATCGCATGCTGGGTCACGGGATCCCCGTTGTGCTGTGTCACCGTACTCTCGAGGACTTCCCGGCCGACCAGGTGGAGGCCGACAACGACAGGGCCGGCAGGCTGGCTGCCGAGCACCTGCTGAGCCTGGGGCATCGTCACATCGCGATGGTGTGCGGCCTGGCCGGGGCGAGCACGGCGCAGCAGCGCGGCCTCGGATTCCGCGAGCGGGTGCGCGCCGCCGAAGGCGTGACCGTGACGGAGATCGACGGAGCCTACGACTACGCCACCGCCTACGACGCCGTGCGCACCCTCCTCGGCGGCGCAGAGCCGCCCACCGCGCTGTTCTGCCACAACGACGTCATGGCGTACGCGGCACTCAACGCGGCCGCGGCGGCGGGCGTGGCAGTGCCGCGCGAGCTGAGCGTGGTGGGCTGTGACGATGTGCCGCTGTCGGCGTGGGAACGCATCGATCTGACGACGGTGCGCCAGCCGCTGGAGCGGATCGCGCAGGTCGGCGTCGAGCTGCTGCTGGACCGGCTGGAGAATCCGGAGGCTCCTCTCCGGCATGAGGTCCTGCCGGTGGAGTTCGTCGGCCGTTCCACCACCGCTCCGGCGTGAACCGCTTCTGAGACACCTCTTGACGGCTGTGCAGTTCGCTGTTCATGCTGTGGATACGTATCCATTGGATACGTATCCACACTGCGAGCAAAGGAGCTGGGCGTGTCCCGCACCATCAAGGCCGCCACCACCTCGTCCACCGCGCCGTCCGGCAACGACACGGTCGGGCAGACCGTCCGTGAGCTGATCGCCGACGTACGGAGCCGTGGCGACGAAGCCGTCCGCGAGCTGTCGGCGCGTTTCGACCGCTGGGAGCCGGAGTCCTTCCGCCTCGACGGCGAGCAGCTCGCTGAGATCATCGGCACGCTCGACCCCCAGGTCATCGAGGACATCAAGACGGTCCAGGCCAACGTCCGCCGTTTCGCCGAGGCGCAGCGGGAGTCGATGTCGGAGATCGAGATCGAGACCGCACCGGGCGTGTTCCTCGGTCACCGTCACGTGCCGATCCAGTCCGTCGGTGCCTACATCCCCGGCGGCCGCTACCCCCTGACCGCCTCCGCGCACATGACGATCGTGACGGCCAAGGCCGCCGGCGTGCCCCGCGTGATCGCCTGTACGCCGCCGATTCGGGGCGAGATCCCCGCCGCGACCGTCGCAGCGATGCATCTGGCCGGCGCTGACGAGATCTACATCCTGGGCGGTGTCCAGGCGATCGCCGCCATGAGCATCGGCACCGAGACGATGACGTCGGTGGACATGCTGGCCGGGCCGGGCAACGCCTACGTGGCCGAGGCCAAGCGCCAGCTCTTCGGTGAGGTCGGTATCGACCTGTTCGCCGGGCCCACGGAGATCCTGGTCGTGGCCGACGACGACGCCGACCCGTTCGTCGCCGCCGTCGACCTGCTCTCCCAGGCGGAGCACGGCCCGGACTCCCCGGCCGTGCTGGTGACCACCAGCGAGCGCGTCGCCGGTGAGGTGCAGCGGCACATCGACGAGATCCTGCCCGGCCTGCAGACCGGCGACATCGCCGGCCAGGCCTGGCGGGACCACGGCCAGATCATCCTGGTCGATGACCTCGACGAGGCCTACCGCGTTGCCGACGGCTTCGCCTACGAGCACGTCCAGATCCTCACCGAGAACCCCCGTGAAGCGCTGGACAAGATGCACGCCTACGGTGCCCTGTTCCTCGGCGAAGGCACCTGCGTGTCCTACGGCGACAAGGTGATCGGTACCAACCACGTGCTGCCGACCCGTGGCGCGGCCCGCTACACCGGCGGCCTGTGGGTGGGCATGTACCTGCGCACCGTCACCTACCAGGAGGTCCGCGAGCCGAAGTCGTCGGCCGACCTCGGGGTGCTGTGCGGCCGCGCGGCCCGCGTCGAACTGTTCGAGGGCCACGCCCGCTCGGGCGATGTCCGGGCGGCCAAGTACGCCGGTGTCCCGCTGCCGTGGACCGACCACTTCGAGTCCGTCCGCGCCTGACACCACCGCCCCTCCCCACACCCCCGATCAACGGAGATCACATGCCTACCGCCGCTACCCCGACCCCGGAACAGGTCCGTCGTCGATCACTGCAGTCCGGCACCATCGGCGCGATCGTCGAGTGGTACGAGTACACGATCTACGGAGTCGCCGCTGCGCTGGTGTTCGGGAATCTCTTCTTCCCGAACTTCGCACCCGGGGTAGGCCAGATCGTCTCGCTCGCCACGTTCGGCGTCGGCTTCCTGGCCCGCCCGATCGGCGCGTTCGTCGCCGGGCATCTCGGGGACAGGATCGGACGCAAGTCCACGCTGATCCTCACGTTCTCGATCATGACGGTGGCGACTGCGGCGATCGGCTTCGTGCCGACCTACCAGCAGATCGGGGTGGCGGCGCCCCTGTTGCTGTGCGTGCTGCGGCTGGCACAGGGCTTCGCGGTCGGCGGCGAGTGGGGCGGGGCGGCCATCGTCGCTGTGGAGAACGCGCCGCGGGGCCGCCGCGGGTACTTCGGCTCCTGGCCGCAGATCGGGGTCTCTGCGGGACTGCTGCTGGGCACGGCCTCGGTGTCGTTCGCATCGTGGATCTCCGGCGACGCCTTCGAGGAGTGGGGTTGGCGGCTGCCGTTCCTGTTCAGCGTCGTGCTGGCCGGCATCGGCTTCTTCATCCGGCTGCGCGCCACCGAAAGCCCGGCCTTCCTCGCCGAGAAGGCCAAGATGGACGCCGAACTCGAACGCCGCAAGGCGCCTGCGGCGATCCTCTTCCGAGATCACCGCAAGCCACTGCTGATCACCATCTTCGGCCGGTTCGCCGAGGCCGGGAACTACTACCTGTTCACCACCTTCATCCTGTCCTACGTCACCACCACCCTCGGTGCGCCGAAAAGTTACGCTCTGGCCGCGTCGATGATCGGTGCGGCGGTGAACATCGTGATGATCCCGATATTCGGGGCAGTGTCCGACCGCATCGGACGGGTGCGGACCTTCCTCATCGGCGGCGCGCTGATCGTGGCCACCACGTGGCCCAGCTTTGCGCTGATCCACACCGGACACCTGTGGGCGATCGTCATTGGGGTGGTGCTGTTCCTCGCCCTCGGGCACGCCATGGTCTACGCACCTCTGCCCGCGCTGTACTGCGAGATGTTCCCCACCTCGGTGCGGTACTCCGGCATCTCGATCGGCTACCAGATGGCATCGATCCTGCTCGCAAGCTTCACCCCGGCACTGGCCAGCGCGATGGTCCTATGGGCCGACGGCAGCCTGTGGATGGTGATCGGCTTCGTGATCGTGACGACGCTGATCGCGATGGCGGCGATCGCGTTCGCCCCCGACCGCCGGGACCGCGAACTGAGCGAGATCGGCGCCCTTCACAAGCACACCGACACCGCACCGGCCTTCTCATCACGCTGACGCACTTGCCATTGACGACGGGTGTAGGCGCTGTGCGGGGAAGGGCGGAGCCGGAGAACGCCGATCGGACACGGACACGGACACGGACACGGACCTGTACGCCGACCAGGGCTACGACTTCGACAAGTACCGGCGCCTGCTGCTCAAGCGCGGCAGCAAGCCCCTGATCGCCCGAAGTGGCGTCGCCCAAGGCTCAGTACTGGGCGAGGTGTGTTGGGTCGTCGAGCGCGCCTGCGCCTGGCGGCACCAGTTCAAATGACTCTGCGCACCCGCTACGAACGACGCGCCGATCCGCACCTGAGCCTGCTCGCACCAGCCTGCAGCCTCATGCGCCTCCGCCGCCCACAAACCTCATCCTGACACGATCAGTTGGCTACGCTGAACCACCCCGGCCGCACCTCGGTCAGGAGCGGTTGCAGCGACCGCACTGTGGACCGCATGTCCTGATCCGTGACGTCAAGAGGCTCAGGCAGGCCCAGCCCATACCCGCACAGCCGCCAGAGGTCGAAGACTGCGCTCCCGTCGGCTGCGAAGTCCACATCAACCTCAGTGCCGTTGTCGGTCACGAAGCGGCACCCTGCCCCATGAACCTTGTAGCGGCTGTGGCCCCGAACACCTGGCGTGTTGCGGGGCCACAGCCGTATGTGTGCTGGTCAGATGGTGGAGTTGAGTCACCTTCGGGTGCGGCGCAGGTTCTCCTGCGAGGTCAACAGGGCGAACACCTTGTGCTCCTGGTGGTACGCGCGCCACCGCTCGGCCAGCTGGCGGTCGGCGAACTGGCCTCAGCCGTCAGTTCGATCGCGTCCCAGCCGCTGGCTTCGTGGGCGAATGCCGGGCGCGTTCCGTGAACGACGGGCCCCGGTAGTAGCTGACCTGGTAGGCGGTCACGTTGCGCTCGGCTTAGACGCGCATCGCGCTGGGCACCTGCTGTCGGTAGCTCGGTAGCTCGGTAGCTCGGTAGCTCGGTAGCTCGGTAGCTCCGTGCAGGTCGAGAAGGTCCAGCATTCTTCGGCCGTCAGCCCAACTTGCGCGGGCGAAGTCCAGGAGCGGAGAGTCAAGCGGACCCTGGACTCGTCATCATCCGTCAGCGACGTCCAGTCTGTGCCACCAGTGACCGCATGCGCCGGAGCAGAAGCGCTCGCGGCGCCGTTCGTCCGCGATCGCGAGTACCGCGACCAGCAGCCGGAAAGCCTTGCGGCGTTCGTCGGCGGGGACGAGGCCGGCGATCTTCCCCAGTTGCTGGTCGATCGGGCCGCGGGTGATCAGAACCGCGGGCGTATGCGTGGGGCGCAGCCCGGCACGGCGGATGCTCTCCGGTCCGTCTTCGGTGACGGCGCGGGCCTGGACGCAGTGATGACACAGGAACAGCAGCGTCTCGGCCTGCTCCTCCGGGACGAGTGCGTCGAACCACTCGATGCCCTGCGACATAGGGCGCAGCCCCTGGGCGAGTTCGTTGAGTATGACGTCTCGTACGGTCATGACTGCCGCCCCTTGGACATGCGGCGCTCCGCCGCGGAGATCAGGATCCCGAGCAGCATCGCCAGATCGGCCACGCCCTCGGCGTCGTCGGCCCAGCGGGTGGCTTGTAGCGGGTGTACTTGGTCGAGGCGGACACCTTCGCGGGCAAGGACGAAGGCCAGCGCCAGCATGGCTGCGCGGGCGTTACCGTCCTCGAACGGATGGAAGAACAGGACGTCGAGGTAGGTCCGGCTGGCGCGTGAGGGGAGGGGCAGGTCCGGTTGAGTGCTCTCGGACAGGCAGCGCTCGAACCGCGCCTGCGTATCGGGTGTGAGGCCGTAGCGTTCCCGTCCGCCCTTCGCAAAGGCCGGCGCCGTGCGGAAACCGACAGAGGCACGACGCAGCACCGTCCGCTGCCAGTTCGCCATGAGGGCGAAGCTCAGCCGCCTGCCCTGTTCCGCGTCGGCGAGGGCCAGATCGAGCGCGGTCAGGACCCGCTCGGTCCCTTCGGCGTCGCGGATGCCGCGTGTGGTGGTGAAGAAGTCCCGGAAGCCGTCGCGTGCCGGTGCTCCCGCGTCGTTGCGGGTGCCGCTCCAGCACGGCCAGGACATCCGCGTACGAATGCGCAGCCAGTCGGCGAGGGCGTCCTGCTGGTGGCCGGCCCCGGACGTCACTGGTTTTCGTCCACGGTCCGGGCGAACCGCGAACTCACCGCGTCGACCACGACGACGTCCGGTGCGATCCAGCTGCCGAACCGGCCCCCGACCGCGCTTTCCACGATCTCCCGGGCTCGCTCCTCGTCGATGCCGCTGTAGGCGAGGAACCAACCGAGGACCTGCTTGCAATGTCTGTACCAGCCGCTCTCGGCCCCCGTCCGGTCGGCAACCACGGTCACCAGCCGCGTGCACGCGCGTTCCCAGTGCCAGGGATCAACAAGGGACGAGGAGCCGGCCGAGTACGACGGGGGCGCCAAGGCGGCGAAGCGCTCTGCCAGGTCCTCGATCCAGTCACGCCATTCGAGCAGGGCTTCGACAGCCAACGGGGCGGTCACGTCCGCTGTCGTCACGGAATGGGCGGCACAGCACCACACATCGACGATCCCGCCATCGGTGTCGCCTTCACCCACCGACCAGTTCCAGCCGCAGGCCCACCGGCCGAACCGCTCCACCAGGAATTCGGTGACGGGGTCCAACGAGCGCCACCAGAGCTCTTCGACGACGTCAGGGCTGGGCAGCAAGGGTGCCACAAGGCCGGCCAGTGCCTCCGCGGCATCCTCGTCCAACTCGAACGGATGCCGCGACGGGTCCACTTGCTCCCAGGTCAACGTGCGTGCCCACAGTTCGCTCACCACGCCACTCTGCCGTGCTCAACCGTACGAACTCCAACCCATTACTGAGCAGAGGCACGATACGGGCGCGGCCGGCGGGACCGCTGGCACGACCTGACGCGCAACCCGCCGCGCTCCGTACGCGAGGCGGTGGGGGACCTGCCGAGGACGGCCGCGATGTCGACTGGGGCGCCGCCTCCGACCTCCTCGTCCAGGACCACGACGTCCTGATGATGTTCGACGACTCCCTAGACGGCATCGAGGACGGCGGCAACAACGTCAACCAGGCGCTGGGCATGGTCAACCTCGCGCCGCTCGACTGGTTCACTCCCTTCGACCCCGAGCAGGAGGCTTTGAGACAGCCAGGACGCTCCGCAACTCCGTGTCAGCGTTCACGGAATTCCCCACGATCACCATGATCAGCTTCACGCAAGTCCTCACCGGGACTGCCACCACCGGTCCGCCTCGGCGCGAGCCAGTTCGGCGTCGTACTGGCTCGCCTCAAAGTGAAACTCCGGCGGCGGGGCGGCGGGGGCGTACGGAACCTCCCAGTCCGACCATCGAATGACGTCCCCGAAACGCTGCACGACCACGGAGAGAAATCCGCAGCAACCGCCGGTGCACTCGGGTTCGCCCAGCTCCACGCGTCGCGCCTCACTGGTTGCCCGCAGCAGGCTGGGGCGGCCAGCAGGCAGAACATCAGCCGCGAGCGGCCCGCGACCCCCCTCTTCGACTGCCGCTTCGACTACGTCCTCGCCATTGACCCAGAACCGAAGCTGGGCAGCGAACCGAGGCCCCTGCGGCAACACCCTGATCTCCAGCCGATCGAACATCAGGTCACCCTACGTGCCGAGCCTCCGTTGTCCCCATGGCTGATCGCCTGACGTTCGAGGTGGGGAAACCGGTGACCGTCCACCCCCGCGCGCCTGAGAGCGCGATCTCCGTAGCGGCAGCGTGGGGGAATCCCCCGGCTGGATACGGTGACAGGCCCCATCGCGGCGGCCTAACCCTCTTAGGAAAGTAATGGTGTTCGGGACGAATCGGACCGTGGGCTCTGTTGAGGGGGACCGTCTGTGACAGCGGTTGTAGCGCTTTGCGGCGAGTGGGGCAGGGGTGGGCGTACCGTCGCCGCCGCTGTGGGCCGGCAGGTGCACACAGGGAGGGCGGGATGAAGCGAGCAGGTAGGGCGCTGATGACTGCGACGGCGGCGTTGGCGGTGATCGCGGCGTCGTCCGCGGCCGTCTCTGCCACGCCGGAGGAAGCCGAGCGGAGCGGACTGCAGCAAGGGCTGGACGACGTGGTGGCTGTCGGCGCGGTGGGCGCGCTGATGGAGGTGCGTGACGGGCATGGCGTGTGGCGGGGCACCAGCGGGGCCGCCGAACTGGGCGCGACGCGGGCGGTTCCGGACCGGAGCCGTTTCCGGGTGGGCAGCATCACGAAGACGTTCGTCGCCGCCGTCGTGCTGCAACTCGTCGGCGAGGGGCGGCTGCGGCTGGACGACACGGCAGAACAGTGGCTGCCCGGAGTCGTGCCCGACGGACATCGCATCACCGTGCGGCAACTGCTCAATCACACCAGTGGGTTGTACGACTTCAAGCGCACGCTGCCGATGCCACCGGAGCCGGAGTTTCTGGACAACCGTTGGCGGACCTGGACCGCGGCCGAGCAGGTGGAGCGCGCCGTGGCCAACCCGCCGACGTTCGAACCGCCGGGTTCCAAGTACGAGTACTCGAACACCGGATACCTCCTGCTGGGCCAGGTCGTCGAGAAGGTGACCGGCCGCTCGTACGCGGAGGCGATCGAGCGCCGGATCATCCGACCACTGCGGTTGCGCGACACATCTCTGCCGGGGACGTCTCCGTACATACGCGGACCGCATCCGCGCGGCTACGTACCGATCAGGCAGAACGGCGAACCGCGGCTCGTCGACTACACGGAGATGAACCCCTCGGTGATGGGCGCAGGTGGGGAGATGATCTCCACGGCGAAGGATCTCAACCGGTTCGTCGCCGCACTGCTCGGTGGGCGCCTCCTTCCGGGCCACCTGCTCGACGAGATGAAGACACCGGCTGTCGAGGGCCGGAGGTACGGGCTGGGGCTGGCCTGGCAGGACACTTCGTGCGGGGTCCGTGCATACGGCAACGACGGCGATGCCCTGGCGTACCAGGCCTGGACGTTCACCGCGGAGGACCGGCGACGCCAGGTCACGGTCGCACTCACACCCGACTTCCGCGGCGACCCGGACGACGCCGTCGACGCGCTTCTGGACAAGGCCTTCTGCGGCTGACCGGTTGAGGGCTGTGACGGTCAACTCGCCGACGTCACACCGTGTTTCCGACCAACGATCGGACACAAGTCGCCAAGTCGTCGTCCGACACGGCCTCACGAAACCCGGTGGCCGTCCCAGTCACAGCACTCGAATGCCTCCCAGCCGGTCCACCTGACGGACACGCCGCAGGCGTGCGCGGTACGCGCCCGGGCGCTCCTGCTCACACGCACGCAGCTGGCGGAGGACCTCCCGCAGGTTGTGGTCATCGGCGTCGCCGCAGCCCCTCCGGTCGGCATCTGAGGCGACGAGCTGTTGCTCCCGTTCCTTGTTGGCTTCAGGAAGGTAGGGCTGCCTGAAGCTCGTTGACGCGTACAACCAGCTCCTTCGCACCGTCCTGGGGAAGCTGCCGTCGGCGGGGCTGTCGCCGAGGTCACCAGCCTGCTCGCGCCCGGCAACGGCCGACGAGGCTGCCGCGGGTCAGCCTGTCGGGGGAGGCCTCGGCGAATTCCCGTACGCGGGCGGTCGGGCGGCGTAGCTTGCCGGGCATAGCAAAGACTGAACCCCTGGCCCAACTCGTCGACTACGCGGGCATAGGCCAGGGCTGCCTGGTCTGTTCCGACCAGCACGTGACCGCCACCGATACCGAGGCCGTCGCGCACATGGCCGCTCACAGTCCGGCCGAACTCGCCTGGGCACTGCTGCTGTGGGCGGGCCAGACCCAGGCCCTGACCGAGTGGTGTGTCGAACACGAAGGCATCCCGGACGATGCAGCACCTGGGACGAGTACCCGTACGGTGCCCGGGAGGACAGGCCGGAGGAAGCGGACCGGGGCGGGACTGTCACGCTTGTCTTCTCGCCCCGGGCAATGAGTCGACCGCCGCCCTACGTTCAGCACTGCCTATTGCCTGGTGTTACCGCCCGGTCGTGGGCGGCGCCCAGAACCAGAAGTCCTGAACAGAGTCGGCAAGTCAGACGTCGGTAGGCCGACAAGTCAGACGTCGGTAGTTGGTCCGAGGGTGTCCAACCAGACGTCGAAGACGAAACGTGTGTCGTTGGGGCCGCCCTCCAACCACCACGTGCTCACTGTGGCGACGTCGTCGGTGACCTCTTCGATCGTGCACTGGATGCTGGTCGGGCATGGGTAGGTTGAGGTCGACATCAGGTCTCCGCCGAAGTAGGCGCTCTTGCCGACCAGTTGGTGAGGGCGGTCGTAGGCGTCGGCGAACTCCACCAGAACCAGGCCCGGTTGCGGATCGTCGGTGAGCCAGTAGACAGCGGTCGCGGGCAGTTCGCAACCATCACCCTTGCCCAGAATTGGTCCCATGGCCGCATATTACCGACCGGGTGTCGCATAGGGCCACAGGTGGCAGACCGCACGCCACAGCCCGCTCACGCGACGCCCTCCGCAGTGCACTGCACGTCAACACGTGCCTTCGCGATGCTCGCGTCCACCGGCAGCACCTCGGCGTTCGCGATCGACGGGAACAACAGCTTCTTCAACCGGTGCACGGTGAACCCGGCCGGCGGACTACTTCCGCGGGCGACAGGAGTCTCCAGAAGAATCCGCTCACAGCCGTGGCCGACGGCCGGCTCTGGTGCAGATCGGCGCGGCCACCGAGGCGCGTTTGTACCTGCGGCGGTGACCCGAACAGGGCCACGAAGCCCTCCTCGTGGGCCTTGGCCTTGGCCTCGTCCAGGTCCTGGGAGATGACCGTGGCCCTGTCACTGCTGATCCAATGAGCCGACCCCGGCGGTGCTGCCGGTAACCGAAGGATCTGAATCGATACCGGGTATCAGGCCGCGAGGAGCTCCTGCTCGCGGTCCGGCGTGTTGACCTTGGGCTTCTTGTTCGGCAGCGAGAGCCGGAAGACCTTGTGCCACGCGGAGAACACCTGCTTGGGCAGTGGCCCGGTGACGTACTCCAACTCGTACTTTTCGAACAGCGCGCGCACCTTCACCGCGACCTCGGCGTACCGGTTGCTCGGCAGGTCCGGGAACAGGTGGTGCTCGATCTGGTGCGACAGGTTGCCGGTCATGAAGTGCATGGCCTTGCTGCCACTGATGTTCGCCGAGCCCATCATCTGGCGCAGGTACCACTGGCCGCGTGTTTCGCCCTTGATCGACCGGCGCTCGAAGACCTGCACGCCCTCGGGGAAGTGCCCGCACATGATCACCGAGTGGGTCCAGAGGTTGCGGACCAGGTTCGCGGTGAACGTGGCGGCGAGCGTGGGCAGGAACGACGGGCCCGACAACAGCGGGTGGATCACGTAGTCCTTGAGCACCTGCTTGCGGATCTTGCGACCCACGGCCTTGGCCCGCGCGCGGAACTCCGGGTTCTTGCGGCGGCGCCTGTTCAGGTTCTTGCCGAGCTCCAGGTCGTACGCTGCGATGCCGTACTCGAAGAAGCAGGCGTTGATGAAGTTCCACAGCGGCTGGCCGAGGTGGAACGGGTGCCACCGCTGGTCCTCGTCGACCCGCATGATGCCGTAGCCGAGGTCGTTGTCCTTGCCGATCACGTTGGTGTACGTGTGATGCAGCTCGTTGTGCGAGTGCTTCCACTGCTCGGACGGCGAGACGTGATCCCACTCCCAGGTGGTGGAGTGGATCTTCGGGTCGCGCATCCAGTCCCACTGGCCGTGCAGGATGTTGTGGCCGATCTCCATGTTGTCCATGATCTTCGCCACGGACAGCCCGGCGGTGCCGATCAGCCACGCGGGCGGGAAGATCGAGAACAGCAGCACGCCCCTGCTGACCAGCTCGAGCTTGCGCTGCGCCGAGATGACCTTGCGGATGTAGGCGGCGTCCTTCTCGCCGCGGTCGGCGATCACCTCGTCGCGGATCGCGTCGAGCTCGCGGCCGAGCTCCTCGATCTGCTCCGCGGTCAGGTGGGCGGTGGGGTCGATGGCGGTCAAGGTGCTCCTACCGTTCGATGTCGCAGGGGCCCGCCGCGGCGGACACGCAGGTCTGGATGAGTACGCCCGGCTCGGCCTCGGTGATCTCGCCGGTGCGCAGGTCGCGGACGGCGCCCGCCCTGAGCGGCGTGACGCAGCCGAAGCAGATGCCCATGCGGCACCCGGAGGGCATGAGCACGCCGGCCTCCTCGCCGACGTCCAGCAACGGCGTGGCGCCGTCCGCGTCGACGGTCTTGCCGGTGGTGCTGAACGTGACCTCGCCACCGTCGCCGGCGACGACGATGCTGGGGCGGAAGCGTTCGGTGTGCAGGTGCTCTGGGACGCCGTGCTCGCTCCAGTGTTTTTCGGCGGCGTCGAGCAGGCCCGCGGGCCCGCAGGCCCAGGTCTCGCGCTCGGCCCAGTCGGGTACGAGTTCGTCGAGACGGGCGATGTCGAGCATGCCGTCGGTGTCGGTGTGCACCTCGGTGAGCCGCAGTTTCTTGTCCGCGACCAGGGCGTGCAGGTCGTTGCGGAAGATCACGTCCTGCGGCTGTGGCGCGCAGTGGACCATGACGACGTCGTCGAACTCGGTGTCGCGCAGCATGCCCATCACGGGCGTGATGCCGCTGCCGGCCGTCAGGTAGAGCACCTTGGCGGGCTTGGCCTGCGGCAGCACGAAGTCACCGGTCGCCTGGTCGAGCTGGATCAGCGTGCCCGGTTTGGCCCTGCGGACCAGGTGGTTGCTGACCTTGCCGTCCGGGATCGCCTTCACGGTGATCGTGACGCGGCCGTCCCGGCGGTCTGTCGGCGAGGTGAGCGAGTAGGCACGCCACAGGCGCACCCCGTCGACGTCGACACCGATCCGCACGTACTGACCGGCTGTGTGGCCGCGCCAGCCCCGTCCCGGCCTGATCACGATGGTCGCGGCGTCACCCGTCTCGGGGTGCACGGCCTCGATGCGCCCACGCAGGTCAGCGCCCGCACGCAGCGGGCTGACCAGGTCGAGGTAGTCCGACGGCAGCAGCGGCGTCGTGACCATCTCCAGCAGTTTCCACGCCCTGCTGCGGAGGGCTGTACTCGTCATGACTCCAGCTTGCTGCGCCTCAAGGCGTAAAGTCCTGACCGTAGGACGTAAATCTGGTCGACTGAATTGTTCGCAGGGAACAAAAACGTGAGCCATGCAATCAGGAGGGCCAGCGGACTGGCCCTGGATGAGACAACGGTCACCGCACTGCGGGCCGCGCTGAAGACCACCGCCGACGAGGTCGTCGAGGCGATCATCGACGAGGTCCCTCCCTACGCCAACGCCCTTTCGGGCCGCATGGGCGCCACCATCCGCCGAGCCGTCCGCACCGCCCTGGGGCACTACCTGGACCTCGCGAGCGGGAACGCCACGGGCGGCGACGCCGGTGACGCGGCCTACGAACTGGGCCGCGGCGAGGTCCGGGACGGCCGTTCGATGGACGCCCTGCTCAGCGCCTACCGCGTCGGCGCCCGCGTGGCCTGGCGATGCCTGGCAGCGGGTGCCGTGCCCGCGGGTCTGCCCGCCGCCGAGGTCGCCAAGTTCGCCGAGCTGACCTTCGCCTACATCGACGAGCTCTCCGCAGCGAGCGCCGCGGGGCACGCCGACGAGCTGGCCGCCCGGGGCAGGGACCACGAGCGCCACCTGGAACACCTGGCCCGCGACCTCCTCGCCGGCGCGAGCCCGGACGTGCTGCTGGCCTCTGCTCAACGGGCCGGGTGGCAGCCTCCGGTGTCACTGACCGCGGTCCTGCTGCCCGCCGCCCAGGCCCGGCCTGTCTACCGCGCGCTCGACCCGGGCACCCTCGTCCTCGACGATCTGCCGGATTCCACCGGTGTGCTGTTCGTCCCCGATGCCGACCGATCACATCTCGTGCGGCAGCTGACCAACCGCACCGCCGTGGTCGGCCCGGCCCGGCCATGGACTCGTGCGTCCGCCTCGTACGCACGAGCCGTACGCGCCCGCTCCCTCTCCTCTGATATCCGCGACACCGAGGACCACCTGCCCGAGCTGGTGCTGAGCGCCGACGCGGACGCCTTCGCAGACCTGCGTACCCGAGCCCTCGCACCGTTGCGAACCTTGCCCGACGCGACCGCGCGGCGGCTGGAGGAGACGTTGCGGGCCTGGCTGCTGCACCAGGGCAGGCGGGAGGAGGTGGCGGCGGCGCTGTTCGTCCACCCCCAGACCGTCCGGTACCGGATGTCGCAGCTACGGGAGCTGTTTCCGGATCTCGCATCGCCACAGCGGGTCCTTGAACTGACGCTGGCGGTCGGTCTTCGGGGCAGCTGACGCGTACTTCGACCGTCCATGACCGCGTCCGCGTCACCGAGACTGCGTACTGCCGCAACAGCAAGAAACGACTCAGGGAAGGACTGCTGCGAAGTGTCCGACACACCTGAGATCCGGGAAGAGCTGCCCCAGCGCATTGAGGCCCACCGGGCCGCCCTGGCATCCTTACTCGCTGAGCCGAGCCTCGGCACACCCGCAGAGGTCGGCCACCGGGCTGATGTACTGGTCTCGTCCCACGAACTCGGTCCCTGGCACGACGGGCACGGGTAGCAAACTCCCACCCGAACGCGGTCGCCGCCGAACTGAACAGCGGGCCCCGCAAGACGACGCTCGGCCGGGAAACGCCGACCGAGCGCCTGTCTACACTGTTCAAGGCCCAACAGAGCCGGTCGTCGGCTTTCCGTCGACACACGGCAGAACCGCGGCAGGGGGAGCGGTGCGAGTACCTGCGGAGCTGGTCGGCACCCGTGTCACACGCGCGGCCTTCGACCACCAGGTCCGGATCAGCTTCACCGATCATGCCCCAGACGGCCGCATCCGCATCGAGGGCGAGCTCGTCATCGAGACACCGTTCACCCTTACGGACTCCTCGGGCCATCAGGCCCTACTGATGCCAGCCACTGGACCGTCTCTGGCGCCGGTACTCGACCTGTTCGCCAAGTGTGTCACCGAATCCGAGGTCACGGGGCAAGGCACCCTGTCCCTCGGCTTCGACGACGGCACTCGGCTCAGCATCGAGCCAGACCCCGACTACGAGTCGTGGAGCCTCACCGGCTCAGGAATCGATCCCGTCCTAGTTGGCCCAGGTGGCGAAACCGACTGGCACCACTGATCATCGCTGCAACCGACACCGTTGCGGCACTCAACCTGTTGCAACGACCGCTGGAATCCAGCTGGTCGGCCCGACCACGACATTTCGTATTCCGTGGAGTCCCGCTCCGATACCTCGCAGTACAGGGGTACACGGTGATCGGGGCGGCTGGCGCAGCGGTGCGCACGCGCGGGAACGCCCGAGGGGGAGCGGCACATCGCCCCCGGCCCTGTCTCGGCTGCGCAACCAGAACTATCGGTGCGTAGCCGGACGCCGAGGGTGCCCCGCGCGGCTGCGCAGCCACACGAGCAGGCCGATTGCGCACGACGCGAGGCCCGGTGCGCGACGGCCCGCGCCCGGGCTGCGCAGTCGGCAGTACGCACCGATTGCGCGGCCGGATCCGCCCGTCGTTCAACGCGGACTGCGGGCACCCGGTGGCAGCCGGACCGCCGAAGCGGGCGGTCACATTCCGAATCTCCGAGGAGGGCGTCGCGGGTCGCGGCAGCCATCACACGGAACGTTCCGGAGAAAGCTCTGCCGATCGCGGCCAGGCCGGCCTTCGTCGCGGAGTCCTTCCGCTCCGCGGCCTTGTCACCGGCTCTGCGCGGCCATCGTCGACCGGCTGACCGTCAACGGCGCCATCATCCCGACTGGCACCGAGTTTTACCGACTTGCCCGCACCAGCGCTCTGGCTGAGCAGACCGCAGATACGTGATCAATTCAACCGGCGTGGGCAACAGAGTTGACTTGCCGGATGACAGCGGCCTCGATCTGTCCTGGCTCGAAGGCCGCAGCTGCCACACGGAGTTCAGAGTTGAGGGCGTTCCAGACCTCGTCCACGAATTCGTCCAGCCGTCGAGTCGGTCGATCGCGGAGGCCTGGTTGAGCGGGCCGGCAATGGTCCCGATGCGTCGGCGTCCCAGTGACACGAGGTGCCGGACGGCTTCCCTGGCTCCGCCGCGGTTGTCGGCGTCGACGTATGTGTAGCTGTGACTGCGGCGGCCCGAACTGCTGGCCGGGCGACCGCCGAAGATGGCGGGCAGGCCCATGTGCTCGACCATGGCGGGCAACGGGTCGTCGGTGCGCAGTGAGAACAGCAGGGCGCCGTCGACGTGGCCGCCGCCCAGGAAGTTTCCGACGCGCGGATAGTCGTCCGGCTCCTCGATGAACAGAAGCACCGGCTGTGCTCCTTGTTGGACGAGTTCGTGCCGGATGCCTCGCAGGTGGCAGTCGAAGTACGGGTCCACGAAGAGCCGGTTCTGCGGTTCGGTGACCACGACGGCGACCGCGTTGTTGCGGCGGGTGACCAGGCTTCGGGCGGCTTGGTTGGGTACGTAGCCGAGTTCGTCGACGGCCTGACGGATGCGTTCGGCGACCGTGGCTCGCACTCTGGGCTCGCCGTTGATCACCCGAGACACCGTGGACTTCGACACCCCTGCCCTGCGCGCTACGTCCTCAAGTGTGGGGCGATGTCCGTTCGATCGTTCCGTCAACGCCTTCTCCGATGCGCGCAGTTCCCTCGGGCGCTGGACACGTTAGCCGTCGATCACCGGCATCAGCAGGTGAATTCGGCCCGGCTCCGGCCCTGTTCGGCCAAGCCGACCCGGTCCTCCGACGCCGAGAGGATCGTGCCGTTGCCTGCGCCGGCCTCATGCTCCGACCGCTGCACGCTCGCCGAGAAGTCCTGAAAAATTGGCGCGACGTCCGGTCCTGGCGCATTGGACAATCGTCCGGTGCCTGATGAGAAGCATTGCCTTGCCCTTCGCGTTGTCGTTCCTGATCCCACGCAGAGAGGTGAAAACGTGGAGGTTTTGGTGCTGGTTGACGGTAGGGACATCCTGGCCGACGCGTTTGCGGAGGGGCCGGGCGAAGATCCCCGGTACCTCTTGGTGCCGGACGGCCCTCTCACTGCTGCGTCCGAACCGCACGAGGTGCGGCTGGCCGAGGCATCGTGCACCGAAGGCTGCTGCGGCGCTCTGTACGTGACCATCCGGCTCGACGGCGACTACGTGCTCTGGGACGGGTGGCGCAATCCCGACGAGGACGAGGTCGACCTGCCTGCCTTCCGCTTCGAGGCTCAGGAGTACCGAAGAGAAGTCGAACGAGCGACCGCGGACCGCAGCTGGGAATGGCCGGCGTGGACCGTTGCACGGCTGCTGGACAAAGATCTCCAAGCGCGGGCTGACCGGCTCGCAGGGTGGGAATGTGAACTCGGCGCTGTGTCCGCCTGGCCCTGGGAACCGGACCAGGTCAACGTCTTCCTCTTCCATCCAGGCCGCTCCGCATTCAGGGAAGACCAGCCATGGCTGCAGTTCCGGATGACCCTCGCCGTGTCCAGTGACGACCCGGCAGACCAAGCTCAATGCCTCGCTGAGCAACTCGTCGCAGCCGACCCGCGCCAAGCCGCCGAGGTCTGCGGTGGCTCACCAGAGTTCGCCAGGCAACTTGGCTACCCCTGGCCGCAGCGTTGGAGAGCCTGAGCGCAGGAGACACCGCACGTGAGGAGTAAGAAGTCTCCGCCAGCACGGAGCAACCCGAGCCGCTGCCGTACCGGTCCGACGATGTTCCAGGGCGGTCCGCAAGTGCGGGTTGTCGCCGTAGACCTCCTCGCCCGCGACCCAGTGCGCGGGTGCTCCCGCGTCCAAGGCCCGCTCGACCATGCGGGCGGCAAGTTGGGGTTTGGTGGCGAAGGCCAGGCCGTCGGGGATGCCCGCGCTCCGGCAGCGGTCCGGTGCCTCGGTCCACGAGCGCGGCACATACAGGGCTCGGTCGATGGCGGCGTGTCCGCGGGCGGCGGAGTACACGAGATAAACGGCGACCTGGGCGTTCTCGACTCGGCCGGCCGTGCCGGTGTACTGACGCTGGACGCCGACGGTCGCGGTGCCCTTCTTCAAATCGCCCGTCTTGTCGACCACGAGCACCGCCTCGGTGTCGTGCGGGTGCTCGACCACGTAGGCACGTATGTCGTCACGAATCGCGTCGGCGTCCCATTTTGCCCGGTGGAGCAGGTGCTGCATGCCGTCCGGAGTGGCATCGCCCGCGCGCTCGGCCAGGGTCCAGCAGTTCTTCCTCGGCAGGTCCGAGAGCAGCCCGGAGACCAACCGCCGCACCCGGCGACGGGGTTCAACTCGGGAGAACTGGCCGGCGATCCGGCTCATCAGTCCTTCGAATGCCTCCTGCCAGTGGGCAGGCACTACGCCGGCGTCCGAGGCCGCCGCGTGATCATTGGTTGTCCACACAACACCCCATGATCAACGGTGGTCTCGGACGCCACCGAAGTCAGTAGTCGGGCCCCTCGACTCGGTAGCGAACGTCGACACCGGCAACGAACCGCAGCTCACACACGAGCCGACGGGCGCCGTCCGGCGCCAAGCGGTGCGGCGCCAACAGCAGCTCCAGCTCGTCGTAGCGGGCGTCGACCCCGCCGTGGCCCGGATGGCTCTCCTGTCCGACCTCGCCCGCCTCACGGCGCTCATACCACCTGGCGTAGATCGCCCACTGCTCGCGCTCCAGCTCCGCCACCGCCTCGCTTGCGGGCCAGACCTGGTACTCATCGACTTCATGGCTGTGGTCGTAGACGTGCATCTCGAAGTAGTGAGGCTTCCCGTCGATGTCAGCAAGGCCGGCCCACGGTCCGTCGTACCACTCCGATTCGGCGTACACACGCTCGAAGCCGCCCGCGATCAACTGCTCTTCGCCCCAGATCTCAGCCACGCAGGCAGGCTACCGGCGGGCAGCTTCCGTATCCATGATCACGATCTACGGCTGGAGTACTAGCCTCCGGTGTCCGGGGGGCAGCCGGTTTTGGGGTCTTGTTCGGCTTCCTGGTCTGGTAGGTAGCGGGATTGTTCGATCTGGGTGAGGTCGCGGCCTATTGCGCGGCAGATCTTGTTGATCGCCGTGGCGGGGGCTGGTAGGACCGCGTTCCACACGCGTACGGTCTGGTCTGTGCTACCGGTGGTCAGGGTGCGGCCGTCTCCGCTCCACGCGATTGCGTGCACTGTGTCGTTGTGTCCGGAGAGTGTGGCCAGGGTCCCGCCGGTGGCCACGTCCCACAGCTGGACCTGGTTATTGGTGTTGGCGGTGGCCAGGGTGCGGCCGTCTGGGCTGAAGGCCAGTGGGCCGGTGGATCCGGCAAGGCTTCTGAGGAAGCGGCTGCGGGCGCTGCTGTCCCACATCATCACGGTGCTGTTGCCGCCTCCGGCGGCCACCGTGCGGCCATCGGGACTGAACGCCAACGATTCGAGCGGGGCGGTTTGGTCGGTCAGGCTTTTACGGAGGCGGCCGGTGCCTATGTCCCACAGCCGCACCTGGCTTTCGCCGCCTTCCACGGCCAGGATGTGACCGTCCGGGCTGAACGCCAAGGGCCGGTCGCTCGTTGCCGCGATGTCTGGTTCGATTGGGAGGCTTCTGCGGAGGCGGCCGGTGGCGGTGTCCCACAGTTCTGTGCCGCGGTTGACGCTGCTGGTGGCCAGGGTGTTCCCACTCTGATTGAAGGCCATCGAGGAGGCGACACCGAGAAAGGTGGACACGACTCTGCGGAGCTGGCCGGTGCTGGTGTCCCACAGTTCCATGCCGCGGCCGGAGCTGCTGATGGCCAGGGTGCGGCCGTCCGGGCTGAGTGCCAGCGAGTTCACCGCAGTCGTGTGTTTGGGCAGGCTGGCTCGGAGGCGGTCAATGCGGGTGTCCCACAGGCGTACGACCCCGTTTCTGCTGCCGGTGGCCAGGGTGCTGCTGTCCTGACTGACCGCCATGAGCTCCGCATCCCTGAGGCGTCCGGTGTGGATGGCCCGAGGGCTGGCTGCTGTGTCCCACATCCGCACGGTGCCGTCGTCACTGGCGGTGGCCAGCGTGCGGCCGTCCGGACTGAATGCCACCGCGTTAACCGGGCCGGTGTGTCCGGGGAAACTTCTGCGGAGCTGGCCGGTGTCCGCGTCCCGCAGGTGCACCGTGCGATCACTGCTGGTGGTGGCCAGGGTGTGGCCGTCTGGACTGAATGCCACCGACACGAACGGACCGACACGCGCAGGGAGACTTCTGCGGACCCGGCCGGTGTCCGTGTCCCATATCCGTATGGTGCCGTCGTCGCTGCCGGTGGCCAGGGTGCGGCTGTCCGGGCTGAACGCCATTGACAACACTGGCACAGCCGCTTCTGCTCCGGCCGCGTCGGCTCGACGGTGCAGGGACTTGAGATGGCGGCCGGTGTCCGTGTCCCATATCCGTATGGTGCCGTCACGGTCACCGGTGGCCAGGGTGCGGCCGTCCTGGCTGAACGCCAGCGCCATTGACAACACTGGCACAGCCGCTTCTGCTCCGGCCGCGTCGGCTCGACGCTGCAGGGACTTGAGATGGCGGCCGGTGTCCGTGTCCCATATCCGTATGGTGCCGTCACGGTCACCGGTGGCCAGGGTGCGGCCGTCCTGGCTGAACGC
>NZ_JBITFQ010000019.1:0-4090 GCF_044456225.1 Streptomyces sp. NPDC050988 | reverse complement strand
GTACGCCACCACGTAGGTCGCTCCGTCGTGTGCGCGCAGCCTGTTGCGGAGTCGGCCGGTGTCCGTGTCCCATATCCGTATGATGCCGTCACGGTCACCGGTGGCCAGGGTGCGGCCGTCCGGGCTGAATGCCAACGTGAGCACAGAGGGGCGGTAGAGGTGTTGGAGCGTCTTGCGTAAAGGCATGGCGGAGGCGGTGTAGAGGCTCTCAACTGCTTGGGATGTCGGGCTCATTCGGTACGCGTGAACGGCCATCAGCGCGGCGAGATCGGGGTTGGTGCCCATGAGGGTGGTCGATTGTGCGGCGAGCTGGCGGGACAGGGCGACCTGCCGGGCGGCGTCGGCGGCCTGGCGCTGCCGGTATGCGACCACGCTCGCGATGACGGCGAGGACCAGAAGGACGGACAAGGTCATGGTGAGTGCCCGTAGCCGCCGCGTGACACGGGCTGCGGCACGTAATGTCTGTTCACGGGCGGCCATACTGGCCGTGAGGAAGGCGTGTTCCAGGTCGGTGAGGTCTTCCCGGGGAGCGTCGCTGAAGTGTTCCCAGGCGGTGGCCAGGCGGCTTCCCCGGTACAGGGCACCCGCCTCCCGGCCCAGGTCTTCCCACACCTGTGCCGCCTCGGTCAGTGTTCGGTGGGCGCGTAGGCGTTCGCGGTCTTCCTCGATCCAGCCGTGCAGTCGGGGCCATGAGGTGAGGAGGGCTTCGTGAGCGAGGTCGACGGTGCCGTCGTCGAGGGTGAGCAGCCGTGCCCGGACAAGCGCCTCCACGACGCGGGCGGTCACCGGCTGGCCGGTACTCTCAAGTTCCGTGCGCTGGGCGGGTCTGCGAGTGTCGGCGGTGCCGTCGCCAGGGGTGACCAGACGGAGCAGTGTCCGGCGGGCCGCGGACGCCTCCTGCCCGGTGAACCGGTCGTAGACCTGTTCGGCGGTCTTGGCGATGGCGCCGTCGAGGGCGCCGGCTGCCTCGTAGCCCGCCATGGTCAGGGTCTTGCCCCGGCGTCGGCGCCAGGTTTCCAGCAGTACGTGGGACAGCAGCGGTAGCCCTCCCGGCGCGTCGGCGACCTCGTCGACGAGCCGGGAGGTCAGGGCCCGTTCCACGGTCAGTCCGGCAGCCTTGGCGGGCTTGACGACGGCGTCGCGCAGTTCCGCCGGGTTCATTGCACCGGCCAGCAGATTGGCGTCACGCAACGCGTCGGCCAGGTGGCGGTGTTCGGCGCAGCGTCCGTAGAAGTCGCCGCGTACCGCGAGCAGTACCCGCAGGCGGCTCTCCGGCTGCCGTGCGGTCAGTAGCTGGTCGATGAAGCGTGTGCGCTCGGCCGCGTCGCGGGACAGAGTGAAGACCTCCTCGAACTGGTCGACGATCACGAAGGTGTCCGTCCCTGCGTCCGACGTGGCCGGCGTGAGGAGGTGGGCGTGGGTGTGGGCCGGATGCTCCCCGGGGGTCAGGATCCGGATCGCCGCGGGCCGCAGGCCAGCCTCCTGGGAGTGCTGGAGGAAGGGGATCAGGCCGGCCCGCAGCAGGGAGGACTTGCCGCTGCCGGACGGGCCGAACACCGCAGCGAACCGCTGACGGCGCAGCAGATCGACAAGGTCGGCGGTGAGTTGCTGCCGGCCGAAGAACCGGCCGCTGTCACCCGTCTCGAACCGCGTCAGCCCCCGGTACGGCGGCTCCGCTCCAGCATCGTCCTTCTCTGCCCCAGCACCGGCCGATTCCTCCACTGCCTGCCGCCACCGGGCTTCCCACCAGGTCACCTCACCGCCGCACGCCCGCACATACGCCAGCACCACCGGCAGCGTCGGCAACTGCTCGCCCGCCGCCGCCTGCGACAGCGTGGTCACCCCGTAGCCCGCCCGTTCTGCCAGCGACCGGTAGGTGATCCCGCCCGCATCCGTGCGCAGCTTGCGTAACTCGAACGCGAACCGCTGCACCGGACCCGACGCCGGGTCCACCGGCTCCTCACGACGCCCCGCCATACCCCTACCTCCTCCGGCCGCTCCCGCACCGCGCAGGGCAGCCAACCCAGACACCTCAACGACACCAGCAGGATCACGCGTCCGGTCATTGTTCGGCCGCCGGAACCGGGCTGCCGAACAATGCTCCAGCCGCTGAACTCGGTGCTGCGAGCGGCCCGGTGGACCGCTCCACGGGGGAACGCCCTGCTGGCCGCCCACGCAGCCAGCAGGGCACCGCCGCGGCTGTGGAACAGACGATCTGCCCGCCCCATAGATGAACTGAAACGCGTCCAGCCTCCACCTGCCCCATCAAGCCCCGTCCTGACCGGAAGGAACGAAACAGTGCACAGGAATCGAGCCCTTGGCCCAGCGCTGGCCGCTGGATCTGTGGGGGCACTCGCCCACACCGCCCTGGGGCCAGCAAGGGCAATCTCGTGCACTCCCGGATTCACGGGAGCGTGAGGGCCCGGTATGCAGCGACATTGGCTTCATCAGCGGAGTGCGCTGATCGGGATCACCGCGGCGGTCGTGTTCGTAGTGGTCTCCTGCAACACACCGCCAGCCCCGCGTGATCCGACCCCATCGGCGACACGCTCGCTGACGGAACGGGAGCAGGACCTGCTGCACGACGCGGAAGAACGACTCACCGTGTCCTGCATGGTCGCCCGCGGCTTTCGGAGGTGGGCCGTGCCCCGTCATCCCCTGCCTGAGGACCGCGACTTCCCGTACGTAGTCGACGACGCCAAGTGGGCTGCCCGGCACGGGTACGGCAGTGAGCTGCAGGCACGCCGCGAACGCCTGCGTGTGAGTGACCCCAACCAGCGTTACTTCACCAGCCTGTCGGCGGCCGACCGGCAGCGCGCCGTCGCGGCCCTCAACGGAGAGCAGTCCGCCGACCGGCTGGAGGTCCGGATGCCGACCGGAGCGATTGCGGGCCGCATCGCCGACGGCTGCACTGCCCACGCCCAGGAACAGCTCTACGGCGACCTGGCCGCCTGGTTCCGAGTCGACATGGTCGCCGGCGCGCTCCCTGCCGTGCGCCAGCAACAGGTCGCAGACGACAGCGAGTTCAAGGCAGCCGTGAAGAAATGGTCCACCTGTATGCAGGGTCGGGGACTGCGCTACACCGATCCATACCAGGCGCGGGCCGCCTTCACCCGCTCATCGGCCCCGGACACCGACGCGCGTCAGCGGCAGGAAGTACGCACGGCGGTCGCCGAGGCGCAATGCGCTGACACCAGCGGCCTCACCGCAACTGCCCGAAGCCTCGACCGGCGCTACGACGCGCGGCTGCGGAAGCGGTACCAGGACGCGGTCCGCGACCGTCTCCGGCTGGCGCACGCCGCCCTGCCACGTACCCGCGCCCTTCTGACCACCAACCCAACCGACACCACCACAACAACCGAGGAGAACCAGTGACAAGGACCAGGATCACCACCGCGCTTGCGGCCGTGGGGCTCACCGCCCTGAGCCTGACCGCCATACCCGGCGTCGCCCAGGCGTCCGAATCGTCACCGTCGTCAACGCGAGCCGCAGCGGCACCGGCTGCCGACGGCTACCTCCACGCCTGGGAGCACGAGAAGAGGAACCAGGACCGGCCTGGTCGGCACTGCCAGTGGTCCGGCGGCAGCGACAACTGGGCCAGCTGCGGCATGCGCAACGAGGCGAGCTCCCTGCACAACAACGGCTACACCCACGACGTCTGGCTCTACTACAGCCCCGGCCGAACCGGCGCTCACTTCTGCCTCAACAGGGGTGTGTATCTCGAGAACATCGTCCACCACTACTTCCCGCACAACGGAGCAGGAGGCGGCGAATCACTGAACGACAACATCGCCTCCCACGCGTGGACCCCCAACTGCTGAACCCCGCTCCCTGAGCGCCGTTGCCGCCGCTTCCCATGAAGCGGCGGCAACAACCACGCCGCTTCATTCGTGGAATCAGATGCCCCGAAGGTACGGCCGTGACGGTTGGGACTGAACATCGCGCTCCTCTCGTCAATCCGAGGAGCTACCCTTGCACCGGACCCTCGACGCGGCCAGGGCTTCGGCGTAGTCGGCGGGCGTCCGTTTTGTGATCACTTGAGCCCGAGTAGGGCGAGCGGGCGGTCCGTGTTGCGGGCGTTGTGTCGCAG
>NZ_JBITFQ010000018.1:0-177912 GCF_044456225.1 Streptomyces sp. NPDC050988 | reverse complement strand
GCCGGGCGGGCTCCCGGTGCCCCGCGGCGGACTGCTGCCGTCCTGCCCCCCCGTCCCCGGCCGTCGGGCCGGCCCGTCACCCGGGCCGGCCCGACGGCTGTTTTCATATGAGGGATCCCATTTGAGGATTTGACACACCCTTCAATTGGGTGGCTTCCAGAAATTTTCGGGGAACGGAGTTTCCGCCCGGAACGGGGATCGTTGGGCAGGGCGCAGTTCAGCGAAATTTCCCTCCGGTGACGCGAGTTGCCGACGAAAGGAACACGATGAAGTCCCTGAAGGCCGCCGCAGCCGTCGCCGGGTCCCTGGTCATCGCTGCTGCCGCAGCGCCCGCCTTTGCCGCCGACCTCACGCCCTCCAGTCTCAACGGCGGCCTCGACTCGGCGCTCACCGCGCTCACCAACGAGCCGGTGGACGCCGCGGACGCCATGCCCCTGCAGTCGCAGTCGAACGCGCTCGACACGTCGAACAAGGACTCCGTGCTGAACACCGTCGACGGCGCGACGAAGGCCCTCAACTCGGCTGAGGGTCCCACGGGGCTCCTGGGCGGACTTCCCCTCCAGAAGTGACTTCGGACGCAACTCCGGACGCGGCATCGGACGTAACTCCGGAAGTGCCGAAGGGCCGGTTCCGCATCACGCGGAACCGGCCCTTCGGCCTGTTCTCCGATTATCCGCGCCGTTCCGATTGTTCTTTCCGGCCGTTCGACACCGTCCCCCGTTCGTGTGGAGACCTGTGCGGAAATCCCCCGGGCGAGTGAGAAACGGAGCGGACGCATTCCGGCGCGTCGATACGGTTCCGCGGTGACCTCAACATCAAGCGAAACGCGTTCTTTCCGTGCCGCCGACCTCGGCACGCTCGTCGTGATGGCGTGGAGCGGCGAACACCCCGACGGCGACATGCCCTTCCTGCTGGCCTACTCGCTCGGTGACGGCGAGGGCGGCCCCGAGGGCTCCACGGCCGCCGTCGAGCAACTGCTGCACCGCAGCGGCCTGCCCATCGGCGACGAGATCGTCGACGGCACCCGGCAGCCCAGCTTCCCCGTCGGTCTGCTCGTCGAGGCCGGCCAGGCCGTCGTCACCATGGCCCACCTCAACGCCCAGTGCCCGGTGCCGCCGGAGTGGCTCGCCGCGGTCGGCGAACGCGGCTACGCCTACTTCCTCTTCACCACCCGCCCCTGGCCCGAGGCCGAGCCGGGCAAGCCCGTCGCGCCGGAGGCACTGGCCGCGTTCGCCGGCGACGAGCAGACCCTGAACAGCGCGGCGCACGCCCTCCTCCCGGCCCGCAGCCTGCGCGGCTGACGATGCGCACCGCGGGCGCCGGCCGCGCGTTCGCCCTGCTGCTGGTGATCACGGGCGCGGCCGGACTGCTGGCCTCCTGGGTCATCACCATCGACAAGTTCAAGCTGCTGGAGGACCCGGACTTCACCCCGGGCTGCAGTCTGAACCCGGTCGTCTCCTGCGGCAACATCATGAAGAGCGACCAGGCCTCCGCCCTCGGGTTCCCCAACCCGATGCTCGGTCTGGTCGCCTACGGCATCGTGATCTGCGTCGGCGCGAGCCTGCTGGCCGGTGCCGCGTTCCCACGCTGGTACTGGCTGACGCTCGACGGGGGCACGCTGTTCGGCGTCGGATTCGTGACGTGGCTCCAGTACGAGTCGCTCTACAGCATCAACGCGCTGTGCCTGTGGTGCTGCCTCGCCTGGATCGCCACCGTCGTCATGTTCTGGTACGTCACGGCGTTCAACGTACGAAATGAATTCCTGCCCGCACCCGGCTGGGTGAAGGGATTCCTCGCCGAATTCACGTGGGTGCCGCCGGTCCTGCATCTCGGGATCATCGGAATGCTCGTGTTGACGCGGTGGTGGGACTTCTGGACGAGCTGACAATTGCATCCACCGGGGGAATTTTGATCTGTTGTCGTTCGCCGGGTCGTTACGCGTTTCGGACGCAGCCCCCCGAATCCCGAAAGGCCCGTGCCTGAGATGAAGTCGACCACCCGAGGAACTCTTGCCGCCGTCGTCACCTGTGTGGCGGCCGCCGTCGCGACGCCCGCCGTCGCGGCGGACGGGATCCCGGTCGCCGTACCGCTGGACGGTGTGGAGAACTCGCTGAACATGGAGATGCCCAGGATCGGCGGCACCCTGCCGCTGCCCACGCCGGGCAACCCCGACGGGCCGCGGTACGTCGAGGGACGGCTGCTGCCGGACCGGGCCGTCCCGCAGCTGCCGGTCACCAGCGACCTGCCGTCCCTCGACCTGCGTACGCCGGTGCCGCGCGTTCTCGGGGACACCTTCGACCACGTCGCCGCCAGCACGCCCACGTCGGACCTGCGTGCCCTGACGCCTGGTGCCTCGTTGGACGCTCCGTTGACCGCACCTCAGGCGGACAAGCTCGGTCTCCCGGCGCCGAAGCTGCCCGAGGTCGGTCTCCTTGCGCCGGTTCTGCAGGCGGCACCGGGGGCGAACCTGGGCCTCGCGCCCGGGCTGTAGACACAACGGGCCGACCGGGTCGTCAACCGGCCGTGCGGGCCCGACAGTTCATGGAGGAGTACGGGTGGCAGTGGCGAACGGCACGCGGCGAGACGTCCTGAGAGGGCTGCTCGTCGCGGCCGTCACCGCCGCCCTGGCTCCGCTCGTCGCGGCCTCGCGACCGTCGCGCGCCGAACCGCCAGCGTCCGGCGAACCGCCCGCGTCCGGCGAACCGGCCGGGCCCGAGGCCGGGTTCGAGACCGGACCCGAGACCGAGTTCGAGGCCGAGTTCGAGGCCGACTTCGACGAGATGTACCGCGGACGGTGGATCCGCGGGTTCGAGGACGCCACGGCCGGCGCGGCCCCCGCCGGGCAGTGGCGGGTCACCGTGGACGGTCGGCCGTTGCACCTCATGCGGCGGGCCGACGGCGGCTATCTGAGCATGGTCGACCACTACCAGTCGTATCCGACGCCGCTCGCCGCCGCCCGCGGCGCCGTCGACGAACTGGGCGGCGCACTGCGGCTGCGCGCGGCCGCCGCGGAGGCGGGGCCGGGGGAGGGGCACGGGCATGGCGTACACGCGTAAGAACGTGAGCGCGCTGACGAAGGCCGAACGGCGCAGGCTGGTCGGCGCGTTCCTGGAGATCAAGCGCACCGGCGAGTACGACGAGTTCGTCCGCGTGCACATCGACCACTACGTGTCGGACGGTGACGGCGGGCTGCGTGCGGCCCACATGGCGCCCTCCTTCCTGCCCTGGCACCGGCGGTTCCTGCTGGAGCTGGAGCGGGCGCTGCGGCGGGTCGACTCCGGGGTGTCCGTGCCGTACTGGGACTGGACGAAGGACCGGACGCCCGCCGCCTCGCTGTGGGGGGAGGACCTGCTCGGGGGCAACGGGCGGCGCTCCGACCGGCAGGTGACGACCGGGCCGTTCGCCTACCGGCACAAGAAGTGGGTCGTCAAGGAGTCGATGACCGACGGCGAGTACCTCACGCGCGACTTCGGCCGGCCCCACGATCCGCTCGCCCTGCCCACCGCGGACGAGCTGGCGCGGGCCCTCAAGGACCCGGTGTACGACACGGCCCCCTGGGACTCCACCTCCTCCCGCGGCTTCCGGAACAAGCTCGAAGGGTGGGGGACCGGGCAGGGCAACGACGCCTGGCGCAACCACAATCGCGTGCACCGCTGGGTCGGCGGGCACATGCTCGGCGGGGCCTCGGTCAACGACCCCGTCTTCTGGCTGCACCACTCCTTCGTGGACCTGCTCTGGACCCGCTGGCAGAAGCGGCACCGAGGGGCCCGGTACCTGCCCGCGTCGCCGCCGGAACTCGGGGACCGGCAGCGGGGGCGGGTGGTGGCGCGGCACGAGGAGATGCCGCCTTGGGACGTGACGCCGGACGAGCTGGAGGACCTCAGCCGGATCTACCGGTACGTCTGATGCACCGGTGACGGCGGACGAGTTACGGGTGACGAGTTACGGGTGACGAGTTACGGGTGTTCTGTGACTCGTGACAGGTGAACAGGGGAAGGCCCCCGGTGGTGTGCCGCCGGGGGCCTTCTCGTGAGTGCGGTGACTCAGTGGCCGTAGCCCTTGGGGGCGTGTCCCTTGGGGCCGTGGTGGCCCTTCGGGCCGTCGTCGAGGTTCGCGCACTTGTTGCCGAACGTCGGGTTCAGCAGGGCGATGATGTTCACGGTGTTGCCGCAGAGGTTGACCGGCACGTTGACCGGGACCTGGATGACGTTGCCCGACAGGACGCCGGGCGAGCCGACGGCCTTGCCCTCGGCGCCCGCGTCCGCCATGGCCAGACCGGCTCCGCTGATCACAACGGCACCCGTGCCGAGGGCCACACCGGCCGCCTTCGCGATGCGAGACTTCACGTTCACTCCTTCGATTTCGGTGAGCGCGGCTGCTCCGACGCGACCGCACAGACCGTTCAACGCGAAGGCCCACAGGGGGTAACGGTACTCATCCGGGCATCATCCACCAAGATGCTTCATATGGGGTGATAAAGCATATGAGTGTCCTCCTTGTTCGGATCCTGGTGGCGGTCCGGCCCCGGCTCGCGGAACAGGCGGCCGGGCCACCAGAACCAGCGGCCCAGGTCGAGCGCGAGGGCCGGCACCAGGACCGTACGGACGAGAAAGGTGTCCAGGAGGACGCCGATGCCGACGATGACGCCCATCTGGGCCATCGTCACCAGAGGCAGCCCGGCGAACACCGCGAACGTGGCGGCCAGGACGTCGCGCAGGGCGTCTCCAGTTCCGTGTTGACCTGTGCGGACTCGGAGCCGCCCGGCAGGAAGGCGTTGGCGCTGGAGTCCTCGACGTCGCCGAGCTTTCCGGCGAGCGGGCCGAGTGCGACGGCCAGGATCAGCCAGGCCGCGAGGACGAGCATCCCCCAGAGGGGGGACCCCCAGCCGCGTCGGCCGTCGGGCGCACCGGTGGCGCGCTGGAGCAGCGCACGCATGAGTAGTCTCCTTCGTGTGGAGCGCGCCGCCGGTCGACGACCGGCACGGGCTGGTCCATGACCGGCTCCGGGCGCACGTGGGCCCGCGCCACGGCGCAACAGGTGTCACGACCTGCCGTGGCGTTCGGGATGTGTGTCAGGGATGTCGTTCCGCTTCGGTACGGCCGGGAGTTGGCGCTCCCGGCCGTACGCGGGGTGGTTCGGTGGTTCGGTTCAGCGGTGGTTCGGGTCAGCAGTAGTGCGGTGGCAGGCCCTTGGCGTCGCCCGCTACTCGATCTCGCGCATCATCTTCTCCATCGAGTTGACCGACAGTCGCGTCTGCGTCAGCTCGTCCAGGGTCTGTCGCTGCTCCTCGACCGTGCGGCGCTGCAACTCCACGGTGTCCTCCAGGAGTTGGGCGTACTTGGCGGCCAACTCCTTGTACTGCTGCTCGCGGGCGGCCAGCATCCGGGCGCGCCAGGTGGCGGCGACCTGCCAGACGATCACGATCAGCAGGGAGAAGAGCCCGGCCGCGCCGACGGCGCCGACCAGAACCCCCAGCTCGTCGGCGCTCGCGGCGGTCGTCACCAGTTGCTCCTTCACTTGGTTCCCTCTTTCGCGGTCCTCGTGGTTTTCGCGGGCTGATCCGTCTTGTCCGTCGGCTCGGTGATCGTTGTGGCCGCCTGTGCGACGAGACGCGGTGTCAGCCGGTAGCAGAACGGGGCGACTTCGAAGTACTTCATCGCCTTGCCGTCCTCCGAGAGTTCGAGCGTGCCGACGATCAGTCCGGCCGCCTCCAGCCGCTGCAGGTGCATGTGCAGCAGCGGGCGGCCCATACCGATCTCGCGGGCCAGCGCGCTGACGTAGTTCCGGCGCTCCAGGAGGGCCGCGACGATCCGCAGGCGATGCGGATTGCCCAGTGCGGAGAGCACCTTCAGCAGCTCGTCGCCGGTTGGTTCCGGAGGCGGGACCTCGGGCATCGCGCCCCTTTCCTTCGTACCTGTCAGAAAAGGCTGACAGCTGTCTCCCGGACCTGTCAAAGACTTCTGACACATCTCGGGGATGACATCGGGGGCGTCTCAGGGTCGCGTCAGGGTTGCGCCGGTGTCGGGACCCGGCTCACTGGCGTGTGCAGCGGCCCTTCGGGTCGGCGGCCGGGGGACTGCACTGGAGGCTGTAGTCCGCCGACGCCGTGCTCAGGTAGCGGCCGACGCAGGTGGTCGACGTGGTCCTGCCGCGTTCCGCGCAGAAGCTGAGAGCGGCGCGGCCGTCGGTGAACGGGCCCGGGGCGTAGATGACCCAGAAGCCCGGGCGGAGCGACGCGTAGTCGTCGCTGCGGACGTAGACCGCCTCGGGGACGGACTTGCGGATGGCCGCGAGCCGTTGGTCCCGCGTGGCGGTGCCGGCGCCGACCGGTTCGGAGAACAACTGGGCGATCCACCGGCCGCCGGAGGGGGGCGGGGTGGCCGTCTCCGAAGGGGACGCGGCCGGCTGCGAGGCCGCCGTCGACGGCGACGACGGTGAAGGTGTCGGCGTGGGCGTCCGCTTCGCGGACGGGGAGGTCGCGGTGCCGGACGCCGAAACGCCGCCGCCCCGGGCCTTGCCGTCGTCGCCGTCCGACTCGCGCAGGTTGAGGACGAGCGCGGTCGCGGCTGTCGCGAGGGCGGCCACGACGACGGCGACGGTGGCGATGAGGGCCGGGCGCCGCCCGGTCCCACGCGGGGGCACGTTCTGGACGCGCGTCGGGTGCTCGCCGACCGGCTCGGCGGGCACGGGAGCGCCGGCACCGCCTCCGCCCGGGCTACCGGGAACGCCTTCGCCCGGTCTGCTGGGACCGCTTCCGCCCGGACCGCCCGGACCATCGGGAACCGTGCCGCCGGACGCCGGCGGCCCGGGCAGGACGTGCGTCGGTGCCGTCGTGGGCCCGGGCGGCGGCGGGGCGGTCGCCGGGAGCGGGGCCGTGGCCGGGGCCGTGGCCGTCGGCAGCGGCCAGTCCGGAGTCGTACCCGACTCGACCTGCGCCAGCATCGCGTCCAGCCGGGCCGCGTCGGGGCGGGCCGCCGGATCCCGTACGAGCAGGGCCTGGAGCACGGGCGACAGCGGGCCGGAGCGCACCGGCGGCGGTACGGCCTCGTCGAGGACGGCGGCGAGGGTGCCCAGGGTGGTGCCGCGCCGCAGCGGGCTGACGCCCTCCACGCAGACGTACAGGACGAGCCCCAGGGACCAGAGGTCGGACGCCGGGTCGTCGTCGTTGCCGCGGATCCGCTCGGGGGCGATGTACTCGGGGGAGCCGATGAGTTCGCCGGTCGCGGTCAGCGCGGTCGACCCCTGGAGGGCGGCGATGCCGAAGTCGGTGAGCACGGCGGAACCGTCGGCGCGCAGCAGGATGTTGGCGGGCTTGACGTCCCGGTGCTGGATGCCCGCCGCGACCGCGGCGCGCAGGGCGGCGAGCACCTGGCGGCCGAGCCGGGCGGCCTCCGAGGGGGCCAGCGGGCCGTCGGCCAGCCGCTCCTGGAGCGAGACTCCGTCCACCAGTTCCATGACGAGCCAGGGGTGCGGGTCGTCGTCGATGATGTGGTGGATCATCACGACGTTCGGGTGGCTGATCCGGGCGAGTGCCCGGGCCTCGCGCAGCACCCGCTCACGGACGGAGTGGGAGGCCGCCGCGTCGTGCCGGACGGCCTTGAGGGCGACCTCGCGGTGGAGCACGCTGTCGCGGGCCCGCCACACCGTCCCCATACCGCCGCTGCCGAGCCGCGCGAGCAGCTCGAACCGCCCGTCGACCATGTCCCCCGATGCGTTCATGGCGGACAGATTAGTGGGGCCGGCCCGGACCTCAGGACGTCGGGTGCGTACGTCCGAAGCAGCGCTCCAGTTCGTTCAGCTCGTAGAACGTGCTGCCCTTGGCCACCGGGCGGCAGCTCTGCTTGAACGCGGTCTCCTTCTCGTTGTAGAGCATGCGTACGAGATAGGTGCGGCCCTTGCGGAACACGTCCCACTGGATGTTCGCGGCCATGGGCGCCATGGACGCGCCGCGCCAGGGGTTGTCGGCGTAGGTGTACGGGCGCTGGGCGGTCACCGGCCTCGTACTGCCGGGCAGGCCCATCAGCGCGGCCAGCGGGATGATCTCCTCGGCGTGGGTGAAGCGCAGTTCCGCGCCGAGGCTGCTGGTGCCGTCCCGCCTGGCCTCGGCCTTCTTGAAGAAGTCGTCGAGCAGCACGCCGGCCATCTTGTACGTGATGTCGCTGTCGGCGAAGCCGGGGCCCTTCTCGTAGAAGTCCTCGGCGTCGCTCAGATACCCGAACCAGGCGGCGTCGCGCGGCGCGATGTACCGCTCCATGTGCCAGCCGCGGCCGCCCGGGCTCTCCTCGCTCATCGCCGGGGCGATGCCGTAGAGGTTGTAGACCGCTTCGGCCGCGTCGACGTCGCTGCCGATGTCCGAGAACTCTCCCGCGGAGATCCGCGCGACGAACGCCGGTTTGAAGATTTTCTTCAGTACGTTCACGGCGGCGCGGTGCGTGGCCGGCTGGTCGGTGACGCTCTTGAGGGTGTCCGCGAGCCGCTTGTCGTTGTCGATGTAGTCGCGGTACGCGGCGCCCCCGGCCGCCTTGTGGAAGTAGAGCAGGTCCTCGTCGGCGCGGGCGGGCCCGATCAGCGGCTTCAGCGCGGGGTCGGCCTTGGTGAGCGCGGTCGCGAACTCGCCCGCGCTGTCCACCGCGCGACCCTGCCCGGAGCTGACGACGTCGATCGGCTCGCCGTCCTTCGCGATGTGCGCGAAGAGTCCCGGGAGCCGCTTCTCCATGCGTACGGCGGTGTCCTGGATCTCCTGCCTGCCGCGCCTGCTCAGGTTCCCGTACCCGACCTCGGCCATGGCGTCGAGCAGCGCCCGCACCCGGGGCCCGAACTCCCTGCCCGCCTCGGTCAGCTGCCCCTCGCTCGCCGCCCGGTCCCACAGCCTGAGGACGAGGTCCCCGTCCTCGCTGTCGGTCGCGGCACGGGACCCGTGCCGGGAGACGTTCTCCGTGAACACGGGCTCGAATCCGCGGGGCGCGGCTTGGTAGGTGCGCGGGTTCTGGCCGGGCTCGTACGACGCCTTCGTTCCGTAGCTTTCACGGCTGCCGGCGCTGTGGCCGCCGGTCGAGTGGCTTGCGGCGTGGGCGGGCAGCGCGCCGGAGAGGAGGGCGCACAGGGCGAGGGCGAGGGCGGGGGTGACGCCGGGGGCAGGACGGGGGGAGAGGTGTCTCATGGGTCGTCGCTTCATGGGTGGGCCGTCGTTTCGTCGGGCGGGGAGGCCGTGTCCGCGGTTGCGGCCTCTGGGAGGGGATCGAGGGGATCGGGGGGACGAGGGGAACGAGGGGATCCGTCGTGGATCGAACGATCCGCCGTATCGTTTCCGCCGCGGGTCAACACCGGGTGACCGGTGCGTGGCTCGTTTCCGACCGGTGGTCCATGGAGGGACCATGGGCTGGTCAAGGGCGGGTGTGGGTGGGTGCACCCGCTTCGTACGCCAGCTTCCGGACCGACCGTCCTGAAACCGCGGACACCGACCCGTGCGAAGGGTTCGAAGGGTTCTCCGACGAGTTCGAGCCAACTTGGATCCTGGGTCCGCCGAGCGCGCATCCTCCGAGCGCACATCCTCGTGCACGTCCGGGACAACAGCGGTCACTCTCTGTCGGTCATGAACTCCCGCGACGCGGTCGCCAGTCGTCTCGCTACGGTGACGAACAAGCTCTTGAACAGGGGAAATTCGACAGGAGCGGCGGGGGAACGGCGAGCTGTGCCCGGACGACGGAGCGCAGCGCCGCAAGGCCGTGGGGTGGGGATGAGCGGACCGGCGGGGGCGGCCGAGGGTGCGGCGGAACATCCTGTGAGGAAGCGGATCGCGTGGACGCTGTGGATCGGCACGGTGGCCATGGGCCTGGCGACCACCGCGTTCGTGCTGCCGACCGGTTCGTATCCACGCCCGGAATGGCACCCCTGGGCGGTGGCGGTGTTCCAGCCCGCGGCACTCGTGGCATTCGCGTACCCGGGATTCGTGGTGGCCCGTCGTCGGCCGCGCAATCGCGTCGGCTGGCTGCTGTTGGTATCCGGGTTCGGAGGTGTTCTCGATTCCCTCGGACATGCGCACGCCGTTTACGCGCTGGCCCATGACCTTCCGGGAATCGGACTGTCGGCGTGGGTGTCGAACTGGGCTTTCGCGCTGAACTTCTTCCCGGTCTACGCGTTGCTCCTGTGCTTCCCGGACGGGCGGTTTCCCACCGGACGCCGACGGATTGCCACCTGGTACGTCGCTGCGTGTGCCGTATTCGTGATGTGCACCATCAGCTTCATTCCCGGGTCCATCGACCGGGACTATTTCCCCCAGGTGCAGAACCCGTTCGGCGTTTCCTGGCTGATGTTCTTCCACCGCTACGAGGGACTGATCTCGTTTCTGGTGGTCGCTCTGCCTTTCCTCGCCTCGGCCTGCTCGTTGCTGCTCCGCTTCCGTCGCTCCACCGGGGTGGCCCGTCTGCAGTTCAAGTGGGTCGCGTTCGCCGCGTTGGCGGCTGTGACCCTGGTGGTGGTGACCATGCCGCTCCACCAGGGTGCCTGGGGAACCATCGCCATCGACCTGGGTCTCGTCGTGCTCAGCGCCTCCATCGCCTTGGCGATCGTGCGTCACAACCTCTTCGACATCGACCGGCTGCTGAGCCGTTCACTGGTGTACCTCGGCCTGACGGGGTGTGTGGTGGGGCTCTACGCGGGCACGGTGAGCCTGTTCGGGCTGCTGCTGCAGCGGTCGGCCTCCGGGGTGGCCCCGTTGCTGGCGACCGGCGTGGTGGCCGCGGCTCTGCAGCCGCTGCGGACCGTGCTGCAGAAGACGGTCAGCCGACTGGTGTACGGCCTGCGGGACGACCCGTACGCGGCGCTGGCCGGTCTCGGCCGACGGCTGGAGGCGGTCGGCGCCCCGCAGCGGGTACTCCCGGAGGCCGCCGCCACCGTGGCGGAAGCCCTGCGTTCCCCCTTCGTCGCCATCGAGCTGGACGGCTCGGCGATGACCGGCGGCACGTGGGCACGCGTTGCCTTCCACGGTGCCGAGACCCCCGTCGTGGTGCGTCTCCCACTGGTCCACCAAGGTGAGGAGATCGGCACGCTGGCCATCGCCGCGAGATCGGCCGAGGAACGCTACTCACCCGCGGACCTGCGGCTTCTGCAGGACACGGCCCGGCACATAGCCCAGGCGGCGGCGAGCGTACGGCTGTCGCTGGACGTACAGCACTCGCAGAAACGGGCAGTCGCCGCACGGGCCGAGGAACGCCGCCGCCTCTCCAAGGACCTGCACGACGGCATCGACCCGGTCCTCACCGAAGCGACCTCCACGGTGGAGGAGGCCGCGGCGCTGGTGCGCACCGCCCCCGACCGGGCCCACGAACTCCTCGTCACCGCACTGGACCGCGTGCGCCTCGGCGGCGAAGACCTGCGCCGCATCTCCATGGGCCTGCGGTCGCCCGTCGACCAGCTGGGGCTCCGCGAGGCGGTCCTCGGCTACCTCGACCGTGTCTCGCTGACCGTGCACGTCACGGTGCCCGACGAGCTTCCCCGGCTTCCCGCGGCCGTCGAGGAGGTCACGTACCTGACCATGACCGAGGCGGTGACGAACGTGCTGCGGCACGCCCGGGCCGAAAGCTGCTGGGTGAGCCTGGAACTGGGCGACGAGCACCTCACGCTGAGGGTGGCCGACAACGGTCAGGGACCTCCCGAAGCCTTCCGGCCGGGTGCCGGGCTGACCTCGATCCGGGAGCGTGCCGTCGAGATCGGCGGCAGCTGCGCCTTCCGGGCACGCCCCGGCGGCGGGAGCGAGTGCGTCATCTGCCTCCCTCGCCCATCGGCCGACACTGCACTCCCGGCGACCCGGGACCGGCCTCCCTGGCAGCCGGGAGCCGACCACCGCCAGGGTGATCGTGCTGGAGGTGAGCCATGAACGAGCTCACGGGAAGCCGGGCGGCGCGCGCGACCCGTCGAGGGCCGCACCCCCTGACGCGTCTGGCGACACGGCGGACCGCTCAGGCGCTGTGGGCCGCCACGGTGATCACCGCGGTCGCCGGCGCCGTCCTCGCGGTCCTGTCCCGTGCGACGCCGCGTCCGGACTGGCATCCGTGGTGGCTGATGGTCGTAGAGGCGCCGACCGGTGCGGTGCTTGCTCAGCTGGGACTGCTGGTGGCCGTCCGCCGACCGGGCAATCCGGCGGGCTGGCTCCTGCTGGCTGCGGGGTCCGGCGCGTCCTTCGACCTGTTCGTCCACGCGTACGGGCTCTACGCGATGCCGCGTGGGCTGGCCGGGGCCGTACCGGCCATGTGGGCGACCAACTGGTCGTTCGTGTTCTTCGGCTTCCCGCTCATGCTCCTCTTTCTCGTGTTCCCCGGCGATCGTCTGCCTTCTGCGGGCCGGCGATTCGCCGCGCGGTACGTGGTCGCCTGCGGGTGCGTGATGATGCTCATCGGGGCCTTCATGCCGGGACCGCTGGGATCCGGTTACTTCGGCGCGCCCAACCCGGCGGGCATCGCGGCACTGTCGTTCGCGGTGACGCACGTGGGCGCCGTGTCGGTCCTCATGGTCCTCTTCCCCTTCCTGCTGTCGATCGCGTCGATGCTCGTCCGGTACCGGAGCTCCACCGGGCTGGTGCGGCGGCAGCTGAAATGGGTGGCCTGGGCGGCTCTGGTGAGCGTCTGTCTGGTGACGGTGCACATCGTGCTGCTGGACGGCCCGGCGGAATCCCTCGCCATGGACGCCGTGCCCGCGCTGCTAGGCATGGCCATCGCGATCGCCATCACGCGCCACAACCTGTTCAACATCGACCGCCTCCTGAGCAACACCCTGATGTACGCCGGACTGACCGCCGCGGTGGCCGGCCTCTACATCGGCACCGTCAGCGCCTTCGGGCTGCTGCTGCGTCACTCCGCCTCCGGCCTGGCCCCGCTGCTGGCCACGGGCGTGGTGGCCGTACTGCTGCAGCCCCTTCGCGCTGTGCTGCAGCGCCTGGTGAGCCGGTTCGTGTACGGCCTGCGGGACGACCCCTACACGGCGCTGGCCACGCTCGGCCGGCGCCTGGAGACCACGAGCGCCCCGAAGGACGTCCTGCCGGAGGCCGCAGCGACCGTGGCCGAAGCCCTGCGCCTGTCCTACGTGGCCGTCGAACTGGACGGCCGGTCGACACGAGGCCCCTACCGCACGCGTGTGGCCACGTACGGCACCGAGGTCGAGCACCCGCTGAGACTGGCCCTGGTGCACCAGGGAGAGGAGATCGGCGCCCTGCTCGTCGGGCCCAGGTCGTTCGAGGAGCACTTCTCGGCGGCCGACCTGCGCCTGTTGCGGGACGTGGCCCGGCACATCGCGCAGGCCGCGTCGGCCGTGCGTCTCGCACTGACTCTGCAGCGCGCCCAGGAGCGCGCCGTCGCCGCGACGGCCGAGGAACGTCGCCGCCTGGCCCGGGATCTGCACGACGGGGTCGGGCCCGTACTCACAGGCGCCACCTGGACCCTCCAGGCAGCCGTCACCAAGCTGCGCAGCGATCCCGGCGCGACACACGAACTGCTGGCCACCACCCTGATCCACATCCGTCAGGGCACGGAGGACCTGCGCCGGATATCCACGGGCCTGCGGTCGCCCGTCGACCAACTCGGGCTCCGCGAGGCCGTGCTGGTCCACCTCGACCGCGTGTCCCTGCCGGTGGAGTGCGAGCTGCCCGACGAGATTCCCCGGCTTCCGGCCGCGGTGGAGGAGGCGGCCTACTGGATCCTCGCCGAGGCCGTCGCCAATGTCCTCAGACATGCCGACGCCGACACCTGCCGGGTCTCCCTCGAACTGGGTGATGTCCTCGTTCTGACCGTTGCCGACGACGGCAGTGGTCTTCCCGGCCGGTTCCGCCCCGGGGTGGGCATGGGGTCCATGCGGGAGCGTGCCGTCGAGATCGGCGGCAGTTGCGAGATCCGCCCGCGCACCCGCGGTGGGACGGAGGTCGTCGCCCGCCTGCCGTTCACCCTGGCGGGCGCGGAACACATCGGCAACTCGGCGGAGGGCGGGATCAGGTGACGGAACAGGAGATCCGCGTGGTCATAGCGGACGACCACGCGTTCACCCGGTACGGGCTGCGTGTCCTGCTCGAATCGGACCCCGGCATCACCGTGGTGGCGGAAGCGCACGACGGCCGCGAAGCGGTGGAACAGACACTCAAGTTCTGCCCCGACGTTGTCGTCATGGACGTACGGATGCCCAACGGCAGCGGGCTGTGGGCGACCCGGGAAATCCAGAGATCCCGCCCGGGAACCAAGGTCCTCGTCCATTCCGAATACGAGGCGGATCCCAATGTGATGGCCGCGATGCGCGCCGGCGCGTCCGGCTTTCTCATGAAGGCCGGAGACATCACGCAGATCCTCCGTGCGGTCCACGACGTCGCCGCCGGAGCATGGATCTTCAACCTTTCCGACACCGCCCGCATCCGCCCCTGGTTCGACGAACTGAGGGAGGCCAGACGGGACACCGCCTTTCCTCAACTCACCGCGCGGGAAAGGGAAATCCTCGACATCATCGCCGCTCCCGGACAGACCACCGCCGGTGCAGCGGCCCGGCTGGGCATCAGCACCAAGCGGGTCGAGAACGCCCTGACCGACATCAAGGCCAAACTCGGCGCGCCCGACCGTGCGGAACTCGTCGTCATGGCCCGGGCCGCAGGCCTCGGCACAGGGCGATGACCTGCGGATCCCGTTCCGGCGGTAGGCAACTCCCGTGACGGTGGGAGCCGTTCGGACCCACGCTCTTCCCAACGGACGAGGCATCGACCGGGACCAGGCCAACGGGAGAAGCAGATGCAGAGCAACAAGCAGGAACCCGCTACCGAACGGCTCGAGAGGCGGCGTACGGCTCGAAGCTGGGGCAGGACCGTACGGCTGTGGATGCCGGTCGTGGCGACCACGGTCACCACGGTTGTCGCCGCCTACGAGGCATGGCTCGGACGAGGTGCCTGACCGGCCCTGATGTGAGCGCCCCGGCAGCACTCGACCCCGCGGCCGAGCGCTTGGAAGGTGTGCGGGCCCGAGCGGGTGTTGCTCACCTGTGTGCTCACCTGTGTGCTCACCGGTGTGGTGAGCAGGCCGCCCACGTACGAAGGCCGCCAAGGCCCTTGCTGCCGATTCCGGGGCGCCCGCTCGATGGTCGCCCCGGACAGCTCCCGACAGCCGCGGCCGGCCCCGGACAGTGAGAGCTACGGCCGGAGCACGATCTTGCCGTGGGTCCGCCGCCGTTCCAGCTCGCGGAACGCGTCGCGCACCCGGTCCAGCGGGTAGGTGCGCGCGATCGGCACCTCCAGCTCCCCGCGAGCGGCAAGCCGGGCCAGCTCGCCGACCACGACCGCGCTCGCCGCCGAGCCTTCTCCATAGGTTCGCGCACCGATCCTGGCCGCGGCCCGCCAGTCTCGGATCGTGTTGATCCGCTCGGGGCGCACGCCCAGCTCCACCGCCAGGTCCACGTAGCCGTCGCCGAACGTGTCGATGAACGCGTTTACGTTCCCGCCGGAAGCCTGCCGGATCCGTTCGGCCATGCCCTCGCCGTACGTGACCGGGACGACACCGTGCTCCTTCAACCAGGTGTGGTTCCGCTCGCTCGCCAGCCCGATCACCGTCGCGCCGCGCCGCCGCGCGAGCTGGACGGCGAGGGATCCGACACCGCCCGCCGCACCGGACACCACGACCGTTTCGGCCGGTTCGGGGTCCACCGCGAACACGGTGGCGTACGCGGTCGTGCCCGCCACGTACAGCGAACCGGCCACGTCCCAGGAGAGTCCCGCGGGACGCGACACCAGATTCACGTCGTCGACCACGACCAACTCGGCGTGGCTCGCCCGATCGTGAGTGAACCCCAGGACCTCGTCGCCCACTCCGAAACCGCGCGCCTGCGTGCCGACCTCCACCACGACTCCGGCCAGGTCGCTGCCCTGCCCGGAGGGGAACGTCGCCGGCCAGCGGTCGTGCCGAGCGCCCTCGCGGATCATCACCTCGCCCGGTTGGATCCCGGCCGCGCGGACCTCGACCAGCACCTGCCCGGGGCCGGGTGCGGGCCGCGGCACCTCCTCCACCCGCAGCACATCGATCCCGCCGTACGTATGGAACCGCACCGCCTTCATCGCGTGATCACCGCACTTCCTCGCTCGGACAGGGCTCGGACGGCCACACGCCGGCTGAACACACATCGACCCGGGCCGTGCCGTTCAATGGCCCAGGACGGAGCGGTATTCCCAAGAACGCCGCCGCCGGCGACACGGCCCGCCCCGGCAACGTGCTTGTGGCCCGACCGCACCGCGTCGCGCGGGTACGCGGAGATTCGGCCTACCGGCAAAAGGCAGTCATTCGAAGGCGTTGCGTGGCGGCGCTCCTCCGCGTCGAGCCGCACGTGACCTGAACAGCAAAAAAGCCCTCCCGGACGGGAGGGCGGGGATAGGCGCCCCCGGCAGGACTCGAACCTGCGGCCAAGCGCTTAGAAGGTGTGCGAGGTTTAGCGATGTGCCTACCTGCGTTTTTGCTGGTCGCGTCGAACCAATCTAAGGAAAGGCGCTTGGCCTATCTCTCGGAGACTTCGACGGAAAATCGACGGCCCCGCCCCGGGCTCTAGCGTACGAGCCCGGGGCGGCCCCGGAGTGCGGTCCCGCCATCTGGACGGGGCGACCGACCTCGCGCGAGGGTGTCCGCCGCATCCCCGGGGGCCCGCCACGAGGGCGGGCGCATACGGAGGGGGGTAGGCCCGTGACATACCCACGCCCTCCAAGATCACACGATGTGCCGTCAAGGCTACATACTTTCGATCATGGACTCGCGAGCGTGTACGGGTGCCACGCACCACCTCCTCGCCCGACTGGGTCGTCACGCGCAGACAGCAGATCGGTGACCAGATCAGAGCGGCACGCGTCCACGCGAACCTGACGCAGCAGCAGGTCGCCGAGCAGATCGAAATGGACCGGGCGAAGTACAACCGCATCGAGCAGGGCCACGCCTCGCCGCTCCTCGACACGCTCATCCTGATCTCGGGCGCGCTGGACGTGCCGCTCGCAGACCTCGTGAGGTGACGGCCGCGCCTCAGCAACTGCAGGCCAAGCCGCCCGCCTTGGTCGGCTTGTACACGCCGCCGCAGCGGTCGCACATGATGCGCAGGATGGCGCCGGTCAGTGCCCGCATCAGGTGCGCGTTCCCACCGCGAGGGTGTCGCAGCCGGACAGCCGGATCATGGTCCGCAAGATGATCGCCGTACGGCGCTCGTCGAGATCCATGACGCGAACGAGGCTCGTCCGGTGCGCGATCCCCGCTACCGACAGAACGAGGTCCAAGAACGCGAGCGCCGCCTCGTCCAGGCCGAGTTCGTAGAAGCGACTGTCCAACCGCTCCCACGCCAGGCCGAGCGTGCCGTCCAAGTTGCTGTAGACGAGTGCCTTGCGGACGGTGCTCCGAGAGAGGATCTGCTCCTCTGTGGCCAGCGCCCACACAGCTACCTCTTCGCCGAGGCTGCCCGCGAGGGCGAGCAGCTGCTCGCCGAGGGGCGGCTCGACGACCTCATCGGCCGAGGGTTCGGCTTTGATCTCCATTGGGCTCTTCCTCCTTCGCCAGTGTGCGGAGCAGGCCTTCGTAGTGGTTGCACAGGGCATTCAGCGCGCGTGCGAGGCGTCGGGCGTACGCGGCCGCTCCACTCAGGCCAGGGCCTGGCTGCGCCCGGAGCTTGCCGCGCACCTCTACGACGCAGGCCCGGGCGCAGTACCGAGGGATGCTCTCCTGGTCGAGGCGCGAGGCCGCCTGTTCCACCTCGGGGGCAAGCAGCTCCAGGTGCCCGCGCAGCGTGCGGATGAGCGTGTCCAGCTCGTCGGCGGACGGCGGCAGCACGTCCGGCGCGGCATCGGGGCCGAGGAGAATTTGTGCGGTCTCGCGCATCAGCGAGAGGTCTGCCGGCAGGGGCTCGACGTGCTGTTTCGTGCTCATGCGGCCGGTGCCCCTCGCTGCAGCGTGTGCGCCAGCCGCAACGCGACCTCCGCGCGAACGCGACCGAGCTCCACGAGACCAAGGGCCGGCGAACCCGCATCGACCGCGAGGGACGGCAGCACGATGCCGACCTGATCGAGTGCCGTTCTCAGTGACTCCATGGCCGTGAAGGGATCGACGTCTTGCGACTCGCGTGTTTTGACCATGAACAGGACGGTACGAAGGCCCCGTTGACACGCGCGATGCGATGTTCTCGAATGTTCTCGCTGTCTGGCCAAATGTTCTCGTGTGGTCTCACACAGGGGAGTGCACGCTGTAGATCGGCACAGCGCACCTGGTGATGCTGGTGGCGACAAGTCCCACACCAAGGGAGGCGACATGGCGCGACGACTGCGCTTCAACGGCACGGACAGCAAGAACGGCGCATGCCCGGCGGTTCACCAGGACCTCGACAGTGGCGAGATCATCGTCCAGGGCACACCCGTCACCGACCCGAACGACCTCCGCCAACTCCAGCACTTCGGCCCCGGCGACGCGGCGGTGGCTGTGCCTCGCGAACTGCTGGTGAACCACGGGCCCAAGGAGATGGAGCGTGTGACCAAGCTGATCAGCCTGGAGGAGTTCGGCCGGCTCTTCCACAACTTCGAGCACTCCGCCTGGCACCTTGAGACTCGCCGCGGCTACGCCTCCGACAAGGAGGACCTGGGGTACGAGGAGTTCGTCCAGACCGGCCAGGCCCCGATGGACCTGGACAGCGAGTGGTGCACCAACATCCGTCGGCAGACCTCTGCGGGCAAGTACGTCGGGCGGGTCCGCGTCGTCGACAATCCGCCGACCGAAGGCCAGTTGTTCCTGCTCAGCTACGCGCGCTGCAACGCAGCCACGGGCGAAGACGCACGGAACCTGTGGCGCCAGGACGCCGAGCAGGCACACCTGCCCGCTGAGGACTTCTGGATTTTCGACAGCCGCCTCGTGGCGGTGCTCCGCTTCGACGACCAGGACGTCTTCCACGACGTGCAGGTCATCACGGAGCCTGCCGAGGTCCTGCGGTACTGCCAGGTTCGGGACGCCGCCGTCCACGCCTCCATCCCGTACGACCAGTTCGCGGCACAGCTCAACCCGAAGGGCTAAACGGCACCGGTGAGCACGGACTACCAGCAGGCCCGCGAGGTCCTCGGCATCCGCTTGAGGGAGCTGCGCCTTACGGCCTCCGGCGGGCGGCTCACCGGTACCCAGCTCGCACAGCGGCTCGGCTGGCCGCACTCGAAGGTCTACAAGCTGGAAGGCGGACGGCAGACCGCGACCGTCGAGGACCTCCGCGCCTGGGCCGAGGGCGTCGGCCACCCCGATGCCTTTGACGAACTGGACGCGCGGCTCAAGGGGTTCGAGTCCCATATCCGATCTTGGCGCCGCCAACTGGCCTCAGGACACCGCCCCGTACAGGACACCTGGAACCTCGAAGTCGGCCGATCGAAGGTCATCTACGCGTGGGAGGAGGCCGTCATCCCCGGCCTCCTCCAGACAGCCGACTACGCCCGCCACATGTTCCTGCGATACGCAGACCTCCAGGGCTCAAAGCCGGACACCGACGCGGCCGTACGCGCACGGCAGGAGCGCCAGACGTGGCTCTACACAGGCGGCCACAAGTTCCACACCCTGATCTGGGAAGCCGCCCTCCACGCCCTGATCTGCCCCCCGGCCGTCCTCGCCAGCCAACTCGACCGCCTCGCGGGCACGATCGGCATGGACACCGTAGAACTGGGGATCATCCCGCTCGGCGCATCCCTCAAGATCCCCACAGCGAACGGCTTCTGGGTCCTGGACGACAGGCTCGTCATCGCCGAGGACTGGCACGCCGAACTCTGGCTGGACGACGCCGACTCCGTCGCGACCTACCTCCACGTCTGGCACACCCTGCGGGAGTCCGCGGTGTACGGAGCGGACGCCCACAACGTCATCAATCGCGCCCGCCGGACCCTGAACCCGCGGGACCTCACCAGGTGACCGGATCCGGGCATGACGAAAGGCCCCCTCCCGCCCGAAGGCGAGAGGGGGCCATCCTGTTCACACGTACACACGACGTTGCGGATCCAACCCGGCAGCCAGCGGAGACGTCGGCTCCTCACTCGGATCCGGGGCGCCATCCTTCCGGCAGACCAAAGCATCGGGGTCGTAGCTCGGGGTCTGCCAGCTGTACCCCTCCGGACACGACTCCCCTGCCGGCCCTCGCTCCCCGGTTTCACCCTGCGGGCCCTGCTCGCCCTGAGGCCCGGCCGGGCCGACGTCCCCCTGAGGGCCAGGCGGTCCCTGCGCGCCGTCCGCGCCATCCACGCCCGGAACTCCGCTCGGGCCCGTCGTACCGTCCGTCCCGTCGCCGCCGTCCTTTCCTGGAGAACCCGACGGCCCGCGATCACCGGAAGGACCAGGCGGCCCCGGGATGGGCACCGGAACCTCAGCTCGATCGGGGAGGTCCTCCACGGCCTTCGTCGGGTCCGGCGCCACGGGCGTGCCACCCTCCGCCTCCACCTGCGCCCGCAACGCCCGCACATCCCCCGCCAACGTCGACACCGCCTCCCCCCGAAGATTCGCCTCCTCCAGCGCGTAATCGGCCCGCCCGGAAGCACGGTCGATCAGGATGAACGCCACACCCAACCCGCCGGCCAAAGTCACCAGGATCGCGACGAGCAGCAGCCGCCTCCGGTGCCGGTACAGCGCCCACTGGGTACGCGTCACGGCGCACCCCCCAACTGCTGCACCACCAGCCGCAGCCGCGCCGTCTCCAGCCTCTCCGCGGCCAACTCGGCGCGCAGCGTGGCGACCTCCTTCTTCAGCTCCCCCCGCTCCTCCTGAAGCTGATCCGTCAGGCTGTTGAAACCCGTCACCGCGTTGCCCTCCCGGGCCGCCCTCGTCGCGCCGCGGCTGCCGTACATGACGCCCGCCGCGGCCACGGGTCCGCCGATCAGCGCTGCGATCGCCGTCACCATGGCCGCGTCCACGCCACCACCTTTCCCACGGCGTCTTCATGGGTCAGCGTCAGATGCCCGCGTTGTTCTGCTTGTTGGGCACGGCGTAGGTGATGCCCCAGGCGCCGAGGACGGCAAGCGCGATGGTGACGCCCTCCCCGGTGGTGAGGACGTTGTCCTGCACGGCCGTGATCGCGGCTGCGGACCCGGCAGCGATACCGGCGATGAGCGACTTTGCGGCACTGGCGATCTTCATGGGTGGTTCCCTTCGGTGTTAGGCGGTGACGTTGAAGCCGCGGCGCTTGCCGAGCTTGGTGAGCGATGCGAGACCGGGCAGGCCGTCGGCGTCCTCGCCGCGCCAGCCGCACCGCATCTGCCACAGGCCGTAGGCGGCCTTCGTGGCGGTGCCGAAGTGGCCGTCCGCGAGGGACTTCGCGAGGAGCCCCTCCTGGACGAGGGCGTCCTCGACGACCTTCACGCCCGCGTAGCTGACGGGCGTGCCCTTCTTCGGTGGGTCCGTCTTCGCCGCGGCGAGCAGCTGCGACAGGTCGACGACCGGCCGCCCCGTACCGGGCTTCGGCTCCACGGGCTTCCCGCCCGGACGGGGCGCACCCTTCTTGACCCACGCGTAGACCACAGCGCCCGGGCACGTGGTGGCGTAACCGTCCTTGTGCCCGCCGAGCCAGTCACCCGCCGGCCCCTCCTCCCGGCAGTGCTCGATCGCGTCACGGGCGCCGTGCAGCTGCGCGTCGGTGGGCTTCGTCAACCCGGCCGAGCCGACCATCAACAGCACCGCATAGTCCTGCTCGTTCAGCGAGGTCGACCCGTTCGCCGAGTTGCGGCGCTTCAGGCCGCGGCCCTCGTACACGTAGCCGTGGGTGCAGACGACGAAGCTGTAGCCGATGTCCGACCAGCCGTTGCCGTCCATGTGCTGCGCCTGTATCTGCCGCACGTAGTCGTCGCACCGGTCGTGCGTCCGGTCGGTGTAGGTGGTGCCGAGGTAGTGGAGCTTCACGCCACGGCGGGCCCGGCTGTACGTCGTCGCACCGTTCGGTCTGCGGTAGGCGCGTGCTCCCCACGCGGCGCGGGTGACGAGCTTCATCACTGACCACCCGGCCAGGTCCAGACGGCGGCCGGGACGGCGACGTCGTCGAGGCTGTCGCGGTAGACGACGGAGGTCCGCCACTCGATCGCCTCGCTGTCGGCGAGGATGCGGACGTTGACCGTGGTGGGGTTCCACACGCGGGTGACCAGGGCCGGTGCGACGGCCGCGCCGTTGTTGAGCACGGGGTCCATCGGGACCAGGACCACGTCGCCGACGTCCGGCGCGCAGCCAGAGTTACTCGCTCCGACGCGAGCGAGGGTGTCCAGCGCTACGGCGCCTGCCGCGCAGACCCACGCTGCCTGGACCCGTGCGCCGAGGTCCTCCCACGCGGGCATCGGACGGTCGTCGTAGGTGCGGTGGCCGGTCGCGGCTCCGTAGGCCGCGTAGGCGGTCTCGGCGAGTTCGACCGTGTTGGGCTTCAGCACTGGTGTCCTCCAGGGCATAGAAAAGGCCCCGGCCGGACGGCGCGGGGCGAAAGGAGAGGGACGGCTATTCGATGTCCGTCGCCACGGTCTGCGGAGCGGTCGACAGGTCGTCGATTCCACCAGCAGCACCGGACCACGTCCCGCGCATATCGTTTCCGAAGCGGTGAACTCCGGTCACTCCCGCCGCGATGGACAAGCCATTGACAGCCTTCGTGGCCGCCGCGCCAGGGCGACATTTGTTCCCGCTGATGGCGACGGCGACAGCGGATGTAGAGACGCGAATTCCGTACGAACTGCTGGCCGTAGTGTTCGCGCCGTCAACGAAGTTGTCCCGGATCTGGATATCAGTTCCGCCCTGCACGAGAATTCCGCTGTTCTCCGGGTCGCGGATGTGATTCCCGATAATGTTCGAGTTGTCGCTGTCGACCATCGTGATGCCGTGCGTGGTCGGGCTCCAAATCACATTCCCCGAGATGATCGTGTTGTTCTGATCCTCCGTGGAGATGCCCGTGCCACCCGTGCTCGTCACGACATTGTCGGCAACGGTGGCCCGCTCGACGTACTGCAGCCGGATCCCGGCCTGGGTCGCGGTCCCGTCGATCGCGTTGCCGACGATGACCACGCCGTGCACCTTGCCCGACGTCTCACCCAACGCGATGATCGCGTTGTCGTAGCCCCCACCGCCACGGAAGGCATTGCCGACCACAGCAAAATTCCGCTGGGACTGCGACGCCGACGTCTGCGTTCCGTCCGGGAGTTTGGTGTCCTCGGTGTCGCTGACGATCACCGACCGGATACGGACGCCACTGCCGCATTCGTTGAACGTGTTGCCAACGATCGTGACGTCTTCCCAGACGTACGCGCTCACCGCGAACTGGAGGAGGTTCTCGAACGCGTTGTTGGCGATGCGGATACGGCGGTGATATTTGGTGATGGTCGCGCTATGGCTGCCGATTCCCCTGGGCCAAGCAGTCGTGCCAGCCGTGCCGGAAGCGCCGAAATAGCAGCCAGTGACGGCGATATCTTCCGATGGCGTGTGGTCATACGGGCCGAACCCGCCAAATACTCCTGACGATTTCGCGAGGTCGATCTGTACGGCCTCGGAAAAATCGCGGCCGCCGGGGTCGACGTAGCCGCGGAATCGGCAGTCCTGGACTCGGCCGTGCAGCGTGCTGTTGAGCTCGATGCCGTGGAATCCGGGCAGGTCGCGGATTTCGGCGTCGCGCACGAGGATGTTCTGGCAGTGGCCGAAGCTCATGCACATCGCGCTCGCGGTCAATCCGACCGTCGTGCCGCGCATGTTCCACAGGCCGCCCTCGATGACGATGTTGCTGTGGCCCGTGTAGCCGCCGAAAGCCTGCCCGGAATCCCCGTTGATGATCATCGTCCCGGCGACGTTGCGCCGGAACTCGGCCCCAGCCATCAAGCTGAGCCGGGTGTTGCCGTAGATCCGCAACGTCGTGCCGATCAGATACACGCCCGGCGGCACCAGCACTTGCGCGCCACCCAGATCACGCGCAATGTCCAGCGCCTCCTGGATCCCCGGGGCCGCGTTGGCGGTCCCCGAGGGATCCGCACCGTAGTTCGTCACCAGCAGCGAGGCGGCCTGCTGCATGGCTTCCAGCCGCTCGGCCGTGATGTCCATGCCCACCAGCCACTGCTCAACAGGCGTACTCAAGAGCCCTCCTCACAGGGGTGCGATCGCTGGAAAGGCCAGCCGAACCGGAGCGCCGGCCGCGTGAGACTTCACGACGCCGTTCCGCGACCGGGCCACGCTGAGTGCCTGCGGGCTGTGCAGCACGACGTTGTCCCACGCGACGACCAGGTCGGCATTGCTGTTCGCGGTCTGCCGGACGCTGCGACATCCGACGGAGCCCCCCGCGGTGAGGCTGGCGTCGGTGGCCACCACCTGCCAGCCGACCGGCTCGGCTCCTCCGGCCGGCCACACCCGGGCCTTCAACTCCGATCCGATGACCTGCAATCGGAGCCGGAAGAACGCGAAAGCACTGTGCACCAGCGACGTCGCGACCGTGGCGAGCTGCGTCTCAACGCCGCCCACGCGCTTGCGGAGCGTCAGCGTGATGGTCTGCGTCGTCGAGATCGACAGTTGCGCGAGATAGCAGTTGTCGCCGTCCGCCGCGCGGGCGACGACAGACACCAGCTGCGGGCCGCCGGTGGCGAGCGCGAAGGTGGCGACGTCCGTCTGAACGTCGTGGTCCGCCCCCGCGACCGGGGTGAGGTCGAGCCGGGGGACATCCACGGCCGTCAGCAGATGCGCGGCCTCGGCGCCCTGGGTGTAGTGGTCGCCGCCAGCGCCTCCGCTCGCTGTCCACGCGGCGCCGATGTCGGGGATTCCCCAACCGGGCGACGTCGTACGGGCGAACGAGTCGACGAGCGACGGGGTGATGGCGTTCACCGCCACCACCTCGCCGCCCACCTGGACGTCGATAGGGAACTCCCGCGGCATGCCACCCGCCCGCCGCCACGTCACCTTCCCGGCCATCAGCACATCCGACGACGGGGGGAAGTTGGGCACGGTGGGGCTGAGGTTGACGTACGCGGTCCCCACGGGCGCCGTGAATGTCGCCTCGAACCATGTCCACACGCCCGCGGTGACGAACTGGTCGTTGGCGCTGGTCGTGATGTAGCCGAAGCTGCCGTCGAACCAGTTGGCGTTGAGGGCGACGTTCCTCGACACGGCGCAGTGGAGCCATCCGGACAGGACGTAGCCCAGCCCCGGCACGATGGGGATCTGCTCGCTGCCCGCGTTGGGGAACTGGCCCACGCCGTTCGGGGTGATCTGCATGACCCAGTCCCCGCGGAACGGGGCATCGGCCGGCTTCGGGATCCGCTCGGTTGCCGAGTCGAACGCCGACCAGGGCGCAAGACCCTCCGCGAAGTCGCTGTTCGCGTTGAGGATCGGGTTCGCCGACACCCACCGTGGGCCGGAGGCCGCCCGCACGGGCAGCGTTACCGCATCCGGGTTCACCGCGGCCGCGAGTTCATGCCGTGCCGTGCCCGCCTTCCCATAGACGGGATGGCTGGCCTTGGCGGTGTTCCACGGGCCGCCGGGCTCGCAGACGAACGTCCGCTCCCACGTGCGGGGCTTCAGCGTCTCCGACCAGCCCGTGACGATCACATCCACGTCCCCGTAGGCCACGAACCCTGGTAGGCCCTTGAGGCGGATGAGGTCGCCCTCCCGCATCCGAAGTACCTGCGGAATCAGGGCGGGCGCCCGGTGCAGACGGATCGTCACCTGCGGGTAGCGGGCCCCATCGAACGTGCCCAGGTGCAGCAGCCAGTAGGCGATCGGCTCGGCCTGGGTGTCGTCGGCCAGCGACAGCGTGACCGAGTCGTCGTACAAACCGATCCCGTCCGGCGGGTCCTGAATGCTCAGGCGGCCCTCGCGGAGGATCGCCCGTCCTTCGCTGCCTCCGTCCCTTTTCACCGTCCGGTCGTTGCGGGTGACGTCCGCGTCGTCGTCCGGCTCCAACGGCGGGGCCAGCGGTGGCTGCTTGTAGGTGAGGGTGAGCGCGGGCTCCTGCGTGTACATGCTGGAGCGGTCCCGGTACACGAGGCCGAGCCGCCTGCGGTCCTCCAGCAGCAGACCTCCGTCCGCGTCCGCCGCAGCCTGGAACAACTCCAGCAGCTTGGCCGGGCGCTGCGGGCCCACCTGCTCCGGCGCCAACTGGCCGGCAATGCGGGCCATGGGCACGCCCTGCTCGCTGGACAGGCGCAGCAGCCGCGCCCACGCAGTCTCGCCCGCGTACGCGGAGTCGGAGCCGTCGTAGATGGTGTTCGCCGCGTCCGGCATCACCGACAGATGGCCGACCGACCAGCCCTCCGTCAGAGCGCCCCAGTTCGCTGTCACAGCCGTGACGTGGCCAGGTGAGGCGGTGATGGTGCGGGCCAGTTGCATGGTGCCGCCGTTAACGTTGGCCCAGCCCACCACCCACCGCATGTCGCCGCCGCCCAGGTCCTCCACGTAGAAGCGAAGCCGGAACCAGCCGTGGAAAATGTTCTCGATCGCGTTCACGGCCTGGGTGACGACAGCCGTACCGGACGCGTCGTAGCCGAACACGTGCGCCGAGTCGGCGCGCAGGCTGATCACCCAGCGGCGGATCGTGCCCGTGCTGGAAATCGAGAACAGCTCTGCCCGCGGCCCGGCCGCCGGTGGGGCCTTGTCGTCGGCGTTGTAGAGCAGTTCGACCTGCCACTCGCCGTCCGCCACGGCCGGGACGATCGCCGACAGGGTGGCCGCTGCCGCGAGCCGCGGCAGGGGCTTCGAGCTGGGCAGGGTGTCGACCGAAGCCCATTCCACACCCGTCACCGCGGCCGGTGTCACCCCGCTGATGGGGCTGTAGGCGCGGGAGGCGAGGCTCTCCTCCTCGAACGGCCAGTAGGCGGTGGGGTTCCCGGAGGGGATACGCCGTCGCAGGGTGGAGTCCAACGGCTTCTGGCCCTGGCCGAGGCGCCGCAGGAGCCCGGACGCCTGGACGGGCATCCACACGGCCTCTTCGGATGGCACCCAGCGCTGCGGCCAGTTGGAGATCTCTCCGTAGAAGATGTCCTGCCGGTCGGCGACGGCCGCGTTGCCGCTGTACGACCACACCCGGCCCGCCGAGTCCGTGAACCCGGTGGCGCCGAGTGGCTGCGCCTCAAAGTTGGGGGCGGCGACGATCGTGCCATCGATACCGGAGCGGACCTCGGCCGCGTAGACCTTGCCCTCGACGGGCAGCCGGGGTTGCGACTGGGTGGTGTCGGAGGGGGCGATGGACAGCGGCGCCGACCCCGAGTGCAGGGTCACAGTGCCGGTCAGGGTGGAGTCCGTGCCGAACTGCGTCCACTCGTCGCTGTCCAGCGAAGGGGCCCAGTAGAAACGGGCTGTCCGCCCGCCCGCCCCGTTGTCGACGTCCAGCGTTGCGCGCAGAGCTGCACGCTCCGGCAGGGCAGGCAGCGGGCGGCCGTGGAAGAACCCTCCGGCGGCGGTCCCGTCGGTCGTGTAGTGCAGGTAGAGGGTGCCGCCCTGGATGCGCATCATGTAGGACCGCTCGTCGCCCGCGGCGTCCCACTTGCCGGGCAGCATCTGGTTGGCGGGCCCGTACCAGTTGGTTTCGAGCTCTACGCGCAGGTCCAGATCGCCGGTGATGTCCAGTGCCGCGTTGTCGGGGGTGGTGACGATGTTGGCGGGGTCGCCGTCGAGGTCGAGGAAGTGCGGGCCGTCCGGCAGCCACAGGCGGACCGGGGTGTTGAGGCCGAACAGCCCGTCGTAGGGGCTCATCGGGTTGCGGGGGCTCAAGGCCCCGTCCTTGTTGTCGACCTTCAGCGGGACCGTGGCGGGCTCCGCATCCCCGCCGCCGGACCGGATCCCCCGCGAGTGCACGATCGGGTCCGACAGCTTCACCCGGGCGGTGATGTCCGTCCATACCAGGCCCATGCGGGTCTCGACCCGAAGGCCGAGCGGAGTCTCAGGAAACGCCACAGTCGCTCACTTCCTCTTGCCCAGGTACAGCTGCACGTCCCCGCCGGCACCGATGCCGACCCGGTCGCGGATTGTCTGAATGACCAGGTCGCCCCACGCGTCGCCGCCGCGCAGCGTCACCACGTCGCCGCGGCCCACACCCCCGACCGCTGCCCCTGCGACCGCGGCCCCGGCGCCGGCCATCGCCATGGACGGTGTGGGTGTGGACACGAGGCTGCCCATGGCCTTGTCGAGGGGCCCGGTGTTGGCCAGGGCTCCTTGGGCGATACCGGGCGGCAGCCAGTGGCCGATCTCGTCGGCCATCAGCTTCGACGGGCTGCCGATGCCCAGAGCCTTCGCGATCGGCCCGGGGATCATGCCCTTCGCGAAGCCGATCAACTGGCCCTTCAGCCAGCTGCCCATGCTCTTGATGCCGTTCCACAGACCGCGGACGACGTCCTTGCCCTTGTCGATGAGGAGCGAGCCCAGCGAGCCGAGAGCGGATCGGATCCGCCCGGGGAGGCCCTTCACCCAGGCCACCATCGCGGTAGCGCGTGACACCGCGGCGGACCGGAAGGCGTTGAAGCCGTTGGTGGCCGCGTTCCGCAGGACACCCAGCAGGCCACCCAGAGCAGCACCGATACGGCCCGGCAGGCCGGCCACCCAGGCGACCATCTCCATGAACTTGGTGACGACCCAGTCCTTGGCCGCGCCGATCCAGCCCGCGAACATGCCCGGCAGTGAACCGAACCAGGACAGTGTTGCTCCGACTGCGGCCACGACCGCCGACGTCACGGCCTTGATGGCGTTCCACGTGTACTGCCAGGCGGTCTGAAACCAGGTGGTTTTCGTCGCGATCAGGACGATGATCGCGATCAATGCGATGACCGCCGCGATGACCCAGAAGATCGGCGAGGCGAACATCGACGCGTTCAGCTGCCACTGCGTCGCCGTCCAGATCCTGTTCCGTGCGGCTACGAGCGCCTGAGCGATCGCCCACAGCTTCATCGCCGCCACGACCGTGCCGATGACCGTGGCCAGTACCGTCAGGATCGGCGTCGGAGTGTTCGAGATGATCTGAGCCAGCCACGTCGCGATCTGCGCAGTGATGCCGATCAGCGGCGAGATTGCGACCAGCAGCTGCACGGCCGCGCCGGCCAGTGTGGCGAGCGCCCCGCCGCCCTCCTTGGCCATGGCGAGGAAGTCCGCGAACCCCTCCGAGCCCTTCAGCGACGCGCCCCAGTCCGCGAACGCCTCGGACATGCTCACCAGGCCGCCGGTCATCTCGCCGGAGACCGGAAGGAACGCCTGCAGCAGGCCGCCGAACCCGACCGCAAGATTCTTGATCACTTCGAGGAAGTTCGACAGCGCCGGACCGGCCGCCGCCGACATGTCCGCAGCCCATTCCTTGAACGCCGCGGACTTCACGCCGACCGCGACCTTGTCGAGGAACCCGCCGATCGCGCCTGCCGCAGCCTGCACGAATGGCGTCAGCGTCGGCAGGAGATCCCGGAGGATCATGATGCCCTTGGTGAACACGGGCATCGTCGTGCTGGCGAGGCTGTCGGACCACGACTTGTAGTCCTTCTCCATCCCGATGAACGCCCGCGCGGTCGCCTCCGTCGCCGGAGGCAGCGCCCTGAGCGCATCCGCGTACGCCTTCTGCTTCTCCGCCGCATCCTCGGCGCCCGCGGCGTGAGCCTTCTGCGCCTCCTCGGCCAGCTTGGAGACCTCGGTGACCTGCTCCATCTGCGGTGTCGCAGCCAGAGAGAACGCCTTCACCGCGATACCAGCCGCAGCAGCACCCGCCGCCACACCACCCAAGGCTGTTGCCGCCGCAGCAACAGCCGGCAGGCCTACGCCGATTCCGGCAAGCGCCGGGCCGATCTTCCGCAGCGCGGACACGGCCTCGCGGGCACCCATACCGATCCCGTGGGAAAGGGACTGCCCCATGCCGCGGGATGCGCTGACGAAGTTGCCGTTGATGTCGCGGAGCTGGCCGTTGACGTCGCGGGTGAGACCGCGCATGCGGAGCTGAGCGGCGTTCAGGCTCCGCGTGAACGGGGCCTCGTCCGCGCGTAGTCCTGCGACGAGTTCACCGAGGTTGAGCGCCACGACGCAGGCCTCCCTTCGGCTTGGGTTCGGGAGGTGCGAAGTGGTGGTTGAGCCGCGATTCGGCCGAGAGCAGGCCGAGGATGCGGATGCGCAGCCACCGCCACGTGCGCTGTTGCATGAGGCCGGGGGTGTCGAGGTCGATGCCGTACACCGAGTGGAGGTCGGCTTCGATCAGTGCCCACTCATCGAGGAGGGCGCCCCACGTCAGGTCTTCGCGGCCCTGGGGGCGCGGGCGGTGGCCTTTCGGCCGTTCGTACCACTCGTAGAGCTGCGTCGCTTCGTCGTACTCGCCGCAGCCGATGAAGCCGCCCTGCGCCCCGCCCGGTTCGTCGGGGTCACCCGAGAAGGGTCGCCCTCCGCCTCCCAGTACTTCTCGGCCATCTCCAGCCCGGCCGTGATCCACATGACGGCCGTCATGGCGACATGCCGGAACCGGGACCAGTCCAGGCCAGCCGCGTACAACTCGTCGTAGGCGGCACCGAGCGCAGTCTGAAACAAGTCCAGTTCCTGCGCATCGTCGAGGACCTCGGTTTCCATCGGAGTGCCCGCCTCGGCCATGCGTGCGCTCTGCTCCATGAGCTTCTGCACCCGCAGGCCGTCCTCGGCGGATGGCGACGGGATGCGGAACTCCTTCACCTTCCCGTTGGGCAGACGTACGGGCAGAGTGAGCGCGTCGTCCTGGAACTCCTCCAGGACCTTGAAGGAGCCCGCCATCAGGGGGTCACCGGATTCGTGATCGGAGTGAGGGGGCCCGTGCCGTGGAAGGTGACCTGCACCTGGTCCAAGTCCCTCGCCTCGCCGCCCTGGGGCTCCCACTCGGGGATCGCACGGCCCTCGTACGCCTCCGGGAGGCCGTTGCGGTCGAGGAAACGCAGGTGGATCTTGGAGGCTTCGCCGTAGGCGCCGATGGCCGCGAGACGGATCTTCTCGTGAACCGTGCTGTAGACGGTGGAGTCCGGGCTCGCCTTGCGGTTGAAGGTGACCTGCACCTCCCAGTCCTGGCCCGTCTTCGTCTGCTCGCCCCAGCCGTCCGTGTCGTACGACGTGTCGTCTTCCAGGTTCGGCTCGGCCGTCCACTGGAACTCGGTGATCGCCGGGCACAGTTGGAAGTCCGGGGTGAGGACCTCGTCCATGTTGATGTCCAGCCGCCAGCGGCGGGCGAGTGCGGTCTCGGTGGGCGTCGACATGACGCGGCCTCCTTCTACTCGTACAGGTGAGGTGCGGGGCGCGTCGTGCGCGCGTAGTAGTTGGCGGCGATCTCCTGGCGCCCGTGGGTGTCCTGGCCCATGGGCGCCTGCGACTGCCGCCAGATCAGGGCGACTTGCACGCCGTCGAGGACCAGGCCCCGGCGGTTGTGGAGCAGCGCGAACAGCCCGTCGGCCAGGTCGTCGACCTCGCGCGGGTCGCGGCCGCATCGCATGCGCGCCTGAATGCCGGTGATCGCGTCCGTCAGGTCGGTGTCCTCGACCGGGTAGGCGGTCAGGACGATGACGCGCTCGGGGGTGTCGGGCATGACCGTGAACAACAGCCCGGTCTCGCCCGCCGTGTACGCGCCGTCGGGCCGGTACACGGCGAGGCCGGCCTCCGCGATGAGCGCGGCGAGCCCGTCCAGGAGCGAGGTCGTGTACCCCATGGGCGCCTCCTCCGGGCATACGAAAGCCCCCGCGCAGGCGGGGGCGTGGGTGAGGGTTCGGTCAGCCGCGGAGCCAGCGGCGCAACGGCACCGCCATCAGCTCCAACATCACCTGGCGCTCCGTGTTCATCGGCTGCTCCAGGTACTTCGCCTGCCTGCCCGGCAAGTGCTTCCAGGTCAGCTCTTCGTGCTGCCTCGCCGCGTACACGGTGTCGAAAGTGATCTGACCTTCCAGGGCGCCGAGCATGTTGACGCGGCCGGAGCGCTCCAGCGTGCCCTCCTCCAGCGGCACGAGCTCCTTGGACTTGCCGAGGGTGTGCTCCAACGCCCGCTGGAGACCCTCGGAGGCGAGACGCCGACCGCGCGACGTCCACAGCCGGTTGCCGTTCCACGTCATGCGCGCGTACTGCGTCACTGGAGCTGCACCTCCCGATGGGCCGGGGCCGGCAGAGTGCCCGCGTCGTGCCTGTAGGAGGCGATGACCGTGGTCACCCGACCTGACGGCAGCGTGACGCGAGACTTCGCCGGACAGGTCTCCGTCGGGAGGGCGTAGAAGGTGCTGGAGGAGGTGACTTCCTCGCCCGCAGGGTTCCGCACCATGCGGGTCTTCTCCTCGAGGAAGCACCGCACCACGACCGGGGCCGCGTAGGTGGGTCCGTACGGGCTCTCGCCCTCCCACGCCTCCACGGTCACCTCGTGCTGGAGCAGGAAGCCGGGGATCAGCACTGGGTCACCAGCCCCAGGACGAAGATCTCCCTCGTGAGGTCCGGACTCCGCAGGGCCTCCATCGCCGTCTCAGCGACCTCACGGCCCGACGAGGAGGAGCCGGACGACGAGCCCCGCGACAGGGACAGGGATCCCAACTTCACGGAGTCCCACTGCCCTCCGGCCCCCAGCTCGTCACCGGTCTCCGCCCACCACTGCACCTGCGCGCACACCGCCGCCGCGAACGCCTCCGCCACGATGGCGTTCGCCGGGTAGCCGTCCTCGTCCGCCTCGAACCAGCACAGCCGGAAGACGTCGCTGTCGAGGAACCGCGAGGCGCGGCCGAGCCGGGCCTCGATGTCCGCCGGCGGGGTCTGCCCGGTGTACTGCTGGTAGTCCGCCGACGTCGCGTAGTTCCGGGCCACCGGGCACCCCCTCTACGCGCTCGCGCCGACGACGACGATGTCGTACGTCACCGGTGTGCCGCCCGCGCTGTTGGCGACCTTCAGCAGGTCACCCGTGCCAGCGCCAACCGCGTATCCGGTGGCGTCCGCGGCCCCTGCGATCGCCGCGAACGTAGCCCCCGGGCGCAGCGTCACCGTGCCCGCCGCGTTGAGGAGCGTCGCCCACTGGGTCGCCGAAGCGGCCCCGACCACCACGTTGTTGGCGTTCGCAGCTGCCGCGCTGATGAACAGGCCCTTGACCCGGGCGAAGGTGATCGCCACGCCGAAGGCATCGCTGAGCACCCCCGCAAGGTCGAGGTCCTCGGTCCCGGACGCGGCCAGGACACGGCGGTCGTGGAAGACCTTGTCGGCCTGCCCTGCCGCCGTGCCGGACAACAGGTTCACGGCCCTGCGGAACGCGAGGGAGTCCTCCGCGGCGGTGAGGTCCAGGGCCTTGGTCTGGAGTACCGATGCAGCGATGGACAGCGTGCTCGTCACACCCATCAGGAACCGCCTCCGTCCGCGTACTTCGCGGCCAGCTCGTCACGCGTGGCCTTCTCCGCCTCCTCGGCGTCCAGGCCTTCCTGGAGGGCGTAGGCCTTCCAGTCCGCCTTGGACGCCGACTTGGCCGGACGCTCCAGCACGACCGGCTCAGGCTCCGGGTCGGGCTCGGAGCAGCGCCAGCCGGAAGAGGAGTCCTCGGCGAGCGCCGCGTACTCGTCCTCCGCTGCGCTGCCCGGTACGGGACGCACCCTCGCGGAGACCTGGCCACCGGAGAATCGCTCGTAGATCGGCATCCGCGTCACACCTTCAGCCCGGTCATGACCGCGTGGGCCTTCTCATTGCCGAACTTCAGGCCGACCTCGCCGTACAGCTGGACCTTGTCCGATGCCCCGGTCCTCGCGAGGGGCTCCTCGAACATCACGCCCTTGCCAGGGATGTTGAGGAATACGGGCGTCAGCTGCTCCATGGAGGCCACCGTGATGACGTCCTGCGGCATGTGCCGGTCCATCATCACGGACAGGGTGCCGAAGTCCGTGACGATCGTGTCGACAGCGACGCCGCCCACCGTGCGGCTCGTCTCGTGGAACTGTCCGTAGGCGCTCGCGAAGGCCTTGGTGAGGGCTCGCTTCTGCGCCGAGTTCGTGATCAGCGTCGCGGTCTCCTGCTCGCTGATGCCGCCGTTGTCGTACGCGAGCTGGAGCAGGTCGGCGACGTGGTCGGTGGTGAGGGCGGTCTCCCACGGGTTGGTGTAGGCGATGCCAGTCGCCGTACCGAGGGTGATTGCCGCGCCACCCGAGGACGTCGACACCTTGAACGTGTTCGCGTCGATGGCGTCGACGTAGTAGATCCGCCCGGCAACGATCCCGGTCGCGGCCCCCGTGATCGTGAACACGATCTTGTCGCCGTCCACCAGGCCGTGAGCGGTCGACGTGATCGTGTCCGTCGCCGAGGTGGCACCTGTGGTGGTGACGCCCTTCGCGATCCGGTTCGTCGTCACTGCAGCCAGGAGCCCCTTGGTCTGGCGGGCGGACGCGTTGGTCGTCGGCTTGACGTACGCGCCGTTGATGAAGCTGTAGTTGATGTCCAGCGCCATCTGCTTCAGCGTCTGCGCGACCTGCCAGTCCAGCTCGTTGGTGACCGGGTTGTCGCCACCGTTGTGGTTGAACGGCGCAGCCTGCGGCGAAGCCACCTGGCCGATCGCGGCCTGCTTCGTGTACGAGACGGAGACCTGCTCCTGGTGGATCTGGCAGACGTTCGTCACGTTCGCCCGCGCGCGCTCCTCAGCGGTCGGCGCGTCCGCGCCCTCCACCTTGGTGCGCTGCGCCGGGTCCCGCAGGTCGTAGGTCTCCCACTCGAACTCAACCGAAGTGGTCATGCCACCGCCGGTCAGGCCACCGATCGCGGACAGGACCGGAGTGTCCGCCGGGGTCAGGGCGAAGAGTTCACCTGTGTAGTTGGGGAGGTTGAAGGTGGTGCCCATCCCGGTGATTCCGGCCATGGCCTACTCCTTACGTGGTCTGTGCGGCCTTCTGCCGCTTGAGTCGGATGACGGTCGCGAAGTCGCGCTTCGCGGTCGCCTCCTCGATCTGCTTGTCGATGGACGCGCCCTGGTCGCCGGAACCGCCTCCGCCGCCCATGTCGCCGCCGGAGCGGCCGGCCCCGGGCGGGGCGAGCTTGGCGAACTTGGTGACGGCGGCCTTGATGGCCTTGTCGTCGACCTGGCCGTCCTCGCCCACGAACTTCTTGAGGTCGATGAACTCGGCGAACTCGCTGAGGTCGACGCCCGCGCGCGCCGCGTGGGCTTCGAGGCGGGCCTGAGCGATCTGGGGGATGGCCTCGGCGAGGGCGGCCGTGCGGCCTGCCTTCTCTGCCTCGGTGACGGCCTTCTCCTGCTCGCTCATGTTCGCGGCCTTGAGCTTCTCCAGCTCGGTCGCAGCATCGGCGTTGGCCTTGGCCCGCTTCTCCCACTCTCGGGAGTGCGCCTTCCAGTCCGTGACGTCGCCTGCGCCGGATCCTGCGCTGCCCTGGCCTCCGGCCGTGCCGGAACCCTGGCCTCCGGCCGTGCCGGAACCCTGGCCGCCGTCGCCGGAGCTTTGACCGCTGGCCCCGCCCTGGCTTCCAGCGCCTGAGCCGCCGTCACCGCCGCTGCTCGCGCCGGATCCGGAGCCGCCTTCGCCCGCGCCGTTGCCACCCGCGATGGCGTAGATCGGCGAGCCGTTGCGGCGGGAGCCGAGCACCTCCATCGAGTGGTGTGTGGCGAGCGGGTGCTTGAAAGGGTGCTGCATGGGTGTTCTCCCTTTTCGGGATGTCCGGCGGTCGCCGTGCGGCGGGTGCCGGGAAGCATTGGGCGCCTACGCGAGGTGCGCGGAACCGGCGCGTCCGCCATACCGTGGCGATATGTCTGTTTCCGTAGTGCTGGTGAACAAGGCCTCGTCGGAGTTCAAGGACGCGGAGAGCGAAGGCAGGTACTACTACCTGCTAGATCCCGGCGGGGCGCTGCGCGTCATGGTCACCAAAGGGGGTCAGTCGGATAGAACGCACAAGGCGTACGGCCCATCCGCATGGCTGAGCGTCGAGGGACAGTCGGGTAAGCCCTAGCGCGCGGCACCGATCTGCTCGCGCGCGGGCTTGCGCCGCAGGTCCGGGTGCGCGGCTACGTGCTCGCGCTGCGCGGCCTGCCACTTGCGGACGTACGCTCCGGCCCGCTTGCGCAGGGGTTCGTCCATGGCGGCGGCCTGCTCGCGCTTCCAGCGGCGGATGTGCCGCTCGATCTCGCGCTGTCGCTGCGTGTCCTCGTACGTCGTGCCCGGGGTCGCGTGGTGTGGCGGCCTGGTGGTCACACCTGGCAGGTAAGCGGCCAGGGAGTGGCGGCAGTTCGGGTGGAAGAGGCCGGCTGCGCGGGCTTCGGCGAGGCTGCCCGCGACGTGCACGGCGACCGTCCGCGTTGGTGCGAACAGGCCTGAGGGCTGGATCGCGTGCTCCGCGCGGATCGTCTGCGGGCCCGCCTCCTGCCCGAGTGTGAGGATCTCGCCTTCCCACGCCCTGCACAGCGGGCACTCCAGCGGGGCGTCGGAGACGATGACCAGGCCCACGTTGATCTCGGCGAGGGCGTCGATGTGGCCCTCGATCGCGGCCCGGGCGGTCACGCTGCGCACGGCCATCTCGGCGTACGCGGCGAGCTCCCAGTTGCGGCCCGACCGGTCCGTGAAGCCGCTCACCCCGCGCTGCGCGAACTGGTTCAGGGCGCGCTGGGAGGCCTGTCGTCGGGTCACTGTGCCGAGGAGCGGGCCGGACGAGACGCGGGTGATGACGTTGCGGTAGGTGTCCACGACCGCGCGGGTGATGCGCTGGTACAGCGGCCGAGTGTCAGCGGCGTACGAGGCGGCCAACCGGTCGACGGACGGGGCGTTCGGCAGGATGCGGCGGGCCTGGAGCTCCCGGCCGATGTCGAGGGCCCCCAGCTCGGCGACGGCCGCCTGCCTGCCGCGCCCGTACGCGGTCGCGAGCGCCTGCGCGACGGCCCCGTTGGCGTCCTGCTGGAGCGCCGCGGTGACCTCTTCGACAGCTTCCCGCAGGTCGCCGATGGAGCGGGCCTTGATCTCAGCCCACAGCGGGGAGTCGATGCCCTCCTCCAGGGCCTTGCGGAGCCGCTCGATGATGGACAGCTCCGCGTCCGCGTACAGCGTGCTGATGGCGGCGGCGAGGTCCTCGGCCATCGCGGGGGACACGGGCATCGGCTATGCCTCCCCGTCGTCCTCGCCCTGCTGCTGGCCGGCGGGCGAGGGGAAGCCGGGGCCCGGTCCTTCGGCGCCTGTCAGGGCGGGGTCGGCGAGCGCCGATTCCTTCTTCATCAGGGCCACTTCGGCCTTGATCTGGTCCTTGTCCCAGTCGGGATGGACCATGGCCACCAGCGTCTCCTTCGAGGCGGCCTCCGCGCGGGCGATCAGTTCGGCCGCGGTCGCCAGCTCGATCGGGCCCTCGGTGACGCCGTCCTGCAACTCGACCTTCGGCGGATTCAGGTCGAGGCCGCCCATCCGGAAGCGGAAGCCGGACAGCACGGCCAGGTAGGCAGCGGTGATGTCGGCCACGCCGGGCCCCCAGTACTTGCCCTTGCGGCCGGCGGTGCTCAGCGAGCGCCGGTTGCGGGCCTTCACCTCGGTAGCGGTGACGGCCTGGCCGTCGGACTCGCCGAAGGTGCCCGCGGAGTAGCCGGCCTGTCGTACGGCCTGCTCCATCAGGGACTGGCAGGTGTCCCGGTGCTGCTCGACGCGGATCTCGAACTGCACGATCGTCAGCGGGTTCGGGTCGCCCGGCCGCTGGAGCATGTTGAGCCCGGAGTAGATCCGCCGCTCCTCGTTCCAGGCTGCTCCCTGCCCGGGTCCCATGGATTCGAGCATCGAGTTGGGCACGATGAGCCGGCCCTTGCCGTTGTCGACGTCCCGCATCCATGACGAGTACGTCGCGTCGAGGGCGTCCATGAGGCCTTCGATGCCCTGGAAGTCCGACTGCCCCCAGTACGCGGCTGTGGGGATGTGCCTCCAGGCGCGCGCGGGGCGCACGTTGGGCACGTACGAGGCGGTCAGGTTCTTCGGAGCCCCGGTGTCGAGGCCGCCCTCGGCGTCCACCATGGCCGCCAGGGGCGCCGTGACGGGGTGGTCGGCGAGCGGTCGCACCATACCGAGCGATCCGGCGGAGCCCTCGTAGAGACCGTGGTAGATCCGGCCCTTCTCGTGGCGCTCCAAGTGCCTGAACACGCGCCGGTCGTCGGCTGATTCGGACTCCAGCACGGTCCAGAAGGTCACCGCGCGCAGCCGGTTGTAGGCGAACTCCGGCACGGCCCGGTCCGCGGCCACGACGTCGATCCACGGCCGGTCGGAGACGTCCTCGTCCCACACCACGCGCAGGTACGCGCCGCCGAGCGCGGCGCAGACCTCGCCAGCTTCGAGGAGGGTCGGCTGGAGGCCGGTCTCCAGCAGCGTGTCGAGGGCGTCCTGGGTCGCTTCGCTCGCGCCCTCGGCGGCCTGGAGCGTGGGCGGCTCGGAGAACAGCAACTCGGAGGAGGTACGGGCGATGTCTCCGGCGAGCGGGACGTGGAGCTTCTCGCGCTTCTCGCCCTCGGGGGTCGGGTTGCCCCAGAACCAGCGGGCCAGCTTGCCGACTACGCCGCCGCGGTGCTGCGCGGGCCGGTCGACGGCTTCGCGGTAGCCGCGGCCGAGGTAGCGCTGTTCGAGCCGGTCGGGCTCGGAGGAGTACCAGGCGTCCCAGTCGGCGAGCGCGGCCTGGACGCGCTCGTCGGTCGGCGGCCAGACGGTGTCAGCCGTGGGCAGAGGCATCGGGGCTCACCTCCGGGTCGGCGCTGATCGGTACGTGTCCGTAGGCCATGAGCGGGTCGCCGTCGCCGTCGGCGATGAAGACGCCGGCGTGGTTCCGGGCGAGGACTCCGACAGTCATCCCGGCGTCATCCCCGCCGAACACGAGACGCACCTCGCGCACGGCCGCGCCCTGGGGGATGCCGAGCGCAGCGCAGACGTCTTGCATCTGCGAGTAGGTCACGGTTCGGGGGAGCTGCACGGCCATTACGCGGCCACCTCCAGGAGCATCGGGATGTGCGGCCGCCACAGGGCCTCGGTCGTACGGACGCCGTACCGGAGGGCGTCGCAGGAGTGGTCGTCCTGCTTGATGGGCTTGTCCTCGCCCTTCTCCGCGGCCTCGTCATCCCAGCTGTAGCCGGGGAGCTCATCGATGAGCCCGGCGCAGGAACGGTGGATGCGCAGCCGGTCGGCGGCGAGCAGGGAGGCCACGGTGCGGATGCCGTCGAGGACGGTGTTCTCCGCCGGGACGACGCCCGGGGTGTTGTCGCGGTGCAGCTGCTCGATGAACGACGCGGCCGAGGGGTCGACGACGGTGAACTCCGGCCGTACGCCCTGCCCGTTCAGCCAGACGCGGCGAGCTGCGGAGTACTCGGCGTCCGTCATCTGCCGGCGCGCGGTGCGCGAGTCGTGCCGGTACTCGGACGTGACGTAGATCCGCTGATCCGCCCCGAGGCCGATCATCAGGTCGGCGAAGGGGTTGACGGTGCCGTAGTCGATCGCGTCGCACAGCCAGCGGGTGATCGTGGGGATCTCGTCGACCACATGCCGGGTGGAGTCGAAGGACTCGTAGATGGCGCCTTCGGACATGACCCAGTGGCCGAGGATGTACCTGCGGTACCAGAGGCCGGTGAAGGCGGCCTTCATGCGCGCCTTGTACTCGTCGGTCAGCGACGGGTTGTCGTCCATGACGAAGTGCCACGAACGGATGCCCAGCTCATCGGACTTGTTGAGCCACTCCTTGCGTAGCCAGTGGCCCGGGTTGTCGGGGTTCGTCGTCCCGAAGATCAGCGCGCCGGGCACGCTCATGCGGTCGACGAGCCGCTTGAAGAACTCCTTCGGGAGCAGCGTCATCTCGTCGACGTACGCGCCGGCCCCGGTGAGGCCACGCAGGCGGCCCTCGGCTTTCGCGTCGTTGGCGGTGATGACCTCGATCTGCTTGCCGAGGATCCAGGCCACCGAAGCGCCGCGGGTGTACTTCACGGTCTTCGCCGCGGCGCCGAAGAGGCTCGGGTCGGTGAGGGGCCCGAAGACGTTGCGGCTGACTGTGTCGAAGGTCTTGCCGACAACGACGAGTTCGCCCCCAGGAGGTGCGTTCTCCACGTACATCAGCCAGCGGAGCAGGCTCGCGATCGTCTTGCCGGAGCGGACGGAGCCGTCCCAGACGTTCAACCATGAGGTCGAGCGGGCGATCGAGATCTCTTGCTTCTCGGAGAGGCCTGGGCTATCCGTCCCCATGGCGGTCTCGCAGCTTGTCGAAGAGGTTCGTCAGCAGCGAGCCGACCTCCTCCGTGTCGTCTCCGTCGGTCGACGGGACGAGCTTGAGGGACTTCTCCACGGCGATCCCGGCCGCGGTCATGAGTGCCTTCTTGTCGATGGCCGGCGGCTCGTTGACTTCGCGGACCTCGTACGTGTTGTCCTTGCCACCGAAGTTGTAGATCACAGCGGGCGCCCACACCTGCTCAGTGAGCTTCAGGGCGTCGTCGGTGAGGGCATCGGCGAGGATGGCGCGCTTCTCGGCGAGTTGGGCGACGCGGGCGCGGGTGGCGTCCTCGGTCATCGTGGTGTCGAAGACGAGGCCGAGGTCCTGCGCGATGACGGAGACGGTGCGTTGGGCGCGGCCTATCTCGCGGGCGATCTCGTTGCGGCCCATGCGCAGGGCGTGCAGCTCGCGTACGCGCTCGTAGTCCTCTTCGGTGACGGGCCGGTTCTGGTTCGGCACGGGTCACCTCCGGACATGCGAAGGCCCGGCCACGCACGGGCGCGGGCCGGGCCAGTTCAGCGGGGCGTGTCAGCAGGTCTCGGTGTCCTTGACGGCGTACAGGACCACTGACGTGTCCGTGGGGTGTGTGCCGGCCGCGGGTTCCTGGCTACAGACCGTCCAGTTGCGGTCCAAGACCTGCAAGCGGTTCTGGCCGCTGGCGTCCTGGTCGTCGAGGGCGTAGAACCCGGCGGCCTGCGCTTCGTCCTGTGCGGCCTGGAGGTCCTGGCCGACGACGTCGGGCAGTGCTGCCGTCTCGGGCTTCTGCTCGGCGGCCGGGGCGTCTTCCTTGGTTGCGTCGTTGTCCTGCTTGGTGTCGCTGGTCTGGCTCGTCGCGGGCGCCTTGGGCGCGGGGTCGGAGTCGGTGCCGGTGTCCTCGGCTGCGCAGCCGGTGAGCGCGAGCAGTGTGGCGGCGGCGATGGCGGTGATGGTGATGCGGGTGCGCATGGTCCCCCCTGGGATGGCGTGCTGAGGGAGGCATCATGCGCCGTGTGTGCAGTGAGTGACGGCACAGTGACGGTTCTGTGACCCGAACGGGTGTCGAACATGACGAAGGCCCACACGGTGGTGGGCCTGTTGTGTCCGGGCACGCCGGACGTGAGGTCAGGATGCGTCATGATCGCGCGGAACGCAACTACGCGTGCGCGCGCGGCGGATCACGCGCAGGGGAAGTGGGAGGCCGGGTAGTGGCCCGCGCAGTTCCGGCAGTAGTACGTGCGGGAGTCGACTCCGAGTCGGGCCAACAGGCGTGCGATCACGTCTCGTTCACCTCCTCCGCTACGTGGAGGTGGGTGTGACCGGGCCGCTTGGCGAGAGCGAAGCTGTAGATCAACATCCCCTTCTGGGTTTCAGAAGGGGTCACGCTGACAGGCTCTTGACCTGCGCATTTCCTACAGGAGGGGCGCCCGGGCGCCGGTGGGGGAGGGGTGGACTTTTCGGGCATCCTCCGCACGTGCCACCAGACGGCCACGGCGCCGGCCCCCCACACGAACAGCGGACCGGCTGTCGGCGACACCGCGAACACGGCGGCCGTCACGACCCCGATGAGGACGACCAGGACGCACGCCCCGGCCGCCCTCGAAGGCTCCTCCGGCTCCTCGGCCGGCTTCTTCTTGGCGCTCACCGGGTCGCCGTGTAGGCGTACTCGCCGCACCAGTTCGCGGCCGTCGCGAGGGGAACCGCGGCGAAGCCTGCGACCCCGGCCGAGGTTCCCAGTGTGATGCCGCACCAGGCGCCCCGCTTGAGCTCGCCGCGCGTCTCGTCGCCGGCCTTCTTCATCGCAGCGGCGAACACGGCGGTGGCGATGAGCACCACGGCCGCGCCGGGGGTGGACAGAGGGACGAACATCTTGGCTCCGGCCTGCTGACCGACGGACTCTCCGACGCCCCAGACGAGGGCCGCGTCGCCGAGCCAGTTGGACAGGCCGAGGACGGAGCTGGAGGCGGTGCCGATGAGGCCGCCGATACCGAGGGTGGTGAGGCAGCCGTAGCACCAGGAGGCGAGGAAGGGCAGCAGTCGGGACGCGTGCTTGAGGGGGTCCTTCATCAGCTGCTTGCGGCCGGGGTACCAGAGGGTCAGTTGGTAGCCGAGGACGATGAGGCCGACGGTCACGCCGCCGAACGTCACGTAGTTCACGGTGGATCCTTCAGCGGAAGACGGCCACGACGTAGGCCGCGGCGAGGGCGATGAGGGCGACGGTGCCCGCGGCCGGCCCGAGGTACAGGCCGGGCGCGCGGCGGGGTGCGATGGCACGGAGGCCGAGGGCGCCGAGGAGCATGGCCAGCGGCCAGACGATGGGCGGGATCACAGGTACGGCCCTGCCTTCCTGCGTTCGCGGCGAACAGCGGCGGCGACGCTGGCCTTGTTCGCGTCGGGGATGTTCGCGAGCACGCCGAGCACGGCGGCCGAGTTCTCGGTGTGGAGGCGGATCTGTTCGCGTACGACGTCGGCCATGACCGGCTGCTCGCGATCAGCGTTCGCGCTGGTGGAGGCCTTGTTCGCGATCTGTTCGCGGACCTTGTTCGGGGGGCTCGGCTGGGTGTTCGCGACGGCGTTCGGCTGTTCGCGATCACCGAGCTCGGGCTCGCGAACAACGTCGATCGCCTGATCGGCGGCGGCCTGGAAGGTGCTCGTCTCGATCGCGAGCGGGACCGTGTTCGCCGCGTCGAGAGCCGCGGCGCCGGCCGGAACGCGCTCGACGTTGAGGACGCTGTGGACCGGGGCGAGCTGGCGTCCGTAGCGGGTGAGGCGCAGCGCCATGACGGACTCCACCGGGGCCTTGCTGCGCCAGCGGCGGCCATACTCCGCGCGGAGGTACGCCTGCTCGATGAGCCTGGATTGCTCCAGCGCGATCACCGCGTCGTACGAGCGGAGCTCCCACAGCTTCATGCGGCGCCACAGCCGGAACGTCGACCAGGGGGCGAGCAGCCAGCGGGCCAGCCGAACGCTGTCCATGTGCCTGTCGGCGGTGATGTCCGCGATCCGGCCGATCGCGTGTCGGGCGGCCTCGACGACGACCACGAAGAGGATCGGGATGACCGCGTGCATGCCGACGCCGACCGGGTCGGGCCAGGCTGCTGCGCCGTTGAACGCGATCGTGGCTGCGGTGAGGAGCCACGCGGTGTGGCGCAGTGGCGGGAACGGGATCCGGATCCAGGTGAGGAGCAAGTCCAAGGCCAAGAGGACCAAGATCCCCGCGTCGATGCCGACCGGGAAGATCATGGCGAACTTGCCGAAGCCCTTGTCGAGGGCGAGTTCGCGTACTGCGGTGTACGAGCCGAGGAAGCCGATCGCCGCGATCACGGCGGCACCACTGGCGACGGTGATGACGAGTCGCCGCTGGATGGCCGTGAGCTGGAGGCGGTCGCCGTTGGGCGTCTTCACGTGCTCCTCCGAGAGCGTGGGACCGCCCTCCCGCGGGGGGATTGTCGCGGGAGGGCGGCCGATCGGGGTGGGTCAGCGGGCGGAGCGGTACCAGGGGCCCTTGCGGTCCTGGGCGCGGTCGCGGTCCTCCCAGTCCTGGCCCTGGCGGTCGGCGTCGCGGGCTCCGCTGGTCTTGTGACTGCGGAAGCGGTCGGCCCATCCGGTGACGCTGACTCCGGCGGCGGGGTAGGCGCGGGTCGACTTGTCGCGGCGACGGCTCACGAGTGGCCGCCCATGATCTGGCCGGAGCCCGCGCAGGGGCCGGTGCACGGCCGCCAGACGCTGCTGTGGACGGTGACCGGGTTGCCGTTGTGGTCGGTGGCCGGCCTGCTGGACTCCTCGTACGACCCAGCGTCGCCGTCGCAGGTCGGGCACGGGACGGTCTGCCGCTCGCTCATGCGGACATCGCGTCATGGCTCGCACCGGTGATGACGCAGATGGTGTCGAGGAACGTCGGGTCGGCGAGGCGGACGATGCGGAGCGGCTGGCCGTCGAGGGCGGCGATGTTCCACTCCTCGATGGCGGTGCCAGTGGCGCGCTCCGCGACGAGGAGGGCCTCGGTCGCCTCGGGGGTGTCAGTCCCCCAGACGGAGCCGTGGTTGTCGTAGTTGACGGCGTGACCGGCGGGGAGGCCGGCGAAGGGGCTGGGCCGCTCGGGGGGCTGATCGGTACGGTTGGCCATCAGGGCCTGCCTTTTCGTGAAGGTTGAGGTGGGCCTGGCCCCGTCCCGGAGCGCCAACTCAGCGGGACGGGGCCGTTGTGCTTAGTAGCTGGGCTACTTCCTGAGAGCGTACGGGGCCCCGTACACTTCGGGCAAGCGGCCCGCCCGATGAGATGAGGCCGGGTGTGACCGAGGAGGCTCAGCGCGTGATCGACGCCATGGACGCCGTGGAGGCGATGACCGACCCGGAGCAACGGGCGAAGGCGATCGGCGAGGTGATGGCCGATCAGGCGGACCGCGGGAAGCGGTGGCGTGAGCTGCGCCGGCAGGTCGTGCTCGACATGCGCGCGCAGGATCCGCCCGTCTCGTACCGGAAGATCGCGGCGGCGCTCGGCGTGGGACTGGCCACGGTGCAGGACATCGAGCGGGGCTACACGGGCTCCGGGAGGGACCGGCCTCGGGCGACGCAGGCCGAGGAGTAGCAGGGCGTACGCGAGCCCCCGCCGGAGGTGTCGGCGGGGGCTTCGTCGTGCTCAGGCGACAGCGGCCTGCTCGGACCAGATGTGCCCGCACTTCGTGCAGTGCGCAACAGGGGGAGCGCCGGCCCCGCCGTACACCTCGATACGGCCCTCGCACGGGAACACCACGTTGATCATGCGCGGGCACGGCTGTGTGAGCGGGGCGACGCGCGCGCCGATGTCGAGGGCCCGCTCCACCCGCTCGGCCGCGCCCTCAGCCACGCGCTCGATCCTCCGCTCCTCCTCCTCGGTCAACGTGCGGCACGGGCCCGGGGCGTGCTCGACGCGCGCGAGGAGCCACAGCGCGGCGTACGGAGCAGTGCGGCGGCCGGTGTACCTCCAGCGGCGCGGGTCGACGAGGTCGGCCTTCGCCTGCGTGATCTGGCGGGCCCGGTCCTCCCACGCGAGGCGCTCGGCGCGGGTGCGGGCGACGGCCGCGCGCTGGGCTCGCGGGGGTGTCATCGGGGCGCGCTGCGCAGCGTGGGCGATGTCGTCGGCGCACTGGACGAGGACGACCTCGACGATGCGCATCGTGTCGAGGATCGCGATACGGAGCGGCGGCCGGGTCTCGCCGATCTGTGAGGGGTCGCGCTCCAGGGTGCGCAGGGCGAGGGCGCGGTGCCGCTCGGCCTCCAGCTCCTCGTTGTCGAGGCGGTCGATGCTGGCGAGGTAGTCGCTCATGCGGCCGGCGGGGGGCCAGGTGGCGGTGCCGGTGGTGCCGAGGGCTTCAGAGAGGTCGTTCCAGCGGGTTGCGATGGTGCGGAGGTGGTTCGCGGTGGTGGTCATCGTGGGTGCTCCTGTGGTGCGCGGGGCGGTACGGTGATCAGCACCGGGGGGCGTCCTGGTCTGGGGAGACTGCGAGGACGCCCCTTCGTCGTGCTCAGGCGCGGGCGGGCCGGATCGAGCCGTCCTGACGCTCGTAGCCGCGCCCAACGGCTCTGCCTTGAAGCGTCTGGGGCTTCCAGTCGGGCAGGCAGGCAGGGCATACGTCGGACGTGCAGGTCGTGAGGGGCTGTCCGGTGCGTTTGCTGAGCTGGGGAGGGAATCTCCAGCCGTCGCCGTAAGCGGCTCCTCGGGCGTCAGCGACGCTGTTGAACTGTTCGCCGTCTCGAAGGCGCGTGCCGCAGCCGTCGCAGCCGAGCATCACGGCATGGACCGAGATGGTGGCCATGATCATTGCTCCTTGGGCTGGTCGTCGGACCGGAGGAGCGCGTCGTGGAGTTCGACGAGCCGCGCGTCCCACCAGCGGGCAAGGCTCGCGCCGAGCGGGGGCGGGCCAGCCTTCACCCACCGCTCGTAGAGGGCGATGACGCGGGATACGTCCTGTTCGGCGAACCGGTGGAGGGCGGCGAAGACGAGGGTGGTCTTCTCGGCCTGGCCGAGAGCTTCGGCGCAGAGCCGCGCGGCGTGCTCGCCGATGTGCGCGTACTTCTGCTCGGTCGTGTGGCCGTCCCACTGCGCCCGACGGTCGTCGGCGGGGACGTGCTCGACGTGGGCGTACAGCTCGGCGTCGCGGGGAGCGATGTGCCATGACGCCTGCTTGCCGCCGATCCAGAGGTACAGGATCTGCCAGCCGTCCTCGTCGACGTCGGGCGCGGGGGCGATGACCGAGGGGTGGAGCGAGGCGAGGAGGGCGAGGAGCTGCGCGCGCTCGCGGTACGCGCCGTCCCGCTCGGCGGTGAGGTCGTTGATCTGGCCTTGCTGGTCGAGCAGCTTCTGTGCGACGCCGGTGTGATCGAGGTACTGCGTCATGCGTGGTGGTCCTTCCTGGTGCAGGTGGCGGGGTCGTGTTCGGCGCCGGCGGTTGCGGCCCACGCGTCGCAGCACCAGCCCGTGACGAGGACGGCCTGGACGCCGTCTTCGACTGGTGTGGCAGCGCGGGGCTTGGTGGCGGCGTCGAGTTCGCGGTGTGCTGCGCGCAACTCGTCGCGCAGGTAGGAGTGGTGGACTATCGCGGTGGCGAAGGCGACGGCGGCCGCGGTGAAGAACAGGGCGTAGTGCAGTGCCCCGTGCTGGTAGCTGACGGCCGCGCAGCGGAGGAGCACGAAGGCGACGAGGGCGTAGAGGCCGGCGAGGGCGTGCGTAAAGCGGCGCGTCACGGCTTCCTCCAGGGCGTGCGTAGCCAGTGGGCGAGGGGTAGGCCGGCGGTGATGACGACCAGGGCGACGAAGGCGAAGACGGCGATCACGTCGACTCCTCGACCTGCTGGGGCACGGTGGTGCGGCGGATTGGGATCCCGGCCTCCTCGGCGAGGTCCGCGCAGCCGCTCGCCCCGTGCGACGGGTGTGGGTCGGTGCGGCGGCAGCGGGGCGACGTACACGGGCCGATGAAGGCGAAGCAGGCGTCTGCACCGAGCCGGACCATGTGTGCGTTGCGGCGGGGTCCGGCCGCGGGCCACGGGCCGAAGTTCCTGGCGGGGTGGCGTTCGAGGTCGATCGGCTGGCCGCGCTCTCGGTGCCACTCGGCCCACGCGTCGGCGATGGCGTCGGCGCCAGTCGGACACGCGCCGTGGACGACGACGAGGCGCTGCCCGAGCGCGATGGCGAGAGCGCCTGCGGTGGTGAGCGTGTCCTCGACTGCGCGGCGATCGGTCCAATCGCGGCTGCCGGTGACGAGGACGCGGTAGGTGGTGTTCGAGTTGGCCATGATCACGTCCTGTGTATGCGCGTGGGTGGGCGGAACCGGATGACGGCGGCGGGTCTCGTGTGGTCTCTGTGGCGTGTGCGGCGCGACGCTCGTCCTCGTCCCCCTATAGGGCGGGGGACGAGGGACGAGGTCGCTTGACGTCGTCCTGACTTCGTCCCGGACGAGGTGGGACGAGGTCGTTTGGGGTGGCGTTTGTGCTGGTCAGGGGTGGTGCGACTTCGTCCCGTGATGGTGTGTCAGGTCGGGACGAGGTCGTTTCAAGATCGGGGACGAGGTCGGCGGGGCTGTGACCTGGGGTTTCTTCGTGTGCTGGTCCGGGGCGGTTCATGATCGGGACGAGGTCGGGACGAGGTGAGGAAAAGTAAGTGGGGTGGTTCATGAGGCCTCCGCGGTGGTGTCCTCGACGGCGTCCGTGGGGGCGTCCGGGATGCTGTGAAGGACCGCTCCTCGGACTCCGCGTTCGGCCTTCACTCGGCCGGTGTGGACGAGGCGGGTGAGGGCCCGGCGGGTGACGGACACGCGGCCGGGGATGAGCTCCTCGACGGCGTTCTTGCTGAGCGGCTCCTTGGCCTTGGTCAAGGTCTGGAGGACCTTGTCCTCCCGTTCCTTGATCTCCTGCTCTTCTTGCGCGTCCTTCTCCTCCTCCGCGGTGCGGTCCACGGGCTCCTCGGTCCGGTCGATCGGCGGGAAGAGGTGCGCGGTGGCGAACTGGTCGCCCTCGGAGCGGATGACGAGGTCGGCGAACCAGTGCATGGGGTTCCGGCCGCCGGGCAGGGCGTGCTTGCGGATCTGCGCGGGCCGGTCTTTGGCGACGCGGAGGCGGGAGCGGCCTTCGGTGTTGATGCCGAAGGGGCGGACGGCTTCGAGCATGTACTGGACGCCGTCGACGGCGTTGAGCTTGTGGACGCCTCCGAGGGCGTACCGGCCGCGGGACTCGTTGTTCTTCACCACGTGGTCCAGGGGGACGACGGCGGCCCCGGTGTCGGCGAGGGGGCGCAGGAGCATGCGGCCGAACTTGGCGATCTCGGTGTTCTCTTTGAGCTCCAGGCCGAGCATGACCATGGCCTCGGTGACGCCGTCGACGATGACGAGGGACGGGCCGAGGTCGCCGATGCGGGCGATGAAGGCACGCAGCGCGGCGGGTGTGGGTGTGGAGCCGGGGCGTACGTACAGGAAGCGTTCGGCGATGTCCTGGGGGGTGGCGCCGATGAGGAGGAGGCGGGAGACGACGCCTTCCTCGGAGTCCTCGAAGTCGAGGTAGACGACGCGGTTGCCGCGGTTTATCTCGACGAGGCAAGTGATGAGCGCGACCCATGACTTGCCGGCCTCGGACTCGCCCTGAATGCCGTTGACGCGGCCGGGATAGAAGAGGCCGATGCCGTCGTCTCGCGCGCCGATGACGGGCTGAGCGGGCTTGTGGGTGCCGTCGAGGACCGGTGTGAGGTCGGAGAAGTCCCAGCCGGTTGTCTCGGCCGAGCGGGGCCCGGTCGGTTCGGTGGCGGTGGTGATCTCTTCGCGGACGAGGTCGAGGACGTCGTCGAGGTCGCCTTCGCCGGACCGTACGAGGTTCGCGGCCCGGTCGGTGGCTTCGATGATGCGTCGGCGGACGGCGGTGTCGCGGACGATCTCGGCGTAGTGCTCGGCGTTGGCTGCGCTGGGGACCTTCTGGACGAGGCCGTGGAGGTAGGTCGCGCCCCCCACCTTGACGAGGTCGCCGAGCTTGGTGAGTTCCGCGGCCACGGTGATCGGGTCGACCCGTTCGCCGCGCACGGACATGCTGGTGATGGCGAGGAAAATCGTTTCGTGGGCGGGCCGGTAGAACTCGGGTCCGTCAAGGACCTCGATGACCTCGGTGATGGCTCGCTCGGAGATGAGCATGCCGCCGAGGACGGACTGTTCAGCGTCCAGATCTTGGGGCGGGACCCGTGTGAACCCGTCGTCGTCCGCCGTGTCGCGCGGTTCCATGCGGCGGACGTTCTCCACGTGCGGGTCTCCTCGGTGGTGCGTGGTGATGGGGAGGGGTGCCGCAGGTGGGGCAGCGAGAGTCGACGCCGCCCCACCTGCGGGGCGGGTCAGGCCGGGGAGCCGTTCAGGATCGGCGTGTCGATACCGTCGGCGATCGCCTTGAGGACGTCCGCGAAGGCGGCCTTGGCACGCTCCTCGGGCTGCTCCAACTTGAAGCCGAGCGTGAGCTGGCTACGGTCCAGCCGGTACTTGAAGCGCGCGACCATCGAGTAGGCGTCCGCGCCCTCAAACGGGGGGACCGCGATCTTGAAGGTCTCGGGGATCGCGATGTCGCCCTTGCCGCCGGCGGTCGCCTTGGTGTCCTCGACGTACGCGAACTTCCGCTCGCCGGACTGCAGTCGGGTGGACGACTGGAAGTCGCACTTGGTCGTGGCCTTGATGGACTGCGCGATCTCCAGCATCGTCGCGGCGTCCGGCTCGACGAGGTTCGGCAGGTGGTCCTCGAGGAAGTTCGCGAACCGCTCCTGGTCGACGAGCTTTCCGTCCAGGTCGGTCCACTCCTGCCAGGCCTTGGTGCGGCGCAGGGCCAGGATGAGGCGGTGCTCGGCGAAGCCGGGCTCGTCCTCGGCGTGGGCGTCGAGGACGGCGGTGACGGAGAGCCGCTCGACGTCGGAGTAGACCTCGCTAGCGTCTACGTCGCGGTGCTTGGCGTAGTAGGTGAGGAAGGAGGCGGCGTCGCGAACCGTGGTGATACCGGTCTTGCGGGTCACGCGGCCGGTGTACTCGGGCCCGGTGAGGTCGAACGGCTGGACGCCGCCGTCGGCCGTGGCGACGAGGTAGATCCCGCCGGGCTCAACCTCCTTGGGGTCGAGGGCCTGCTGCGCGAGGGCGGCGACGGCCTGGACGCTGGTGTCGGTCTCGGTCATGTTCAGAGTTCCTTGATCTCGTTCTTGCTGGTGGGCAGGTCCCGGACGTCGAACGCCGACGTCTGGCGGGGGTCGTTGCGGGTGGGCCGGCCGTCGTCGTCGACGAAGTACATGGCGGGCGGGGCGATGGGCCGGGGCGCCTTGAGGTCGGACTCGACGGTGACGAGGACGGGCGCGCCGTCGACGTGGCCCTTGGGCGGCTCGACGGTGACCTTGACGGTGAGGGAGCCCTTGCGGCCGTGCTCCTGGACGGCGTTGAGGAGCTCGCGGAGTTCGCCGCTGATCTGGTCGTGGGCCTCGCCGCGGCTGTGCTGGACGAGGAAGACGGCGAACTCGTCGTCCTTCTGGGCCGGTTCGGTCTGCTGCTGGGTCATGTGCTGGTGGTGCCTTTCTGTGACGGGTGTTGCGGTTGAGGTCCGGGCCCGCCCCCGTTCAGGGGGGAAAGTTGGGGGCGGGCCCGGTGACGGCCGCGGCGTGGAGGGCGCCGTGAGCTCGGCCGCCGGTCAGGTGGTCTTGTGGGCGAGGGCGGCCTGCGCCGCGCGGTAGGCCTCGGGACTGGAGCGGCGCTTGCCGGAGGCGATGGCCTTCTCGTCGAAGACCGCGGACGCGGCCAGAGGGGAAGGGGGCAGGGCGCTCGGGGGCAGGCCGTAGCCGGGCTTCGGTTCGTCCAGTCCGGCCTCCGCCCACGGGCTGTGCGTGTTGCACTTCCAGCCGGTCCGGTAGAAGCGGACGGGGCCGGTGTGTTCGCCGGTGATGCCGTCGCAGGGCTCCCGGTCGCGGGCGCCCCTCATGCCGCCGCCTGGGCTCGGCGCTGCGTCTGCTCGTGCAGGCGGCGTCGCGCGGTGGGCGTGAGCCCGCCACGGATGCCGAACCGTCGGAGTTTGCCCGCGTTGCCCTCGGCCTTCATCGCGTCGACCAGGCACTCCTCGCGGACGGGGCAGCCGCCGCAGAGGGCTTTCGCCTCGCGGACCTTCGCGGTGTCGGAGCCGGGGAACATGGCCTCCGGGTCGTCGCCGCACGCGGCCTGGCCGTGCCACGGGTCGCCCTTCATCGCGTCACCGCCTTGTCCTCGGCGCGCCACCGGTTGACCGTGCGCGGCGTGACGCCGACCCGTGCGGCGATCTCCGGCGCGCTGCACCTGCGCGCGGTGAGGCGCCAGCACGCGATGCGCGCCTCAGCGCGGGACAACTCAGGCAGCGGCCGGAGCCCCTTCACGACGCGCTGCACGGCTTCCTCGTCCAGCTCGGCGTGCGCCGGGCGGGGAGGCCGGGTGGTCGTGTAGCGGAACGGGCGGGCGAGGTGTTCGAGGCGGCGGGCGGCTCCGCGGTAGGTCTTGGCCTGGCCGCGGTCCGATTCGGTGTCGGCCAGGGTGCGGAGCAGGGTGGCGAGGCGCCGGGCCTGTGCCGGGCCCTTGAGGCGGATGGTGATCTCGATCATCGGGCCACCGCCTGAGGCCACTTGGCCTTCGCGAGCCGGTCGCGCTGGGCCTTGGGCAGGTCGAACTCCGGCGCGCCGTACCAGTCGAGGCCGGCCGCGCGGAGCCACCAGGCGTCGCACTGGTTGTCGTCCGCGAACTCGCGGCCGGTGCGCTTGAAGGCGGCCAGCGCCATGGCGGTCTTGTCGGCGTTGCCCTTGCCGGTGGCGTACGCCTTCAGCGTGGCCGGGGTGACGACGACGTACGGCACGTTCTCGGTCATCAGCAGGAGCCGGATGGCGCCGTGGACCATGCCGGTGATCCCGGCCGCCTTCGCGTGGGTGGGCAGGTCCTCGATGACCGCGTAGTCGACGCCCTCGGCGACGACGGTGTGGATGAAGGCTTCGATCTCCATCAGGCGCCAGTCACCGGGCTGTTTGGCCGTGATGGTGACGGTGTCGCCGTTCGGGCAGGCGATGCCGGGCGCGGTGATGGAGAGGTCGAGTCCGAGGATTCGCAGGGCCCGGGGCCCGGCCGCCGTGGTGGCGGCCGGAACCTCAGGGGTGAACAGATCGGGCACGTCAGCTCTCCTTCGTGGTCGCAGCCGCGGCGAACTCGCGGCGGCAGTCCAGGCACATCGCGCCGCCCGAGCTGAAGCGGAGGTGCAGCGTCTTCCGGTGTTCGACCGGGCACCACGCCTCCGCCTGGTCGAGGGCCTCGACAGGACGCAGCAGCGTGCGCGGCTTCCGGTGCCGGCCGGACGACTCCTCCGGCCGGACGTACCAGCGGGCCACCCCGACCGCGCCGATGAGCGCGCTCATGACGGACGCAGCGCCGACGGCAATATCCGGGTTCACAGCAGTCCCTCTCTTCCTGCGGCGCGGGCGAGGTCGTTGGCGACGTCGTACTCGTCCGTGAGGTCGATGGAGGCGCGCTCCAGCTCGAAGGCGAGGTCGCCGAGGCCGTAGTCGTCTCCGTGCTGGTTGGCGACGTGGAGCCGGGCGATCGTCGACCGGAAGGCGGTCCGCTCGGCCTCGCCGTCGATGAGCCGCCAGGCGAGGGACGCTGCGGCGGCGAGGGCCTGGGAGACGGCGGTCGGGTCCGTGCGGTGCCGGTCGGCGTGCCGGAGTACGCCGATGGCCCGCAGGACGCCTTCGTTGCTGGCCGCGGCGGCGAAGCCGAGGAGCTTCCGGGCTTCGTCGAGCTGGGCTCGGGTCATGGGCGTCATGCGTCACCGCCCGCCCGCTCGGCGTGGTCGCGCAGCTCGGCGGCCATTGCCTCGTTCGCGGCCTGGAGCGTGCGCATCTGCTCGTCCAGGCCGCGGTGCGCCTGCTCGGCCAGTCGCCGGAGACGGCGCTCCTCCAGCACGTCGACCGAGACGCCCCCCGACACCTCGACGAAGGCCTCGAAGTTGTCCACGGTCTTGGCCAGGACGGCGCGCTCGTCGACCAGCTCGGCCCGGTAGCGGCGGCACGCCCGCACGATGCGGGCCAGCCGACGCTCCAGGTTGATGACGCGCTCCTGGACCTTGCTCGGCCTGGAGAACATCGGCATCGGCTCGCCGGTCTCCAGCAGCTGCGTGTAGTTCCCGGCGAGCCGGAGCGTGGCGCCTCGGGAGTTCTTCAGCTCCGTTTTCAGCTGCTCGTGGTCCTGGCCCAGGTTCTGGTAGCGGGCCTGGAGATCGTCGTACTTGCGGCGGGAAACGAACATCACGCCTCACACCCAGCACGCTGCGCGGGGATCAGCGGCCACGACCCGTCGATGACCTTCTTCGGGTCGCCGCCCTGCTCCGGCGAGGCCTTCGTCCGGAACCACTGCTGAAGGCCGGCCTGTTGCTCCGCCCGCCACGCCTTCTGCGCGGCGAACAGCTGCTGCGGGCCCATCCGACTGAGCTGCCGGGCGTACTTGGCGAACTGCGCCTCGGCGATCAGCAGCGCGGCGTACGCGTCGGCCTCGGCCGTGTGCCAGTCCTCCAGCGTCACGCCGTACCGCTCGGCGGTGGGCTTGAGCTTCCGCATGCCGGTGCCCTTGACGTACTTGTCGACCTGCTTGTCGATGACGTGCGGGTCGACCAGCGGCAGCGCGCTCAGGCCCGGCAGGCGTTCGGCCATGGACGGCAGCCCGTGCCGGGCGAGTTCGCAGGCGAGGACGGTCCAGTCGAAGCTGAGATTGAAGGCGATGACCGGCATGCCGTACTGGAGGGCCGCGGCGAGGTTCCCGGCGATGTCGTCGAGAGCTTCCTTCGGGTCGGCGCCCTGGGCAGCCTGCTCGTTGGTGATGCCGTGGACTTCGGTTGCCTCCTCGGGGATCGGCACCCCGGGGTTGATCAGCCAGGACATGACCTTGTCGTCCCGCCCCCCGCCGCGCACGACGAGCGCGGCGGTGACGATGCGGTCCTCAAGCGGGTTCGGTCCGGTGGTCTCGGTGTCGAACGCGCCCTTGCGGATGTCGGCGAAGGTGCTCATCGGACCTCACCCGCCTTCACGACGGCGAGGTACGCGGTCATCTGCGCGAGCGTCGCGCTGGAGGGGTGCAGGCCTCCGTGCCGCTGTGCGAATCCGGCCTCAACCTGCTCGGTCGTCAGGCTGTGTCCACCGGCGGCGGCGATGACCTGGAACCACACGTCCTGCACGTCGGCCGGGTCGTCGAGGACCTCGACGTCGTGGACGACGTCCTGCGACTCGGCGGACAGCAGCTCGGTGTCGTAGTCCGGGTCGTAGTCCGGGTGGTCCAGCTCGGCCTGGCGCTCCTCGGCCTTCTTCAGCTCGGCCGCCCGCGTCTTCAGCGTCGCCGCGAGGGCGTCGTCGAGGTGCTTGGCCTGGTTCGCCTGCGTCCACAACTTCCCGACGTCCGCAGAGGTCTTGGCCACAGCGGCGAGCGCCGCGTAGTCCGGCCGCCCGCCCGTGATGGCCACCCGCTCCGGACCGGGGGCGACGGCCGCCGTGGCGCCGGTGATTTTCCCGGCCATGAGCGCGGCCGGGGTGATCTCGACGTCGAGTGTCGGGACCAGGAAGCGGGCGACCTGGTCCTTGACGATGGCCGTCTTCTCTTCCATGCCGAGCCACCCGGCGACGTATCCGCCGGCCTGCGCCAGCAGCTCGGCGGCCGGGGGCAGGGTGACGGCGGCGTGGTAGCCCTTGGTGATGAGGAGCCACTGGCCAAGCGCGGGGACGTCGCGCAACATCACGTTCACGCGTGTGGTGATCTTGCAGTCCCGGTTCTCCGGGTCGCACATGCACGGCCGGTCGCTCTTGTGCTCGGTCTGGCCGTCGCATCGGCGCTGGCACTTCGAGCCTGCGTACAGCTCGTACCACTGGGAGACGGCGTCCAGGGGCGGGATGAGGACGGGGAGCCGGTTGGCCTGCGAGTACACCTCGAACTCAGCCGGGCCGCCGTTGGCCGGGGTCCAGGGCTTCACCTCGCCGCCGTACAGCTCGGCGACGCTGGCCAGGATCTCCCTGGAGGGGCTGGTGAAGCGGAACTTGTCGAGCTTCGCCGGACGGGTGTAGGCGTTGCCCTTCGCGGACACGCCGGAGACGACGTGACCGATCCGGATCTCGCCGAGCTGCCGCATACGGCGCTGCAAGTCGATGATGGGCATCAGGCAGCCCTCTCCGTGAGCGTGGGAAGGCTGAGGGCGGGACGCACGACCGTCTTCGAGAGGCCGGACGCCCACTCGGCGGCGTCCTTGATCGTCAGGAAGGCGCCGAACACGTCGTCGTCGGCCACGGTCGGAATGAGCCGGTAGCCCTCCGGCCGCAGGTGCAGCACGACCCCGGCCCAGAACGTGGCGGGCATCGGCACCGTCGAGCCGTCGCGCAGCCACGCGACCTTCGACTTCCGGTACGCCGACATCTGCAAGGCGGCCTCGGGATAGACCCCCTTGACGTCCAGCTCGCCACCGGTCTTGGTGTCGCCCATGAACACGGAGTCCGCGGCCACTTCGGTGTCGAAGTACGCGGCGAGCGCCGAGGCGATGAGCGGGGACTTCACGAGGTAGTCGAGCTTCCCCGCGTAGCCAGCCTCCTCGTTGCCGACCACCATCTCCGAGGCCTCGAAGGTGACTTGCCACTCCTCGACGAAGCGGAGGAAGTGGTCAAGGAACGGGGTCAACTCCGGGTTGGTGAGCAGCTCCTCCGGCATCGGCGTGCCGAGGACCTTCGCCTCGATCACGTCGTGGACGGCGGTACCGACGTCCTTGCGCTCGTCCTTCTTGCGGGTGTGGGCGCGGCGGAGCCAGTCGTACGCCTCGGTGCGCTGGTCGGGGAAGAGCGACGAGCGGACGAGGTACGGGAGGTTCGCCATCGCCGTCTCGGCGGTGATGTTCCCGGCCCAGAAGGTGAGGGCGTCGCCCTTGGCGCATCCCAGGTTGAGGATGGTGGTGACGCGGCGGAGTTTGAGGTCGGTGCCCTTGACGCGGTACCAGCCGGCGGAGGGCTTGGGGATGCGGTCGGCGCCGGTGGGTGCGGGGGCTGCGGCCTTGCGGCGGCGGCCGGCGGCCGGGGCCGAAGCCCCGGCCTGCGCGGTGGTCGTCATCAGGCGGTACCGCCCTTCTGGGTGTTGGCCCAGGCAGCGCTGCGCGCCTGGTGGGTGTTGTCGCGGCGGGGGCGGGTGCCGCTGTGGCTGGTGCACAGGTCGCCGGGCTTGGCGTGGCAGGCGGGACAGCCCACGGCGATCTGGGGGAGCTCGCGGTCGGGCTCGGGGCTGGTGGGTCCGGGAGTGACCGCAGTCCCCGGGGCGGGGATGGTCTTCTCCTCCGCGAGGAAGGCGGCCACCTTCGGGAACTGGGCATCGACCGAACGACGGACGGCCTGCTCCTCGGCGGACTCGTCCTCGCGGAGGGCCTGCAACGGAGCCAACAGGCGCGTCAGCTTGTCTGCCGCAGCCTTGGCCTTCGGCGTCATCTCGTACGCGATCGGGTCCTCGTCGACCGGGCGCTCGAACTCGGCGAGCCGGGCCCGCAGCTGCGCGGCTTCCGCCTCAACGTCCAGTAGACGGCGCAGAACTGGGGCCATCCGCTCCCCCATGTAGGAGGAGAGGTTCATGCAGTAGAGGTCTTCCCACGTGGGGTGCTCGTGGTTGCGCCGGTTGGCGATCGACTGGCCGAAGGAGACGATCAGTCCGGTAGTGGCGGGCTTCGCGTCGCCGAGCTGCTCGTCCAGAGCCGTGCGCTGCTCGGGAGACAGCTCCGCCGGGGCGGCATTGAACCGCTCGCGCAGCCGTGTCAGCTCGGCCGCCGTCTCGGGCGTCTGGAGCATGCCGGTCGCGTCCAGCGCCATCGCCCAACCCGCGGGCGTCTGCTTCCCGTTCACCATCGCGCGGGCGATCACGTCCGCCGCGGCGTTCACCGACCGGGCGATCACGCAGCCACCGCCGAAGGGGCATCGTCAACGGCCTGCGGCGCCTCGGCCTGCTCCCTCGTCAACGGCACGCGGAAACCACTGAGGCTGAGCGGCACCCCCCGGAAGACGCCGGAGGCGTCCAGCCACACACTCCCTCCCGAGGCGTTCAGCGTGATCGGGTTGGTCGGGAGCTGGAGCGCGGTGCGCCACGCCTCGAAGTGCGAGGGGTGATCCAGCTGGAGGTTGAAGCCCTCGGTGCCGGAGGAGTAGATCGTGACGTACGGCCTCGGGAGGGAGGGGAACATCTTGATCAGCGCGAAGAGCGCCTCGACGGCGGCCGTCTGGTCGACGAGCTGTCCAGGGTCCGGTGCGGTGAACTGCGCCGTCGGTTGAGTAGTCTCGGTGGTCACGGTGACCTCTGCTTTCACTTGGTGGTGGAGGCGCCGTACGGAGGGCTGCCGGGCCGGGAAGTCGGGCGGCCCTTCGGCGCATCTGGGGATCAGGCGGCTTCGGTCTTGCCGGCCTTGTACGCGGCCAGCTCGGCCGCCTGCTTCTTGCGCGCCGCGTCCTTCGCGGCCTGGCCCTTGAGGCGCCGGGCCTGCGCCGACCGGAGCGCGAGTTCCTGGTAGTGCGCCTTCTTCAGCGCGTCGGCGATCTGCGTGATCTGCTCCTCGGTCGCGCCGGGGTTCAGCTCGCGGGCCTTCGCGATGAAGCGGGTGTGGTGGCTAGCCCGTCGGGCGGCTGCGGTACGGCTCGCCCTGTCGGGGGTGACGGCCCAGCTCTTGTGCGCGGCGAGGCGCATTTGCATCGAGCGCTCGCTGGTGTTCATGGGGGGAGTCCTTCCGAGTCGAGTTGCCCACGCCCATGGGCGTGGGCATTGGCTCAAAAAAGAGAGCGCGTTGGTGGACGCCGAGGGTTGCGGCTATGCGCCCGGCGACCTCGCGTGTCACCGTTGCGCGCTCTCCGGAGAGGAGTGCGGAGACCTTCTGTTTGGAGATTCCGACGCGGTCTGCCAGTTCCTGCCCGTTGAGGCTCCGGCCTTCCGGGGCCCATTGCATGAGGCCTCGCAGTAGGTCGGGGCTGGTCAGGTGGAGTCTGGCGGACGACATCGAGTACCTCCGGCGTGCTGCCCACGTTCGTGGACAGCTCCACTTAAGCACACCGCATAAGCAGTGTCCACGAGCGTGGGCAGTTTTCCTTTCGGTCAAATTTCATATCAGGGGACCCTTACCGCCCCCGTGCCGCCCCTGATCGTGGACAATGAGCCGCGATAGGCAAAAGGTTGTACGGCTTGACCTGGCACTTCTTGGTCATTACCGGCTGAAAGGTGTGGACTGTGACGCCCAGAGAGGCGGTAGTGGTGCCCGAGCAGCGAGATGCTCTGACCGAGTTGGTCGCGGCGAACGTCGGCGCCGGGAAGCGCTGGTCCACGCGCGCCTTCGCCGAGATCGCCGTGGACCCGGACACTGGATGGGCCCCGAGTAAGTCTCTCGTCGCCAAGATCGCTGCGGGTCAGTCGTACGACATCACGCCGCAGTTGGTCTCCGCTCTCGCTGAAGGCCTCGGCCTGCCGCGTGAAGTCGTTGCCGCGGCCGCCCACTTCCAGGTGATCGGCTACACGGAGTCCGAACTGGCGGGCGAAGCGCCCGCGACGGTGCTCCACAAGATCGGCGAACGGCCGGCGTCTGCCTCCAAGTCCCGCTCCGTTGCGGAGGGTTGGGCCGCAGAGGAGTAGACGCGTGGGCTATTTGTCGTACGTGATGCTTGATCTCCGAATGGTCACAATGCGGAAGACCTGTGCTCGTTCCACCTTCCGGCCTGCATGAATCCCTTCTGTAGTCGTATGGTTACGTGACCTCGCGCGGTTCGAACGCGTGTGCGATCCGGCGTGCCCGGATCACCGGCGGGACAGGGGGTCATGTGACAGATGTGCAAGTCGAACAGGCCGACCTCGACACGGGGATCCCCGTGATGTACAGGGACTACGGTCAACACGTCCGTATGGCCTACGACCCCTCACAGATCGACGAAGCCGCGGCCGTCGCACTCATCTGCGTGCGCATACCGCGGCTCATCGGAAGCCTCGATCTGATCCATCTGTGAGCCTGAGCCCCCGCCGACGGTGACCGGCTACTTCAGCCGGTCACCGGGGCTCAGCCTCTTGTGGGCCGCGCGCGCCCGCTCCGCGCCGGCCGACGAGGCGTAACGCGACAGCATCTGCCGTGACGTCCATCCCGTGATCCGCATGAGGTCGTCCTCGTTCCCGCCGCCCACCTTCCACTGATGCGCGAACGTGTGCCGGAACTGATGCGGGTGTAGTGCCGCGATGCCGGCCTCGGCACACCGCCGCTTGAGCATGGTCCCTACACCCCAGATGGTGATGCGCTGACCCTTGTTGCGGTCGCCCCACCACAGCCACATGTCGTCTTCGAGGGCCTTGCCCTTGTGCTTCGCCGCGGCCCGGAGGTACCGGTCCAGGGCGGTCGCGGTGGCCCGGCCGAACGGCACCGACCGCACCTTGTTCTTCTTGCCGAGCACCTGCAACACCATGAGGTCCAGGTCCAGATCGGCCACGCGGCGGTCGGTCGCCTCGCTCAGCCGGACGCCCGTGTCGAGGAACAGCATCAGCAGGGCCATGTCGCGCCGGTCGGCGTACGTCTTGCCCCGGCAGGTCCTGAAGAGCTTGGAGAGGTCGTCGTCGCTGATGACGGGAACCTCGGTCTCGGTGACCGTCGGCGGCTTCATGGTCCGCATGGGGGAGCGGGCGAGTTCCTCCTCGTCCACCAGCCAGTTGAACATGGTCTTCAGGCTGCGGAAGTGCTGGTGTGCGTTGCTCGCACTCGTCCGCTCGATCGTGGCGGTGATGTACGCCTGGACGTGCTCGCGGTGGATCTCGTCCAGCTCGGTCGGCGCGGGGCGTCCGGGGTTGCCTTCCTCGTCGACGGCCGGCCGGTAGCCGTCCTCCTCATCGGTCAGGAAGGCGGTGAAAGATCTCACGGCGTGGCCGTAGATCCGGATCGTGTTCTCTGACTTGTTTTCTGACTTGAGCGCGCGCAGCCATGAGGCGGTCATAGGCGCCAAGTTGTATCGCTCGTCTGCCATGGAGTCATCATGGCGCCCACGATCGTGGACAGCAAGGCGCTTGGCGCATAAGCGATGTGCATAGCGCCGGACATGAAGAAGACCAGCGTTTCCGCTGGTCATAGTGGGTGAGCGCCCCCGGCAGGACTCGAACCTGCGGCCAAGCGCTTAGAAGGCGCCTGCTCTATCCACTGAGCTACGGGGGCCGGGTGTGGTGGCCTGTGGTGCTGGTGCCCGGGTGTGGGCGGGTCCGTGACCTTGCCGGGGACAAGGATAGAGCGCCCGGGTCCCTGTCCTTGGTGCTTCGCCTCCGTGGCTCGATGTGGAGGTTCAGTGAAGCGGTCCTGATAATCGCAGGCAGGTGCGAATCGTGCATCGCTTTTGGCGTCTCACGCCCCGGGTGTTGTGCACTCGTTATGCCTGCGCCCCATGCGTCCCTTCCGCCTCGTATGTCCGATCGGCGCGCAGGCATGCTCATATGCTTCAGAAAGCCTCCAAAATTGGGCATTCTTCGCATGTGGTGACCTTGGACGTACGGCCTCAGCTGCTCGACGCACTTTCCGCCCTGCGCGACCGTGTCGCCGCCGCACGCTTCCCGCTGCCCCTGGCGGGGGCTCCACGCGCGCGTGCCAACCGCGACGAACTGCTCGCGCAACTCGACGACTATCTCGTGCCCCGGTTGAGAGAACCCGAAGCACCCTTGCTCGCCGTGATCGGAGGATCGACGGGGGCGGGCAAGTCCACACTGGTCAACTCCCTTGTGGGGCGGCGGGTCAGTGAAGCCGGGGTACTGCGGCCCACGACCCGCACTCCGGTGCTCGTGTGCCACCCGGAGGACCATCACTGGTTCAGCGGCATGCGCGTACTGCCCGACCTCACGCGCGTGTGGGTGCCCCAACAGGACGCCCTGGACGATCCGCTGCTGCCGGGTGAGGACGACGGGCGCGTGCTGCGCATCGAGACCGCCGACACCCTCCCGCGCGGGCTCGCCCTCCTGGACGCGCCCGACATCGACTCCCTCGTGGCCGACAACAGGGTGCTCGCCGCCGAACTGATCTGCGCGGCCGACATCTGGGTGATGGTCACCACGGCCGCCCGGTACGCGGATGCGGTGCCCTGGCATCTGCTGCGTACCGCGAAGGAACACGACGCGACGCTCGTCACGGTCCTCGACCGGGTGCCCCACCAGGTCGTCTCGGAGGTGTCGCGTCAGTACGGCGCGCTCCTCGCCAAGGCGGGACTCGGCGACGTACCCCGCTTCACCGTGCCCGAGTTGCCCGAGTCGGCATGGGGTGGGGGGCTGCTTCCGGCCACCGCGGTGGCGCCCCTGCTCGCCTGGCTCACGGAACAGGTGGAGGATCCGGGAGCCCGACAGCAGGCGATGGCACGCACGGCGTACGGGGTGCTCGACTCGCTGAAGACGAGGATGCCCGAGCTGGCCGGTGCGGCGGCCGCGCAGTACGCCGCCGCCCTGCGGCTCACCGCGGCCGTCGACGGGGCGTACGACAGCGAGCACGCGCGCGTACGGGGCCGTTTGCAGGCCGGGGCCGTGCTCGCCGGTGACGCGCTCAAACGGTGGCGCAGCTATCCGCTGGACTGCACCGCCGGCGAACTGCTCGACGCGCTCGCCGAGAGCCTGGCCGCACTGCTGCTGTGCGCCGTCACCGCCGCCGACGAGCGCATCGACGAGGCCTGGCGCCGCGAACCCGGCGCGGCCGCGCCGGGGCTGACGGACCGTGATCCGACCCTGGAGAGCGCCGAGCACCGCATCGGGATGGCCGTACGGCGCTGGCGGCGGATCCTCGAGGAGTACGCCGAGGAGGAGGTGCGTGCGCTGGAGAAGAGCGTCGCGCCGGACCCCGAGGTGGTGGCGGCGCTGGTCGCCACCGCGCTCCTGGGCGGCCGTCGGGCGCGGTCCGCGGGCGAAGGACTCGCCGAGCGGATCGGGGCCCACGGTGCCCTGCGGCTGCGCGACAAGGGCGGGCGACTGCTCAGCGACTACCTCGACAAGACCCTGCACACCGAACGGGAGCGGCGGCTCGCGCCGCTCGACGCACTCGACGTACACCCCGAACCCCAGGCCGAACTCATCGCCGCGCTGTCCGTACTGCAGAAGGAGAGGTGATCGTGGTGACCGCCGTCACGGACCACACGGATCACGCCGATCACCCCGGAGACGACGAGGGGCGTGAGGGCATTGGGCACGCGCGCGTGGAGGACGATTTCGTGACCGACCGCAAGGACGCCCCCGAGAAGGACCCTGGCAGGAAGACCCTCGGCAAGAAGGACTTCGGCAGGTTGGACCCAGGCAAGAAGGACCCCGGCAAGAAGGACGTCGGCAAGAAGGACTTCGGCAAGGCAGGTGTCCGTTCGGAGAGCCGCATGTTCGGGCTCGTGCGCGTGGAGATCGACGACTACCCCGAGAAGCCCGCTTCCGGGGGCGGCACGGACGACGCGGACGGCATCGACGGCACAGGCAGCAAGGGCCGCGCGGCCGGCGCGGATGCCGCCGACGCCGCGGACTCCGGCGTCTCCTGGGACGACGGGCTGATCGCGCGGCGCGTGTCCCCCACGGCGGAGGGACAGGCCAGGCCCGTGAAGGAGGCAGTCGTGGACAGCAGGCCACCCGTGGTGACCCCTCTCGCGTACGACGGGTCGCTACGGTCCCGTCTCGACGCGCTGCGTGAACTGGTGGGGCTCTCCCGCACCCGCCTCGACAGCAGGACGCTGGCCGAGGCGGGACAGGTCCTGGACGAGGCCACGGCGCGCCGCAGGCTCTCCGGACAGCACACCGTGGTCGCCATCGCGGGCGCCACCGGAAGCGGCAAGTCGCAGCTCTTCAACGCGCTCGCCGGAGTGGCCATTTCGGAGACCGGCGTACGCAGGCCGACCACCGCCGCGCCCATCGCGTGCAGCTGGAGCGACGGCGCGGCGAGTCTCATCGACCGGCTCGGCATCCCAGGGCGGCTGCGACGGCGACCGCTGCAGAGCGCTGAGGCCGAGGCGCAGTTGCGCGGGCTCGTCCTGGTGGATCTGCCCGACCACGACTCCGCGGCCGTCCAGCACCGCGAACAGGTGGACCGCATCCTGGCGCTCGTCGACGCCGTCATCTGGGTCGTCGACCCGGAGAAGTACGCCGACGCCGTGCTGCACGAGCGCTATCTGCGGCCCATGGCGGGACACGCGGAGGTCACCTTCGTAGTCCTCAACCAGGTCGACCGGCTGCCCGGGGAGGCCGCCGACCAGGTCCTCGACGACCTGCGGCGGCTGCTCGACGAGGACGGGATCGCGCTCGGCGAGTACGGCGAGCCGGGCGCGACCGTCCTCTCGCTGTCCGCGCTCACCGGGGACGGCGTCCCGGAACTGCGCGAGGTGCTCGGTCACTTCGTGGCCGAGCGGGGAGCCGCGGCGCGCCGGATCTCCGCCGACGTCGACGCGGCCGCGGCCCGTCTGTGGCCGGTCTACGCGAACCGGCGGCAGGCCGGGCTCACCGAGGAGGCGCGCGACGAGTTCGCCGACCGGCTGGCGGACGCGGTCGGCGCGACGGCCGCGGGCGAGGCCGCCGAGCGCGCGTGGCGCCGCAACGCCAACCGCGCGTGCGGCACGCCCTGGCTGCGACTGTGGCGCTGGTACCAGGACCGGCGCGAACCACCGACCGGGCGCCTGTCCGTACGGACCCACGCCGACGAGGAGGCCACGGCACGTCAGCGTGTCGAGCAGGCGGTCCGTACGGTCGCCGAGCAGGCCGCCGGCGGACTGCCCACGCCCTGGGCACAGGCGGTGCGCGAGGCGGCCGTACGAGGGTCACAGGGGTTGTGCGAGGCGCTCGACGAGCTGGCCCTACGAGCCGGTGCGCCGGTCGGACGGCCGCCGCGGCCCGGCTGGTGGCCGGTCGCCGTACTGGCCCAGGCGGCCATGACGATCCTCCAGGCCGTCGGCGGGCTCTGGCTGCTGGGGCAGGTTGTCGGCTTCATGTCGCCGAATCTCGGGGTGCCGGTGCTGCTGATGGTGATCGGCATCGTGGGCGGACCGGGTGTCGAGTGGGCCTGCCGGCTGGCGGCGCGCGGGCCGGCGCGGCGGTACGGGCTGGAGGCGGAACGGCGGCTGCGGGAGGCGGCGTCGGGGTGCGGCCGGGCCCGGGTCCTCGATCCGCTGGCGGCGGAGCTGCTGAGGTACCGGGAGGTGCGCGAGCAGTACCTGCGGGTCACGGGGGTCGGCGTCTAGGGCCCGGCTGACGGTTCGCGAGGCTGGGGAGGGAACCGTCGGACAGGCATTGGCGGGGTGAAGCGCTCGTTCGGGTGGCGGAGTTGTCCACAACCGGGCGGTAACCCACAGTGCTCAGCGGGCTCGGGCCGGCGGAGGCAGTCTGGAACCGCGGCGATCACGACGCGATCACATCGCGGTCGCCGCACCGGACGCAGCCGTACGGGACGGGCCCGTCGGCGTGGGCAGGGAGGGATTCCGCGATGAACGAGACGACGGTGTGTGTGGTGGGGAACGTGGCGACGCAACCGGTGTTCCGGGAGACGGCGATGGGCGCGTCGGCGAGGTTCCGGCTGGCGGTGACGCAGCGGTACTGGGACCGCGAGAAGAACACCTGGACGGACGGGCACACCAACTTCTTCACGGTGTGGGCCAACCGGGCGCTCGCGACGAATGTGCAGGCCTCAGTCTCCGTGGGCGAGCCGCTCGTGGTGCGGGGGAGGCTGAAGATCCGCACCGAGCAGCGTGACGGGCAGTCGCGGACGGGCGCGGACATCGAGGCCACGGCGATCGGCCACGATCTGGCGCGCGGAACCGCGGCGTTCCGGCGGGCCCACAAGGGTGAGACGCCGTCAGAGACGCCGGCCAGGCCGGAGCCGAGCTGGGAGACGGAGCCGACGGCTCAGGCGGCCGAGCCCCCTCAACAGCAACAGCAACAGCAACAGGAACCGGCTCTGGTGACGTGACATCAGGTACATACCAGGCGCACACCTGGTGCTGGATTCACCGTCCGACCGAAGTGCGGCTTATCGGCGAATGTGCTCCGAACGGTCCCCATGGATTTGTCGATAAGCCCAGCTCACACCTCATCCCGGCGATAACGATTCCGAGTCGGATCGCTTGTCCGATGTCATGACCGGGGAGAGAGGTGCGCCCCGTCCTTAGGATGCCGGGCATAGCTCTCGGGGCTTCTGATTCTGCTGGTGGGACCGTAACCCCCCACGTCAACGGGTCCTGCTCGAAGGGGAATTCTGTGCTTTCTTCGTTCTCTGCGTCGTCCGTGCGCGGGCGGGGCGCCGCCCGGCTCGCCGCGGCGGCGCTGGTGTCCGGACTCGCCGCCGTGAGCGCTCTGACGGCCGCGGGCACGGCCGCCGCCGACGAACTCCCCCTGAGCTGGGGCGGCGCGACCGCCACCATAGGTGAGCTGAAGACGTCCGGGACCGCCGTCATCCACGAGAACGGCGAGGACAAGCAGGTGCCCGCGGGGCTGTTCGAGATGTCCGTCGACAACGGCGGCACCCTGCAGACCTACTGCGTCGACCTCCACAACCCGACGCAGATGGACGCCAAGTACCAGGAGACGCCCTGGAGCGGCACGTCACTGAACGGCAACCCCGACGCGGGCCGCATCCGCTGGATCCTGCAGAACTCCTACCCGCAGGTGAACGACCTCGCCGCGCTGGCCGCCAAGGCGGGCGCGAGCGGTCTCACCGAGCAGGACGCGGCGGCCGGCACGCAGGTCGCGATCTGGCGGTACTCGGACGGCGCCGACGTGGACGCCGTCGACCCGCAGGCGGAGAAGCTCGCCGACTATCTGCAGCGCAACGCGCGCAACCTCGCGGAGCCCGAGGCCTCGCTGACCCTGGACCCGCCCGCGGTCTCCGGTCACGCCGGTGAGCTGCTCGGCCCGGTCACCGTGCACACCAACGCGGACAGCGTGACGGTGACGCCGCCCGCCGACGCGACCAGCGGAGTGCTGGTCGTCGACAAGGACGGCCAGGAGATCACGTCCGCGGCCGACGGCGGTCAGTTGTTCTTCGATGTCCCCGAGGACACCGCGGACGGTTCGGCCGCGCTGACGGTGCAGGCCTCGACCACCGTCCCGGTCGGCCGGGCCTTCGCCTCCGAGACCAGGAGCCAGACGCAGATCCTCGCCGGCTCCAGCGAGTCGACGGTCTCGGCGACGGCCACCGCGAACTGGGCGAAGACCGGCGCGATACCCGCGCTGTCGGCCGAGAAGAACTGCGCCAAGGGGGGCGTGGACATCACGGCGGCCAACGAGGGCGACGAGGCGTTCACCTTCGAGCTGATGGGCGTCGAGCACACCATCCCGGCAGGTGAGTCGCAGACCGTGACGATCCCGCTGCAGGAGGACCAGGCGTACGACTTCACGATCAAGGGACCGAACGGCTACGAGAAGCGGTTCAAGGGCGTACTCGACTGCCGGACGCAGAGCAGTACGGCCGGCGAGACGACCCAGACCCTGAGCGACCCCAGCCCGGCCACGGTGGGCGGCACCTCCGCCACCACGGTCGACCTCGCCGAGACCGGCGCCTCCAGCTCCACCCCGGTGATAGCGGGGATCGCGATCGGCCTGGTCGTGATCGGCGGCGCGGCGGTGCTCTTCGTCCGCACGAAGAAGACCCCTGGGCAGGACTGAACCAACGAAGAAGACGGCACGAAGCGGCACGAAGACGGCTCCTTGACAACTGGACAGTGGGTAACCGCTCGCTGACTCGCCGAGCGGTGCCGTCCCCGTCCCCGCCCGGTCCCCATGCGTATGCGGCCCCGGCCCGCGGCGACGGATGGTGACGGTAGGTGGCGGCGCGGTTACGGGATCGGCCGGGTGGTGTCCGGTCGCCGGCCGCCGACCCGAACGGGTTTCCTTCGAGGGGTGGCGGTACGGCAAGATGGGGTGTATCTGCCCACTGCCGATTTCAAGCGTCCGGACGGTTTCTCTTGGCTGAGTTCATTTACACCATGCGCAAGACGCGCAAGGCGCACGGCGACAAGGTGATTCTTGATGATGTCACCCTGAACTTCCTGCCAGGCGCGAAGATCGGTGTGGTCGGGCCGAACGGTGCCGGTAAGTCGACCGTGCTGAAGATCATGGCGGGGCTCGAGCAGCCGTCGAACGGTGACGCGTTCCTGACGCCCGGTTACAGCGTCGGCATCCTCATGCAGGAGCCGGAGCTGGACGAGACCAAGACGGTTCTGGAGAACGTCCAGGACGGTGCCGCCGAGCTCATGGGCAAGCTCAAGCGCTTCAACGAGGTCGCCGAGCTGATGGCGACCGACTACTCGGACGCGCTGATGGACGAGATGGGCAAGCTCCAGGAGGACCTGGACCACTCCAACGCCTGGGACCTCGACGCCCAGCTGGAGCAGGCCATGGACGCGCTGGGCTGCCCGCCCGGCGACTGGCCGGTCGTCAACCTCTCCGGTGGTGAGAAGCGCCGCGTCGCGCTCTGCAAGCTGCTGATCGAGGCCCCGGACCTGCTCCTCCTCGACGAGCCCACCAACCACCTCGACGCCGAGTCGGTGAACTGGCTGGAGCAGCACCTCTCGAAGTACGCCGGCTGCGTCATCGCCGTCACTCACGACCGGTACTTCCTGAACAACGTCGCCGAGTGGATCCTCGAGCTGGACCGCGGCCGTGCGATTGCCTACGAGGGCAACTACTCCACGTACCTCGACAAGAAGTCCGCCCGGCTCAAGGTCGAGGGCCGCAAGGACGAGAAGCGTCAGAAGCGTCTCAAGGAAGAGCTGGAGTGGGTCCGGTCCAACGCCAAGGGCCGCCAGACCAAGTCCAAGGCGCGCCTCGCCCGTTACGAGGAGATGGCAGCCGAGGCCGACAAGATGCGGAAGCTGGACTTCGAGGAGATCCAGATCCCGCCGGGCCCGCGTCTGGGGTCCATCGTCGTCGAGGTCCAGAACCTTTCCAAGGCGTTCGGCGACAAGGTCCTCATCGACGACCTGAGCTTCACGCTGCCGCGCAACGGGATCGTCGGGGTCATCGGTCCCAACGGCGCCGGCAAGACCACGCTCTTCAAGATGATCCAGGGCCTTGAGACCCCGGACGCCGGTGCGATCAAGGTCGGCGACACCGTCAAGATCAGTTACGTCGACCAGAGCCGCGCCAACATCGACCCCAAGAAGTCGCTGTGGGCCGTCGTCTCCGACGAGCTCGACTACATCAACGTCGGTCAGGTCGAGATGCCGTCGCGGGCCTACGTGTCCGCCTTCGGCTTCAAGGGCCCGGACCAGCAGAAGCCCGCCGGTGTCCTCTCCGGTGGTGAGCGCAACCGGTTGAACCTTGCTCTCACCCTCAAGGAGGGCGGCAACCTGCTGCTCCTCGACGAGCCGACGAACGACCTGGACGTCGAGACCCTGTCCTCGCTGGAGAACGCGCTCCTGGAGTTCCCGGGTGCGGCCGTGGTCATCTCCCACGACCGCTGGTTCCTGGACCGGGTCGCGACGCACATCCTCGCCTACGAGGGCGAGTCGAGGTGGTACTGGTTCGAGGGCAACTTCGAGTCGTACGAGAAGAACAAGGTGGAGCGGCTCGGACCGGACGCCGCACGTCCGCACCGTGCCACCTACAAGAAGCTGACTCGGGGCTGATCTCTTGCGGCACATCTACCGCTGCCCGCTGCGCTGGGCGGACATGGACGCGTACGGCCACATCAACAACGTGGTCTTCCTCCGCTATCTGGAGGAGGCGCGTATCGATTTCCTGTTCCGCCCGGACAAGGATTTTCAGCAGGGGTCCGTGGTGGCACGCCATGAGATCGACTACAAGCAGCAGTTGGTCCACCGGCACACACCGGTGGACATCGAGCTGTGGGTCACGCGGATAAGGGCGGCGTCGTTCACCATCGCCTACGAGGTCAAGGACCCGGAGCAGGTGTACGTCCGGGCCCAGACGGTCATAGTGCCGTTCGACTTCGAGGCGCAGCGTCCGCGCCGACTCACCGCCGAGGAGCGGGAGTTCCTCGCGGAGTACGCGGACGACGAGGACGACCCTGCGGGGGCCGTCGCGGCATGACTGCCCTGCACCTCGCCGACGAGGGGGAGGCGGCGGATCTCGCCGCCTTCCTGGCCCGGCTGATCCACTACGACCGCGCGGCCGCGGTGCGGCTGCAGGCGTCGGGGACGACGCTCGCGGTGTTCGGCCGGCCACCGTCGTTCGAGGTGCTCGCGATCCGTACGGCACGCCTCGACAAGCCGTACGAGAACGGGCTCGACCTCTCGCTCGACGTGACCGTCTCCGCCGGTGAACTCCTGGAGTCCCTCGACGAGTCGGCGGCCACCGCGGCCGTGCCCGCCGCCGTCACCGGCCCGCCGTGGGCCGGGGTGCTGCCGCCCCGCGGGGGCTGGCGGTCCGAGCCGGGGCTGCCGGGGCCCGACGCGGTGCGGACCATGGTGGCCGGGGCCGTCGCCGAATTCCGTTCGCGCATCGACGAGTTGGCCCCCGAGGGACGTACGCGGAGTGCGCTCGACCGGATCGGGCGGGAGATCTGGTCCCGGCCGGTCGGCGACACCGAACTCCCCGTACGGGCCGCGCACGCCGCCCAGTCGCTGGGATTCCTGCGGCCCGCGCGCCCGGCCGCGACCACGGCCACGAACGCGGCGGTGGCCACGGCCACGAACCCGGCGGCGACCCCGAACGAGGCCGGGCCCGACGCCGTACTGCGGCTGCTCTCTTCGGGCGCGTGGCTCAGGCTGCGTACGCCGTACGGGTCGATCGCCGTACGCAGGGCGGGACTCGGGGCGCTGGACGTCAGCGTTCGCTGAGCGTCCTGCCCCGGCCGTTCGTCAGCCGTGCTCGCTGTCGTCCGGCCATACGCCGATGTGGTCCGGTTCCAGTTCCAGGGCGACGCGGTCGCGCATGCCGAGGGCCTCGGTGTACTCGGCGGGGAGTTGCAGCCGACCCGCGCGGTCGAGCATCGCGTATTCACGGGCCACCACCGTCTCGTGGCCGGTCGTGGCGTCGACCTCGGTCCGGCGCAGGACCTCCGTGGAGGTGCGGCCGTCGCGGATGGCGACCGTACGGCGGACCTCGCCCGCGACCGCCTGGTCGTGCGTGACGATGACGACGGTGGTGCCGAGGTGCTCGTTCGCCGTGCGGAAGGCGGCGAAGATCTGCTCGGCGGTGTGCGAGTCGAGTTCACCGGTGGGCTCGTCGGCGAGGAGCACCGCGGGGGCGTTGGCCAGGGCCACGGCGATGGCCACGCGCTGCTGCTGACCGCCGGACATCTGGAACGGGCGCCGGGCCCGGCAGTCGGCGACGCCCAGCAACTCCAGGAGTTCCAGGGCGCGTTCGGACTGGGCGCGGCGGCCCCTGCGGCCGCCGGTGAGCTGCATCGGCAGGGTGACGTTCTGGGCCGCCGTCAGATAGGGCAGCAGATTGCGGGCCGTCTGCTGCCAGACGAAGCCGACGGTGTCGCGGCGGTAGCGGAGCCGGTCCTTCGCGTTCATGGTCAGCAGGTCGTGGCCCGAGACCCGGGCGGCGCCCGCGGTGGGGGTGTCCAGGCCGGCCAGGATGTTCATCAGGGTCGACTTGCCGCTGCCGGACGCACCCACCAGTGCCATCAACTCGCCCTCCCGGACGAGGAGATCGAGGCCCTGCAGCGCCTGGACCTCGACGCCGTCCGCGGAGAAGATCCGCACCAGCCGGTCACAGGTGATCAGGGCGTCGTGACCGTAGGCGGGCCGGTCGCGCCGGGCGGCGGCACGTTCGGCCAGGTCGGCGAAGCTGGGGCCGGTGGGCTCGGTGGTGGTCATCGGGCGACTCCCGTGGTGATCGTCATGGAGGGCACGTCTCCGCCGGTGCCAGTTGTCGTGGAGAGCCTGTCTGCGCCGGTGCCGGCCGTGGCGGAGGGCACGTGTCCGCCGAAGCCGGTCGTCGTGGAAGGCACGTGTCCGCCGAAGCCGGCTGTTCTGGAAGGCACCTGTCCGCCGAAGCCGGTCGTCGTGGTGGGCACGCATCCGCCGATTTCGGCCGTTGCCACGGGTGCATGTCCGGTGCTGCCGGCTGTCGTGACGGGCACGCATCCGCCGTTGTCGCGAGTCATCGGCTGTCCCCCGCCCTCAGCTCCCGTACCGAGCCGCGTCGGCCCGTCCACCAGGCCTGGCCCGCCGCGATTCCGGTGGCCAGCAGGAGGACGGTCAGGGCGGGCAGGAACAGGGACGCCGGGTCCGTGTGCAGGGCGGCGGTGCCGGTCGGGGGTGCGCCGCCGGGGGTGGCGAGGGCGATGGAGGTGAGGTCGATGCCCGGCGCCAGCAGACGGACCGCCGCCCAGCCGGTCAGGATGCCGCCCGCCGCGGCGAGGAGGGCCTGGGGCAACGCCTCCAGTACGAGCAGTCGGCGCCCTTGGCTCCGGGTGAGGCCCATCGTGCGCAGCCGGGCGAGCAGGGCGGCACGTTCGGGCGCGGCGCGCACCAGGGCGAGCAGCAGCGCGAGTACGGCGTATCCGGAGCCCGCCGCCACCGCGGCCGCGTAGACGCGTTCCGCGCCGGACTGGAGAGGGGAGTCGACGTACCGCGCGCGCTCCTCCGAACGCAGCCGTACGTCGGCACGGGCCGTGGCATCCGCATCGGCCCCCGTACCGGCGGCGACGGCCTTGCGGAGGGCGCCCCCGCTCACCTGGTCGCCCGTGACCAGGAGTGTGGTCGGGCGCGCGGCGACGGTGCCGAGGCCTGCCCGGTCCACGATGAGGAAGTCCGTGCCCGGCAGGGCCGGGGTCAGGTCGCGTACGAGGGTGATGCGGACGGTGACGTCGCTGCCGTCCGACAGCCGCAGCGAGAAGGGATGGGTGCCGTAGCGGTCGGCGACGGCGGAGGAGGCGAGGGCGGGAATCGGCGTCGGGGCCTTCGCCGAGCCGCCGGAGCCGGACTTTGACGGGCTGCCTTCGCCGGACTTCGCGGAGCCCTCGGCACCGGACTTCGCCGAGCCGCCGGCCGGAGAAGCCTTCAACTCGCCCGCCGGGAACGCCCCGAGACCCGTCCGGTCGGCCAGCCGCGCGTAGCCCTCGGGGTCGACCCCGGCCAGGGGTACCGACTCCACGCCCGCTCCCGGCTTGGCCTCGTACGCGATGCTCAGGGGCGTGACCTCCCGTACGCCGGGTGCCGAGCGGACCCGCTCAGGCAGGGTGGCGGGGAGGGCGCCCTCCGCCTCGACGCGGGCGTCCGCGCCGAGGTTGAGCACGGCCGCCCGGTCCCGCGCGTCCGCGACGCCCGCGAGGACCGAACCCCCGAACGCGGCGGTGGTGAGCGCCGTCAGCAGGGCGAGCAGCGGGAGCACCGTGGAGACGGAGGTACGGCCCGCGCGGGCCAGCGACAGATGGCCGATCGCGCCGCGCATCCGCCCTGCGGGACGGGCCAGCCAGCGCAGCGGCAGCGGATAGAGCCGGACCAGGAGGAGCGCGGCGATGACACCGATCAACACCGGGGCCATCGCGACGAGTTGGTCGCCGGAGCTGCCCAGGTTGTCGGAGGCGCCGGAGCCGAGTGCCTCGTCGGAGGTGCCCGACGTCCCCCGGCTGCGCAGTGCGAGCACCGCCGCCGACGCCAGCACGAGCAGCGTGAGTTCGGCGATGGTGCGGCGCCGCGAGGGCCGTACGGACGCCAGGTCCTCGCGTGCGCCGTGCACCCCTACGACCCGGTGGGCGGCCAGGGCGCGCACGGGCAGCGCGGCGCAGGCGAGGAGGGTGACGGCGAGGGCCGCCCCGACGGCGTACGACACGCGGCCGTACGGGACGAGGAGCAGCGCGCCCGCGAGGCCGAGCGCGCCCGCGGGCAGCGCGACCACCGCCGTCTCGGTGAGCAGCCGCCTCGTGAGCCCGCGCAGCGAGGCGCCACGGGCACGCAGAAGGGCGAGTTCGGTGCGGCGGCGGTCGGCGGTGAGGCGGCCCGCCATCAGCAGGACGACGACCGCGACCGCACCGGTGCCGAAGGCGGCGACGGAGACCAGGGGCCGTACGCCGGAACGGAGTTCGGCGTACGAGGCGAGGACCTCGTCGAGGTCGGTGCTCACACCTGCGTCCGCGTCCGTGGAGTCGCGGACCTTCACCAGACCCGGGCCCGATTCCAGCGAGGCGACCGCGCTGCCCAGCCGGGACAGGTCGTGCGCGGTGAGCGCGGTGGGGTCCGGGGTGAGCAGCCAGTAGCGCGCGGGTTCGCCCGGGGTGCCGAGGAGCACGGGGGCCGCGTCCGGGGACAGCAGCAGGGCGCCCAGCCAGTAGGTCTCCGGCTCGCCGCCCTGTGTGGGGGGCCGGATCAGGGACGGGGTGCGCAGGAGGGGCTGCGTGGTCCAGTACGCGCCCTCGGGATCGCGCGGGGAGACGATGCCGGTGATGCGCACGGCGAGCGGGTCGCGCTGCATGCCGGGCACGTGGATCACCGAACCCACCTTGATGTTGAGCCGCTTGGCCGTTTCCGTGGTGACCGCGGCCTCCACCTCCCGGGTCGCGGCGGACACCGTGCCCTCGACGCGCGGGAGGCGCCCCGCGCTCGTCCTGGAGTGCTCGGCGAGTCCGCTCTGCGCGGCGAGCGACATCTGCGCGGGCAGCCCGCTCGGCATCGGCAGCCAGGTCTCCGCCGCTTCGAGGCTGTTGACGTTGCGGACGCCGTAGACGGACTGCGCGGGGTCGACGGCGAGCGGCCGCTCCACCAGGTTCAGCACCCGCTCGTACGCCTTGCGCATGCTGGCCGGGCTCACGGCCGACTCCCGTTCCGACTGCGGGATGTACGTGCCGGGCTGCGGGGCGTACACCTGAAGGGAGGTCCTGGGCGCCGTCGCGTCCACGACGGCCCGGCGCAGGCCCGCGTCCTCGTACCGTTCGACGGCACGGGGGAAGGCCGCGGCCAGACAGGCCGTCGCCATCACCAGGAGCGCGAGGGCGACCGCGGCGCCGGGGGCTGTGCGCAGTCGGGTACGGATCCAGGGGGCGACGGAGTGGTCCCGCTGCCGGAAGCCTGGAAGTTGTCCGCCGGAACCGGATCGCCGGAAACCTGGAAATCCGTCGGAGCCGGGCCGCCGGAAGCCAGGACGCCCGCCCGAGTCCAAGCCGGGCTGCCGGAGGCCCGGACGTCCGTCGGAGCCGGAATCACGCCCCATCTCACTCACCGTCCTGCCCGTTGAGCGACTTCATCGACCGCAGCGAAGGTGCCGTGTCCTCCCGCCGCAGCGCCAGCACCGCGGTGACGGCCAGCGGCGCGACCACCACGGCGGCCAGCAGGAACACGACCTGGCCGAGCGGCAGTTCCACCAGCACCTCCGGGACCGGCCGGCTCGCCCCGGACGTCAGCACGATCAACGGAATCACCGCCCGCGTCAGAACTGCCCCCAGCGCCACGCCCACCACCAACGCCAGCGCCATCAGCACGCCCTGCTCGGCGGCGACCAGCCGCGCGAGCTGACGTCGAGGCGCCCCCAGCGCACGCAACAGCGCGAACTCACCGCTGCGCGCCTGCAGCGACCCCGCCGTGCTCACGGCGAAACCGACCGCCGCCAGTGCCGCCGCGACCACGGACGCCGCCGCGAACGCCGCCTCGGGACCGGCCCCGAAGGGGTCGTCCCGCAACTGTTCGGCGACCTCGTCGCGCACGACCACCTGCGACGGCTCGACATCGGGCCGCTCGCGCAGCTCCGCCGCCACCCGCGCCGCCGCCCCCGGCTCGGTACGCAGCCACCACTCGCTGGGCGCGATGCTCTCCCCGTACCGCTGCTCCAACACCCGGTTCACGGACCGGAGATCGACCAGCAGCGCCCCGCCGGACGGGTCCCCGCCACCGGCGTCCTGCGTGGTCGGCAGCGCGCGTACGCGCCCAACGATCCGCACCGGTACGGCCGAGCCGCCGAAGGTCACGTCCACCCGTTGCCCCGTGCGAGCGCCCGCGGCCTTCAGATAGCCGTCCGTCGCCACCGCGGCGACCTCGGGCACGTCGGGCCGGTCCACCCGCAGCCGGATCGTCAACGACGAGACCTCCCAGGCGTATTCACTGGGTACGTAACCGGTGCCGTAGCCGACCGTCAGCGGCTTCTCCGACTTCACGGTCGCCGCGGTCGGACTGGAGTCCGCCTCGGGATCCGCCGTGCTGCTGTTGTTGCGGGACTTCGCCAGCCAGGACGGGGGCTGCTCAAGACGTTGCTCCGAGCCGTCGGCTCCCGTGGCCGTCAACTCCTCGACGGACAGCAGGTGGCGCTCGGCGCGGCCCGTCGGCTGGAGCATGTCCAACTGCATCCCGGTCAGCGCCAGCGGTTCGGCGGCCCGGCCGGCGGGGGCCTCGGCCGCCTTAGCCAGATCCAGGGTGAGCCGGTGGGCCCGTCCGTCGGCGGGCAGTTCACCGACGGGAACGCGGTACGGGGTGCCGTACCGGTCCTCCAGCGTCACCGCCACGTCGGCCGACATCTCGGAGCGGAACGCCGCCGAGCCCGAGCCCGAACCCGAGCCCGAACCCGAGCCCGAACCCGAGCCCGAACCTGACCCCGCCGTGTCCGAACCCGACCCCTCAGTGCCCGAACCCCCGGTGCCCGACCCCTCAGTGGCCGAACCCTTCTTCCCCGGCGCGGCCTCCGCCCGGATCCGCAGCACCAGCCCCAGACGCGTACTCCCCTTCGGCAGCACCGCGCCGGCCGACGCGGCCCCCTTCGGCCCGAGCCCCGCCAGCATCCGGCCCACCGGCTCCTGGGCCAGATCCCCGCGCATCAGCAAACCGTCCTCGCCCCCGGAGTCCGCCGTGTCCAGCGCCAGCACCGTCGCGGTCCGGTTCCCGGACAGCGGCAGCGTCGTACGCATCGCGGGAGCCGTCCCGCTCACACCGTCGACCGCCGAGTAGATCCCAGCCTGTCCCAGTCCGCTCTCGCCCGCCCCCGTCACACGTACGGACGTGCCGGCCCTGAAGTCCGCCTGGTCGTCCTGCGAGCCGTCCCACGACGCGCCCTGGCCGATCGCGAGCATGCCCATCGCGATGGCGAGGACGAGCAGCAGGACGGGCCCGGCGCCGCGCATCGGACGGCGGCTGAACTGCCAGCCCGCCAGCGCCGTCGGCAGCCCCCGGCCGCTCGCCGCGCGCCGCTCGGCGAGACGGGCGACGGGAGGCAGCAGACGCAGGGTGAGCACCGTTCCGGCGAGCAGGGCGAGCGCGGGCGCGGAGACGAGGAGCGGGTCGATGCCGAGCGTTCCCGAACGGTCGTCGGTGACGGCACCGGAGTTCTGGCGGCTCAACTGCCAGTACGCGACCGCCGCGATCACCAGCAGCCCCACGTCCGCACCGGCCCGTACCGGCGCGGGCAGTGCCTGGGCGCGGCCGCCTCCCGAACCCCCGGTCAGCGCGGGCACGGTCACCGCCAGCGCGCACCCGAGGGCCACCCCGGCCGCCACCACCCACACACCGCCGGCCGTCACCGAGGTGTCCAGCCGCAGCCCGATCCGCGACAGGGCCCCCTGCCCGGCCAGCAGCCGCGTCAACGGCCCGGCGAGCAGCGGTGCGCACACCGCGGCCGGGATCGCCAGCAGCAGCGCCTCCAGCGCGGCGAGCCACGCCACCCGCCCGCGCGTGGCGCCACGCGCCCGCAACAGCCGTGTCTCACCGGCCCGTTCGACACTCAGCAGCCGGGCCACGAGCAGCAGCGCGTACCCGGCGAGCAGCGAGAGCTGGAGCGCCACGATCAGCAGTGTCGAACGGGAGACCAGCAACGACCGCTCGACCCGGTCCAGTTCCTCCGGCAACGATGTCGTGACGGCCGTGGTGCCGTGCAGCGCGGGGGACTTGAGCAGCGAACGGGGCCCGGAGCGCGCCGCGTCCCGCAGAGCGTCGATCCGCCCGGTCGTCAGCGTGGAGAAGTCGGCGGACGCCAGCCAGCCGGTCTGCCCGGCGCTCACCGTCACGCCGGTCCGGTCCGTCCCGCCCGTCTTTCCACCGCCCGTCGCCGCCGCGAGCACGGTCGGATCGGCGAGCAGCGGCCCGTACGTCGTGAAGTCCAGCCTGCTGACCCCGCGTCCGCGCAGGTCCTCCAACTGCCAGTAGGGGGAGGTGACGCGCGCGGGCCGGTACACCCCGGTCACCCGGATCCGGACCTTTGGCCCGCCGAACCGGTCGACGAGCGTCAGCCGGGCGCCCGCCTTCAGCGCGAGTTCCCGCGCGGCCGCCTCGGGAAGAGCCACCTCGATCTCACGGTCGTCCCCCGGGACACCGGGCCGGCGGCCCGAGACCATCCGCACCTGGGCCCGGTCGAGCGCCGCGAAGTGTGTGAGGTCCGGATCGCCCGAGCGTTCGGCGGAGGGCTGCAGCGACCTCGGCAGCGCGTACGGCCCCGACCGCGTCAGCGTCCGCAGCGTCACCGGCAGCCCGTCGAAGGTGCGCCGCGCGCCCTCCCGTACGGCCTTGTCGGCGGCGGCGCGTTCCTGCGGGGGTACGTCGGCCTTGACGATCAGCGTCGTGGCCGCCGCGCTCTCCTCGCGCCCGGCATCCCGTGAGGTGTCGAGGAGCGAGTGGCGCAGGGCGGCGTCACCGATCGCGCCGGAGTACGCGGTGAGGGTCGCGAGGACCGCCGTGGTGAGCACGACGGTGAGCAGCGCGGCGGTCAGCAGCAGTCGATGTGCCCGCACGCGCGAAAAGACGAACCCCGTCACCCGGCCCCCCGCCGTATCCCGGAATCCCCGTCACTCCGGATCTTCGAGCGATGCTGTCAGAGGTGACGGCCCCGGGGTAAGCGCTTGAGAACCGACTTTGACCGATCGTGACCGGAATCCGGCGACGTACGACCGGAATGCGCGCGTCTACGGGGGCCGGCGACCGAGTCCACCCCGACGGCTTCAGGCCGCGCGGGCGTCCGGCCCGGCGGTGCCCAGCCTTCCGTGCCCAGCCCTCCGCGCTCAGCCCTCCGTGTTCACCATCGACGCCGCCGCGTACGTCAGGTAGTTCCACAGCGTGTGCTCGTGCTCCTCGGAGAGGCCGAGTTCGTCGACGGCGACCCGCATGTGCTTCAGCCAGGCGTCGTGCGCCGCGCGGTCGACCGCGAACGGGGCGTGCCGCATCCGCAGCCGGGGGTGACCGCGGTTCTCGCTGTACGTGGTCGGGCCGCCCCAGTACTGGATCAGGAACAGGGTGAAGCGCTCCTCGGCCGGGCCCAGGTCCTCCTCGGGATACATGGGCCGCAGCAGCGGGTCCTCGGCGACACCCTCGTAGAACCGGTGCACCAGTCGCCGGAAGGTCTCCTCGCCGCCGACCTGCTCGTAGAAGGTCTGCTCCTGAAGCGTGCCGCGCGGAATCTCTTTCACGTCAGTTGGCCCTCACAAAGGTCGCTCCGGTCAGCCCCTGGTCGTCTCGGCCGGGGGTCCGGGGGTTTGTCCCCCGGTGAATGCAGCACACCGTCCATGGTCTCAGACGGGGTGACCGAGGACTCAAGGCTTAGGACCACCGGAATCGGAGGGCCGGTTCGGGATCATCGAAGGGCCGGTTCCGGATTGTTTGAAGGGCTGGTTCCGGATCGGTCGTCCCCGGCGCTCGCCTCCCGGCCCGTCCGGCAGCACAGTGGAGGTATGGGCGCGCATGCCATCGACCCCGGTCTCGACGACCTCGCCGCCACGGCGCGGGCGGCGCTGGTGCGCGAGATCGAGGCGAGCGGGGCCTGGGCCACGGACCCGGTCTGGCGGGAGGCCTTCGAAAGCGTCCCGCGCCACCTCTTCGTGCCGTACTACTACGTCGGCGCGCTCGGCGGCGGCTACGAGCGCCGGTGGGGCGAGGACCCCAGCCCGCGCAGGCGCGAGAACTGGGTGCGCGGCGCCTACGCGGACGCCCCGCTGGCAACCCGGGTGCGCGACGGCGAGCTGCTCTCGTCCAGCAGCCAGCCCTCCCTGATGGCGAAGATGCTGGCCGAGCTGGCGGTACGGGACGGCGACGCGGTCCTGGAGATCGGCGCGGGCACCGGCTACAACGCGGCCCTGCTCTCGCACCGGCTGGGCGACGGGCAGGTCACCACGGTCGACCTGGACCCGGAGATCACCGAGTCCGCCCGGCGGCACCTGGCCCTCGCCGGCCACCATCCCACCGTCGTCACCGGCGACGGGGCGCGCGGCTGTCCGGAGCGCGCCCCCTTCGACCGGATCATCGCGACCTGCACGCTCAGCACGATCCCGCGCGCCTGGCTGGCCCAGTGCGCCCCGGGCGCCCGGATCCTCGCGCCGTTCGCCACCGGCCTCATCGCGCTGCGGGTGCGCGACTCCGAGTACGCCGAGGGCCGGTTCCTGCACACGCCCGCCTACTTCGTGCCCCTGCGCGGCGGCCGGCCCGGGCCCGAACTCCCGGATGTGGACCTGTCGGAGCTGCCGCGCCGGACCAGGAGCCACGAGCTGTTCCGATTCCTGCTGACCCTGACGGCGGACAGCCTCGACCCGCACGAGGCGTACGGGATCTGGGAGCGCGAGGGGCAGCCGCCCCGGCAGCGGTACGGGATCACGGTCGACGGCGGTCGCGCGTGGGCGTGGCTGGACGACCCGGCGGGGCCGTACGCCTGGCCCCTGCCATGACCGTGCCGCCCGGTGCCTTTCGGTACCGGGCGGCACGAATATGTCTGTTCTCGCCTAGCCCCGTCGGATCGTGATCGTCGTCCAGGCGCCCACGTGCACCCGGTCGCCGTCCTGCAGCGGTACGGGGACGAAGGGCTGGATGGGCTCCTCGGCGCCGTTGACCGTGGTGCCGTTGGTGGAGTTCTGGTCGACGACCGCCCAGCTGCCGTCGGGCTGCTGGACGAGGACCGCGTGCTGGTGCGAGACGCCCGGGTCCTCCGGCGGCACCGCCAGGTCGATGTCCGGGGACTCGCCCGTGGAGTGACGGCGGCGGCCGATGGTGATCTGGTTGCCGGTGAGCGGACGCTGCTGCTCGGGCGAGTACGCGGGCAGGTTCAGCCCCGCGGCCTCCGGTCCCGAGCGCTGCATCATCGCCATGAAGTACTCACGGTCGGGTCCGATCGTGATGCTCCACGACAGCGGCTGTTGTTGTTGCTGGTAGCCGGGGGGCGCCTGCGTCGAGCCGGGCTGCGGGTAGCCGTAGCCACCGCCCGGGCCGGGAGGCCCGCCGGGGCCACCTGGGCCGCCGGGCGTACCGGTCGACGGGGGCGGAAGCACCCAGTCGTCCTCGCCGCCACCGAAGGACTGCCCACCGGGGCCACCGGGGCCCTGAGGGTGCCCGGTCTCCTGCGGGTACGCGGGCGGAGCGGGCGGACCGGACTGCTGGTACCCCTGCGGAGCACCGGGCCCGCCGGGGCCACCCGGACCGCCGGGAGGCCCGCCAGGACCGCCGAGACCGTTCGGACCGCCGGGACCACCCTGGCCACCAGGTCCACCAGGTCCACCGGGACCGTTGGGCCCACCAGGACCGCCGAAGCCGCCAGGCATCCCGGGCCCCGTGCCGCCCGGGCCGGGCGGCGGCGGTACTGGTCGTGACGGGTCACCGGGGAAGCCCGAAGGGTTCTCGCCGAACGGCGGGATCGGCTCGGCGGGCCGGTTCATCTGCGAGGGCCGGGAGCCCTGGTAGTCGTACCCGCCGGGGCCGCCACCGGGCTGTCCGGGCGGCTGCTGCTGGAAGCGCAGCGCCGGGTTCTGTCCACCGGGACCACCGGGGCCACCAGGACCAGGACCGGGACCGCCGCCGGGCCCCGGAGGACGCGGCGCGGCCGGGGTGTACGAGGTCGCGGTGTTCGTCAGGAAGTTCCACCGGCACTCCTCGCAGAACGGTGCCCCGCCCTCACGCGGAGTACGGCACTGCGGGCAGAGCTCGGCCGAGGGCGCCGGGTCGGGCACGGCGGAGAGATGCGGGCGGCCGCCCTGGCCGGGCGGCGGGGGCGAACCGGGCGGCGGATAGCCGTAGCCGGCCGCCGGGGGCGGCGGTGGAGGTGGCGGGGGCACGGCACCGGCCATGCGGTGACCGCAGACCTCGCACCAGTCGTCGGAACCCGACTGGTGTCCGTTCGGGCAGGTCGGCATGTCGGCGCTTCCCCCTCTCCTGTTCCGGCCCGAGAGGGCCGCAAATCGTGCAAACCGCTTGCGTACTGCTGGTTACTGCCTGTTTGTCGCCGCGCTCGCAACCGAGTGCGTACCGCTCTACTTCTTTGCGCGTACCGCTCTACTTCTTTACACGAACAGTCTTTGTGGACCGTGTCTCGAGAGTCATCTCGTCGGCCTCCGCGACCTTCGCCTTCAATCGCACAGTACCTGCCGCGGCGTCGACCACGTCCACCACCTTCGAAAGCAGTTTCGCCGTATCCGCGTTTCCGGAGGCGCTGGCGAGCTGAACGGCCCGCCCCAGCTTGGCCGTTGCGCCGTCGACATCTCCCGCTTTGCGGGCATCCAGGCCCTGTTGGATGACTTGTGCAAGTTCCGCCTGACCCGTGTAGTGCGCGACCTGCGGGTTGATCGACGTGGACGCCGCCATGTCGTCGGTCCACACGGCCCGTACGAGACCCTGGGCGCCCAGCGTCTGTGCGGTGCCGTCGCCCTGCGGGATCACCAGGGAGACACGGGCGGCCAGCATCTCCTGGCCGAGGTCGGCCTCGGGGACCTCGACGCACACGTGGTAGTCGCGGGACTCGTCTCCCCAGGAGCCGGTGGGGTAGTCCCCGGCACGCGGGCCCGCCTCCGTGCGGCGGTCGGTCAGCTCCTCGACCGTGGGCGCGACCTGCTTGACGAACTTGATCGACGTGCCGACCGGGGTCCACAGCCGCAGCGCCACGTCCGCGACCTCCTTGCCCATGGCCGTCTCCATCATCTGCGTGAAGTCGGCGGACAGGCCCGCCGGATCGGCGACGATGTCGGCGGTGCCGAGCAGCGCGGACGCGATCCCGGTGACCTCCTTGACCTCCCAGTCCGTGCCGACGCCCCGCGCGTCCGCGGTGAACCGGCCCGCGCAGGCCTCCAGCGCCGCCTTGAGGTCCTCGGGCGACTCGTGTTCGTTGCGGCCGTCGGTGAGCACGATGCCGTGCCGGATGGCGACGTCCGCCGAGGACAGCAGCCGGTCGGCCAGCCGCAGCCAGGTGCCGATCGCCGTGCCGCCGCCCGCGCTCAGCTTGCGCAGCGCCTGCTTGGCCTGGTCGCGGGTCCCCGCGTCGGCGACGGCGAGCCGCCCGCCGCCCGGGTAGACCTCCTTGGCCACATGCGTTCCGCCGATCACCGCGAAGTGCACCCCGTCGCGCACCGCGTCGATCGCCGCCGCCGTCGCGTCCCGGGCGCCCCGCATCTTCGTCGGCGGATAGTCCATGGACCCCGAACAGTCGACCATGATCGCCACGGCCGCGTCCGGGCCCTCACCCGGCGTGTAGAGGTGGGGTGCCGCCACGGCACTGCCCACCGTGCCGCCGCCGGTCGAGGTCACCGTGACGATCGCGTTGACCTCGCGGCCGCCCTCCGGCAGGTACTCGTTCTGGTAGACGTCCACCGAGAACTGCGGCACGTTCGACTTCGAGAAATTGGCCATGCCTTCTCTGCTCCCCCTCAGGACTCCCACGAGGTGTGGGTGATGTCGGTGGGCGGACCGGTCCCCTCCGGCCTTGGCCCCTCCGAGGCCGATGCCGTTTCATACGGCTCGTACCGCTTCGGCCTCAGGCCGATCCTGCCCCCTGCGGCGGGGCCGGGAACGGCACGACGGCCACTGTTACGTTGTCGTGGCCCCCGCCGTCCAGCGCGTGACCCACCAGGACCTGTGCGCTGTGCAGCGGCCGGTCCGCGGCGTCGGGCGGGATGACCTCGGCCATTTCCTCCGCCGCCTCCGCGTAATTCCACAGTCCGTCGGTGCACACCACCACTACACCCGGCCGGTCCGGCTTGAAGGAAGCGGTGTGCGGCTCCAGTTCGTACGCGTCCGCCCCGAGCCAGCCGGTGATGGCGTGGGCGCGCTCGTCCGCGTACGCCTCGGCCTCGTTCATCAGGCCCGCGGCGACCATCTGGGCGGCCCAGGAGTCGTCCTCGGTGAGCCGGGCCGGGGGTGACGAGCGGTCCACGGGCACCCAGTAGGCGCGGCTGTCGCCGACCCAGCCGACGATCAGCAGGCTGGGGGTGACGACGGAGCCGACGATGGTGCAGGCGGGCGCGTTCACGTGCGGCTGGTGCTCGTGGGCCGGAGCGCTGCGGTCCGCGAGGGAGTTGACGGCCTCCGCGGCCGCGAGGATCGCGTCGTGCATCGCCTGCTGCGGGTGCGTGCCGCGCGGCAGGGCCGCCAGGAGGGACTCGTTGGCCGCGCGGGAGGCGGCCAGGGAGGCCTCGTCGGGGCGGGTCGCCGAGGAGACGCCGTCGCAGACGATCGCGACGACCGCGGGCGAGCCGTCGGACAGCGCGGTCGAGGACACCGTGAACGCGTCCTCGTTGCGGTGGTGGCGCAGCCCCCGGTCGCTGACCGCGGCCACCGAGCCCAGCTCCTGCTCCATGTGGTCGCGCTCGCGCGGCTGCGCGTGCCCGCAGTTCTCGCAGTAGCCGTCCCGGTCGACCTGGCCCGCGCGGCAGGCCACACAGACCTTCAGGCCCGCGGGGGGCGTCGGAAGGTCGGCCGTACGCGGATCGGCGGGTGGCACCTCGGGAGGCAGCGGCGCGGCGAGCGGGTACTCGTCCGGTTCCGCCGACGCCTGAGCGGCGGACCGGCCGGCGGGCCCCGGCGCCTGCGCGGGGGAGGACCCCGGCGGAGGCGCGGCGGCGGGCGACGACGGCTGCGCGGGCCGGTCGAACCGTACCCCCGGACTGTCGGAGCCCGCCGACTCGCGGCCGTCGATGTCCGTCGGCAGGACCACGGGCGCGGGTGTGTCCGAGGTGTCCACCTCCGGGGCGACCGGCCAGTCCACGGACGCCGCGGCCGAAGGGGGCCGGGGCGCCGCGCCGTTGACGGCGACCGTGGGGTTGTCGTCCGGCGGCGCGGGTACGGCGGTGAGGTCGTACCCGCACGCACCGCAGAAACGGTCTCCCGACTCCAGCGGCTCCTCGCAGCTGGGGCAGGCGGCCAGTTGAGGCATCTGCGACATCAATTACACCCACGTCCGGGGGCGGTAGCGGTTGGCGCGCTCCACCAGATCGATCCTCTCCTCGCCACGCTGGGCGAGCCGGGCCAGTGTCCGGTACGAGCGCTCCAGACCGAAGCGCAGGCCCCGCTCGTCCAGGTCGCTGCCGAGCAGTACGGTCCGCGCCCCAGTGCTCGGCGGGGCGGAACCCTGGCTACCGGAGAGTACCCAGTCCAGGGCGCAACCAAGGACCTCTGTGGACAACTGCTCGCGGCGCACCGCGTCCAGACCGTACCCGTCCAGCGCCTCGACCTGGGCCGCGGCCGAGGTCAGGTCGTCCAGGAACGGGGCGTCGGGAACGCCCGCACCGGACAGCCCAGGACCGGGAACTCCCGTACCCGGCACGCCCGCGGCGGGCACCCCCGTACCGGACGTACCCAGAGCCGGCGGGCCCGGTGGGGGCGGCGCGGTCTCGGCCAGCCGCTGGCGCAGCCGTGCCCGGACGGCGGCGACCCGGGCCGCCGTGTAGTGGATCGACGCCTCCGGCACCGACTCCAGCGTCCGTACGGCGCCACGGCGGTCGCCCGCCGCGAGCTGGACGCGGGCCAGGCCGAACGCGGTACTCACATAGCTGGGGTCGGTGGTCCACACCAGGCGGTAGTACTCGGCGGCGTTGTCCAGCTGCCCGAGGACCTCCGCGCACACTCCGAGGGCCAGCTTGGGCGCGGGCTCGCCGGGGAACGCGTCGTAGATCGCGTCGAAGGACACCGCCGCGATCTCGTGGTCGCCGGTCGCGAGCGCCGCCACGCCCCGGTACCAGACCACCCGCCAGTCGTCGGCATGGTCTGCCTCCAGGGCTTCCAGCGTCCTGGTCGCCTGGTCGAGCTCGCCCATCTCCAGGCGCGCCCGCAGCTCGCGCAGTCGCAGCTCCAGGGAGCCGGTGGGCGCCGCCTGCAGCGCGGTGATCAGCTCGGCCGGTGCGGACGTCATCAGCCCGGCCAGGAAGCCCGCGTTCGGGTCGCCCGGGTCCACCCGCGGCACCGGCAGCGCGAGGGCCGCGGCGGCGGTGTTCAGCGGCCTGATGAGGGAGGCCTGAGCCGCCGCGGAGGGCGGCGGGAGGAACGGCGTGCCGTTCGCCCCTGGGGACCCACTCGCCGCCCCCGCCCCGTTCGTGCCGTTCGTCCCGTTCGCCCCGGCCGTCAGCGCGGGCGCGCCCTTCTTTCCCCGGACGGGCTCGACCCGCATGCCCAGCCGCGACACATCGCCGGCCAGTGAGCCGAACAACTCCGTGTCCGTGACCTTCAGTTCGGGACCGAACAGGGTCGACAGCGAGGGCCGGGCGCGTCCCGTCTGCACGGAGACGACCTCGCGCAGGACACCCGTGAGCTGCTCGGCCATCTCCTGCGCGGAGGCGAACCGGCGGGCCGGGTCGGGGTCGGTGGCGCGCACGAGGAGCCGGTAGAAGGACTCGTACGTGCGGAAGACCTCGATGTTGTCGGGGTCGGGCAGGGAGTCCACGAAGACGTTCGTGTAGCCCTGGAAGTCGAAGGTCAGGACCGCCAGCGTGCGGGCGACCGTGTAGAGGTCCGAGGCGACCGACGGGCCGACGTCGGCGACCTCCGGCGCCTGGTAGCCGACCGTGCCGTAGATGGCCGACTCGTCGTCGTCCATCCTGCGCACCGCGCCCATGTCGATCAGCTTGAGCTGGTCCTCGGTCTGTATCGCGTTGTCGACCTTGAAGTCGCAGTACAGGAGGTTGCGGCTGTGCAGATGGCCGAGGGCCTCAAGGGCCTCGATGCCGTACGCGCAGGCCTGCTCGACCGGCAGCGGATCGCGCTTGCCGGTCGCCGTGCGGCGGCCGTTGGCGATCTCCTTGAGGGACTTGCCGCCCACGTACTCCATGACGATGTACCCGTCCAGCGAACCCGTCCGCTGGTCGAGGTGCTCCACGAAGTTGTAGATCCGCACGATGTTGGAGTGCTCGATCTCGGCGAGGAAGCGGCGCTCGGAGATCGCGGCCTCCATCGCGTCCTGGTCGCCCGTGTCGAGGAGGCCCTTGAGGACCACCCAGCGGTCGGACACCGCACGGTCGACGGCGAGATAGACCCAGCCGAGCCCGCCGTGCGCGAGGCAGCCCACGACCTCGTACTGGCCGTGCACGATGTCACCGGTCTGCAGCTTCGGCACGAACGAGTACGGGTGGCCGCACTTGGTGCAGAAGCCCTCCGTACGGCCGGACCGCTCGCCGCGCGAACGTCCCACCGGCGCACCGCAGTCGGAGCGCGAGCAGAACCGCTTGCGCTCGGGGACCTCGGGGTTCTCCTGGATCATCACGCGCGGGTCGGGACGCGGCACGTCCGGGACCTGCACCAGGCCGACGCCGAGCCGGCCGCGCCCCGAGGACCCGGCGGTCGAGCCGGAGCTGCGCACCGACACCGAACGGCCCGTGGTGCGGCCCGACACCGAGCGCGAGAGACGGCCCGACACCGAGCGCCGAGACTGGGACGACCGGGACGAGGCACGTGAGGAGGCGCGGGAGCTGGAGCGCGAACTGGCGCTGCCCGAACTCCGCGAACCGCTCCGGCCGCCCCCGGTGATCCCGGTCGGCGGGGAGCCCACCATGCCGGTCGACGAGACGACCGGGGCCAGACCGCAGGTGTCGCAGTACAGCTCGCCGCCGCCCACGTCCTCGTACGACCCCGAGCAGCCGGGCCGCTGACACGGTTGCTGTGAACTCTGCCCACTCGCTTCGGTGTTGACGTTCTGCTGACTCACACTGCATCACCTCTATCGCTCACGCGAGGGCCCCCTCCGGTCCTGTGGTCCACCGTGCTCGGGGACCCTGGGCACCAGCACTTCGGCGGCCGCGTGCTGATAGCGCAGCACCGCCTGTTCCGCCACACGCAGGTCGCAGGGCGCGCTCCACAGCATGCGGCGCGCCGCGTCGTACCGCTCCACCAGCAGCGGGTCCTCGGCGAAGCCGTGCCGGGCGACCTTCGCCTTGTACGCGTCGAGACGGCCGCGCAGCTCCGCGCGGACCGCGAGCGGCGCGGTGACCGCGGTCAACGACTCGCGGGCGCGCAGCAGTTCGTCGTCCGCCTTCGCCTCCAGGGACTCCAGGAGCGGCGAGAGGCGGTGCCACTGGGCGTGCCTGCGGTACTCGGCGGCCGTAGCCAGCTGTTCCTGCAGCGCGGTCGGCGGGCCGCTCACCGCGGGCACCTCGGACGCGGCGATCTTCGCGAGGACCTCGCCGCGGGCACTTCGCGCCTCGGCGAGCGTGCGGTCCGCGCGGCTCAGCACGTCCCGCAGCCGCACCAGCCGCGCCTCCGCGTCCTGCCGCACGGTGAGCACCGCGTCGATCTCGCGGCGCACCTCTTCCAGGGCGCGCGCCTCGCGGTCGTAGCGCGTGGTGTCGGGGCGCCCGCCGCCAGGCGCCGAACTGCCCTGCGCGGGCAGCCAGAAGTCCAGCGGATCGGACACCACCCGCTCGCGCAGCGTGGTCAGGGTGCGCGTGATCCGCTCCAGGTCGTCGCCCGAGGGGTGCTCACCGGGCCGGACGCCCACGGAGTGCGCGAGCTGGCGGGTGCGCTGCAACTCCGCGGCCAGTAAATCGATCCGGGCGGGCAGAGCCGACCACACGGCGTCGGCCGTCACGACCATGTCCAGCGAGGTCGCGTACAACTCGTTCATGCGCTCCACGAGTTCGGCGAGCGAGAAGCGCTCGCTGAGCTTGCCCGTGCCCGCCATCGTGGGCGCGGCGGCCGTGGCGGACGCGCTGCCGGCGACCGTGACGCTCTCGCCGCGCAGCAGCTCCGTCAGCTCCACCAGGTCGTCGCGGTTCGACCAGCGTCTGCGCGAGCGGATCTCCCGCGCGGAACGCAGCGCGTCGGCGTACGCGTCGAAGTACGCCCACAGCAGGGAGATCGACGCCTCGGCGGCCCCCCAGCGCTCCTTGGTCGTACCAGTGAGCTCGGCGCCTTCGAGGAGCCTGCGGCCCGCGTGGTCCTGGAGGGCGAGGAGCGAGGTCTCGATGGCCTCGTGCTCCGCGCCGAGCCGCGCCAGCGCACGGTCCACCTCGTCCCGGTCCATCACCGGCCCGGAGGGTCCCGTGTCGCCCATCGATCACCCCTCGCTTCGTGAAGAACTGCGTGAAGAACTATTTGTGAAGAGCTGTTCCTGAGGAACTGTTCGTCGGGAACTACTGGAACATTCCCGCTACTTGTACTGGACCGGGGGCGGCCCGTCGCTCTCGCCGAGCGTCCCGGCGAGCCAGGTGTTGTACGACTTCTGCCAGTCGGCCTTGCGGTAGTCCACCAGGATCTTGTTGACCCGGCGTATCAGATCGTTTGCGCCCTTCTTCATCGCCACGCCGTAGTACTCGTCCGTGAACGGCTCGCCCTTGAGCTGGACCGTCGGGTCCTGCGCGGCCTGGCTCGCGGCGAGCGCGCCGTCGGTCACTACGGCGTCGACCTCACCGAGCTGCAGCCGCACCAGGCAGTCGAGTTGGTTCGGCACGACGGTGCTGATGTCGGCGGACTTGGGGATGACCTTTCCCAGGTCGTCCTGCAGTTTCTCAAGGGCGATCGAGCCCGACGCCGAGCAGATCCGCTTGCCCGCGAGCGTGTCGTCGTATCCCTTGATGTCCGACTTCTTCGGAGCGAGCACCTGCTGGCCGGTCTTGAAGTAGGGCGAGGAGAACGCCACGAGACCCAGCCGCTCGCAGTTGATCGTCATGGTGCGAACCACCATGTCGACATCGCCGCGCTGGATCGCCGGGATGCGTTCGATGGTCGGGATGGCGCGGAAGACGACCTTGTTCGGGTCGCCGAGGATGTCCTGGGCGATCGCGTGCGCGAGATCGATGTCGAAGCCTTCCAACTCGGCTTTCTTCGACTCGCTGTTCGGGTCGCGGTAGCCGAAGCGGTAGCTGTTCTGGTCGACGCCGACCGTCAGATGGCCGCTGGTCTTGATCCGCTGGATCGTCTTGCCGTCCAGCGGGCCCGAGTCCGGCGACAGGCTCTGGTTCTGGGGGTCCGGGCACTTCTCGGCCTTGGCCTGCGAGCCCTGGGCCACCCCCTGGCCGTCGACGCCCGTGCCGTTGTCCTCGCGGCTCTGGGCCACCGGCAGCAGCAGCGCGAACACCGCCGCGAGGGCGCAGACGACCGCCATCGCACCCACCCCGCCCCAGCCCCTCAGACTGGTCCGCAAACGCCGTGCGTTCATCGTCATGCCCCCTCTCACCGGTACTCCGACAGCCTGCGCCCGATGCCGAGCACCGCGCCGGCCGCGGCCAGCACCGCGAGGACCGCGGCGCCCACCACCAGGCCGTTCATCGCGCCCCGGCCGTCTCCGGCGGCCTGCTTGAACTCGGTCTCCTCGTGCTTGATCGCCGTGGCCAGAGCCGTGTCGACGTTCTTGAAGCACTCGCCCGTGGGCTTCTTGTCGTCGGAGCCGATCACCCGGTCCAGCGCGCCCTGGTAGTTGCCCAGGTTGTCCTGCGTGCGGGCTTCCTCGTGCCGGTCCTTCCAGACCTCCATGTTCGCCGTCGCGGCCTTGACCGGCTTCATGCCCGCGCTGTCGTCGGCGAGGCCCTCGGCGGCGGCCAGCTTCGTGGTGAGGGCCTTCATCTGCGTCTTGTAGTCCTCGTCGAAGACGTCCAGCGTCTTCTTGTTCGTGCCCGTGCCCTCTGTCCTGGTCTCCGCGCCGCGGGCGACCAGCGTGAGGTTCTCGTTGCCCCGGGCCTTGAGCGAGGCGATCCGGGCGTCGTTGAGCGTGTTCAGCGAGCGGACCGCGTTGTCGTACGAGTCGTTGAGGCCGGCGCGGGCGACGCTGTGGCCGACGACCAGCCACAGCAGGACGACCGTGGAGGCGGCCGTGGCGGCGACCAGGCCGTGGTTCAGCACCCGGTTCGTACGGCGGTAGTTGCGGTGCTGGGCCCAGGCGAGGCCGCCGATGGCGAGGACGCCGGCGCCGATCGCGATCCACGGGTAGGGCGTCGCGTCGTCGTAGTCGGAGCGCAGGCGCTGGTTCTCCACCGTGTAGAGACGCTCGGCGTCGTCGAGCATCACCTGCATCTTCGAGTTCGCGTACCGGAGGTAGGCGCCGCCGAGAGGGAAGCCCTGGCGGTTGTTGGCCCGGGCGCGCTCCACCAGGCCCTTGTACTCGGGCAGCATCCTGTTCAGCTTGGTGATGGTCTTCTCGGAGGCGGAGCCGGGTTCCGAGTTGGCCGCCGCGGTGACCAGCTTCTCCGACGCGTTGTTGATGTCCTTCTCGTAGAGGTCGCGGGACGCCTGCGTCTCCTGGCCGCCCGCGAGGAAGCCGCTGGAGGCGGCCGTGTTGGCGTCGGCGAGGGAGCGGTAGATCTCCGCCGCGTCGGCGCTCAGCGGCTGGCTGCTGTGCAGCACGTCGTCAGCGGCGGCCGAACGGTCCGTCATCTCCCAGGCGGTGACCGCACCGAACGCGACGACGAGGAGGGCGAGCACCGCGCCGATGATGCGCAGCCGCCCGGGCTCCGTGGTCGCCGCGGCCCGCAGCTGGTCCACGCCCTCGGCCCACGCCGTACGGCGGGGAGGCCCGGTGTCGGGCATGGCTGAGCGGACCTGCGGCCCGGGCGGCGGCGCCTGCGGAGGCACCGCGGGCATCGTGGGTGCGGGCGCCCCCGGTGGCGCCGCACCGCCCTTCTGCTGATATGTCACTCGACCTCCCCCATGGTCATAGGCCGGTCACCTCCGCCCGGGCGCCAGGAAGCGCGGGCAGAGGTACACGGCCGCAAGTATCGCCGCCGGGACTGACATCCGCACAGGCCTTGCCGCGATCTTGTTCCGATTGCAGCAAGGCCTTGTCCGGATCGCAGCACGGCGAAGATCCCGTACCACCCCTGCCCATGAATACGCCAACCCGAACTGTTCGGTTCCCGGCGCGCTCAGACCTTCTCGTAGAACTCCCGCACGCGGGCGTGCGCCAGGGCCGGGGCCCCCTCGTGGTCGAGTCCGAGGAGGGCGGAGCCGAGGACCGGCCGGGCGGTGACGACGCTGGGTACGGCCTTGGGGGCACGCTCGGCCAGCAGTTCCCTTATCCGGTCGTCGAGTTGGGGGTGGCGGGCGGCCAGCACGCCCCCACCGAGCAGGACCGGCGTCTCCTCGTCGAGCAGGTCGAGACGGGTCAGGGCGACCACCGACATGGACGTGACCTCGTCCGCGAGCCGGTCGACGAGCGCGCGGGCGACCGGGTCGCCGTCCGTCGCCGTGGCGAACAGGACCGGCGTCAGCTCGTGCCGCCGCGCGTGCTCGATGTGTTCCAGGTGCAGGGCCTCGATCAGCGCGTACATGGAGTCGAGGCCGAAGTGCGCGGGCAGGGTGCGGGCCAGCGCGGTCGGGCCGCCCCGCCCGTCCTCGGCCCGCGCCCCGTGCCACAGGGCCTCCTCGGCCAGGCCCCAGCCGCCGCCCCAGTCACCGGAGATACGGCCCAGGGCGGGGAAGCGGGCGACCCGCCCGTCGGGCCGCATACCCACGCAGTTGATGCCCGCGCCGCACACCACGGCCACCCCGCGCGGCTCCTCCACACCGGCCCGCAGGATCGCGAAGGTGTCGTTGCGGACCTCCACCGTCGTGCCCCACGCGCGCGCGTGCAGCGCGGCGGCCAACTGCTCCTCCTCCACGGGCAGATCGGCGTTGGCCAGACACGCCGAGACATGGTTCACGGAGTCGACGCCCGCCGCGGCGAAGGCCCGGCCGACGGCGTCGGCGACCGTGTCGACCGCCGCCCGGATGCCTACGACGGGCGGCCGGAACCCGCCGGCGCGTGCCGTGGCGAGCACGCTCCCGTCGTCCGCCACGACCGCGACGTCGGTCTTGCTGTTCCCCGCGTCGACGGCGAGGACAGTTGCGGTCACGCCCACGCGAGGTGCTCCCGGTTATGCGCGATCAGGCGGTCGGTGAGGCCCTCGGCGTACGCGTACTGGCCCACCAGGGGATGTGCGAGCAGCGCCCGGAACACCCGCTCACGTCCCCCGCGCAGCGCGGCCTCCAGCGCCAGGTCCTCGTACGCGGTGACGTTGGCCATCAGCCCCGCGTACAGCGGGTCCACCGGAGCGATCGGCAGCGGAGTCGCCCCCGAGTGCCCGACCGAGGCCTGCACCTCGATCACGGCGTCGTCGGGCAGGAACGGCAGCGTCCCGCGGTTGTACGTGTTGACGACCTGGTGGGGACTGCCGCCCCCACCGAGCAGCGACGCGGCGAGGTCGACGGCCGCCTCGGAGTAGTACGCCCCGCCCCTCTTGGCGAGCAGCTCCGGCTTCTCGTCGAGTTCCGGGTCGCCGTACATCTTGAGCAACTCCCGCTCCATCTCCGCCACTTCCGCGGCCCGCGACGGCTTCGTGCCCAGTTCCCGTACGACCTCGTCGTGCGCGTAGAAGTAGCGCAGGTAGTAGGACGGGACGACGCCCAGCCGGTCGAGGATGTCGCGGGGCATGCGCAGCGTGTCGGCGAGGGCGTCGCCGTGCTCGGCGAGCAGCTTGGCCAGGACGTTCTCGCCCTCGGGGCCGCCCAGGCGCACACCGGTCTCCCAGGTGAGGTGGTTGAGGCCCACATGGTCCAGATGTACATCGGTCGGAGAGACACCCAGCATTCCGGCGAACCTCCGCTGGAACCCGATCGCCACGTTGCACAGTCCGACCGCCTTGTGACCGGCCTGGAGCAGGGCGCGGGTCACGATGCCGACGGGGTTGGTGAAGTCGATGATCCAGGCGTCCGGGTTGGCACGCCGTACGCGCTCGGCGATGTCGAGCACCACCGGGACGGTACGCAGCGCCTTGGCGAGGCCGCCCGCACCGGTCGTCTCCTGGCCGACGCAGCCGCACTCCAGCGGCCAGGTCTCGTCCTCGTTGCGGGCGGCCTGTCCGCCGACGCGGAGCTGGAGCAGGACCGCGTCGGCGCCCTCGACACCCGCGTCGAGATCGTCGGTCGTGGTGATGCGCCCCGGGTGTCCCTGCTTGGCGAAGATGCGCCGGGCCAGACCGCCGACGAGTTCGAGACGGTCGAGGGCGGGGTCGACGAGAACCAGTTCCTCTATGGGCAGGGTGTCCCTCAGCCTCGCGAATCCGTCGATGAGTTCAGGGGTGTAGGTGGAGCCCCCGCCCACTACTGCGAGTTTCATCGGGTTGCCTCCGTGGATACTCCGGCATTTACGCCGGTGAGGAAAAGGACTCTTGCGGAGCAGGGCAAGGAGCTGCGATTCGCCGTCAAGGCGGATCGCAGTGCTCCGGCCCGCAGTATTTGGTCTTTACATATGGCCACGCTAATTTGTGAAGCGTGACTTTCCCTGTGAAGCGGGCATTCAAGTACCGCTTCTACCCGACCGATGCGCAGGCGGCAGAGCTGTCGCGCACGTTCGGATGCGTGAGGAAGGTCTACAACCTGGCGCTCGAAGCCCGTACGCGGGCCTGGCAGCAGGGGGAGCGGATCAACTACAACACCACCTCGGCGATGCTGACGGCGTGGAAGAAGACCGAGGAACTGGCCTACCTGTCCGATGTCTCCTCGGTGCCGCTCCAGCAGTGCCTTCGGCACTTGCAGGGCGCGTTCGTCAACTTCTGGGACAGTGCGGGGCGCTGGTTCGTCTCGATACTGTGTGAGGACCCCGGCGTGAAGCCGCTGGCCACCACAGATACGGGGGTCGGAATTGACGCGGGCCTGGACCACCTTCTGACGCTCTCGACCGGTGAGAAGATCGCCAAGCCGAGGCACGAACGCAAGGACCGTACCCGGCTGGCGAAGGCGCAGCGCAAGCTGGCGAACAAGGCGGAGGGCTCGGCGAACCGGGACAAGGCCCGGCGCAAGGTCGCCAAGATCCACGCCCGGATCGCTGACCGGCGCGGCGACCACCTCCACAAGATCACCACTCGTCTCGTGCGTGAGAACCAAACGCTCGTGATCGAGGACCTGACCGTGCGCAACATGGTCAAGAACCGGAAACTCGCCCGCGCCATCTCGGATGCGGCGTGGTCGGAGTTCCGGAGCATGCTGGAGTACAAGGCCCGCTGGTACGGGCGTGAGGTGATCGCCGTTGACCGGTGGTTCCCCTCGTCCAAGCTGTGCTCCACCTGCGGCACCCTGCAAGAGAGGACGCCGCTGAACGTCCGCACCTGGACGTGCGACTGCGGAATCGTCCATGACCGGGACGTGAACGCAGCGAAGAACCTGCTGGCGGCCGGACGGGCCGTGACAGTCTGCGGAGCTGGTGTAAGACCTCAACGGAGTTCTCCGGGCGGGCAGTCGGCGATGAAACAGAAAGCTCAACGGCGTGAGCCGTGAGATCCCTCTCCTCAGGAGGGGGAGCGTCAAGTCAGCCCTTCACTCCGGTGAGCGTGACGCCCTCGACGAACGCCTTCTGCGCGAAGAAGAACACGAGGATCACGGGGGCCATGACCAGGACGGTCGCGGCCATGGTCAGGTTCCAGTCGGTGTGGTGGGCGCCCTTGAAGGACTCCAGGCCGTAGCTCAGGGTCCAGGCGCCGGGATTCTCGGACGCGTAGATCTGCGGCCCGAAGTAGTCGTTCCAGGCGTAGAAGAACTGGAAGAGCGCGACGGCGGCGATGCCGGGCTTGGCCATCGGCAGGACGACCTTGAGCAGGGTTTTGAAGTCCCCGCAGCCGTCCACCTTCGCCGCGTCGATGTACTCGTTCGGGATCGTCGTCAGGAACTGCCGCAGCAGGAAGATCGAGAACGCGTCCCCGAACGCCATCGGGATGATCAGCGGCCACAGGGTGCCCGACAGATCCAGCTGCTTCGCCCAGAACAGGTACATCGGGATGATGATGACCTGCGGCGGCAGCATCATCATCGAGATGACCAGCATCAACGACAGGTTCCGGCCACGGAAGCGGAACTTGGCGAGCGCGTACGCCACCGGAATGCTGGACACCACCGTCAGGACGGTGCCGCCACCCGCGTACAGAAGGGTGTTCTTCCACCAGGTGAGGAAGCCGGGCGTGTCGAAGACCTTCGCGTAGTTGCCCCACTCCCAGGTGTCCGGGACCAGGTCCCTGGTGAGGGTCTGGTTGTCGCTCATGAGGGAGGTGAGGACGACGAACACGAAGGGCAGCACGAAGAACAACGCGGCGGCGACGCCGAGCGCGTGGACGGCGATCCATTCGAGGAGGGCCTTGCGGCGGGCGGTCCGCTCGGCGGGGGTGACCGGCGGCACTCCCAACTCCACGGGCTTGTCGAGTACTTGGGTCATGGGTCAATCACCTGCCTGGATGAGACCGCCCCGGCGCCGCATCAGGAACGCGGTGAACACCATGGACAGGGCGAACAGCACCAGCGCGACCACGCACGCGGAGCCGTAGTCGAAGCGCTGGAAGCCGAGGTTGTAGACGAGCTGCGGCAGGGTGAGCGTCGACTTGTCGGGGTATCCCGGTTCGAACGACTGGCCCGAGCCGCCGATGATCCCGGAGGCGACCTTTCCGGCGACCAGCGGCTGTGTGTAGTACTGCATCGTCTGGATCACGCCGGTGACCACCGCGAACATCACGATCGGTGAGATGTTCGGCAGCGTCACGAACCGGAACCGGTGCCAGGCGGACGCGCCGTCCAGTTCGGCGGCCTCGTACTGCTCCTTCGGTACGTCGAGCAGCGCGGCCATGAAGATGACCATCAGGTCGCCGACGCCCCAGAGGGCCAGCATGGTGAGGGCGGGCTTGGACCACGCGGCGTCCGTGAACCAGCCGGGCGTCGGCAGGCCAAGATCGCCCAGGATCGAGTTGACCGGCCCCGTACCCGGGTTGAGCAGGAAGACGAAGGCCAGCGTCGCCGCGACGGGCGGCGCCAGGTAGGGCAGGTAGAAGAGGGTGCGGAACACACCCGTGCCCGTCTTGATCTTCGTGATCAACAGGCCGATGCCCAGGCCGAAGGCGACCCGCAGGGTGACCATGACGACCACCAGCCACAGGGTGTTGCGCAGCGCCGGCCAGAACATGGGGTAGTCGTTGAAGACGTAGTTCCAGTTCTCCAGACCCCGGAAGACGGGGACACCGAAGCCGTCGTACTTCATGAAGGAGAAGTACACGGTCGAGATCAGCGGATACGCGAAGAAGACGCTGAAGCCGATCAGCCACGGCGACATGAACGCGGCCGTTCGAAGCGCCGACCGGCGGCGCTTCGCACGCAGAGTGAGCGTGGACATCGGTGGCTACTTCGCCTGCTCGATGTCACGGTCGATCTGGTCGGCCGTCTTCTTCAGACCGGCCTTCAGATCCTTCGCCTTGCCGGACTCGTACTGGTAGCCGAAGTCCTGCAGGGTCGTCTGGTACGTCGAGCCGTTGACGGACGCCGGCGGGGTGTTGGAGTGCGGGTTCTGCGCGATGTCCAGGAACGTCTTGAAACCGGGGTCGACCGTCAGGTCGGGCGACTTCAGCGCGTCGAACGTGGACGGCACGTTGTGGATGGCGTTGGCGAAGGCGACCACGGCCGCGGTGTCGGTCGTCATGTACTTCACCAGCTCCCAGGCCGCGTTCTGCTTCTTGCTCTGCGGCGCGATGCCCATGACCGTGCCGGAGAGGAAGCCCTTGCCGTACTCGTCGACCTCGTCGTCGGCGACGGGCATGGGAGCCGTGCCGATGTCGAACTTCACGCCCGCGTCCTTCGCCATGCCGAGCCGCCACTCGCCGTCGAGCTGCATGGCCACCTGCCCGGTCTGGAAGGGGTGCTTGGCGCCCCACTCGTCGCCGAAGGTGTTGCGGTACTTCTCCAGCTTCTGGAAGCCGCCGAGGCTGTCGACGAGCTTCTTCTGGTACGTGAACATCTCGGCGAAGGCGGGGTCCTTGGCGATGTTGGACTTGCCGTCCTTGTCGAAGTAGGTGTGGTTCCACTGCGACATGTAGTGGTCCACGACGGTCTCGTAGCCGTGGTAGTTCGGCATGAAGCCGAGCTGCTCGTACGAGTCGCCCTTGGACTTCGTCAGCTTCTTGGCGACCTCGGTGAACTCGGACCATGTCTTAGGCGGCGCCTTGATCCCGGCCTTCTCGAAGGCGTCCTTGTTGTAGTAGAGGCCGTACGCGTCACCGAGCAGCGGCATCGCGCAGCGCTTGCCCTCGAACTGGGTGTACTCCAGCATCGGCTTCGGAATGATCTTGTCGAGGTCGAGCTTCGACTTCTCGATGAACGGCTTGAGGTCGGCGAAGGCGCCGGACGAACAGAACTTGCCGATGTTGGACGTGGTGAACGACGAGACCACGTCGGGGCCGTTGGAACCGCCCGCGCGCAACGCCTGGTTGAGCTTGTCGTCGTTGATGTTGCCGACGACCTTCACCTTGATGTTGGGGTGTTCCTTCTCGAAGCGGTCGATATTCGCCTGGATGGCCTTGACCTCGGCGGGAGCGCTCCAGCCGTGCCAGAACGTGATCGTGGTCGACGCGTTCGGGTCGTCCGTGGCGCCGGTGTCCGACTGGCCGGTACAGGCGGTGGTGAGAAGGGCTATCGAGGCGGCGGCGAGCACCGCTTTCCTGGGCATTCCGGGCATGGCGAAGTCTCCCTGGGCGGGACGGGGTGGTGTGGGACGGGTTGTACGGAGATGTGCGGGGGAGGCGTGCGGGGTCCGGCTCAGCGCGAGGTGTCGAAGGCCTCGTCGCGGGTGGCCGCGAGCGCGCTCTCCAACGCGCCGCGCAGCACGGGGTGTTCGTCGACGTCGCCGACCACGAGGCGCGGCCGGGGCGCGGCCAGCTCCTCCAGCTCGGCCTGCACCAGGGCGCGCAGCGGTTCGCCGCCCCTCGTGAGCGAGGCCCCGCTGAGGACGACGAGTTCGGGGTCGAGGACGGAGACGAGCGAGGCGAGACCGGTGGCGAGCCCCGTCGCGTACGTCTCCAGGAGCTTCCGGTGGGCCCCCGCGTTGATGTCCGCCGCCTGCTCGACGAGCGCGGCGGCGGCTTCGGCGTACGGCCCGGTCGGCAGGGGCTGGATGCCGAGTTCGCGGGCGAGTTTCGGGATGGCCTGGGAGCCGGCCAGCTCCTGGTAGCCACCGCTGTTGGCCTTGGTGACGTGCCGCACGAGCGGCGCGCCGGGTACGGGGAGGAAGCCGACCTCGCCCGCGCCGCCGGTCCAGCCGCGGTGCAGGCGTCCGCCGAGGACGAGCGCGGCACCGAGACCGCCCTCGTTCCACAGCAGTACGAAGTCCTCGTGGCCCCGGGCCGCACCGAGCCGCTGCTCGGCTATGGCGACGAGGTTGACGTCGTTCTCGTACTCGACGGGCATCGGCAGCGCTGCCGCGAGCTCGTCGAGCAGGGCGGGGGAGTGCCACCCCGGGAGGTGGGAGGCGTAGCGCAGGCGTCCCGTGTTGGGGTCGAAGGCGCCGGGGGTGCCGATGACGAGCCGCTGGATGTCGGCCCGGGCCAGCCCCGCCGCCTTCACGGCACCGTCGAGGGCGTCGGTGACCTGCCGTACGACGGTCTGTCCCGCGCGACGGCCGGGGGTGAGCAGTTCGTACTCTCCCACCGTCCGCCCCGTCACATCGGCGACGGCGGCGAGGATCCGCTCGGGCGTCACGTCGAGACCGGCGGCGTAGGCGGCGGCCGGGTTCACCGCGTACAGCTGTGCGTTGGGCCCCGGCCGGCCCTCGGTGGTGCCGGTGACGAGGACGAGCCCCGCCGCCTCCAGCCGGGCCAGCAGCTGCGAAGCGGTCGGCTTCGACAGGCCGGTCAGCTTGCCGATCCGCGTCCGGGACAACGGCCCGTGCTCCAGCAGGAGATCGAGTGCGGCACGGTCGTTCATGGCGCGCAGAACGCGAGGGGTGCCCGGCGTACCGGCGGTTCCTGCCATGAGTGTCGACACCTGCCTTTCGGCTGCCCAGCTTCCCAGTGCCGCCACCGGGAAGTCCACCGCGGAATCATTGTTAGTAAACTTTCCTATCGGTGGGAGGAAGGTAGGCCCGGGGTGGGGGACGCGTCAATACCGGCCACTGCAGGTCAATGAAGTCGTTACCCGGCGGACGGTGTGGGGACACGCGACCCGGCGGACGGGGGCGCGTGTGTGGGGACACGCGTGTGGGGCGGCATCCGGAGTGACCCGGATACTGCCCCACGGAGGCCGTGCGCGTATGAGAAAGCTCTCGCCCCTACTTCGTCACATTCGTCGGAACCGCGGCCGGTGCTATGGGCGACGCCGTCTGCGACTGGGGGGACGCGGAGTTGGAGTAGGCCGAAGGGGCCGCCATCCCCGCCGTCGGGTCGGCGGCCGCCTCCGTGTCCTGCTGGGCGGGGAGACCGCCGACGATGCGGATGCCCGCCCTGTCGAGGGCGTGCTTGATGCGCCAGCGGAGTTCGCGCTCCACGCTCAGCGCCTTGCCGGGCATCGTCTTCGCGGAGACGTGGACGACCATCGAGTCGAGAAGGACGCTGTCGAGGCCGAGCACCTCGATGGGGCCCCAGAGGCGTTCGTTCCAGGGCTCGGCCTTGCTCATGTCCTCGCCGACCTGGTTGAGGAGGGTCTTCACCCGGTCCAGGTCCTCCGAGGGATGGACCGTGACGTCGACACCGGCCGTGGCCCAGCCCTGGGAGAGGTTGCCGATGCGCTTGACCTCGCCGTTGCGGACGTACCAGATCTCGCCGTTGTCGCCGCGGAGCTTGGTGACCCGCAGACCCACCTCGATGACCTCGCCGGAGGCGACGCCCGCGTCGACCGAGTCGCCCACGCCGTACTGGTCCTCCAGGATCATGAAGACGCCGGAGAGGAAGTCCGTGACCAGGTTGCGGGCGCCGAAACCGATGGCCACGCCCGCCACACCGGCGGAGGCCAGCAGCGGGGCCAGGTTGATCTCGAACGTGCCGAGGATCATCAGCGCGGCCGTGCTCATGATCGCGAAGGACGCGACCGAGCGGAGCACCGAACCGATGGCCTGGGACCGCTGACGACGGCGCTCGACGTTGACCAGGAGACCGCCGAGAGCCGTCCCGTCGACCGCCTGCGCCGTACGGTTCATGCGGTCTATGAACTTCGTGATGGTCCGCCGTATGACCACTCTCAGCACGGCCGCTATCACCAGGATCAGCAGCACCCGCAGGCCGATGCTGAGCCATGTGGACCAGTTCTGCTCGACCCAGCTAGCGGCGTTCGTCGCGCCTTCCTGGGCGTCCTGGAGCGTTGGCGACGTCGGTTCCTCGGTGGGATCGGCGGCCGACAGGACGGACAAGAACACGGCAGGTACCTCCAGGCGTAGCGGCCCGCCCGTGGCAGGGACATCGGAATAGGGGCACCGACGGGCAGAACCACCACACTAACGGGGCAGCATGTGCGGATCGTTGCAATGTTCGAGGGAGAGACTGTGCTCACCTGGGGATGAAGAGGGTGTGGTCGAAAACACTCCCAGCCCGTTACCGGGACATGGTGGCGCTTCCACCAGGCATGAGGGGAGACTGACTACAGATCGTCCCGGCGCGAGCCACGCGCCGCCGGCGTACAAGGAGGCCATCCGTGCCGCATGTCCTGGTCCTCAACGCGTCGTACGAGCCCCTCGGCGTCGTACCGCTCCGCCGCGCGCTCGTCCTCGTCCTCGAGAACAAGGCTGTCTGCCTCGAGGAATCCGGCGCCTTTATGCATAGTGCAACCGTTACTGTCCCCGCACCCAGCGTGGTCCGGCTGAAGAGGTTCGTACGGGTCCCTTACCGGGGACCCGTTCCGCTGACCCGTCGGGCGCTGTTCGCCCGCGACGGCGGCCGGTGCATGTACTGCGGTGGCGTCGCAACCAGCGTCGACCACGTCATCCCGCGCAGTCGCGGGGGTCAGCACGTCTGGGACAACGTGGTGGCGTCCTGCCGCCGCTGCAACCACGTCAAGGCCGACCGTCACCTGGTCGAGATCGGCTGGCGCCTGCGCCATAAACCGGCCCCGCCGACGGGGCTCGCTTGGCGCATCATCGGAACCGGGCATAGGGACCCGCGCTGGCTGCCATACCTGCAGCCGTACGGCGCGGAGGACGCGATGGCCCGGATCGACGGCATTTCCGCCTGACGATCCGGGCCTTCGTCTTGCCTTGTGTTGCCTTGTACGGGCCGGTTCCGCCTTTCTGGTTCATGGGCGCGAGCCGGTCCGCCGCCTCCTTCACACGGGCCGGTCCGTCGTTTCCTTCACGCGGGCCGGTCCGTCGTTTCTTCCGTCTTTCCGTCTTTCTGTCTTTTCCGGCTCTCCGGGAAGTCCCCTCGTGCCTCCCGGAGAGCCGGAGTTCTGCGGTGCGCGGCTAGGTGAAGCGCAGTTCCGCCGGGTGCACCGAACGGCGCAGCAGGGGCAGGGAGGTGGCGGCGGCGAGGAGGCAGGCCGCGTAGACGGCCACCGGCACGAGCAGCGGCACCACCATCGGGATGGTCGCGGCGTCCACGACCCTTCCGTACACGAAGTACACCGCCGCGCCGCCGAAGCCCGCGAGCAGCATCGCCGGGGCCAGCGGCAGCGCGGTCTCAAGGAGCAGCGCCCGGCCGAGCACCTTCCGCGGTACGCCCGCCGCGGCCTGCGCGGCGAGGCCCCGGCGCCGGGTGGCGAGCGACTCGGCGGTGCCCACGGCAAGACCGCCCAGACTGATCAGCAGCGCCACCAGGACGGCGGCGCCCGCCAGATTGACGCCGGTGGTGTAGAACGCCAGGTCCTCGGGGCTGTGGGGCAGGCTGTCCGCCGGGTGATGCACGGCGTCGAGGAACATCTGGCGTACGCCCATGAAGCCCACGCCCACGACGGCCACCAGGAGTACGGCCGCGTTGGTGCGCGCGGTGGCCCACGGGTCGGCCTGGAGCCGTTCGGCGGCGATCAGGACCGCGGGGTTCTCGGTCCGGGCGGCGAGCCGCCTGCCGGTGGTCCGCGCGGTGATCCCGGCAACCGCCACCGAGCCCGCACCGGTCAGCGCCACCGCGAAGAACACCAGCAGAAGGAACGTCTTGGCACCCGGTCCGCCTTTCCATATGGCGATCAGCAGGGCAGCCAGGCCCACCAGTACCGCCGGCACCACAAGGGCGAGGGTGGCGACCCGGCCGTGGCGCGGCCTCACCCGGCGCACCCAGCCGAGCGGCGAGGCCACGACCCGGCGCAGCGCGACCACACTCACCAGCACGGCGAGGAGCGGCACGCCGAGCGCCACCAGGGCGAAGCCGCCCCAGGCCGACAGCGGAGGCTGCTGCGGCAACAGGCTCACCAGGAGGAGCGCGCAGAACACCGAGGCGACGGCCGACCCCAGCAGACAGGCGAGGCCGGCCTCCAGGGCCGCGATGCGCCGCACCTGCCTCGGCGTCGCCCCGGCGAGGCGCAGTCCGGCCAGCCTGCGGTCGCGGTGCACGGCGCCGATGCGTGCGCACTGGCCGAGGAAGCCGAGCACCGGCACCCACAGGAGCAGCAGTGCGACAACCACCCCGGCGCGTTCCCCCGGCCGGTTCAGGAGGCCGTGAAAGTACGAGATGGACACCTGCCCCTCCACCGAGGCGACCGCTACGGCCGCGAGCCCGAAGCCGGTGGCCAGCGCGGCCCCCACCGCCGTCAGCGTCACCCGCCACCACTCCCGCCGGTCCGAGCCCCGCGTCAGCAGCCAGGCGAGTCTGAGATCTCTGATCACAGCGCCCCCTCCAGCGTCCACGCGTCGTCCGCGGAGCCGACGGCCCCGTCCCGCAGCTCCACCTCACGGTCCGCATACGCCGCGACCTGCGCGTCGTGCGTGATCAGCAGCACCGCCGTGCCGGACTCCCGGGCCGTGTGCACCAGCGCGGTCATCACCCCCTCGCTCGCGAGGGAATCGAGCGCGCCGGTTGGCTCGTCCGCGAAGACGACCTTCGGACCGGTCACCAACGCCCGCGCCAGCGAGACCCGTTGGGCCTGCCCGCCGCTCATCTCCCCGGGCCGCAGCTCCTCCTGGCCGCGTACGCCGAACCGCTCCAGCCACTCGCCCGCCCGCTCGTGGGAGTCCTTGCGGGAGACCCCCGCGAGCAGCAGCGGAAGCGCGACGTTGTCGAGCGCGGTCAACTCGGGGATCAGCTGCCCGAACTGGAACACCACCCCGAACTCCGTACGCCGCAACTCGCTCAGCCGCTGTTCCGGCAGCTGGTCGAGGCGCTGCTCGGCGTAGACGACCGAGCCCTCGTCGGGGCGGACGATGCCGGCCAGGCAGTGCAGCAACGTGGACTTGCCGCTGCCGCTCGCGCCGGTGACGGCGAGGATCTCCCCCGAGCGCAGTTCGACCGAGGCGCCCCGTAGCGCCTGGGTCCTGCCGTGCGACTTGGCGAGGCCTCGGGCCGCCAGGACCGGCACGGTCTTCTGCGTACCGCTCGTGGGCGTACTGCTCGTGGGCGTACTGCTCTTGGGTGGGTTGCTCATGGACGGGCTGCTCATGCTCCGTCGACCTCCGCGGTCAGAGTGGTGAGCCGGGCCGCGGTGGTGGTCATCCAGCGCAGATCGGCGTCGAGGTGGTTGAGGGCGTAGTCGGCCGAGAGAACGGTTGCGAGATCGGCGCCGGGCGCCGTCTTGACCGCCGTGAGCTCCCGCATACGCGCCATGTGCGCGGCTCGCTGGGCGCTCAGATACCGGGCGGGGTCGGCCGAGGCGAGGATCGCGCACACGACCTTGGCGAAGATCTCGTTCGTCACGAAGGGCGCGGGCGGGGTGATCTCGCCCGTCCACGCGGCGAGTTCCTTCGCCCCGTCGTCGGTGGACCGGTACAGCGTCCGCTCCGGACCGCCGTCCGAATCCGTCCCGTCGATCTCCGCGAGACCGTCGCGGACCAGGCGCTGCAACGTCGTATAGACCTGGCCGTAAGCCAGTGGGCGGGCTTGCGGGAAGCGTTCGTCATGGCGTCGCTTGAGGTCGTAGCCATGGCTCGGCCCTCCGGCGAGCAGCCCCAGCAGGATGTGGCGGGTGCTCATGGCCACCATTATGTACTCAGTATATGTAGTGAGTGAATAGTGTTCCCGGAAAAACCTTGGTCGTGGCCCGGGGAGGGCTCGGGGGAGAGGGGTGGGGGAGAGAGCTGGGGGAGCTTGATCGCGGACGGTGGTCCTCCAGGCGCTCTTGGTCACCCGGCGCAGAAGGGTCAGAATGTGAACAAGGGCACGTTGTCCGGGCTGTCACGTCTGCGCGCCCGCCCACTGGGTAGGGCTGCCCTGACCCGCCGTACGGCTACCCGCGACGACCAAGGAGGCCCCCGTGGCCGCATCAGCACAGCTCCTGCTCTCGGCCCTCTCCAAACGCCCGGCGGAGCAGCCCGCCGACCCCGACCCGTACATCTGTGTCTTCACCGCCGAAGGGCCCTGCGCGGAGACGCCGCTCACCAGTGAGCCGCCGCTGCCCGACGCCGCCCCCCTCACCAGCGAACCGCCCCTCGCCGACGCCGCGCACCTGACGAGCGAGCCCACCTCCACGGGCGCCGCCGCGGGCCTGGACCCATCGGGGGTCTGATGCCGCTCTCCCGGCTCGCCGCGCTGCACGGCGTCGCCACCTCCTTCAGCCCGTCCCCGGGGCGCACGGTCGCGGCCTCGGACGCCGCGGTCGTCGCCGCCCTCGCCGCACTGGGCGTCCCCGCCGCCACACCGGACGCGATTCGCGCGGCGCTCACGGCGCGCGAGACGGAGCTACGGGAGCGACTGCTCCCACCGACACTGGTGAGCTGGAGCGGAGCGCCGACGGGCGCCGCCGGGAGCGACGACGGCTCCGGGGCGCGCGATTCCGCCCCGGGGGCGGACGACGACGGGCGCGCGCCGGACGAGAACCCACCTGCGCCGAGTGAGAGCTGGCCCGCGCCGGACGTGAACAGGCGCGGGGTAGGCGACAACCCGCCCGCGCCGGACGTGAACAGGCACGGGGTGGGCGATATCCCACCCGCGCCGGACGTGAACAGGCACGGGGTGGGCGATATCCCACCCGCGCCGGACGAGAACCGGCCCGAGGCAGGTGACAACCCGCCCGCTCCCGACGGGGATGCGCCCGCGACGGGCGGATCGCCGCCCGTGGCCCGGGCGTTCGTGGCAGGCGGTTCGGATCGTTCCGCCGGTGCCGCGCCCGCGCAGGGCGACCCGGACCCGGCCGCCCCGGCCACCCCGCCCGGGTTCCAGGGAGACTCCTCGCTCGCCTCCGCCCTCGCCGCGCTGCCCGCCGGGACCCGGCTGCGGATCCGTACCGAGCAGGGCGAGACGCGCGCATCCGCCGAGCAACTGCCCCTCGGCGTCCATGAGTTGGAGGCCACCGCTCCCGACGGGCGGACCGCCCGTGCCCATCTCGTCGTCGCGCCGACCCGGCTGCCCGCGGCACCGGGGCGTACGTACGGGCTGCTCGTGCAGGTCTACTCGCTGCTGTCGCGGCGCTCGTGGGGCATGGGCGACCTCGGCGACCTCGCCGAGCTGACGGCCTGGGCCGGACGGGCGCTCGGTGCCGGGTTCGTGCAGGTCAACCCGATGCACGCGGCCGTGCCCGGCGCGCCCACCGACCCCTCCCCGTACCGGCCCTCCTCGCGCCGCTACCCCGACCCCGTGTACCTGCGCGTCGAGGACATCCCCGAGTTCGCGTACGCCGGCGAGCGTGACCGCGACCGCGTCCGTACGCTCCTGGAGCGGGCCGAGCGGCAGCGTGAATCCGTGCTGGACAAAGGCGCGTTGATCGACCGCGACGCCGTGTGGGAGCTGAAGCGCGAGGCCCTGGAGCTCGTACGGGACGTGCCGCTCGGGCCCGGACGGCGCGCCGCCTACTGCGACTTCCTCGCCGAGGAGGGCGAGGCGCTGGAGGACCACGCCACCTGGTGCGCGCTCGCCGAGGTGTACGGCTCCGACTGGCAGAAGTGGCCGGCTGCCCTGCGCGACCCCTGCTCGGCCGAGACCGCCCGCGCCCGGGGCGAGTTGATGGACCGCGTCGACTTCCACAGCCGCCTCGCCTGGCTGACGGACGCCCAACTCGCCACCGCCCAGCGCAGCGCGCGCGACGCGGGCATGGGGGTCGGGCTCGTGCACGACCTCGCGGTGGGCGTCCACCCCGGTGGCGCCGACGCCTGGGCGCAGCAGGAGTACTTCGCGGCGGGCATGTCGGTCGGCGCGCCCCCGGACGCGTTCAGCGTGCAGGGCCAGGACTGGGGGCTGCCGCCGTGGCGCCCGGACCGCCTCGCCGAGTCCGGCTACGCCCCGTACCGCCGCCTTCTGCGTGCCCTCTTCCGGTACGCCGGCGCCCTCCGTATCGACCACGTCATGGGCCTCTTCCGCCTCTGGTGGATCCCGCAGGGCCGCCCGGCCACCGAGGGAACGTATGTCCGTTACGACGCCGAGGCCATGCTCGCGATCCTCGCGCTGGAGGCGTACCGCGCCGGGGCACTGGTGATCGGCGAGGACCTCGGCACGGTCGAGCCGGGCGTCCGGGAGAAGCTGCACGAACACGGCGTCCTCGGCACGTCCGTGCTGTGGTTCGAACGCGACTGGGACGGTACGGGCCTGCCGTTGCCCCCCGAGAGCTGGCGCGCCGACTGCCTCGCCACCGCCACCACCCACGACCTGCCGCCCACCGCGTCCCGGCTCACCGGCGACCACGTCGAACTCCGCGACCGGCTGGGCCTGTTGACCCGCCCCGTGGAGGAGGAACGGGCCGAGGCGGCCACCGACGTGGGGGAGTGGCTGGCGCTGCTCGCCCGGCTCGGACTGCTCCAGGGCACGGCCGGCGGGCAGTCGGAGGACTCGGAGGAGGCGCAGATCCAGGCACTGCACCGGTTCCTGCTGCGTACCCCCGCCCGCATGATCGGTGTCTGGCTCCCGGACACCGTCGGCGACCGCCGCCCGCAGAACCTGCCCGGCACCTGGGACCAGTATCCGAACTGGCGCCTGCCCGTCGCCGACGCCGAGGGCCGCCCCGTCACCCTGGAGGAACTCGCCGCCTCGCCTCGGCTGCACGCCCTCATCGACGTGGTGCGCGCGGGCCGGGCGGTGGGCGGATGCCGGCAGGACACGGGAGTCCCCGGGCCGGACCCGGCGGAATCCGGGCCGGGCGTCGTGGAATCCCGGCCGGGCGTCGTGGAAACCGGGCCGGACTCGGGAGGCGTTCCGCCCCGTACGGCACCCCCGGGCGCGCGGCCGGATTAGGCGTTCGCTACGTTTGCACCGTGGACAAGAAGAACGCCCTGCGCGCCGGCGCCCTGGCTGCCGGTACGACGCTGATGCTGCTGATGTCGTCCCCCGCGCTCGCGGTGACGCCTGACGACGGCGACGACCCCGGTCAGGGCCTGAGCGTCATCGACACGCTTGGGCTCTTTGTCGTGGCGCCGATCGGGCTGTTCCTGCTGATCGCCGGTCTGGTCTGGGTACTGGACGGGTCGACGGACCGTCACCCGAAGGCGAAGGGCAAGGCCAAGACGAAGGCGGCCGTGAAGGCCTCCTGACCTCGGCCCGCTCCGGCCACTGAGGTTTCTGTTTCGAGGGCACCGTCCTCGCGTACGTACGGCAGTCGTCGTACGTGCCCGAGGACGGTGCTCTTGACGTGTTCCCGGCCGGGTATCAGGTGCCGGGTGCCGGTTACCAGGTATCAGGTGCCGAGGGCCTGGTGCCGGTGTCGCCGTCGGGGTCCGCGCCTGGCGGCTTTCAGCGGGAGGGGCCCGGGTGCGGGGCCGTCAGATAGCGCTGAACGGTCGGCGCCAGCCAGGCCACGATCTCCTCGCGGGTCAGGTCCACGGCGGGCGGCAGGCGCAGGACGTACCGGGTCAGCGCCATGCCCAGCATCTGTGACGCGACGAGCGCGGCGCGGGCCGGGACCTGTTCGGGGTCGGGGCAGACGCGCAGGGCCACCGGCACCAACTGCTCCTTGAAGATGCCCTGCATGCGCTCGGCCCCGGCGGCGTTGGTGACGCCGACCCGCAGCAGCGCCGTGAGCACCTCGTTCTTCTCCCACAGCGCCACGAAGTGCTCGACGAAGATCCGGCCGACCTCCTCCTTCGGCACCTTCTCCGGCACCGGCAGCCGCAGATCGATGTCGACGGCCGCCGCGAACAGGCCCTCCTTGTTGCCGTAGTAGCGCATCACCATCGAGGGGTCGATCTTCGCGTCGCGGGCGATGGCGCGGATGGTCGCGCGCTCGTATCCGTCGGCGGCGAAGCGTTCGCGCGCGGCGGTGAGGATGGTGGCGCGGGTGGCGTCGGAGCGGCGGGCGGGCTGCGGGGGCTGCGCGGGCTGTGTGCCCTGGGTGGGCTGCGCGTGCTGCGTGGGGGAGCCGGTGTCGGTCATGCCAACAAGCGTAGGCCAACAACTGTTGACGGACCAGGGGTGTCGCCCTATGGTGGCAAACGGGCGTTGGCCCACAAGTGTTGGCATACGAATGTTGGCCAACATGTGTTGGCCTACGTGGCAACCGGATCGCCCGTGTTTGCCAACAGCCCTTGACCAACAACCGTTGGCACCAGGAGGCCGCCATGAACGTCACGTCTGACCGGACCGACAAGAACGGCACACCCGGCACCCCCGCCGCTTCCCGCGAGGTCATCGTCGTCGGCGCGGGCCCCACCGGTCTGCTGCTGGCCGGCGACCTCGCCACCGCGGGCATCCACGTCACCCTCGTCGAGAAGCGCCCGCACAGGACGAGCAACCTCTCCCGCGCGTTCGTCCTGCACGCCCGCACGCTGGAGCAGCTCGACGCCCGAGGTCTCGCCGACGAGCTGGAGAGCAAGGGGCAGACGCTCGACCGGCTCCGGCTCTTCTCCCGGCTCACCGTCGACCTGACCACCCTCCCCTCCCGCTTCAACCACCTGCTCGTGTTGCCGCAGTACGAGGTGGAGCGGGCGTTGGAGCGGCGGGCGGTGGAGGCCGGGGTGCGGTTCGCGTACGAGACCGAGGTGACCGGGCTGGCCCAGGACGCGGACGGAGTGACCCTCAGGGTGCGCGCGGCTGCCGGGGCCGAGGCAGCCGAAGGGACCGGCAGGGGGCCGGGGCTGGAGGAGCTGCGGGCCGCGTACGTCGTCGGGACGGACGGGATGCGCAGTGCCGTGCGGGAGGCGGTGGGGCTGCCGTTCCCCGGGCGTTCGGCGATCCGTTCCGTCGTCCTCGCAGACGTCCGGCTGGCCGAGGAGCCGGAGACGCTGCTGACCGTGAACGCGGTCGGGGACGCGTTCGCCTTCCTCGCGCCCTTCGGGGACGGCTACTACCGGGTGATCGGCTGGGACCGCCGGCGCGACGTCGCCGACGACGCGCCCCTCGACCTTGACGAGGTCAAGGAGATCACCCGGCTCGCCCTCGGCCGTGACTACGGCATGCACGACGCCCGCTGGATGTCCCGCTTCCACAGCGACGAGCGGCAGGCTCCGGCCTACCGGGTCGGCCGGGTCTTCCTGGCCGGGGACGCCGCGCACGTGCACACCCCGGCCGGCGGCCAGGGCATGAACACCGGCCTCCAGGACGCCGCCAACCTGAGCTGGAAGCTGGCGGCGACACTCAACGGCCACGCCCGCGCCGGCCTGTTGGACACCTACCAGTCCGAACGCCACCCCGTCGGAAAGTCCGTCCTCCGCAGCAGCGGCGGACTCGTCCGGCTCGCGATGGCCAACCGGCCCTGGACGCTCACGGCCCGCACCCTGCTCACCACGGTCCTGGACCACGCCCGCCCGGCCCGCACCCGCATGATCGGCCAGATCACCGGCATCGGCTACTCCTACCCGTCCCCACGCGGCGCCCACCCCCTCACCGGCAAGCGCGTCCCGGACGTATCCCTTCGGGACGGCCGCCTGTACGAGGCCCTGCGCGGCGGCAGGTTCGTACTCATCACCCCGCCCGACGCCCCCAGGGCCCCCGACCCCGACACCCGCAAAGACCGCCTCACCGTGGCCAGTTGGGCAAGCGGCCACCGCACCACCCTCCTGATCCGCCCGGACGGCTACGCGGCCTGGGCGGCGGAGAATCCGACCACCGGGGAACTCGAGGCGGCACTGACAGCAGCGATGGGGCAGGGCTGACGAGGGCCACGCCCCGTAAGGGGCGCGGGGAACTGCGCGCTCAGCCACAGCCGACCCGCAGGCGCCCATGCCCCGTAAGGGGCGCGGGGAACTGCGCGCCCAGCCACAACCAACCCGCAGGCAGGCAACAAACCCGCAGGCAACCAAACCGCAGGCAACCAACCCGCAGGCAGGCAACAAACAGGGAACCCCTCCCAGCGAGTCGCTAGCGACTCGTCTGGCCCGTGCCGGCGAGCAACTGACGCAACAGGTCGGCCAGTTGGCCGGCCTGTTCCTCGTCGAGGGACGACAACGCCTCCGTCTGGACGGCGAGCCCGGCCCCGACCGCCTCGTCGACGAGCCCCAACCCCTTGTCCGTGAGCGTCACTTGGAGGGCGCGGCGGTCATGAGGGTCAGGGGACCTGCGGAGCAGACCGGCCCGTTCCAGCTTGTCGAGGCGGCCGGTCATCCCGCCCGTGGTCAGCATCAGCGTCGCCGAGAGCTGGCGGGGCGAGAGGGCGTACGGGGCACCGGACCGCCGCAGCGTGGCGAGCACGTCGAACTCGCCGCGCGAGATGCCGAGCCGCGCGTACGTCTTCTCCATCCGGTCGCCCATCGCCCGCGAGAGCCGGAAGACGCGGCCGAAGACCTCCATCGCGGCCGTGTCCAGGTCGGGCCGGACGGCGGCCCACTGGTCGATGATCGCGTCGACGGGGTCCGCGGGGGTTCTGGCGGCCTTGGAAGTGCTCATGGGGCGAGTATCCGCACCGTATGACCCGGCTGCAAGAAGGTGGCTTGACGATAAGTAGCTTAGTGCTAAGCTAATTACTGCCAAGTCATCCCAGAGTCATCCCTCCCGAGCCACCTCCCTCATGGAGCCGGTCATGAACCGCAGCACCGTCATCGCGCTCACCGCCCTGGCCCCCGTCTCCTGGGGCAGTACCTACGCCGTCACCACGGAGTTCCTGCCGGCCGACCGCCCCCTGTTCACCGGTCTGATGCGCGCCCTGCCCGCCGGGCTGGTCCTGCTCGCCCTCGCCCGTACGCTGCCGCGCGGGGTCTGGTGGTGGAAGGCGGCGGCCCTGGGCGCGCTGAACATCGGTGCCTTCTTCCCGCTCCTCTTCCTCTCCGCGTACCGGCTGCCGGGCGGCATGGCCGCGGTCGTCGGTTCCGTCGGCCCGCTCTTCGTCGTGGGCCTCGCGGCGGCCCTGCTCGGCGAACGCCCGACCCTCCGTACGCTGCTCACGGGCATCGCGGCCGCCCTCGGCGTGAGCCTGGTCGTGCTGAAGGCGGCCGGTGCGCTGGACGCCGTGGGTGTGCTGGCGGCCCTCGGCGCGACCGCGTCGATGTCCGCGGGCACCGTGCTGACGAAGAGGTGGGGGCGTCCCGAGGGGGTGGGCCCGCTGGCCCTCACCGGCTGGCAACTGACCGCGGGCGGGCTGCTGATGGCCCCGGTCGCGCTGTACGTGGAGGGCGCGCCGCCCGCGCTCGACGGCCGGGCGGTCGGCGGCTACCTCTATCTGGCCCTGGCCAACACGGCGGTCGCGTACTGGCTCTGGTTCCGCGGCATCGGCCGGCTCACCGCCACCCAGGTCACCTTCCTCGGCCCGCTCTCCCCGCTCACGGCGGCCGTCATCGGCTGGGCGGCGCTCGGCCAGGCACTGGGCCCCGTGCAGCTGGCGGGCATGGCCCTGGCCTTCGGAGCGACGGTGTTCGGCCAGCTCGGGGTACGCCCCGTGCGCGCCACCCAAACGTTCAGCTCAACTGAAAGGAATGGTCGAAAAGATTCGATGGACGTGACAGTTCCGGCGCTGCGACGGTAGATCCACATCGACCGACCTCCCGGTGACGGGAAGACGGGAAGACGGGAAGAGAGGCGTGGGTACACCGTGGGATTCCTGGACCAGACCACCCGTACGCACAGTTCGCCGGCCGCGAACCGACCAAAGCGAACCGTTCCCGGCCCCCGCCTCGGCCTCGGTCTCGACCCCCGCCCTCGCCCGCGCCTCGGTCTCGGACTCGGCATCGCGCTCGTGGTGGTTGCACCGTAACGCGGCCGCTCAGGACGCGAGCTTCAGTGTTTCGATCTGGGCGGAAGTCAGGGCCCGGTCGTAGATGCGTACGTTCTTGACGGCGCCGGGCAGGAAGTCGGCGGGGCCGCCGTTGTACTTGGCCCGTGCGATCACCAGGGAGCCGCCCGCCTCGATGGTGTCGGCCACGGTCCCCTCCTGGACGCCGTCGACGTAGACGCGGAGCCGGCGTCCAGGGCCGTCGCACACGCCGACGAGGTGGGTCCAGACACCCGCCACGGGGGCGGTGCGGGCCACCGGGCGCTGGGTGGCCCCGGCGAAGAACCACTGCCGCTCATCGGTGGAGTGCTGGAGGTAGAAGCAGCTGTGGTCCTCGCCGTCCTGGCTGACGGCGGTGGCGAAGCTGCCGGGTGTCACGCTCAGCCGCACGCACGCCGACACGGTGAAACCGCGCCCTTGCTCGTGTCGACCACCGGCCCGGTGGTGACGATCTGGCTGCTCGGGCCGCCGCAACAGCTCGGAGTGCACCACCTTCACCGCGACGAGCCGCCCACCGGGCGAACGCCCCAGATAGACCCGCCCCATCTCACCCGCACCGAGTCGGCTGATCAGCTGGTACGCCCCGACGGATCCCGGGTCGTCCGACTCCAGCGCTGCCACAACTGACTCCCGGCTCACCTGCTTTGCTGCATGGGCGCGGCCCAGCTCAGGCCGCAACGAACGACCGATTGACCGAAACCCCGTACGACACGCGGGAGTTCGAACATGGGTCAGGAGGATCAGCCTCTCCGGCGTTCGAGCAGCGGGGTTCGGGGGCGGAGCCCCGAGTAAGCGACGGGAATGAAGGAGGCGCGGCCGGGGCGAAATCCCGCCCGGCATATTCCCATTGGTTGATCTCCGTCGCCGTCGCCCCAAGGGCCCCTTGACACCCTGACCCGGCACATCGAGCCTTGACGGGGCGCGCTCCCCGGAGCGCCGGAACCGCCTGTTCGAGACGCTCAACGGCCGTATCGAGGTGAGGAGTTGGCGTGAGGGCAGAGGGCGCCCGGAGCCGGGGAAATCCGTATCCCACCGTCGACGAGCTGGCGCGGCGCGCGCGGGCGATGGTCGCGGAGCGGCCCGGGACGTTGCGTCTGCGTACCGTGGGAACGTCCCGCGCCGGCCGACCCCTGTGGCTGCTCTCCGCAGGTCATGGCGAGCACCAGATACTGACCGTGGCAGGCGCGCACGCCAATGAACCGGTCGGCGGTGCCTCGTCCCTCACCCTCGCCGAGGACTTCGTACGCGACCCGCGGGTCCTGGACGAACTCGGCTGCACCTGGCACTTCCTGCTCTGTCTGGACCCGGACGGCACGACCCTCGGCGAGCGCCGGTTCGCCGAACACCCGGCCTCCGCACCGACCTTGGACGGCTACTACCGCGGCTTCTACCGGCCCGCGTTCATGAGCCAGCCCGAGTTCCCGCCCGTGGAGGCGGACCCGCACACCGCGATGCCCGAGTCCCGGGCGCTCACCCGGCTCATCGACGAGTTGCGGCCCGTGGTCCAGTTCTCCCTGCACGGCGTCGAAGTAGGAGGATCGTTCCTGCAGCTGACCCGTCCCGTGCCCGGAGCGCCGCGTGCCTTCCGGTCCGTGGCGGCGGAGCTCGGTATCCCGCTGGAGTACCGGCCGTTCGACGGCATGGGCTGGTTCGTGGACAGCCCCGGCGTGCTCGTCCTGCCCGACGGCAGCCCCGCCGACGAACGCGACCCCTCCGGCTACACCTCCCAGGCGACCTGGATGTACGCGATGCGGCACGGGACCGTCTCGGCCGTCGTCGAGGCCCCCTTCTGGAGCGTGGCCGGCGTCAGCGACCCGAGCCCCGTCACCCGCCCGCAGCGGGAGATCTCCCGGGCCGCCGAGATCCTGCTCAGCCGCGCCAAGCAGCTGGAGAAGGTGCTCGGCGCACTCGCCGACCGGCCGCCCGCGGACGAGCGCCGGCTGCCGTTCCACACCGCCGCGCGCGAACTCATGGACATCGGCCCCGGCGTGGTGGACACCTGGAACACCCACGACGCGCACGGCCTCGGCGACGCCGAACTCGCCACCACCGTCGGCAACTCCGTCTCCCTCGGCATCGCCGCCCGGCGCATACCCCTGCGCGCCGCCGCGATGATGCGCAGTGCCCTCGACGAACCGCCCGAGGCCCTCGACACCCTCGTACGCGACTGGAGCCAGGAGCTGGAGACCACCTTCCTCGCGCGCTGGGTGCCGGTGCACCGGCAGACCGCCCTGCACATCCGCACGATGCTGCACCTGGCCCGACAGCTGGTCGGCACATGAAGAAGGGCGCCCGGTGTCACACCGGGCGCCCCATCCACGTACTGCTGCTTACCGGGTCGTGACCGCCGCGTCCGCCGCCTGGGCCCTGAGCGCGCGCTCGATGCCCGCGCGGGACTCCGAGATCAGCCGGCGCAGCGCCGGGCCGGGCTCGGCGGAGGCCAGCCACTCGTCCGTCTTGCGGAGAGTCTCCTCGGAGACCTGGACCGACGGGTAGAGGCCGACCACGATCTGCTGGGCCATCTCGTGCGAGCGCGAGTCCCAGACGTCCTTGACCGCCGCGAAGTACTTGTCCGTGTACGGGGCGAGCAGCTCGCGCTGGCCGGTCTGGACGAAGCCGCCGATCACCGCCTCCTGCAGCGAGTTCGGCAGCTTGTCGGACTCGACGACCGACTCCCAGGCCTCCGCCTTCGCCTCCTCGGTCGGGCGGGCGGAACGGGCGGTCGCCGCGTGGCGCTCACCGGCGGCCGTCTTGTCGCGCTCGTACTCGCCCGCGATCTCCGCCTCGTCGAAGCGCCCCACCGCCGCGAGCCGCTGCACGAACGCCCAGCGCAGCTCGGTGTCGACGGCGAGCCCCTCGATGGACTCGCGGCCGTCGAGCAGGTGCTCCAGGAGGTCCAGCTGCTCCGGCGTACGGGCCGTCGCCGCGAAGGCGCGCGCCCAGGCCAGCTGGTGGTCGCTGCCCGCCGCGGCGGACTTCAGGTGGGCCAGCGTGGCGTCCGTCCAGCGGGTCAGCAGGGCCTCGCGCGCGGTCGGGTCGGCGTACAGCTCGATCGCCAGCTTCACCTGCCGGTGCAGCGACTGCACGACGCCGATGTCCGACTCCTTGCCGATGCCGGACAGGACGAGGGACAGGTAGTCGCGGGTCGCCAGTTCGGCGTCACGCGTCATGTCCCAGGCCGAGGCCCAGCACAGGGCACGGGGAAGGGAGGACTCGAAGTCGCCGAGGTGCTCGGTGACGAAGGCCAGGGACTGCTCGTCGAGACGGACCTTCGCGTACGAGAGGTCGTCGTCGTTGAGGAGGATCACGGCCGGGCGGCGCCTGCCCACCAGCTGGGGCACGGCGGTCAGTTCGCCGTCGACGTCCAGCTCGATACGGCCGGAGCCGTCGCCGCTGTCGTCCCGCAGCAGCTTGCCGCTGTCGTCGTCGAGGTCGTAGAGACCGACGGCGATCCGGTGCGGACGCAGCGTCGACTCGCCCTTGGCGCCCGCGGGCAGGGCGGGGGCCTCCTGGCGGATGGCGAAGGCGGTGATGACACCGTCCGCGTCCGTCTCGATCTCGGGACGCAGGACGTTGATACCGGCCGTTTCCAGCCATGCCTTCGACCAGGTCTTCAGGTCCCGGCCGGAGGTCTCCTCCAGGGCGCCCAGCAGGTCGGACAGGCGCGTGTTGCCGAACGCGTGCCGCTTGAAGTAGGCCTGCACGCCCTGGAAGAACTCGTCCTCACCGACATAGGCGACGAGCTGCTTGAGGACGCTGGCGCCCTTGGCGTACGTGATGCCGTCGAAGTTGACCAGCACGTCGTCGAGGTCGTTGATCTCGGCCATGATCGGGTGCGTGGACGGCAGTTGGTCCTGCCGGTACGCCCAGGTCTTCATGGAGTTGGCGAACGTGGTCCAGGAGTGCGGCCAGCGCGACTGGGGGGCGTACGCCTGGCACGCGGCCTCGGCGTAGGTGGCGAACGACTCGTTCAGCCACAGGTCGTTCCACCACTCCATGGTGACCAGGTCGCCGAACCACATGTGCGCCAGCTCGTGCAGGATCGTGGCGGCCCGCACCTCGTACGCGGCGTCCGTGACCTTCGAGCGGAACACGTACTGGTCGCGGATGGTGACCGCGCCCGCGTTCTCCATCGCGCCCGCGTTGAACTCCGGCACGAACAGCTGGTCGTACTTCTTGAACGGGTACGCGTAGTCGAACTTCTCCTGGAACCACTCGAAGCCCTGCCGCGTCACCTCGAAGATCGCGTCCGAGTCGAGGAACTCGGCGAGCGAGGGCCGGCAGTAGATCCCGAGCGGGACCGACTGCCCGTCCTTCTCGTACACGCTGTGCACCGAGTGGTACGGGCCCAGGATGAGCGCCGTGATGTACGTGGAGATGCGCGGCGTCGGCTCGAAGACCCAGATGTCGTCCTTGGGCTCCGGCGTCGGCGAGTTGGAGATGACGGTCCAGCCGGTCGGCGCCTTCACGGTGAACTGGAAGGTGGCCTTCAGATCCGGCTGCTCGAAGCTCGCGAAGACACGGCGGGCGTCCGGTACCTCGAACTGCGTGTAGAGATAGGCCTGCTGGTCGACCGGGTCGACGAACCGGTGCAGGCCCTCACCGGTGTTGGTGTACGCGCAGTCCGCGACGACCCGCAGGATGTTGCGGCCCTCCAGGATGCCGGGCAGCGCGATCCGTGAGTCCTTGAAGACCTCGGCCGGGTCGAGGGAGTCGCCGTTGAGGGTGACTTCGAGGACGGCCGGAGCCACCAGGTCGATGAACGACTCGGCGCCGGTCTCGGCCGAGTCGAAGCGCACGGTGGTCACGGACCGGTAGGTGCCTCCCTCGCCCTGCGCGCCGGAGAGGTCGAGATCGATCTCGTACGAGTCAACGGTGAGCAGCTTCGCCCGCTGCTGCGCCTCTTCGCGGGTCAGGTTTGTGCCAGGCACGCGGTCATCTCCTCGTTATGTGTCGGTTGCGCCATCCTTCCACGGCTGATGCGGGGAACGCGATGTCCGTTTCCCGCCGGTGGAAGGGGTGTGGGGGCGGGAGTCTGGATGGCATGACGACATATACCGCGCGCCCGATCACACCGGGTGTGCTGAAGGAACTCCGTGACGTCGATGACGCCGGACGGGCGTGTGTTCCGTTCGTGGAGGAGGAGGGCGGGAGTCCGCTGCGGTGCTGTCTGCGGCGGAGTGAGAGGGGGGAGCGGGTTGCTCTTGTCTCGTACGCTCCGTTGCGGCGGTGGGCCGCGGGGGTGGGGGTCGAGCCGGGGGCGTACGACGAGCAGGGGCCCGTGTTCGTGCACGCCGAGGAGTGTGGGGGGCCGGTGGGGGGTGGGCGGTATCCGTTCGCTCGGCCCGGGGTTCTGCGTACCGTGCGGCGGTACTCCGGCGAGGGGCGCATCCTCGGTGGGCGTCTCCTCGACCTCCCGTCGACGCCCGACGAATCGCTGGACGCGGCCTTTTCGGATGCCTTCGCCGATCCTGGGGTGGCTCTGGTGCACGTCCGTGCGGTGGAGTACGGCTGCTTCCTGTATGAGGTGCGGCGGCTGTAGGGCTTTTTCCTCGCCCCCGCCGCCCCTACCCATTCCCGTCCCTGACTCAGGGGCTCCGCCCCCGAACCCCCGCAAAAGATTGCGCAGTTCCCCGCGCCCCTTTTCAGGGGCGCGGGGAACTGCGCAATCTTTTGGCTTTTAGGGGCGCGAGGAACTGCGCGACCAGCCACAACGAACCCGCACATACGTCTGAGCCCGTCCGGCGTTTGAGGACAAGGCGCCGCTCCGGCTTTCCCACCCGCCCCCCAGCCCGTCCGGCGTCTGAGGACGCGGGGGTCTGGGGGGCGGCAGCCCCCAGTTTCGGGAAGGGGTGGGGTTGGGGAAGGAGTCAGGCCTTGAGGTCCGCGGCCACCAGCTCCGCGATCTGGACCGCGTTCAACGCGGCCCCCTTGCGGAGGTTGTCGTTGGAGACGAAGAGGGCCAGGCCGTGGTCCACGGTCTCGTCCGCACGGATGCGCCCGACGAAGGACGGGTCCTGCCCGGCGGCCTGGAGGGGGGTCGGGATGTCGGAGAGGGCGACACCCGGGGCACCCGCGAGGAGCTCCGTCGCACGCTCCACCGACAGGGGACGCGCGAAGCGGGCGTTGACCTGGAGGGAGTGGCCCGAGAACACCGGGACGCGGACACACGTGCCGGAGACCTTGAGGGCCGGGATCTCCAGGATCTTGCGGGACTCGTTGCGGAGCTTCTGCTCCTCGTCGGTCTCGTTCAGACCGTCGTCGACGATCGAGCCGGCGAGCGGGAGGACGTTGAAGGCGATGGGGCGCTTGTAGACGCCGGGCTCCGGGAAGTCGACCGCCGAACCGTCGTGCGTCAGCTTGTCCGCGTCAGCCACGACCTTCTGCACCTGACTGTGCAGCTCCGCCACGCCCGCGAGCCCCGACCCGGACACGGCCTGGTACGTCGCGACGACCAGCGCTTCGAGGCCCGCCTCCTCGTGGAGCGGCTTGAGCACGGGCATCGCGGCCATCGTCGTGCAGTTCGGGTTGGCGATGATGCCCTTGGGGCGGTCGGTGATCGCGTGCGGGTTCACCTCGGAGACCACGAGGGGTACGTCCGGGTCCCGGCGCCACGCCGACGAGTTGTCGATCACGACGGCACCCTGGGAGGCGACCTTCTCGGCGAGCGCCTTGGAGGTGGCGCCGCCCGCGGAGAACAGGACGATGTCCAGGCCGCTGTAGTCGGCGGTGGAGGCGTCCTCCACGGTCACGGCCGTGCCCTTGTAGTCGATCGTCGAACCGGCCGACCGCGCCGAGGCGAACAGCCGCAGCGTCTCCATCGGGAAGTCCCGCTCAGCGAGGATCTTGAGCATGACCGTGCCGACCTGACCGGTGGCTCCGACGATTCCTACCTTCACGGCGACTCCTTTTGCCTGTGCATAGCTGGCCAGTGTTTCCATCATGCGTCTCACCCCGGCCCGCCTGTCCAATCCTTTGACCTCGGAGACCGAGGACTGGGACGGGACCGCCCGGGTCCGGGCCGAGTGCTGGGCCCGGTTTCCGGACCCGTGTGACATTCGACTCCCGGTTCCGAAGATTCCCGCGATCGGGCCGAACGTTTCCCGCACCACCAGCGTCCTAGAGAAAACGCGGCGAGGGGAGGGGTGGCTGTGCTGCGCAGAAAAGCCCGCCGCGTCCTGGGGGGCGGGGAGAGCGCCGGGGGGACGCTCGACGACCCCTTGGACGCGGCCCAGGAGCGCCGGGTGCGTGCTGTGCTCGCGCTCGGCGGGGTGCCGCAGGCGGACCTGCCGGACGGGGTGCAGCAGGTCCGGCTGCGGCTCCTGGAGCGCGCGGCGAGCGGGGCGGAGGCACCGCGTGACGTGTCGGCGTGGGCGGCGGTCGTCGCGTCGAACCTGGCGATGGACTGGCATCGCGCCAGGCGCCGCCAGGAGCGGATCGGTGAGCGGCTGGCCTCGCTGAGGCAGCCGCCGCACACCGAGGGCGACTCGGGCGACGACACCAAGGTGATGTCGCTCGCGGTGGCCCAGGGCCTGGACGAACTGCCGGACGCCCAGCGGCAGATCCTCGTGCTGCGCTTCTACGCCGACCTGCCCGTCCGTGGCATCGCCGAGGAACTCGGCATCCCGGAGGGCACGGTCAAGAGCAGGCTGCACACGGCGGTCCGCGCGCTGCGCGCCCGCCTGCACGAGGACGAGGTGGTGTGAAGTGGCCGAATACGAAGGCAGTGCGGCAATGGACGCGCTGATGGCCGCGCTCACGGACGAACCCCTCCCCGAGGACGCCCGGGACGACGCGGAGTTCCTGGCGGAACACCGGTCCGCGCTCGCGGACATCGCCCTGCTCAGGGACCAGCTGCGGCTCATGGGCGACACGCTGGCCGCGGAGACACCGGGTACGGAGACACTGGGTACGGAGACACTGGGTACGGAGGCAGCGAGTACGCGGACAGCGAGTGCGCAGACACCGGCCGCAGAAGGCGGGCGGTCCGAAGCCGAGCCGTCCCCGCCACCCGTACCGCTCGGGAAACCGAAGCCGCGCAGAACGCCGAAGCCGCTCAGGACACCGAAACCGCTCAGGAAACCGAAGTCGATCAGGGCGCCCAAACCGGCCAGGCCGTCCCAGCCGCCCTGGTACCGGCGTTACGCGGGTGTGGCACTCGGCACCCTCGTGGTGGGCGCGGGCACGGCGATGCTCGGCGGGTTGGTGTGGCTCGGGGTGCAGGGGGGCGCCGCAGACGGGGGCGCCGACTCGTCGTCCGCGAAGCAGGAGGACGGCGCGGGCGACTCGTCGCTGTACTCGCCCGAGATGCACCTCGCCTGCTCCAAGGTCCTCGTCGAGGGGACCGTACGGAGCATCACGCCCACCGACGACGGGAACGTACGCGTCGTCCTGGAGGTGAAGCGCTACTACCGGCCCGAGCAGTCCGTGACGGACCACCCGACGATCACCGTCACGCTGCTCGACAGTGCCAGGGCGGACCTGAAGGTCGGGACGTACACCCTGGTCAGGGTGCCGGTGTACCCGCAGGACCGGCAGGACTGGGAGACCGGCGGGGGTGTCGCAGACGCCCGCAAGGGCATCGTGGACGCGCTGCCGGGAGCGCGGGGGATGGAGTGCGCGGGCCCGAACGGGGGGTAGGGCCTGCGGGCAACGAGAAGGGCGGGCGACCGGTGGGACCGGACGCCCGCCCTTCTCGTACAGAGAGCAAGCCGTACAGAGAGCAAGCCGTTCAGAGCCTCACGAAAGCTACGGCGTGAGCTACGGCGTGACCTTCTCGATCAGCACGCTGCCGGTACCGGCCACCGTGCCCCGCGCGTTCACGAGCTGTGCGCGCCCGAAGAACGTCCGGCCCTCCGGCGGCGCCGCGTTCGCGACGACCTTGGCCTCGACCGAGGCGGTGGCCCCGGTGCCGAGCTTCACGGGCGTCGAGTCGACCTGGACCTCGCCGAGCGAAGGCGCGAAGTACACGTCCAGGTAGTCGTACGCCGTGGAACCCGCCGGGATCGCGTAGCCGACGACCTCGATGGTGTACGTGCCGGCGGCGGGCGACGGGACGGAGACGGACTCCTCGGAGTCGCCGTCCGCGGACTGGCCGACCTGGTTGCCCTGAGCGTCGTAGACGGTCAGGTCGAGGTCCGCCGCGGCGTCCGAGACGTTGCCGATGGTGACGTCGAGCGATTCGGCGCCCGCGGGCACGTCCACCGTGGTGGTGTCCGTGGCGCCGTCGGCGATGGTCGGCCGGGCGTTCTTGGAGGAGCCGAGCGGGCCGCCCTTGAGCGAACCGTCGACCGCGACGAGCTTGTTCGTCACCTTCCAGGAGACCGGGGCCGGCGTGCCGACCTTGGCCTCGGGGACGGTCACGACCGCCGGGTCGAAGTCGGCGCCGAGCACCTCGACGTTCAGCTTGTACGGGTTGTCGAGCACCGGCGACGTACGGCGCGACTCGACCTCGATCTCCCAGACGCCGGGCTGCGGGTCGGCGTACGAACGCACGTCGGGCTTGCAGCCGTTGCCGTCGAGGTAGTTGTTGTAGCAGAACGGCGTCGAGGTGTTGTCGACCGGAACGCCGTACGGGTGGATGGCGATGAACCGGGTCTGGCTCTTGTCCTTCAGCCCGCCGATCGCCACCTCGAGGGCCTTGGCACCCTCGGGGACGGTCACGAAGTACGACTTGCTGGAGTTGCGCTGGACCGTGCCGGACGCCGAGTAGGTGTACTTCAGCGGGGCGGAGACCACGACCGTGGTGAGGACCTGCTTGTCGATGCCCTCGGTCCTCGGGTCGTCGACCTCCAGGATCGCGCTGCTGAGACCGGAGTTCTCGGCCTTGGCCGCGACCTTCACCGTCACCGGCTTGTTCAGCGGCAGCGAGACCTCGTCGCTGCCGACGATCCTGAACGTGTCGTCCCGGTTGTTCTCCAGGTGCAGCTCGTGCCGGATGGCGCGGTCGGCGCCGGTCGTACGGGTGATGGTGACGTCGTACGTCTTCTTCTGGCCGACCTTGAGGCCGCCCTCGCGGTCGTAGAGGCCCGTGCCGAAGCCCGGGGTCTTGAGCGCGAAGTCGATCGCGGTGTCGACCGGGGCCTTCACCACGTATTCAGAAACCGCGGCCTCGTGGGCGGTGGCGCCGTCACGGATCGAGTCCCAGGCGTCCGGGATGTTGACGAGGCCCGCGCCCTCCGCGTACGCCTGCGTGCCGCTGATGTGGTCCGCGGTCGAGGTGAGCGCGGTGCGCAGCTTGGCGGGCGTCAGGTCGATGTTCTTCTGCTTCGCGGCGCTCAGCAGCAGCGCGGACGCGCCCGCGGCCTGCGGGGACGCCATCGAGGTGCCCTGGAGCATCGAGTAGCCGGCCGGCAGGGAGTAGCCGGCCTCGGCGACCGGGCCGCCGGGCAGCCAGGTCTGCGTGGTGTTGATGGATGCACCGGGCGCGGTCAGCGTCGGCGTGAAACCGCCGTCCTCACGCGGGCCGCGCGAGGAGAAGGGCAGCATCGCGTACTTCTTCTCCACGGCCGAGCCGTAGTTGGACGCCCAGGTCTCCTTGGAGATGGACGCGCCGACCGAGATGACCTTGTCGGCCAGGCCGGGGTCGCCGATCGTGTTGGCGCCGGGGCCCGAGTTGCCGGCCGAGATGACCAGCTCGACGCCGTAGGTGTCGATCAGGCGGGTGTAGAGCTCGGCACGCGCGTTGTTGCCGTCGTTCAGCGCCGGGAGGCCGCCGATGGACATGTTGACGATGTCGACGCCACGGTTGGCGACGAGGTCGATCATGCCCTCGGTGAGCGCGACGTTGGTGCAGCTGGGGCCGAAGAGGCAGGCGCGGGAGGAGACGACCTTCGCACCGGGCGCGGCGCCGTTCATCTTGCCGCCGAACAGCCCGTTCGCGGCGGTGATGCCGGCGACGTGCGTGCCGTGCTCGCTCGCTATCAGGCCGATGTTGACGAAGTCGCGCTTCTGGCCGACCCAGTCGCCGCCCAGCGGGTCCATCGGGACGTCCTTGCGGATCTCCACGACGAACGGCTGGCGCTCGACCACGTCGGTGGCCGGGTTGTCGGTACCGAAGTAGCCGATCTGGTAGCCGTCCTTGTACGGCTTCATCGGCGCGTCGTCGCTGAAGTCGCTGTTGCCGTTGGAGTCGACACGGACCGTGCCGGCCGCCGCGTCGTACAGCACGCCCCAGGCGTCGGTGGTGTCGCCGTCGCGGTTCACGTCGCCGGCCGCGTCGCCGCCGGCGGTCGCGGACTCGCGGAAGAGGTTCACCTGGTAGCTGCCCGCGGGCGCGGTCCAGGTCTTGCCGCCGAAGGTGAACGTGGGCCCGGACACCGACGTCAGCATCGCGCGCCAGGACGCGTCGCCGTCGATGATCGGGTCGGTGGACGTCACCCAGTCGACGATCTTGCGCTCGCCGGTGGTGGTCTTCTGCAGCGCGGGGTGCGCCAGGTCCACACCGGAGTCGAGGACGCCGATCGTGATGCCCCGGCCGTCCGCCTTCGGGTTCTTCTTCACGAAGTCGACGGCACCCGTCTCGAACGACGGGTTGTACGGGTTCTCGGCGGGGGTGTTCTTGCCGGGCGCCGGGTAGGCGCCGGCCGTCGGGGCCTTCTCGGCGCCCTTGGCCGTGTCGGCGGACGGCGTCGGGTCGTCCAGCGCGATCTCCTGGCGCAGGTCGATACCGTGCACGGAGGAGAGCTTGGCGGCCGCCTTGATGGCCGCGTCGGCCTTGGCGGTCGGGACGGTGGCGCGGACGTAGCCGAGCTTGTCGTAGGTACGGCCCACGGAGCCGCCCTTCACCGCGTCCAGCTGGTCCGCGACCTGCTCGGTCTGCCCCGGCGCGGTGGCGACCATCATCGTGACGTTCTTGTCGCCGCCGGCCTCGGCCTCGGCGAGGAGGTCGGCGTCGTCCGAACCGAGCTTGCCGCTCGCGGACTTGACCGACGTGTCGACGGGAGTACCCGGATCGTCCGCGGAGAAGGCCATGGGTATCGGCCCCGCCGCGGAGAGTGCGGCCACGAGCCCGGCGGCCACGGCTATGCGCGCCGCGCGTCTCGCGCCGGTGATCGGAGCTCGCTGAGGGTTGGGGGTCATCAGCATCCTCGTAGGTAAAGGAAAGTCCGTTGACGATCGGAACGATCGCCCCAGTCCGGTATGTGAACCCGGATGACCGCTCAGCTTTGCCCAAGTGACACATGTTTGGGGAGGGTTGACCGTGGTGTGAAGTGTCCATGGCGTAATTCCGCCATACGCCACCGCGGGCATAGCGGCGTTTGGCCGGACATTCCCGGAGGGCTCAGCCCTCTCGCGAGCGCGCGTAGTGGCGGGACGCCTTCGCGCGGTTGCCGCAGGCGGCCATCGAGCACCAGCGGCGGGTGCCGTTCCGCGAGGTGTCGAAGAAGTGCAGGACACACGCCTCGTGGGCGCAGTGCCGGATGCGGTCGGGGGCGGTGGCCAGCAGTTCCAGGTAGTCGCGGGCCGCGAGCCAGGCCGGTCCCCAGGACGGGTCGCGGAACTCGGCGGCCTCGCCCGGCCCCTCCGCGGTCAGGGTCGCCCTGATCCGCCCGTGCGCGAGCACGGCGTCGACGCGGCCCGCACCCTCCGTCAGGGATCCGTCCACGGCGGCCCGCAGGGCGTCCCGTGCCGTCAGCGCATGGCGGAGGGTCGCCTCGTCGGCGGTGAAGTCCAGCTTGTTGGCGGCCAGCCACACCGCGAGCCCACCGGTGTCCGTCAGCAGGTCCTGGATCACGCCCTCCTGCATCCATCGCGTGTTGAGCAGGTCCAGCGAGAGCGGCTCGCCGGTGAGCGGACGTGGATCCCGGGCGGCGACGGACATCTGGCGGCTCCCTGCTTCCCCGGCCGACCTGCACCGACCGACCCCTGCTAACCGGTCAAGGGTATGTGACCGGTTGACGTTCGCCGATTCTAACTTCTAAAGTCACTTACAACGGTTAGTCAGAGCTGGGCCCGACGCAAGCCGGGCCCGACACAGGGGAGTGCCATGTCGACGACCACCGCGCCACGCATCGGCCACATCGGCCTCAACGTCACGGACCTCGACCGCTCGCTCGCCTTCTACCGGGACGTCCTCGGCTTCACGGTGATCGTCGAGGGCAAGGAGGAGGACCGGCGGTACGCGTTCCTCGGCGAGGACGGCCGCCCCGTGCTCACGCTGTGGCAGCAGGCGGACCACGGATACGCGGCGACCGGCGCGGGGCTGCACCACCTGGCCCTGGAGGTCGACACGGTCGAGCAGGTCAGGGCGTACGAGACGGCGCTGCGCGCCCAGGGCGTGGAGTTCGCCCACGAGGGCGTCGTGGCCCATCGCGAGGGCTCCGCGTCCGGGGGCATCTTCTTCCATGACCCGGACGGCACGCGCCTGGAGATCTCCACGGCCCATGGCGCGGAGGGGGTGCCGGCACCGTCGGGCGAGGCTCCGACCTGCGGTTTCTTCTAGCCCGAACCGACAGGAGCGATAGGAGGAGGACACCATGGCCTACCACTCGGGCTCGCGTGCGGTGCAGGACCGGGTCGGCGTGCGTGACATGGCCGACCATGTCGGACGGTCGATCGGGGAGGGGCTGCGACCGGTGGCCGCCGCCTTCCTGGAACTCCAGCCGATGCTCGTGCTCGGCGCCGCGGACCTGGACACCGGCCGGGTGTGGGCCTCCCCTGTCACCGGCGAGCCCGGATTCGTGCGGGCCACCGGACCGCGGCAGATCTCGCTCGCGCACGGCCCGCGCGCGGGCGACCCGCTCACCGAGGCGCTCGCCGCCGCCGGAACCCCGGTCGGCACCATCGCACTGGACCCGCGCACCCGCCGCCGCATGCGGCTCAACGGCCGCTCCCGGCCCACACCCCGCGGCCTGGCGGTCGAGGCCGACCAGGTCTTCTCCAACTGCCCCAAGTACCTCCAGAAACGGGAGTCGTACGAGACGGTCGCGCGCACCCCGGGCGAGCCGCTGCGCGGCAGCGAACTCGACGCGGCCCAGCGGGAGTTCGTCAGCGCCGCCGACACCTTCTTCCTCGCCACCGTGCACGGTGGCGGCGCCGACGCCAGTCACCGCGGCGGCAACCCCGGCTTCGTACACGTCACTTCGCCGTCCGAGCTGAGCTGGCGCGACTACCCCGGCAACTCGATGTTCCTCACCCTCGGCAACCTCGCCGCCGACCCGCGCGCCGGACTCCTCTTCCTCGACTGGGAGACGGGCGCCGCCCTCCAGCTCTCCGGCACGGCCCGCACGGAGTTCGCCCCCGACGGCACACGCACCGTCCGCTTCACCGTCGAGGCCGTCGTGGCCACGCTCGCGGCGAGCCCGCTGCGCTGGTCGCCGCCCGAATACTCACCGGCGAACCCGCCCCTGCCGTAATAACGTCTGCGCATGCACAAGGAGTTGAGGGTGGCGGCCTACGCCGTATGCGTGCGGGACGATCGGATACTCCTCGCGCGCCTGGTGGAGAAGAACGGCACCAGGCCCTGGACGCTGCCCGGCGGCGGCATGGACCACGGCGAGGACCCGTACGACACCGTGATCCGGGAGGCCGAGGAGGAGACCGGGTACACGGTCGAGCCCCTCGCGCTGCTCGGCGTCGACTCCATCCGGCGCACCTTCGCGCGCCGCCTAGGCCCCGCCGCCGACTTCCAGGGCCTGCGGATCGTCTACGAGGTCGGCGTCACCGGCGGCGAACTGCGCCACGAGACCGACGGCTCCACCGACCTGGCGGCCTGGCACCCTCTGGACGAGGTGCCCGCCCTGGACCGGGTGGGGCTCGTGGACGTCGGCCTCAAGCTGTGGCGGGACCGCCCGGCGGCGGGGCGCGCCTAAGGGGCGCGGGGAACTGCGCGACCAGCCGAAGCGGACCCGCAGATTCATAACCGCCCTCCAGCGGAGCGCCCACGTACCCAGCCAGGTGAACATGGAGTGACCGCCTCCCCTCGGTTCGGACAGGGCTCGGTGGACGCGGAGGGTAACCAAGATCCACGTACGGTGATCGGCGCTGCCCGTTGCTGTCGAGTTAACGCGCAGGTCACCCCCGGTGCCAACGATCCAGTATGAGCGGGCAGTTCGCGCGAGCGAACCGCCCGCGACCACTGCTGACGCGTTCGGACCCGGGGAGATCGCGCCATGTCGCGCATACGCTCTGTCGCCACCGCCACTGTTCGTGACCGCCGCGCCTTCCTGGCCGCAACCGGGGCGGTGTCCCTCTCCGCGGGCATCGGCCTCGCGCTGCGGCCCGGTTCGGGCGAGGCCGCCGCGCACACCGCCTCGCCCCAGGGGCAGCCCCTCGCGGTCTCCCGCCCGGCGCCGGCCGCGCCGCTGGCTCCGTACACCCGCGGCACCACCCTCTCGACGGTCGCGGTCCCGCGCGGCGGCTCCGGCTACCGGCGGCTCGGCGACGGGCCCGCCTGGTCGCGCGTCGTCCGCGGCGATCTGGCCGCGCCCAAGGCAGGCCGGGGTGAACGGCGCACCGCGCTCGCCGCGTTCGTGCAGTTCACCGACCTGCACCTGGTCGACGTACAGCACCCGCTGCGGTACGAGTACCTGCGTGCCCAGACCGCCAGCGCCTGGCGGCCCCAGGAGGCCCTGTCCGTGCCCGGCGCGGTCTCACTCGTCGAGCGGGTCAACGCGCTGCGCGGCGCCCCCGTCACCGGCTCGCCGCTGCACTTCGTGATGACCACCGGCGACAACACCGACAACAACGCCAAGACGGAACTGGACTGGTTCCTGAAGGTGATGAGCGGCGGCCGGATCACCCCCAACTCCGGTGACCCGAACCGCTACGAGGGCGTCCAGAACAGCGACCTCAAGCTGTACTGGCAGCCCGACGCGGCCCTGCGCGACGCCGACAAGCAGCTCGGCTTCCCGCGCATCGACGGCTTCCTCGCCGCCGCGATCCGCGAACTGCGCAGCCCCGGCCTCAACCTGCCCTGGTACTCCACGGTCGGCAACCACGACTCCCTGCCCGGCGGCTGCTACGCGCCCGGCGACTCCTTCTTCGCCGACTTCGCGGTCGGCGGCAAGAAGCTGATGACCCTCGACGAGTCGGAGGGCGTCGCCATCTGGAACAACGTCAGGAAGGGCGGCGACCCCAAGGGCGCGGCCTTCAAGGCGATGCTCAAGTCCCAGGCGCGGAGGATGCGTTCGGTCACCCCGGACGAGGGGCGTGCCCCCTTCACCCCCGCCGAGTACCTCCAGGCGCACCTCGACCCCGCGCACACCGGAGCGGGCCCCGTCGGGCACGGCTACTCGCAGGCCAACCTCGCCGCGAAGACGCAGTACTACACCTTCCGCATCGCCGACGGTCTGATCGGTGTCAGCCTCGACAGCACCGACCCGGGCGGCCACTACGAGGGCTCACTCGGCACCGCCCAACTGCGGTGGCTGGAACGGACGTTGAAGGCGGCCGAGAAGAACAAGGAACACGTCATCGTCTTCAGCCACCACACCAGCAAGTCGATGCGCAACCTCCGCGAGGACCCGGCCCACCCGGGCGAGCGGCGGCACGGCGGCGACGAGGTGCTCGCGCTCCTCGGCACGTACCGCTCGGTGCTGGCCTGGGTGAACGGCCACAGCCACAAGAACAAGATCACCCCGCACTCGGCCCCGGACGGCCGCTCCTTCTGGGAGGTCTCCACCGCCTCCCACATCGACTTCCCGCAGCTCGCCCGGGTGATCGAGATCGTCGACAACCACGACGGCACGGTCTCCCTGTTCACCACACTCATCGAGTCCGGCGCCCCGCACAGCACGGACTTCGCCGACCTCACCCAGACGGGCCTCGCCGCCCTCTACCGAGAACTCTCCTTCAACGCCCCGGGCGCCCGCACGGACTTGAGCGGAGAGGCAGGAGACCGCAACACGGAGCTGGTGCTGAAGAAGGGCTGAGGGCTAAGGGCTTCGCTTTTCAGGGGCGCGGGGAACTGCGCACCCAGCCCCGACCGACCCGCACCTTCAACACAACCTCCCCGGCGGCACACTCAAGAGTTGTTCAGGTAAGCAAGCACAGCAAGCACCCGCCGATGCCCACTGTCACTAGGCGGCAACCCCAACTTCAAAAACACATTCCCAATGTGCTTGCTCACAGACCGCTCAGTCACCACAAGCGCCTCAGCAATAGCCGAATTCCCATGCCCTTCGGCCATCAGCCGAAGAACCTCCCGCTCACGAGGCGTGAGCGAATCGAGCGGCGAGTCCCGCCGCCGCACAAGCAGCTCGGACACCACCTCGGGGTCCAATGCGGTACCGCCGGAGGCAACCCGCTCAAGCGCGTCCAGGAACTCGTCGACCCGCCCCACCCGGTCCTTGAGCAGATAACCGACCCCGCCGGCCCCACCGCCGAGCAACTCCGCGGCGTACGACTCCTCGACGTACTGCGAGAGCACGAGCACCGGCAGCCCGGGGATCTCCTTGCGGGCCGCGAGCGCCGCGCGCAGCCCCTCATCGCGGAAGCCGGGCGGCATCCGGACGTCGAGCACGGCCACATCGGGGCGGTGTTCCAGCAGCGCGGGCAGCACCTCGGGCCCGCTGCCCGCGACGGCCACCACCTCGTGCCCGGAGGAGGTGAGCAGCAGGACGAGCCCCTCCCGCAACAGGGCGTTGTCCTCGGCGATCACCACACGCACGGCAGCTCCACTTCGATCACGGTCGGGCCCCCGGCGGGGCTGGTCAGCCGCAGGGTCCCGTCGAGCGCGGCGACGCGCCGCCGCATACCGAGCAACCCGGAACCCCCGGCCTCGTCGGCACCGCCCCGGCCCTCGTCGCGTACGGTCACCCGCAACCCCTTGCCGGTACGGACGAGGCCGACCTCGGCCCGCTCCGCACCGCTGTGCTTGGCGGCGTTCGTCAGCGACTCGGCGACGACGAAGTACGCGGCGGCCTCGACCGCCGCCGGAGCCCGCGCCCCGTCCCGCGCCCCGTCCCGCTCGCTGTCGGTGTCCTCCAGGCCGTCCACGGTCACGGCCACGTCCAGGCCGCTGCTCGCGGCGAGCGCCCGGACCGCGCCGGCCAGACCGCGGTCGGTGAGGATCGGCGGGTGGATGCCCCGTACGACGTGCCGCAGTTCGGTCAGGGCCTCCTCGGCCTGGTCCTGGGCGTCGTCGAGGAGCCTGCGCGCGGCCTCGGGATCACGGTCGTACGCCCGCTTGGCCAGCCCGATCCGCATCGACAGCGAGACCAGCCGGGCCTGCGTGCCGTCGTGCAGGTCCCGCTCGATGCGCCGCAGCTCGGCGCCGTGCGCGGCGATCGCGCCGGCCCGGGTCTCGGTCAGCTCCTCGACCCGCACGGCGAGCACCGCCTTGGGGGAGGGCTTGAGCAGGGCGGTCGACCACTTGGCGTCGAGGTCCGCGAGCCGGCCGATCAACGGCAGCACGACGGCCTCGCGGCGCAGCAGCCCGCACCACACACCGTCGACGAGCAGGCCCAGCGGCCACAGCGGGATCGCCAGATACGGCAGACAGCCGTAGGCGTAGTAGGCGACCATCCAGCGCAGATCGGTGAACGTGCCCGGATCGCGTACGACCGTACGCACCCGCTCGCGCACCGTGCCCTCGACGTGCTGGTAGGCCTCGGGGATCTCCTGGCCCGTCCACGCGGCCACCATGCGCCGCTTGGCCCCGGCGATCCGGCGCACCAGCAGCACCGTCTCGGGCAGCAGCCCGATGGCGACCACGCTGACCGCGCCGATGGCTCCGATCAGCAGGACCGCGATGAAGAGGTACGAGCCGAAGGACAGCACGGCGGCGGGCGCGAGCTGACGTGTGGCCCGCGCGGCCTCCCCGACTGTCTTCCGCATGGCGATCAGAGTAGGCGAACGGGGGCACGTGCGGGCGCGCGACCACCTTCCTTTGATCAGCGGAAACCCTCCCTTGACCTGCGGCCACCTCGCTGCTGACCTGCGGCGCCTCCCTGCCGGGGGCCCGCCCGTGGTGTAGCCCGCTACACCTCCGGTTCGGGAGGGCGCTCCCTCGTGGCGGCAGGCCGATCCCGGGATCGTTGATCTCAGTTGATCTCGGTTGATCCCAGCCGAACCCGGCCTGTCGCGGGAGTTCTCAGCTCCCCCACCCGAAAGGAAACTCCCCATGAAGGCGCTGCTCTCCTCGAAGCCGGTCCTGTGGTTCCTGTTCCTGTTCAACCTCGTCGTCGCCGCGGCCGCGCCCTTGGTCGTGGACGGCTCACAGGGCGTGATGACGGCCGTCGGCATGGGTGTGGTCTCCCTCGGGGCGGGCCTGAGCCTCCTCAAGGGGCGCGGGCAGGGACAGGGGCAGGGGCAGCAGGCCTGAGCTGCTGAAGCCTGCCGACCCGAGCTGTTCCAGAAGGCCGAAACCGGCTCAACCGCCGCAGTCGCAGGCAACCCGTACGACATGGCACCGGGTCCCTCCCGTCGGTTCACCACGACGGACACGACGGATGGGACACGACGACTCATGACTGCATCCCGCACGCTGCGCCTCGGACTGACGAGCGCGGCCGCACTGGTCGCGGCCTCGCTCACGGCTCCGGTGGCCATGGCCTCCCCGGCCTCGTCCTCGGCCCCGGCCCCGCTCAGAGACCACGGCGCGACCCAGCGGGCGATGGACGCCGCCGTGCGGGACGGCGTCCCCGGTGTGGCCGGGCAGGCCAAGGACAAGTACGGGACCTGGAAGGGCACTTCGGGCGTCGGCAACCTCAGGACGAAGCAGCCGCGTTCCGCCCACGACCGCTACCGCGTCGGCAGCATCACCAAGACGTTCGTGTCGACGGTGCTGCTTCAACTGGAGGCGGAGGGACGGCTGTCGCTGGACGACAAGGTGGAGAAGTGGCTGCCGGGGGTGGTCCGCGGCAACGGCCACGACGGCAGCCGGATCACCCTCCGCCAGCTCCTCAACCACACCAGCGGCATCTTCAACTACACCGACGACGAGGACTTCGGCCGGACCTACTTCCTGAAGGACGGCTTCTTCGAGCACCGGTACGACACGCTGTCGCCCGAGCAGCTCGTCGCGACAGCGACGGCCCACAAGCCGGACTTCGAGCCGGGCACCTCCTGGAACTACTCCAACACCAACTACGTACTGGCCGGGATGGTGATCGAGAAGGCCACGGGCCACGCGTACGGGGACGAGGTCGGGCAGCGCATCATCGAGCCGCTCGGCCTGCGCGCCACGACGGTCCCCGGCACGAACCCGCACATGCCCCGGCCCAGCAGCCGGGCGTACGGCAAGCTCGCCGAATCCACCACCGGCCCGACCTACGACGTCACGGAACTCAACCCGTCCCTCGCCTCCGCGGCAGGCGAGATGATCTCCGACTCGGGCGACCTCAACCGCTTCTACTCGGCGCTGCTGCGGGGCAGGCTGCTGCCGAAGAAGCAACTCACCGAGATGAAGACCACCATCAAGGTCGACGCGATCCCGAACGCCGGCTACGGCCTCGGTCTCATGGAACGCGAGCTGAGCTGCGGCGTGGTGGTCTGGGGCCACGGCGGCGGTATCCACGGCTCGAGCTCGGAGGCCGTCACGACGGTGGACGGCCGCCACTCCCTCGCCTTCAACTTCAACGGCGACTGGTCCGGGGACAGCGAGGCGGTGATCGAGGCGGAGTTCTGCGCCAAGTAACTGCCCGGAGCCGGAGGGTGGGCCGGGTGTGCGCGCACGAAGCCGCTCACCCGTTCCCGGGAGACGGCTCGAGTTCAAGGACTGGTACAGCATCGGCACGGTTACCCATCAAGGGCTGCCAGTGCCCACGGAAGCCACACCCTAGGCAGCGGCAAGAAGCCCGGCCAGAGCCATGAACCGTTGGACGAGGAAGGCGCCATGCACAACGCGCTGAGGGAACTGATGGACATCGTGTCCCTGCTCCATGAAGGGGGAGCGGGGGACGAAGTGGACTGGGAAGCTGCAGCGACCGAACTCCACGTGGCGTCGTTCCCGGATGACTACAGGGAGTTCGCTTCCGTCTTCGGCGCAGGATCGATTGAGGACAGCCTGTTCGTGTCGATCCCACGTCCGGGATCAGCGGGTGTGCCGCTGACGACCGGGCGCCTGCCGGATACGGCCCTGAGGTCGGAGTCGATGAGGGTCTGGCAGGATCCCGGCGCAGGTTCCCGGTCCCGGCTGGAGGACATGCTCGTCTGGGGACGGACGAACAGCGCGGACACCCTGTGCTGGGTGGCCTCGGACCCCGACCCGGACCGGTGGCCGGTCGCGGTGTGGGAGCGGCAGGGCGGAGGGTGGAAGGTCCACGACTGCGGGATCGTGGAGTTTCTTCTGGGACTGTTGAGGGGTGATTTCTCCGAATGCCCTGTGAGTGACGAAGTTCTGTGGCGTGTCCAGAGCGCCCGATTCCTGAATTTCAGGGACGAGGAACGATTTCTCGACGAGGGTGTGGATCCATGGACAGGCAGGCCGCTCAACCGGTTCGACTGAAGCCGCCGCCAAGGGTTCGGCGACCCTTCAGATGGTGCTGAGAGAGCACGGCTGCTTCTGAGGAGAAGTGGGGCACCAGTGCTCCCGGGGCCCCGCCCTCCTGACGCCGTCCCGGTCCGTCACTACCGGGGCAGCACCACCACATACGCGGCCGGGTCGCGGTCCGCTGAAGCCATCAGGGCTGTGCGTACGACTGTTGCCTGCTGTTCCATCGAGTCCCGGAGCTTCTTCGGGGTGATGTGGACGACCGTGATGCCGAGCCGCTCCAGGTGCTCGCGCTTGCGGGCGTACTCGGACCACATGGCGTCCTCGTCCTGGCGGGGCGCGCGCGTGTCGAGTTCGAGGGCGACCGCGTGGTCGGGCCAGTACGCGTCGAGGCCGCCCAGGTGCGGGCCGCCGGGCAGGCGGAGGTCCACGTTCCAGACGGGGTCCGGCAGGCCGTGGTCGTGGACCATGCGGTAGAGGCGGTCCTCCGCGATGGCCCGCCCCTCGGCGAGCAGCGAGTCGACGGCGTCCACGACATGCGGGCGGCTCAACAGCCGCGCCTGCGTCAACTCCTTGACCACGGCGGCCGGTTCACAGTGCCCGCCGCGCACGGCCTCGGTCAGCAGCCGGCGTACGACACCCGCGTCCGCGAGGTCGGCGACCGCGTCGGCCAGGGCGCGCGGGACGGGCGCCACCGGGATGCCGGTGATCTGCTCGGGCTCCGGCATGCCCGGCGTACGGACGATACGGACGCAGCCCGTCGAACGCAGCCGGCGCAGCCGCGGGACGAGGACGTCGATGCGGTCCAGCGAGAGCAGCGGGGGCGCCGACGAGAAGCGGTGCAGGGCCAGCGCCGCCAGGCCGGTGACCATCACGTCGGCGTACCGCTGCGGAGCGTGCGGTCCGCCCGCGCCGGGCTGGGCGGGGACCGCCGGTTCCGCCGCGGGGGAGCGGGTCGCGTACAGGAGAACCGCGTGCAGCCGCTCCTCGCTGGTGGCCGGGCCCGGGCGGAGCAGGTACACGCCCGGCAGAAGCTGCTGCCAGGTGCCGCCCGGCCTGCACTGCGCGTTGATGTCGGCGGGGCTCACGCCCTGCGACCGCAACTGGGCGGTGGTCAGGACACGGAGCTGAACGTCGGACAGGTGGCGGAGAGGCCGGGGGGAGAGCGGGGTGTTGTGGTTCATGACCCGAGGATTTCCCGCCCCCGATCCTCCTGCTAACCGCTGTTACACGTCCGTCGACAAAACCGGACAAGCTCGCCCTAAAGTGCAAGCGTTCGACTGCCGAAACCCCCTGGTCCGTACGGGGGTCACGGCACCGATTACCCGCATTCCGTAACTGTTATGGACGGGACGAAAGTCAACCGCGTGAGCCACGAGCCCCTTTAGGGGCGCGGGGAACTGCGCAGTCTTTTGGCTTTTAGGGGCGCGGGGAACTGCGCGACCAGCCCCCACTCACCCGCACCCGACCACGAACCGCGCCCCCAAGCCCCACTCAGCCGACGGCACTGTCACACGCCTGCCCCCGCAGGACCCGCGCCAGATCATCCCGAGCCTCCAACACCAGCCTCCTCAACGCGGGCGCAGCCGCCCCCCGGTCGGCAAGCCACGCGTCAGCCGCCTCCAAGGTCCCCTGGGAATCCTGCAGCGAAGGGAACAGCCCCTTCACCACATCCATCCCGATCTGAATGGACCGCTCACCCCACACCCGCTCGATCACCTCGAAGTACTTCGACGCGTACGGAGCGGTCAGCTCCCGATGCGACGACTGGGCGAAGCCCGCGATCGTCGCCTCGACCAGCGCGTTGGACAGCGAGTCCGACTCGACGACGGACGCCCACGCCTGCGCCTTGACCGCCGCGGAGGGCCGCGCGGCCAGGCAGCGCACCTGATGCCGCTTGCCCGAAGCCGTGTCGTCCCGCGCCAGCTCGGCCGCGATGACACCCTCGTCCGCGACCCCGTGCGCGGCGAGCGGTTCCAGGAACGCCCAGCGCAGTTCCTGGTCCACCTCAAGACCGTCGATCTTCGCGGTGCCCTCCAACAGGCCCTGGAGCAACTGGAGATCGGCCTCGCCCGACGCGACCGCCGCGAAGAACCGCGCCCACGTCAGCTGGTGCTGGCTGCCGGGCTCGGTCAGCCGCAGCTCGCGCAGCGCACCCTCGGCGAGCAGCCGTCCGCCCTCGCCGCGCCACCCGGGCGCCGCGTAGTGGGTGAGCGCGGAGTTGGCCCACGCGTGCAGCATCTGCAGCACACCGATGTCGGTCTCGCGGCCCGCGAAGCGCAGGACCAGATCGATGAAGTCCCGGGCGGGCATGAGCGCGTCGCGGGTCAGGTTCCACAGCGCCGACCAGCACAGGGCGCGGGCCAGCGGGTCGGTGATGTCGCCGAGCCCGTCCCGCAGGGCCGCCAACGAGCCCTCGTCGAACCGGATCTTGCAGTACGTCAGGTCGTCGTCGTTCACGAGCACCAGGTCGGGAGCCTCGGCGCCCACCAGCTCCCCGACGACCGTGCGCGGGCCTTCGACGTCGACCTCGGCGCGCGCGTACCGCTCCACCACGCCGTCGGGCGAGCGCCGGTACAGGCCCACCGCCACCCGGTGCGGGCGCAGTTCGGGATGCGACTCGGCGGCCTCCTGGAGGATCGCCAGCTCGGTGACGCGCCCCTCCGCGCTCAGAATCACCTGCGGTGTAAGGGAGTTGACCCCTGCGGTCTGCAGCCAGGACCGCGACCAGGCGGCCATGTCGCGCCCGCTGGTCTCCTCCAGGACCGACAGCAGATCACCGAGCCGCGTGTTCCCGTACGCGTGCCGCTTGAAGTAGCGGCGGGCGCCCTCCAGGAACGCGTCCCGCCCCACGTACGCCACCAACTGCTTCAGAACAGAAGCCCCCTTGGCGTACGTGATCCCGTCGAAGTTGAGCTTGGCGTCCTCCAGGTCACGGATGTCGGCCGTGATCGGGTGCGTGGAGGGGAGCTGATCGGCGCGGTACGCCCAGGACTTGCGGTTGTTGGCGAAGGTGATCCAGCCGTTCGTGAAGCGGGTCGCCTCGACCATCGAGAACGTGCCCATGAAGTCCGCGAAGGACTCCTTCAGCCACAGGTCGTCCCACCACACCATGGTCACCAGGTCGCCGAACCACATGTGGGCCATCTCGTGCAGGATCACGTTCGCCCGGCGCTCGTACGACGCCTGTGTCACCCTGCCGCGGAAGATGAACTCCTCGCGGAAGGTGACGAGTCCCGGGTTCTCCATCGCGCCGAGGTTGTACTCCGGCACGAAAGCCTGGTCGTACTTCCCGAACGGGTACGGGTAGTCGAAGTTGTCGTGGAAGAAGTCGAGCCCCTGCTTGGTGACGAGGAAGACGTCGTCGGAGTCGAAGTGCCGGGCCAGGCCCTTGCGGCACATCGCGCCGAGCGGGATCTCCAGGCGCGTACCGTCCTCGAAGACCCGCTCGTAGGAGTCCGTCACGTAGTGGTACGGGCCCGCGACGAACGCCGTGATGTACGTCGAGATGGGCTTGGTCTCGGCGAACTTCCATACCCCGTCGGCCAGTTCGCCGACGCCGTTGCTCCACACGACCCAGCCCTCGGGGGCTCGCACCTCGAACCGGAAGGGCGCCTTGAGGTCCGGCTGCTCGAAGTTCGCGAAGACCCGGCGGGAGTCGGCCGGCTCGTACTGCGTGTAGAGATAGACCTCGCCGTCCTCGGGGTCCACGAAGCGGTGCATGCCCTCGCCGGTGCGGCTGTAGGCGCACTGGGCGTCGACGACGAGTTCGTTGTCCTCGGCGAGGTCCTCCAGGACGATGCGCGAGCCGTCGAAGACCGCGCCCGGGTCGAGGTCCCTGCCGTTCAGCGAGACGGCCGTGACGCTCGGGGCGATCAGGTCCGCGAAGGTCGTGGCACCGGGCTCGACGCTGCGGAAGCGGATCGTCGTCACCGACCGGAAGGTGCGCGGCCCGGCGTCCGTCCCGCCCACCGCGGAGCGCAGGTCCAGGGACACCTCGTACGCCTCGACGGACAGCAGTGCGGCCCGCTCGCGGGCCTCGTCGCGGGACAGATTCTCACCGGGCACGGGCGGCACTCCCTCGTGGCGTCATGGGTAGGCGTCGGGTACGCGTCTGGTACGCGTGAACAGCACCGATCCTGCCATGTGCCCCTGACCCCGGACACCCGGGAATGGCACAGGTGACCGGTTGCGTTGGGGCTGAGGGACACGACCGTGGACCCCTGAGGCCGCACCGAGATCCATACCGAGTTCCATACCGAGTTCCATACCGAGATCCATGCCGAGATCCATACCGGGACCCGCACCGAGATCCGTACCGAGGAGAAGCATGTCCGAGCAGACCGCGCAGACCGCCGGCAAGACCCCCGTCGACTTCTGGTTCGACCCGCTCTGCCCCTGGGCGTGGATGACCTCGCGGTGGGTCCTGGAGGTGGAGAAGGTCCGGGACATCGAGATCCGCTGGCATCTGATGAGCCTCGCGGTACTGAACGAGGACAAGCTCGACAATCTGTCCGAGCACTACCGCGAGTTCCTCACCACCCAGGCGTGGGGCCCGGTCCGCGTCGTGATCGCGGCCCAGGAGGAGCACGGCCCCGAGGTGCTCGGCGATCTCTACACCGCGCTCGGCACCCATATCCACAACCAGGGCGAGGGTCCCGGCAAGGATGCGGTCGCCGCCGCCCTGAAGGACGCCGGCCTGCCCGAGTCCCTCATGGACCACTGGGACGGAACCCCGTACGAGCCCCAGCTGCGCGCCTCCCACAAGGAGGGCATAGACAAGGTCGGCCAGGAGGTCGGCACCCCCGTGATCGCGGTCCCCGGCTCCGACGGCGAGCAGATCGCCTTCTTCGGCCCGGTCGTCACCCCGGCCCCCAAGGGCGACGAGGCCGGCAAACTGTGGGACGGCACGCTGATGGTCGCCTCGATCCCGGGCTTCTACGAGATCAAGCGCACGCGCACGGCGGGGCCGGACTTCAGCAATCTGTGAGGGAGCGGGGGCTCATTCGGGCTTGGGCATCTTCTCGGGAGGGTCGAAGGGCTTGTTCTTGAACGCGTACCGGATGTTGCGGCAGTCGCGGTCGCCGGTGACGCAGATCCAGTAGTCGTCGACGAACGCGTTGTCCTTCTCCTTCTTGGCCAGCTTCCGGATCACGTTCCGTTCCCGGTCGTCCTGAGGCTGGCGGTGCGGCTCGTAGGAGCCGCACGTGAAGCAGGGGTACGTCTTCTCCTTCGGCATTCCGCAACCATCACCCGGAGCCTTCCGTACCGGAAGCCCTTCGCAGCAGTCCGCGCTCCATCGCAACCACCACCGCCCGCGTCCGGTCGTTCACGTCCAGCTTGGCGAACAGGCGCAGGAGGTGGGTCTTCACGGTGGCCTCGGCGATGACCAGCCGGGCGCCGATCTCGGCGTTGGTGAGACCGTCCGCGACGGCGTTCAGGACGTCGGCCTCGCGAGCCGTCAGCGGCGGCTGGGCCGGCCGGCGCATACGGGCGACCAGCTTCTCCGCGACCCGCGGGGCGAGGACCGTCTCGCCCCGCGCCGCCGCGTGGATCGCGTCGACGAGCTGTTGGCGCGTGGTGTCCTTGAGCAGATAGCCGATGGCGCCCGCCTCCACCCCGCGCTCGATCTCGGCGTCCGTGTCGTACGTCGTGAGGATCAGGACCCGGGTGCGGGGGTGGGCCGCCACGATCTCGGTCGTCGTCGCCACTCCGTCCAGCACGGGCATCCGCAGATCCACCAGTGCGACATCGGGTTCGTGTGCGGCGACGAGGTCGAGCGCCGCCCGGCCGTCGCCCGCCTCGCCGACGATCTCGATGCTCGGCTCGGCGGCCAGCAGGGCCACGACACCCGCCCGCATCACCGTGTGGTCGTCGACCACGACGATCCGCAGCGTTTTGGGGGTCATGTCGTTGCCCCGCCTTTGGCGGGGCCCGCCATGGAGGTCGCCGTGTCCGGCGGGACGTTTGTGGGTGCGGGTTCGTTGTGGCCGGTCGCGCAGTTCCCCGCGCCCCTGGGGGGCTGGGGTTCGGCCTGGCCTCCAGGTACGCGACCAGCCCCCGCACACTCGCGGTCGCCGACTGCCGCGTCCCTCGGAATTCCTGTCGCGGGGGACGGCGGGGCCTCCGTCCCGTCCCCCGGAATCGTCGCCAGTACCCGCGTCCCGTCGCCCACCGAACTCGTCACCGTCAGCTCCCCGCCCAGCTCCGCCAGCCGTTTGCGCATGCCGTCGAGCCCGAACCCCGCCGACTCCCCGACCACGAACCCGGCGCCGTCGTCCGTGACCTCCAGCTCCACCCCGTACGGCTGCCGGGCCAGCACGACACCGACCGTGGACGCCCGCGCGTGCTTGCGCACATTGGCAAGCGACTCCTGGGTGCAGCGCAGCAGCGCGATCCGGGTCGGCTGGTCGCACTCGATGTCCGCCAGGTCGGCGTCGACCGCGAGCCCGGTGTCCTCCGCGAACCGGTCCAGGGTCCGCCGCAGCGTCTGTGCCACCGAACCCGCGGCCATCTGCCCCTGTTGCTGCGCCGAACCGACCAGCTCCCGCGCCTCCGCGAGGTTCTCGCGAGCCGTGGACTCGATCGAGCGCAACTGCTGTATCGACCGCAACTGCTGTATCGACCGAGACTGCTGTGCGCTGCGCGCCGGTTCGCTGTCGAGACCGGCGCGTGCCGCCTCCGCGAGCACGATGATCGAGGCGAAGCCCTGTGCGAGCGTGTCATGGATGTCGCGTGCCATCCGCTCCCTCTCGTCGGCCGCCCCCTGACGCTGGTGCGCCTCGGACAGCTCGGCCTGTGTCTGCTCCAACTCGACGATCAGCCGCGCCCGTTCATGGCTCTGGGCGACGACCGAGTGCACCCACAGACCGATCAGCACCCCGACGGCCACCACGATCACGACCGGCACCAGCGTCTCCCCGAAGAACTTCGGCGAGTTCCCCAGCCGCAGCCAACTCCCGGTCAGCGTCGACCCGGTGGCGAGCCCCAGGAAGAGGACCGAGGCCCGGGGCGTACGGCTGAACATCCAGAAGTGCGGCAGCGTCACCATGAACAGCGACCCGAAGGAGTTGCGCATGTACGCGAACACCCCGAGGACGGTGACCAGCACCAGCAGATACGTGTGCGGGCGCAGCACGGGGTTGTCCGGGAACCGGTCGACCACCGCGTAGCACAGCACCAGGAGCCCCAGCAGTCCGAGCGCCCAGTACTTGCTTCCGCCGGGCCGGTCCATCGCGGCGAGCCCGACCGCCATCGCGGCGAACAGCACCCAGCACACCGCGTTCCAGCGACGGATCGTGGCGGCCCAGAAGGGATCGGTGGCCTGCCCGGCGGAAGTGGTCATACCGATCAACGTACGTCCGCCGCCAACGCGGAGGCCTCCCGGTTTTCCCGTACGGGCCGTCGCACCCCGCGCGAGGGCCACCAGCTCGCCTCGCCGAGCAGCAGCATCGCCGCCGGCAGGATCAGCACCCGGATGACGAAGGCGTCGAGCAGCACGGCCGCCGCGAGCACGAACCCGATCTGCTTCATCTCGATGATGTGGAGAAAGACGAAGCTCGTGAAGACGGTCGTCATCACCGCCGCCGCGCTGGTCACCACGCTCGCCGAGCTGCGGATCCCGTCGAGCACGGCCTGCCGCGTCGGTACGCCGCCGAGCACGGCCTCCCTGATCCGGCTCACCACGAAGACCTGGTAGTCCATCGACAGCCCGAAGAGGATCACGAACAGGAACAGGGGCACGCGTGATCCGATCGACCCGGTGGAGTCGAAGTTGAGCGGACCCTCGGCCCAACTGCCCTGGAAGACAAGGACGAGCAGCCCCAGCGCCGCCGCCGCGGAGAGCAGGTTCAGTACGACACCGAGCAGGGCCAGCACCACCGAGCGGAACGCGTACAGGGTCATCGCGAAGGTCACCAGGAGCAACGCGCCGAGAACCAGGGGCAGTTTGCTGTTCTGGTGCGCCGGATAGTCGCTGTAGCGGGCGACATCGCCGCTCACGCCGTACTCGGCGCCCTCGATCCGGCCGACGGTCGCGGGCACGTACTCGCCCCGCAGTTGGTCCAGGGAGTCGTACGCCTCGTCGGAGTTGCCGAGGTACGGCACCTTCAGTTCGAGGACGCTGACGCGGCGGTCGTCCGAGGTGCGGATCCGCTCCGCGTCCGTGAACAGCGGGTCGGTGTGGGCGAGTTCGGCCAGCTTCGACAGGGCGGCCGTCACCTCGGCGGAACGGCCGGCGTCGGCGCGTACGACGATGTCGTGGGTGACCCGGCGCTCGGGGAAGGCCTCGTTGAGCCGGTCGTACACCTGCATGGCGGGGATCTCGCGGGAGTGGGTGTCCCGGCTCATCTCGGTGATCCTCAGTCCGGCCAGCGGTGCGGCGAGCGCGAGCAGGGCGAGGACGGAGACGCACAGCGTGGCCACCGGGTGCCGGTTCGCGGGCCGCAGCAGCGCGGCCCACACCCGCCCGCCGCTCTCGCCGCGCGTCCGGTTCCGTACGGGCTTCCCGCGCTCCGCCCGCCGGCGGTCCCTGCGCTCGGCCCGCCTGCCGAGCTTGACCAGCAGCGCGGGCAGCACGGTCAGGGAGCTGAGCACCGCCACCAGGACGACCACGATGGTGCCGGTGGCCAGCGAGGAGAAGATCACGTCGGAGGCCAGGTACAGCGTCGCGGTGGAGACCACGACCGCGAGCCCGGAGACGACGACCGCCCGGCCCGAGGTCGCCGCGGCCAGCTCCACCAGCGCTTCCGGGCTCAACTTCCCCTGGCTGCGGGCCCGTTCCTCGCGTTCGCGCTTGAGGTAGAAGAGTGTGTAGTCGACGCCGACCGCGAGGCCGATCATCAGGATGAGGTTGGTGCCGACGCCGGTGTCCGGGGAGATGTGCGAGACCACCATCGACAGTCCGACGGCCGCCGCGATCGACGACAGCGCGAGCAGCAGCGGCACCCCGGCCATCGTCACGGAACCGAACACGATCAGCAGGGTGATCAGCGTGACCGGGAGGGTGATCGCCTCGGAGAGCGCCAGGTCGTCGCCGCGCTGTTTGTCGACGCCCTTACTGATGGAGGGGCTTCCGGTCTCCTCAAGGAGCAGGCCGGGGTTCGCCTTCTGTACGGCGCCGGTCTGCGCGACGAGCGCGTCGACCTTGTCCTTCGCGTCCCGCTCCTCGCCCTTCAGGGCCGCCTCGACCAGCAGGATCCCGCCGTCCCCCGACAGCACCGGCTCGGCCACGCTCTCCACCTCGGGCAGCCGCTCGAAACGGGCGGTGAGGTCCTTCGCGGCGGCCTCGACGGCGGTCCTCGCGGCGGTCCTGTCCAGGGCGCCCGGACGGGCGGAGATCAGCACCTGTTCGGTGGACCTGCGCTCCAACTGCCCCTCGGCGGCGATGGCTTCGGCCCGGCCTGCCTCGCCGACCCGGTAGTCGGCGGTCTTCGCGCTGTTGACGCCGACGGCGCTGCCGAGGCCCAGACAGAGCACGACGAACACGAGCCATCCGACGATGGCCCGCCAGGGGTGCAGGGCACTCCAGCGAGCCGCACGCACAGTGAGTGAGTTCATGCCCAAAAGCCTGGCTGAGCAGGGCAGTTGGCCGGCAGAGGTACTCGGTTGAACTTGCCGTCCACCGATCGGTGGACCCCGGTGCTGGGGAGAACCCCCGCCGGAGACGGGGAGAACCCCCGCGAGTCACGTCCTCGCGGGGGCTCTCCATCCATCCGCCTGCCACGCGAAGGTTGAGAAGACGATCACGAGGCAGGGCGTCTCGGGCCGCCCTCCGGGGGCGGGGTGAGGCAGGTTCAGGGGGCGAGCAGCAACACGTCGGCGCGGGACCTGGCTGCCTCGTAACGGCGTGCCACGTCCTGCCAGTTGACGACCTGCCACATGGCGTCGATGAAGTCGACCTTCTGGTTCCTGTACTGGAGGTAGAAGGCGTGCTCCCAGGCGTCGAAGACCAGGATCGGCACCGAGCCCTGGCCGACGTTGCCCTGGTGGTCGTAGATCTGCTCGACGATCAGACGGCCACTGAGGGGCTCGTACGCGAGTACGCCCCAGCCGGAGCCCTGAGTCGTCGCGGAGGCCTTGGTCAGCTGGGCCTTGAACGCACCGAAGGAGCCGAACGACTCGGTGATCGCGTCGGCCAGCTCGCCCACACCGTCCGAGGCCAGCGGCTCACCGCCACCCTCGCCCGTCATGTTGTGCCAGTAGATGCTGTGCAGGATGTGCCCGGAGAGGTGGAAGGCGAGGTTCTTCTCCAGCCCGTTGATCGACCCCCACGACTCCTTGTCCCGCGCCTCGGCGAGCTGGTCCAGGGTGTCGTTCGCCCCCTTCACGTACGCCGCGTGGTGCTTGTCGTGGTGCAGCTCGATGATCTCGGGGCTGATCACGGGGGCGAGCGCGGAGTAGTCGTACGGCAGTTCTGGAAGTGTGTAGACGGCCATGCCAGGTCCTCTCCGACCTCTTATTGCAACTTACTTGCAAGTGCACGCTAGCAGCAAGAGGGTGGCTTTGGTGTGCCCGGGCATGCGAAAAGCGCCCCCTGGTGGGGGCGCTTCGATTGATGTTCGTTCGAGGAGTGCGGGTTCGCTGTGGCTGGTCGCGCAGTTCCCCGCGCCCCTAAAGGCGAAAAGATTGCGCAGTTCCCCGCGCCCCTATCGGGCGCGGTCCGCTCGCTTCTTCTGCCAGGTGTAGCCCGCCAGTGCCAGGGTCAGCGTCATCGCGCCTGTCGAGTACAGCTGGACCCGAGTGTCCGGTTCCCGGGCCATCAGGAGGAAGATCGCCAGCATTCCCGCCAGGGCTGTCCAGGTCAGGGCGGGGAAAGCCCACATCCGTACGGCCAGCCTCTCCGGGGCCTCGCGTTCCAGGGTGCGGCGGAGTCGGAGCTGGGAGGCCGCGATGAAGATCCAGACGACCAGGATCACCGCGCCGATCATGTTCAGGAGCCAGGGGAAGACGTCGTCGGGGCGCCAGTAGCTCAGCAGGACGCAGACGAAGCCGAACGCGGACGAGGCGAGGACGGCGGTCCGCGGGACGCCTCCCGAGACCCGGCCGAGGGCCTTCGGTCCCTGCCCCCGCCGCACCAGCGAGTACGCGATGCGCGAGGAGCCGTAGATGTTGGCGTTCATCGCCGAGAGCAGGGCGACCAGCACGACCACGTTCATCAGCTGGCCCGCGCCCGGGATGCCCAGGTGGTCGAGGGCCGCGACGTACGGGCCCTTCTCGACGACCGCCTTCGAGTCCCAGGGGACGAGCGTGACGATGACCGCCATCGAGCCGATGTAGAAGAGCGCGATGCGCCACATCGCGGTGCGCACGGCGCTCGCGACACCCCGTACCGGGTCCTGCGACTCGGCCGCCGCGATGGTGACGGTCTCCAGACCGCCGTACGCGAAGACGGAGGCGAGCAGGCCGATGACGAGCCCCTCGCCGCCGTTCGGCAGGAAGCCTCCCTCGCCGGTGAGGTTCGTGAGGCCGGGGGAGTCCGTGCCCGGCAGGACCCCGGCGATCGCCAGCACCCCGAGCACCAGGAACAGCGTGATCGCGCCCACCTTCAGCGCGGCGAACCAGAACTCGAACTCGCCGAAGTTCTTCACGGCGGCCAGGTTCGCGGCACAGAAGACGACCATGAAGAGGGCCACCCAGGCCCACTCCGGCGTGCCCGGCAGCCAGCCCGTCACGATCTTCGCGGCGCCGATGCCCTCCAGGCCGACGGCCGTGCAGAGCAGCACCCAGAACGACCAGCCGGCGGTGAAGCCCGCCCAGGGCCCGATCGCCCGCTCGGCGTGCGCCGAGAAGGAACCGGACGACGGATACGCGGCCGACATCTCGCCGAGCATCCGCATCACCAGCATGACGAGCAGACCGGAGACGGCGTACGCGACGACGATCGAAGGACCGGCGGCGGCGATGCCGGCGCCGGAGCCGACGAACAGGCCCGCGCCGATCACCCCGCCGAGGGCGATCATCGACAGATGGCGCTGCTTGAGGCCGTGCGAGAGCGAGACGTCCGCGTCGGGAGCACCGGGAGCACCGGGAGCACCGGGAGTGCCGGGAGCATCGGGAGTGCCGGGCGCGGGGTCGTGGGTGGTACGGGACATGGGTGCGGGTGGTCCCTTGTGTGCGAGGGCAAAAACGCCCACAGTCTGGGCAACCCCTCCGCCCGCACGGAGAGGCCGCCCATCATGTGGACACACTCGACACGGAGGGCAAGATTCCGATTACGCGGCCGCCGGGTACGTGGACGTGGCGACCGACGTGTAGTGGGAGGCGTCTCCCTGGATCGAGTAGCTCTCCTTGCCCTCGATGCCGACCGGCACGTCACCGGCGACCGTCACCCGGTTCAGCCGGCGCGGCAGGCCGTCGTAGTTGTCGATGGCGTAGTGCTGGGTGATGCGGTTGTCGAAGAGGACGAGCTGGTTCGGGGACCAGCGGTGGCGCAGGACGTTCTCGGGCCGGGTGACGTACGCCTGGAGCAGGTCGAGGACCTTGCGGGACTCGCTCACCGACAGGCCGACGATCCGCTGCGCGAAGCCGCCGATGAACAGCCCGCGCTCACCGGTCAGCGGGTGGACGCGGACGACGGGGTGGGCGGTGCGGTACTTGATGGACGTGAACCGGGCGCGCTGGGCGGCCTGTTCCTCGTCCGCCTCCTCCTCCGGCACCGCGTAGTCGTAGTCGTTGGTGTGCTCGGCCCACAGGGTGTCGGCGAGCAGCCGGAGCGGTTCGGGCAGGTTGCGGTAGGCGGCGGCCGAGCTGGCGATCAGGGTCTCGCCCCCGTACGGCGGGATCGTGATGCTGCGCAGGGTGCTGGCCTGCGGCGGGTTGAGGACGAACGTGACGTCGGTGTGCCAGTTGTTGGCGGCACGGCCGCGCTCGCTGTCGACGGGCAGCACGTTCGGGGCGCCCTCGACGGCGGGCACGGTCGGGTGGGCGGTGGTCAGGTCGCCGAAGTGGCGCGCGAAGGCCTGCTGGCCCTCGTCGTCGAGGTTCACGTCGTCGAAGACCAGGGCCTTGTGGACGTTGAGGGCGTCGCGCAGTGCGGTGACGGTCTCCTGGTCGAGCGGCTCGGAGATGTCGACGCCGGATATCCGGGCGCCGATCCTCGCGGTGACCTTGCGGATCTCGATGTCGGACATGGGGTTCCTTTCGAAGCGGAGTCGGGATCAGGATCGGGATCGGGTTCAGACTCGGGCGAGCGCTGGGGCCGGGGCCGGGGCGGTGACGTACTGGTTGGCGGGGCGCGGGAGTCCGTATCTCTCGCGCAGGGTCTGCCGGGGGCCGTACTCCTCGCGGAGCAGGCCGCGGGTGCGCAGGAGCGGGACGACGTGGTCGACGAAGGCGTCGAGGCCGGACGGCAGGACCGCGGGCATGATGTTGAAGCCGTCGGCGCCGCCGCTCGTGAACCAGGTCTCGATGGCATCGGCGACCTGCTCGGGCGTCCCGGCGAAGGTGAGGTGTCCGCGCCCGCCGCCGAGGCGCCCGATCAGCTGCCGCACGGTGAGGCGTTCGCGCCGGGCCAGCTCCACCACGAGCGTGTAGCGGCTCTTGGCGCCCTCGATGACGCTCTCCGGAGGCAGGTCGGAGGGCAGCTCGGAGTCCAACTCCAGTGTCCCCGACGGTAGTTGGAGCAGGGATTCCAGACGGCCCACACCGTGCGCGTACACGATGTGGTTCTCCAGGACCTGTTCCGCCGCCAGCGCCTCGGCCTCTGTCGAACCGATGACGGGGACGATGCCGGGCAGCACCTTGATGTGGTCGGGGTCCCGACCGGCCGCCGCCGTACGGGACTTGAGGTCGGCGTAGAAGGCCTGCGCGTCCTCGATGGTCTGCTGGGCGGTGAACACGGCCTCCGCGTACCGGGCGGCGAACTCCTTGCCGTCCTCGCTCGACCCCGCCTGCACCAGGAGCGGGTAACCCTGCGGTGTGCGCGGCACGTTGAGGGCGCCCTCGACGCTGAAGTACCTGCCCTTGTGCCGGGCCGGGTGGACTCTCGTGTCGTCGCCCCAGACGCCGGCCGCCTTGTCGGCGACGATCGCGTCGTCCTCCCAGCTGTCCCAGAGCTTCAGGGCCACGTCGAGGAACTCGGCGGCACGCGCGTACCGCTCGGCGTGCGCGGGCTCCGCGTCGAGACCGAAGTTGCGGGCGGCCTCGGCGCCCGCCGTGGTGACGATGTTCCAGCCCGCCCGGCCGCCGCTGATGATGTCGAGCGAGGCGAACCTGCGGGCCAGGTTGTAGGGCGAGTTGTACGAGGTGGAGGCGGTGGCGATCAGGCCGATGTGCTCGGTGACCGTCGCCAGCGCGGTGAGCAGGGTGAGCGGTTCCAGGGCACCGGCCGGCCGCTGTGCGAGGTTGCCCCACAACTGCGGTCCGTCGGCGAGGAAGAGCGAGTCGAAGGTCCCGCGTTCGGCGATACGGGCCAGGTGGACGTAATGGCCGAGCTCCACATGGGCGTACGGATCGCTTTCCGGGAGCCGCCACGAGGCCTCGTGGTGACCGGTGTTCATGAGGAAGGCGTTGAGGTGCAGTCTGCGCTCGGTCACTTGGGGTCCTCCGCGGGCTCGTGGTGCTGGGCGCGGTCGTCGGCCTTGTCGGTCCCGTCGGTCCCGTGGTGGTCGTGGTGTTCCGTGACGCCGAGGGCGGTGAGGAGCCGCTCTCGGTACTCGCCGAGCAGGGGGTCGCGGTACGAGCGGGGGTGCGGGCGGTCGATCGTCAGGTCGAGGCCGATGCGGCCCTCGTCGAGCACGAGCACCCGGTCGGCCAGCACGATCGCCTCGTCCACGTCGTGGGTGACGAGCAGGACGGAGGGCCGGTGGCGCTCCCACAGCTCGCGCAGCAGGGTGTGCATACGGATCCGGGTGAGCGCGTCCAGCGCGCCGAACGGCTCGTCCGCCAGCAGGAGTTCGGGCTCCCGGACGAGGGAGCGGGCCAGGGCGGCGCGCTGTGCCTCGCCGCCGGACAGCTCGTTGGGCCAGGCCCGTTCGCGGCCCGCGAGCCCCACCTCGGCGAGGGCGGCACGGCCCCGCTGCTCGGCCTCCCCGCCGTCGAGACCGAGCAGGACGTTGTCGAGGACGCGCTGCCAGGGCAGCAGCCGGGAGTCCTGGAAGACCACGGACACCCTTGACGGGGCCGTGAGTTGACCGCTGCCCGCCACCTCGTGGTCGAGCCCCGCGACCGCCCGCAGCAGCGTGCTCTTGCCGGAGCCGCTGTGCCCGAGCAGGGCGGTGAACTGCCCGGCGGGAAGGTCGAGGTCGATGCCGTCGAGGACCGTACGTCCGTCGAACGACCTTGTCAGGCCCCGGAGTTGGACGGCCGGACGGGTCAGCTGCTCAGCGTGCGGCGCCATGACAGCACCCTCCGTTCGATCAGACGGACCGCGCTGTCGGACATCAGGCCGAAGATGCCGTAGACGACCAGGCCGACGAGGATGACGTCCGTCTGGCCGTAGTTCTGAGCCTGGAACATCATGTAGCCGAGTCCGCTGGTGGCGTTGATCTGCTCCAGCACGACCAGGCCCAGCCAGGAGCCGGTCACTCCGAGCCGCAGTCCGACGAAGAAGCCGGGCAGCGCGCCCGGGATGACGATCCGCCGGATGAAGGCGTACCTCGACAGGCCCTGGACCTCGGCGAGTTCGACGAAACGGCTGTCGATGCCGGAGAGCGCGGCGTGCGTGTTCAGGTAGATCGGGATGTAGACGACGATCGCGATGATGGCGATCTTGAAGGTCTCGCCGATGCCCAGCCAGAGGATGAACAGCGGGATCAGTCCGAGCGTCGGTATCGCCCGGTTGAGCTGCACCGATCCGTCGATCAGCGCCTCACCGGTCCGGCTGAGCCCGGAGGCCAGCGCGAGCACGATGCCTGCCGTGAGGCCGATCGCGAAGCCGGAGCCGGCGCGTCGCAGCGAGGTCAGGATGTCGGTGGGCAGTGTCCCGTCGGTCCACAGCTGCACGCCGGTCTCCAGCACCGTCCAGGGCGCCGGGATCGCACCCGGATCGAGCTGCCCGGCGGCGGAGGCGGCGGCCCACAGCGCGAGCAGCAGGGCCGGGCCGAGGAACCGGGTGGCGGGCAGCCGCTTGCCGGGGGAGAGCCGGCGACGCCTGCGGACCTGGGGACTCTCCACGGTGGCCGCGAGGGGCGTGGCGGCGGTCGTGGTTCCGGCAGCGGTCGTGGTCGTGGTCACGGCGCTCACCTCCGGTACTCCGCCGGTACGGACTTCGCCGCGATGCCCTCGAAACGCCGGTCGAAGAGCGAGTCGACCTTGAACCCCTTCACGAAGCCGCCCTCCGCCAGCAGGTCGGCGGTCTCCTGCTCCCACTTCACCGCTTCGTCCCAACTCGGCGGGAAGAACGGCTTGTTGGCAAGCTCGGTGATCGACCGCGCCTGCGCGAGCGTGAGGTTCTGCGTCTTCACGTAGAACTCCTCGTTCCAGGCGTCGGGGTGCTCGTACGCCCACACCGCGCCCTTCGCCCAGCGCGGGATGTACGCGGCGACGGCGGCGGCCTTCGCCGGGTCGGCCAGCACGGAGGTGGGCGCCCACAGCAGGTTCAGCAGATCCACGACGTCCGTGGTGATGACATGGGCGCCCTTGGACCCGTACTGCTTGAGGTACGCCGGTGACTGGGCGTTGGCGAGCGGGGCGATGTCCACCTGGCCCGCCTGGAGCGCGGTGAGGAACTGGTTGCTGGTCAGCGGCACCAGATCGACGTCGTCGTAGGCCAGCCCGGCCTCCTTCAACGCCCGCAGCAGTACGACCCCCTGCGCCTGTCCTTGCGAGAAGGCGAGCTTCTTGCCCTTGAAGCCCTGGACGTCCTGGATGTCGCTGCCGGGCTTGGTGGCGAAGAGGTAGTTGGGCTTGCGGGTGACGTTGATCGCGACGATCTTCGCGTCGAAGCCCTGGTAGTGCGCCTGGATGGGCGGGATGCCGGCGTTGTTGCCGACGTCCAGGGACTTGGCGCGGAAGGCGTTGATGACATCGGGGCCCGCGCCGAGGTTCGGCCAGTCGGCCACCTCGAACGGCAGGTCGGACAGGCCCGCGAGCTTGAACTGCAGCTGCTGGACGCCCTGGTAGGAGGCGATCTTCAGACTCGTACCGGACGGGACCTTGGCCGCCAGCGGGGCGGACGTGGATCCCTTGACCCCGGTGTCGGCGGCGCTGCTGCCCGCGCAGCCGCTGAGCCCGGCCGCGGCGGCGGCCCCGAGCAGGGACGAGAGGAAGAACCGTCGGTCGACACCGGAGGCGGACGGAGGTGGCATGGGAGGACTCCCTGAGTTCATTGGGGCAGGCAGGCGGGGCTCCCGGCAGTTCCCGGCAATTCGGGCAGGGCGAAGCCGGGAACGCTGGAGGTGCGCAGGGGTGGGCACACGTGGAGGCGCACGCGGAGACGCACGCGGAGGGCGTGGCGGTGGTGGCACAGGATGCCGACGGATCGGCGAAGAACGCGGACGGAGGACGGACCGACCGGCGGGCGAAAGAAAGCCGGTGGATCGTCGTCAGTGCGTCAGTGCGTCAGTGCGTCAACGCATCAGCGGCAACAAGTCGACGCGTCAGCAACAGAAAGTGCGACAGCTCATGGGCAAGATGCTCCTGGCCAGGTACAAGGCCTGTCAACATTCGGATTTTCTGAATTAAATCGGCCCCGGTGAGGAGCCCGAGGACCTGGTCGACGGCGTGCTGGACGGCGTGCCGGACGGCGCGCTCAGGGGATCCCGGTAGAGCACGTCCAGAGCCACCGAACCGCCGGCCACGGCGAGCACGGAGTCCGGGAAACTGGTCGGCACGACGGCCGCCGCCCGGTCGGGACCGACCTCCTCGCGCAGGGCGGCGAGGCAGTCCTCGCGGTGGACGGCGCCCATCTCCGTGACGACGACCGTGTCCGGGTTGAGCACGTCGAGCAGGAGCCCCGCAGCACGGCCGACCATGCGGGCGCGGTGCAGCAGCAGGCGTACGGCGACGGGGTCGCCGTCGGCCGCCGCGGCGAGGACGTGCGTGGGGTCGGAGGTCCGGACGACCCCGGCCTCGCGTGCCCTTCTGCACAGGGTCCGCTCGCTCAACTCGGCCTGGAGGCAGCCGGTCCGGCCGCAGTCGCAGCGTTCCGTGCCGCCCGCGAGCGGGAGGTGGGCGATCGACCCTGCCTGGGAACGGGGGCCGTGGTGGACCTCGTCGTGGGTGGCGAAGGCGGCGTCCACGACGTTGCCGACGAAGAGGTGCAGCAGGCTGCGGCCGCCGCCCGCGGTCCGACCGAAGAGCCGCTCTCCGTTGACCAGGGCTCGCGCGTGCCCGTCCACGTGCACGGGCAGGCCGGTGAGCGCGTGGATCACCTCGCGCGCGCGGACGTCCCGCCAGCCGAGGAGCGGGTGTTCGACGATGGTCCCGGAGTCCCGGTCCACCCAGCCGCCGGTGGCCACGCCGACACCGAGGGGGACGCGGTCGGGGGCGGCCGCGAGCAGGGCGCGCAGCCCGGAGGCGGCGTCGGCCAGTACCTGGGCGGGGGCCGGGGGTGGGGCCTGTCGGTCGCCGTCCCCGCCCTCCTCCCCGTGGTTCAGGCGGCGTTCGGCGACGACCCGGCCGCGCAGGTCCAGGAGGGCGACGGTCGTGTACGGCACCGCCACGTGCACGCCGCCGACCACGAACCGGGAGTCGTCCAGGTCGACCGGTACGTGGGGGCGGCCGACTCCGTTCGACCGCCGGAGGGTTGCGGCCTCCTGGATCAGGCCGAGTGCGGTGAGGCGGTTGCAGTGGTCGGTGACCGATGCCGGGGAGAGTCCGGTCAGCCGGGCGATGGTGCTGCGGGCGACCGGGCCGTGCGCCAGCACCGACCGCAGGATGGCACTCGCGCTGGTGCGCCGACGGTCGCTGTCGACGGCCCGGCGGGTGGGGACGGGAACGGGAGCGGGAAGGGGAGCGGGAGCGGGAACGGGTGCGAGGGAGGAGAGAGGCATGGAGGACTTCCTCGGGAACTGGGTCCGACACTGCGCCGACGTCTGCTGTCTTGTCTCGTCTCGGCGAGCCGGATGAATCCCCTCCGCGCCCGCCTCAGCGGTGGCGACAGGTGGCCGTGCCCTGGCGTCGCAGGTCGACATAGCGACGCGACGCGAAGTTCCTGGCTTGGGCGACCATGGGGTGAAGGGTAGGCGGTGGGCGGCCTGTCCGGCCAGGGGCGCTTTTCTTCGCCCCCGCCGCCCCTACCCATTCCCGTCACTACTCGGGGGCCAGCCCCCGAACCCCCGCTCCTCAAACGCCGGAGGGGCTGATTTTCAGCCCGTCCGGCGTTTGAGGACGAGGCCGTTCAGGCCGATCAGCGGGGGTCTGGGGGCGGCAGCCCCCAGAAGGGACGGGAACGGGTAGGGGCGGCGGGGGCGATAACCCTTTGGCGGGACCCTACAGACGGCGTCGGCCACCACCCCGTCGGGAACCCCACCCCACCTCAGTGACCAGCATCACGCCCGCACAGGTGTACACCACACTCTTTGTAAGAGGTCCACCACACACGGGATCCCCCCTTTGTCGACCGCTGACGGTGCTGCCCCCAACGCCCCTGGGATAGCGTCACCGTGTCCCGAACTGCCCACACCCGCCGGAGCCCCCATGACCACCGCCGTCGCCCCCACCCGCCCGGGCCAGGTAATCGCCGACCTGCTCCCCGCCTCCCGCGTAAGGGACGCCGCACTCGTGGCAGGCGGCGCCGCGCTCACGGGCCTCGCGGCCCAGATAGCGGTCCCGGTCCCGGGCTCCCCGGTCCCGGTGACGGGCCAGACCTTCGCGGCTCTCCTCGTGGGCACCGCACTCGGCACCGGCCGAGGCCTCGCCTCCCTCGCGATCTACGCGCTGATGGGCCTGGCAGGCGTCCCGTGGTTCGCCGAGGGCAGCTCCGGCGCCACCGTGTCCTTCGGCTACATCCTCGGCATGCTGCTCGCGGCCACCGTCGTGGGCGCCCTCGCCCGCCGCGGCGCCGACCGCTCGGTCGTACGGATGGCCGGCACGATGCTCCTGGGTGAGGCGATCATCTACGCGATCGGCGTCCCGTACCTGGCGTTCGCCGCCGACATGACGCTGACCCAGGCCATCGCGGCAGGCCTCACCCCGTTCCTCCTCGGCGACGCGCTCAAGGCCGCCCTCGCGATGGGCGTGCTGCCCACCGCCTGGAAGTTCGTCAAGCGCGAGGGCTGACGGCGCCGTTCGTCCGCCCACCCCGTACGGCGCCTCCGCGGCGAGACCACGGAGGCGCCGTACGCGTACCTGTCGTGCTGTGGGGAGTGGGGGCCTACGACCCGTTCCGCTGAGGCCGCCGCTGTGTCCACCACATCCCCGCCGCACCCGCGGAGATCAGCGCCGCGCCGACCGCGCCGAGCGGCAGGATCCGGTCGGCCGGACCGGTCTTGGGCAGTTCCTTGCCGCCCGACTTGGCACCGCCCGACTTGTCACCGTCGGCCTTGTCGCTGCCCGGGGTGACCGGGCTGTTGTCGGTGCCGAGCAGGAGCGGTGTGGCCGGCGCATTCGGCGACGGGTTGTTCGCGCCGAACGGGACCGGGCCCTGCTGCCAGAACGTCTTCGTGCCGTCGGCGTCCTGGACGGGCAGGCAGATCTTGCCCTCCTTCTTCAGATCGAAGGTCGCGTCCACGGCGTACGACTTCGACTTGCCCGCCGCGAGATTGTCGATGGCACATGCGAAGCCACTGTTCGAACCTTCGGGGAGGTCTTTCTCGGCGATTTCCGCACAGCCCTCGACGCCCTTGACCGAGAGGCCATCAAAACCGACCACAAGCAGTCGGATTTCGCCGCTGTCCTTCGTCCCCCCGTTCTTTACCGTGGCGGTAATCGCCGTTCCCTGTGAGCTGTTGTCGACCTCGATCTTCTCGGGCAGCAGCGTCGTCAGCTCGACACCCGAGGGTGCCTTGTCAACGGCCTTTCCCCCCTTGCCGCTCATCGGCCCTTCGTCATCCGCACCGGCCGAGAAGGAAAAGATCATCACTGCCGAGAAAGATGCAGTGAGCAGCGATCCCGTGGCGATCGTCATGCGACGAGAACTCATGTTCGTCCCCCTTGTATCCCCCTGACTGCGCCTGAATTCGCAGTCTTTGAAGTGGTACCACAAGATTTCTCCCCACTATGCTGGTGTGGCACGAAGTTGTGACCGTTGTGCTTCTTTGCGGTTCTTCTGTGGCAGGTGTTGAAGGGGGGCATGGGGGTGCCGGAAATAACGAGGGGCGGTATTCCGGGATTGCTGGTGACGGGCCGTTACCGGCTGACCGAGAGCATTGGTCAGGGGGGAATGGGACGGGTGTGGCGGGCCGTCGACGAAATCCTCGACCGACAGGTCGCCGTCAAGGAAATGCGTATAGACGGCATGGACCAGGAGGACACCCGGACCCGTCGCGAACGCACCCTGCGCGAGGCCAGGGCCACGGCCCGGATCGACCACCCCAACGTCGTGCGCGTGTACGACGTGGTGGACCAGGGCGAACGGCTGTGGATCGTGATGGAACTGGTCGCCGGCCGCTCCCTGGACAGGGTCCTGACGGAGGACGGGCCACTGAGCCCGCGCGACACGGCACGGATCGGGCTCGGACTGGTCGCCGCGCTCGGCCAGGTGCACGCGGGGGGCGTGCTGCACCGGGACATCAAGCCCGCCAACGTCCTGGTCGAGCAGCGCGCGGGCCGGGTCGTGCTCACCGACTTCGGCATCGCCGCGATCCAGGACGCCGAGGCGCTGACGATGGCGGGGATGCTGGTCGGCTCCCCCGACTACATGGCACCCGAGCGGGTCTCCGGCCGCCCCCAGGGCCCCCCGTCCGATCTCTGGTCCCTCGGCGCCACCCTCTGCGCGGCCCTCGGCGGCCGCTCCCCCTTCTCCCGCGCGACCACCCTCGCCACCCTGCACGCCGTGCTGTACGAGGAGCCGGAAATCCCGTCCGCGGCGGGGGAGTTGAGGGAGGTCCTGTCGGCCCTGCTCCTCAAGGACCCGTCGGTACGGCCCGGCTTGGAGGAACTGGCGGAGATCCTCGGGCCGGTGGCGGACGGCAGCACGGGGGCGTCCGCGCCGCCGGGTACGACGGCCGGGCCGGGTACGACGGCCGGGCCGGGGACGACTGCCGGGCTGGGCGCGGCGGCCGGGCTGGGTACGGCGGCCGGTCCGGAGCGGACTGGGCCGACTGGGCCTACTGGGCCGGCTGAGTCGACTGGGCGGGCTGAGCCTGCTCAGCCGGTCGGCCTGGGGGAGCGGACCACTCCGGGAGGGGTGGCGGAGCCAGGAGCGGGAACTGGAGCGGGAGCGGGAACGGGAGCTGGTTCTGAATCCGGTCCGGCGTCGGGGCCTGCTCCAGGGCCCGAGTCCGAGTCGGGCGCCGTGGCCGGGCCTGAATCCGGGGGGCGACCGGGAGCCGTACCGGCGGCCGCCCGTACGGCCGAGTCCTCACCCGGTGTCGCCGGGCAGGCACCACCGGATCCCCACACGGCGGCCCCGGCACCACCGATCGAACCTCCGCCGCCGACCGAACGCCCGACACCTCTGTTCCTGCGGATCCCTGCCCCGGAGCCGCCGCCCGCCACCCCGCCGACGACGGGCGAGGGCGAGGCTGAGGGCGAGGGCGAGGGCGATCCGAGGCTGACGGAGCCGGTGGAGGACGCGGTACCGGTACGGCGTACGCCGACGATGAGGAGCGCGACCGAATCCGAGGAGGCGGCCGGTCCCGCCGCTGTCGCCGCGCCAACCCCAACCCCAACCCCAACTCCAACCCCAACCGAGGCCCCGCCACAGACCCCGGCTCCGGCCCCGGCTCCGGAGGAACCCGCCCCCGAACGGCTCCCCACAGAGCCCACCGGGCCTGCGGGCCCCACCGGCCTCACCACCCCCACTGACCCCACCAGCGCCACACCCCCCGACCCCGAGAACGCGTCCTCCGAAGCCCCGCCCGAGGGCACTCCAGAGATCCCCTCCGCGGGAGCGGCTTCGGGACCCGGATACGCCTTCCACGCGTCCGGCATCCGCCCGGAGCGGACAGGGGCGCCAGTGCAGACGGCCAACGGGAACAACTCGCTCCCCACCAGGCCCCGGTCCGCCCCGATGCCGCCGGGCGAACCGCTCGGCCCCGCCGTGCCGGCCGACCCGCGCCGGAGCCGGGCCTGGAGCCGGAACCGTAAGGGAGTCGTGGCCGTCGCGGGTGTGGTCGTCGCCGGTGTCGTAGCCGCCCTGGTGATCCCGGCGCTCGGCGGATCCCCGGACGACAAGGACAAGGCCTCCCCTCCCTCTTCCTCCTCGTCTGCCTCCGCCACCACAGGCGGCACCCCGACCACCCCGCCGCCCACCGTCGCGGGCACGGCCCGGCCGCCCACCCTCCCGGAGGGCTCCCGTACGGAGGCGGGCATGTACGCGTGGGTCCCGCCCGAGGGCTGGGAACGGGTCGTGCAGAGCGGCGCCGAGGTCCACTACACCTCCCCGGACCGCAAACAGGAGATCCTCGCCAACGCGGCTCCGGCCCGGGGCGACCTGATGGACCAGTGGACGGAGACGGAGAAGGACACCAGCAAGGGCCTCGACTACCAGCGGATCCGGCTGGAGGAGACGACGTTCCGCGACGCGCCCGCGGTCGTCTGGGAGTACACGGTCACGGCCAAGGGGCTGCCCTGGCACGCCCGGCTGCTCGGCTTCAACGCGGACGGCAAGTACTACGAGATCACCACCTGGTACCGCCCGGACACCGAGGACCGCGCACTCCCGGTATACGAGGAGGTCAAGGACAGCTTCACGCCCCTGTGACCCACGAGCCGGAGACCCGACGACGAGCCGGAGCCCGACGACCCCACGGCACACGACGACGCCTCCGCGGAGAGTCCCACGGAGGCGTCGTACGGAGAACAGGTGAGGCGGTCGAGCGATCGGCGAGCCGTCAGACCGTGGCGGAGTCCTGCTCCTCCTGGAGCTCGGCCCGGGCCTTCCCGCGCCGCACCTTCTCCAGCACCAGCGCGATGCCGACGACGACGGCAGCCACAAGAAGCGACAGCAGTACGGTCTTGCGGCCGTCGTGCTCGGTGTCGGTGAGCATGTAGCCGAGGACGAAGACGATCAGCGCGATCGTCGCGTACGTCAGATACGGGTACAGCCACATCCGCACGACCAGCTTCTCCGGCGTCTCGCGCTCGATGATCTTCCGCATCCGCAGCTGCGAGAGGCAGATGACGAGCCAGACGAACAGGGCGACCGCGCCGGAGGAGTTGACCAGGAAGAGGAAGACCGAGTCGGGGAACTCGTAGTTGAAGAACACCGCCACGAAGCCGAAGACGACCGAGGCGATGATCGCCGTCATCGGCACACCACGGCTGGTGGTACGGGCGAAGGACTTCGGCGCGTCACCGCGCTGACCCAGCGAGAAGGCCATGCGGGAGGCCGTGTAGAGGCCGGAGTTGAGACAGGACAGTACGGACGTCAGCACGATGAACTTCATGATCTCGCCGGCGTTCGGGATGCCGAGCGAGTTCAGCGCGGCGACGTACGAGCCGTCCTTCTGGATGGCGTCCGAGTCCCAGGGCAGCAGCGTGACCACGACGAAGATCGAGCCGAGGTAGAAGACGCCGATCCGCCAGATGATGCTGTTGGTGGACTTGGTGACCGCGCGCTGCGGGTTCTCCGACTCGCCCGCCGCCAGGGTGGCGATCTCGCTGCCCATGAAGGAGAAGACGACGAGCAGGATGCCGGTGAGGATCGCGCCCGGCCCGTTCGGCAGGAACCCTCCGTGGTCGGTGAGGTTCCCGAGCCCTGCCGTGTCGCTGTCGACACCCGGCAGTACGCCGAAGACCGCGAGCCCGCCGATGACGATGAACGCGCCGATCGCGACGACCTTGATCCCGGCGAACCAGAACTCGAACTCGCCGTACGAGCCGACGGAGACCAGGTTCGTCGCGGTCAGGACGACCATGACGATGAGTGCCCAGCCCCACTGCGGTACGGCGGGGATCCAGCTCTCCAGGATCACGGCACCCGCGGTCGCCTCGATGGCGAGCACGACGACCCAGAAGAACCAGTACAGCCAGCCGATCGAGAACCCGGCCCACCGGCCGAGCGCACGGTCCGCGTGCGCCGAGAACGAACCCGAGGTCGGGTTCGCGGCGGACATCTCGCCGAGCATCCGCATCACGAGGACGACCATCGTGCCGACCAGGGCGTACGACAGGAGGATGCCGGGGCCCGCGGTGGCGATACCGGAGCTGGAGCCGACGAACAGGCCGGCGCCGATGACTCCGCCGATGGCGATCATCGAGAGGTGACGGTTCTTGAGCCCGGCCTGAAGGCCGGCGTCGGGCCCTCCGGGTTCTCCGGGCCCGTCGGGGCCGTTTCCGGCCTTCGTCAGAGTCGGCTGCGAGGTCATAGGGCGGTGTTCCTTTGCGCCGGGGACTGTGGGGGAGGGGGACTCAAGTGGGGGACTACGAGCCACCGCGGATGTTGCGAATACCGCGGTTTTCCTACGGGGAGTCCGTACGAGCGGTGTACGGGCGATGCACACGAGGTGCACGAGCCGGTCCAGTGAATCCCAGGCGAATGGATTCGTGAACCTTTGAATCCAGATCGTTACTTGAGGTTTCCTTGAGGTTCTGTAGTGTTGCTCACGCTTTTCCGTCATGCGACTCAGCGCATTTCGTGCGCCTGCCCCGACGGGGCCGATCGGAAACAGGCGTGTCACACTCGGACCATGCGCGTGTATCTCGGCTCCGACCATGCCGGTTTCGAACTCAAGAACCACCTCGTCGAGTGGCTCAGGGCGGCCGGGCACGAGCCCGTCGACTGCGGGCCCCTCATCTATGACGCCCAGGACGACTACCCGCCGTTCTGCCTACGCGCCGCGGAGCGCACGGCGGCCGACCCGGGCTCGCTGGGCATCGTGATCGGCGGCTCGGGGAACGGGGAGCAGATCGCGGCGAACAAGGTCGAGGGTGTGCGGGCCGCGCTCGCGTGGAGCGAGCAGACCGCGGCGCTCGGGCGGGAGCACAACGACGCCAACGTGGTGGCTGTCGGTGCGCGGATGCACACCGAGGAGGAGGCGACCAAGTTCGTCGAGATCTTCCTCGGCACCCCGTTCTCCGGCGACGAGCGCCACATCCGCCGCATCGACATGCTGTCGACGTACGAGACGACGGGCGCCCTTCCGTCGATCCCGGCCCACCACCCGCAGGGCTAGGGTTTTTTCGCCCCCGCCGCCCCTACCCATTCCCGTCACTACTCAGGGGCTCCGCCCCCGAACCCCCGTAAAAGATTGCGCAGTTCCCCGCGCCCCTTAGGTCTTTAGGGGCGCGGGGAACTGCGCGATCAGCCACATCCCACCCGCACCCGACAACGCACCCCACGGGGTCTGGGGCGGAGCCCCAGTTTCGGGAAGGGGTGGGGCTGGGGAAGAGAAACCGCTCGTACCGCAACCCACCCAGGAGGCGCCGTGCCCGAAGGGCACACCATTCATCGGCTGGCCGAGGACTACCTCGCCGGCTTCCGTGGACGCGGGGCACGCGTCACCAGCCCCCAGGGCAAGTTCGCGGACGCCGCGGCGCTCCTGAACGGCATGGAGTTCACCACGGCGGAAGCCCACGGCAAACACCTCTTCCTCCGCTTCGAGTCCGAGGACTGGATCCACATCCACCTCGGCCTCTTCGGCAAGGTGAACTTCGGCACCACCCCCGCACCCCCACCCACGGACACGGTCCGCCTGAGACTCGCGAACGACACCACGTACGTGGACCTCCGCGGCCCGACCACCTGCACGCTGATCACGGACACGGAGAAGCAGGCGATACACGCCCGCCTGGGCCCGGACCCGCTGCGCGAGGACGCGGAACCGGCGCGCGCGTACACCCGCGTCTCCCGCAGCCGTACGACGATCGCCGCACTCCTCATGGACCAGAAGATCATCGCGGGCGTGGGCAACGTCTACCGCGCCGAGGTCCTCTTCCGGCACGGCATCGACCCGTACAGGGCGGGCAAGGACGTCACTCCGGCCGAGTGGGACGCGATCTGGGCGGACCTGGTCGCGCTCATGCGCGAGGGCGTCCGCAACAACCGCATCGACACCGTCCGCCCGGAGCACGAACCCGAGGCGATGGGCCGCCCGCCGCGCAAGGACGACCACGGCGGCGAGGTCTACGTGTACCGCAGGGCCAACCTGCCCTGTCACATCTGTGGCGGCGAGATCCGCACCGCCGATCTCGCCGCCCGCAACCTCTTCTGGTGCCCGACCTGTCAGAAGACCTGAAGGTCATCGGTCCCGACGGCGGACGGTCCCGACGGCGGACGGGCCCGGCACGGCTCAGAAGCCGTGCGGCAGCCAGGGCGCCACGACGGAGGAGAAGCCGAGCGAGGCCTCCGCGAGGGCGCCCTGGCGCTGCTCCCGCACCCGCCCCGCCGCGGCGAGCGAGGCGAGGGACACGCCACCGAGATAGACGGACCCCAACTCCCGTACGGACAGGGTGAGATCGGCCGCGTCGGCCGTCCGCGTACAGGACGCTCCCTTCGCGTCACCCGTGAGCCGCCAACGCCCCTCGTTCCAGGGGCAGAAGGAGTCCTCGACCTCGAACACGACGTCCACGGGCGCCTGGTACGTCCGTGCCTCCAGCGCCGCACCGACGTCGACGAGTCGCACGTACAGCGAGTCCCGGGGCGACAGGGCGCACCGCCGGGGGTCGGAGACCAGGTGCTGCCAGGCGTCGTCGACGGGACGGCTGTGCGTCTTCACCGTCGACGTCAGGTCGATGCCGAAGAGGTGCTGCCACAGCGCGGCGTACGCGGCCGGGTCGAGCGCCTCCAGGTCGCGCAGCTCGACGGCGCCGCTGGGGCCGGCCGAGTCCCAGTCCGGCTTGATGAAGTACCGGGCGTAGCCGACCACTTCGCCGTCCCGCTCGGCGAGCACGCACTGCAGCGGCGAGGTGCCCTTGCGGTCGCTCTCCGGGTCGAGCAGCGGCAGCCGCTCCCAGCCGGGCCTGCGCTCCAGCATCCCGGGCCTGGCCGCCGCCTGACGCGCGTACACGGCCTCACAGGCGTCGCGTACGGCCGGCGCGTCCGGTACCACGAGCCGCAGCCGTACGTCGTCCGTGCCCTCCGGCACCGACAGCCGCACCCGGGACGTGTCGATCTCGGCGCGCAGTTGGTGTGTCGCCGCGCCGTAGCCGAACCGGCCGTAGATGACCGGCTCGGACGCTGTGAGCACCGCGAGAGACTCGCCCCAGGACCGTACGTCGTCCAGCTGGCGCCGCATCATCGACCGCAGCACACCGCGCCTGCGGTGCGTCGAGGAGACGCTCACCATCGTGACGCCGGCCGCCTGCACGGCGGCGCCGCCCGGGACGGTGACCCGGAACGTGAACGCACCGGTCGTGCCCACACAGTCGTCGCCGTCCCAGGCGCCGATGAACCGGTCGTGCTCCGTGAGGTCGCTCCACAGCGACCTCTCCTCGGGGGATTCCGCGACCCCGCCGAACGCGAGCTCCAGATTCCCGTACCACTTGTCCCAGTCGTCCGGGCGCAGCACGCGCAGTTCTGTCGTCATGTCCTCATGCCTACCAGGGCAATCCGGGATGAGCGACTGTATTTCTCCCCGCCCGGGGATGTCGGGTCCGTATCCGGCCGTACGCTCTGCGAGGGTCGGAATTCCCTGTGACTTCCGTCCCCGGACGGGGGACAAGTGGGACCTCCCGTGCCAAGCACCTGGTCCGATGGATAGGGTCCCGAACTAATGGCAGCAGGACGAGAGCGGCGCGCTGAAGCCGATACGTTCACGGCCCGGTTGAAGAAGCAGGTTCACCGGGTCCGCACCGGCCTGCGCAGATCCGCTGTCGACTACTTCCGCGGCGACGGTTCCGACTGGGTCGCGCTCGCCGGTCTGCTGCTGACCATTCCCGTGATCGCCTGCCTCACACTCATGAACTCGGTCTGGTGCTCGCCGGCGCTGCTGGTCCTGCCGATCGTCGCCGGCGGGCTGCTGCTGCGGCCGTCGAGCCTGCTCGGGCTGTACGCCGCGGCCGCCACCGCGCTGATCGTGGAGTCCGTGAAACTCGGGCCCTACACGGAGGGACCTTCGCGGGTGACGCCCGGAATCGTGCTGGTCGTGGCGGCGTGCGGGTTCTTCGGACTCCTCATCGCCCAGTTTCGCAGCCGGGTGGGTGTGCCGTGGCGGCGGGGCGGGACCATGCTGTTCGACCTCCGCGAGCGGATCCGGGTGCAGAGCAAGCTGCCGAAGCTGCCGATGGGTTGGCATCGGGAGATGGCCCTGCGGCCGGCCGGCGGGCAGTCGTTCTCCGGCGACTTCGTCGTCGCTGCCCGTACGAACGGGGGCCGCACGCTCGAGGTTGTCCTGACGGACGTCTCCGGCAAGGGGATGGACGCGGGGTCGCGTGCGCTGCTTCTGTCCGGGGCGTTCGGGGGCTTGCTGGGCTCGCTTCCCCCGCACGCCTTCCTGCCCGCGGCGAACGGGTATCTGCTCCGGCAGGACTGGGACGAGGGGTTCGCCACGTCGATCCATCTGGTCCTGGACCTGGACTCGGGCGACTACGAACTGTTCTCGGCCGGGCATCCGCCGGGGCTTCAGCTCAGCGCGGGGAATGGGCGCTGGGAGGAGAAGGCCGCGGAGGGGCCGTTGCTGGGGGTGTACGACGGGGCCCAGTTCGACCCGGTGAAGGGTTCGTTGCGGCCTGGAGATGTCCTGATGCTTTTCACGGACGGACTGGTGGAGACATCCGACCGGGACATCGTCGAGGGCATCGACCGCCTCACCGGCGAGGCCGACCGGTATGTGGCCGGGGGCTTCCATGGCGCCGCCTGGCACCTCATCGAGGCCGTCGCCAAGGATGTGAACGATGACCGGGCGTTGCTGCTGATCTGTCGCGAGGGCGCGACGATGGGGCCGGCGACGGTCTGAGTTGTCGGGGTTCGTGTTCGTCTGCGGGTTCGTTGTGGCTGGTCGCGCAGTTCCCCGCGCCCCTGGGGTGGTTGGGGGTTTCGGCTCGTAGTTCGGGTGCGGGGCCGCGTCGGAATGTCCGCCCGCAGCGGAGGCCGCAACCCCCACTTCCAAGCCGACCGCCTCCCCATGTCGCCGTAAGCTGCGGCCACACATCCCGCCACGTCCCCTCCGGCCGGTGCCCCTTCAGGGGCGCGGGGAACGGCGCGAGCAAGCCAGGTCGGCCCGCACGTGGTGAACCGGCCTGGCCACCGGTGTCTTCAGGGGCGCGAGGAACTGCGCGAGCAACGAGGACGGACCGTCACGTGCCGGACGGGCCTGGGCACGGGTGCTTTTAGGGGCGCGGGGAACTGCGCGAGCAACGAGGACGGACCGTCACGTGCCGGACGGGCCTGGGCACGGGTGCTTTTAGGGGCGCGGGGAACGGCGCGAGCAACCACGATGGACCCGCACACGGCGAACCGGCCCAGGCACCGGTGCCTTCAGGGGCGCGGGGAACTGCGCGACAAGCCACAGTGGGCCCGCACTCGCCGATCCGCCCCAACCCCCACCCACCCCCGGGGCGGAGCCCCAGTTTCGGGAAGGGGTGGGGTTGGGGAAGAGAAAGGCCGTTCACAGCAACCCACACCACACAGGACGAACGCGGTCGGCCTCAGCCGACTCGTGCCACGTCCCGTTCGACCTCCACGTCCCGCCCCCCGGGCAACACCCGAGCCAGCCACCCCGCCCGCCCCGCAGCAAGCGGCCCAAGGACGGCCAAGAGCAACACATACCCCGCGATGAACGGCGACAGCCGATCATCGAGCCCCGCCACCGCAGCCATCGTCGCAAGGATGAGCGCGAACTCCCCCCGAGCCAGAAGAGTCGTGGAGATATTGGCCGCGGGCCCGGCCCCGAACCCGTACACCCGAGCCGCCCCAAGCCCCGCAAGCACGTTCATGACGAGCGTCAGCGCCACCGCGGCCAGCACCGGCCAGAGCACGGTGGGCAGATCACCGGGATCGATGGACAGCCCGAACGCGAAGAAGAACATCGCGCCGAAGGCGTCCCGCAACGGATGCACCAGCTTCCGTATCCGCTCCCCGGAGGACGTACTGCCGAGCATCAGCCCGACCATGAACGCCCCGATCGCGTCCGCCACCCCGAACCACTCCGAGACCCCCGCCATGAACACGGCCGCCCCGAGGAAGGAGATGACCAGCAGCTCGTCGTCCTTGGTGTCGAAGAGCCGCCCCACCACCCGCGTACCGAACCGCGCCGCGAGGGCGAGCAGCAGCAGGAAGGCGAAGGCCTTGCCGCCGTCGAGGACGGCTGCGCCGAGGGAGTTCGCGCCGGACAGGATCGGCTGGAGGGCCGCGAGGTAGAGGGCGAGGAAGATGTCCTCGACGACGATGATGCCGAGGATCGGCTTGGTCTCGGGGTTACCGAGCCGCCCCGTGTCCACGAGCACCTTCGTCACGATCGCGGACGACGAGATGCCCAGCACCCCGGCGAGGACCAGCGCCTCGGAGGTGCCCCAGCCGAGGGCGAATCCGAAACCCAGGCCCGCGCCGACGTTCAGCGCCAGATACGTACCCCCGGCGAGAGCCATCCGGCGCCCGCCCGCCTTGAGGTCGTCCATGTGGAACTCGAGGCCGAGGTAGAAGAGCAGCAGGACCAGGCCGAGTGCGGAGAGCATCTCCATGTCGTGCGGGTCCGAGACGAGCACGATGCCGGGCGTGTGGGGGCCGAGCAGGATGCCGGCCAGGATGAAGAGGGGAATCGTGGGGAGCCCGATACGGGCACCCGCGCGGGCGAGAACGGCGGCGGCCAGAAAGGCGCCGCCCATGGCGATCAGAAGCTCTGCGTGTCCGATGGGCCCGTTCCTCCTTGGTCGAGAGAGTGGGCAGGGGGTTCGGTCAGGGGGTGTTCGGTGAGGGTGTTCCGTGAGGGGGTTCGGTCAGAAATTGGTCAAAGAAGCGTCAAGGAATCGTCAGTAATTAGTTTACCAAACGACCTGGGTGGTCGGTCGGGCCGTGCCGAGTGGTGGGGTTTACCCCAGCTGGACTCGGCGGTCGCCCTCATGGTCCCGAGCGGTCCCGAATCCGTAGTTTCGAGACATCGGCAGCGAGCGCGCTGCGACGAGCGGGGCTACGAGTGAGGGAAGGCGGACCCGGCCATGGGGCTGCGCAGGAAGCGGTACGAGGACGGGGACGCCGTACGGACACGGAGCACGAGCGGGCCGGCGGTCGTCGCACAGGGCGAGAGCGGCCCGGCGGGGGACTGGGCCGTCGAACTGCGGGGCGTGCGGAGGCAGTACGGGCGCGGCGCCTCCGCCGTGCACGCCCTGCGCGGTATCGACCTCGCGCTCCCGCGCGGCAGCTTCACCGCCGTGATGGGGCCGTCCGGCTCGGGCAAGTCCACGTTCCTGCAGTGCGCGGCCGGCCTCGACCGGCCGAGCGGCGGCACGGTCCGGCTCGGCGGCACGGACATCACGGGCATGAGCGAGAACAAGCTGACGGCGCTGAGGCGTTCGCGCCTCGGGTTCGTCTTCCAGGCGTTCAACCTGCTGCCGTCCCTGACGGTCGAGCAGAACGTGGTGCTGCCGATGCGCCTGGCGGGTCACCGGCCCGACCGGCGCCGGGCCGCAGCCGTCCTCGGTCAGGTCGGCCTCGACGGCCTGGCGCGCCGACGCCCCGGCCAGCTCTCCGGCGGGCAGCAGCAGCGCGTCGCCATCGCCCGCGCCCTAGTTACTCGCCCCGATGTCGTCTTCGCCGACGAGCCAACGGGAGCGCTGGACACCACCACCGCGGCCGAGGTCCTCGGTCTGCTGAGGCAGGCGGTGGACGGGCTCGGTGCCACCGTCGTCATGGTCACCCACGATCCGGCGGCCGCCGCCTGGGCCGACCGGGTCCTGTTCCTCGCCGACGGCTCGATCGTCGACCACCTGGAGCGTGCCCCGGCCGACCGGATCGCCGCCCGTATGGCCTCGCTGGCCGCGCCCTCCTTCTCGGGAGCGGCAGCCTGATGTTCGTACCCAACGGCCTCGCCCGCGCCACCGTCCGCTTCAAGCCCGCCGCCTTCGTGGGCACGTTCGTCGCGCTCGCCATGGCCGCGTTCATCGTCTCGGCGTGCGGCATCCTCCTGGAGACCGGCCTGCGGGCCTCGGTTCCGCCCGTCCGGTACGCCGACGTCCCCGTGGTCGCCGCCGCCGACCAGCGGGCCCACCTCGTCACCGGCCACGGCGAGGACCGCGAGGACGACGCCGTACCGGTCCCGGACAGGGCCTGGCTGGACAACTCCCTGGTGGCGAAGGCCGGTTCGGTGCCCGGGGCGCGGGCGGCCGTGCCGGATGTGACCTTCCCCGTCCAGACGCGGGCCGGTGGGCAGGTCACCGCCCACGGCTGGGGTTCCACCGCCTTCACCGGCGAGCGACTGACGTCCGGGAAGGCTCCCGGGGCGGGCGAAGTCGCCCTCACGCGGGGTGTCCTCGCGAACGGCACGGTGGGCGACCGCGTCAGCCTCACCACGGCCGACGGCCCCCGCACCTTCCGCGTATCCGGGCTCACCAAGGCCGGGGCGCCCACCGTCTGGTTCACCGACACCGAAGCCGTACGCGTCTCCGGGCACCCCGGCCGCGTCGACGCCATCGCCGTCCTTCCGAAGGAAGGTGTGTCGGCCGGGGACCTCAAGTCCCAGGTGGAGCACGCCCTCGGCAACCGCGCCGAGGTGTACGCCGGGGGTGACCGAGGGACCGTCGAGGACTCCTCCCTCGCCGAGGCAAAGGAGTTGCTCATCGCGCTCGGCGGCTCCTTCGGCGGTATCGCCGCGACGGTCGCCGTCTTCACGGCGATGGGCACCGTGGCGCTGTCCGTCGCCCAACGCGCCCGAGAGTTCGCCCTGTTGAGGGCCATCGGCACGACCCCGCGTCAGATCCGCCGCTCCATCGCCACCGAGACCCTGCTCGTCGCGCCCCTCGCCGGACTGGCCGGCCTGGTGCCCGGGATCGCGCTGGCAGGCTGGTGGTTCGGGCAGCTCAAGGAGAAGGGCGCGATCCCGGAGGCCGTCGACCTGTCCGTCTCGTACATCCCGCTGGTCTCGGCCGTCGGCGCGGTGCTCGTCGCCGCCCTGCTCGCCGGGTACGCGGCCGCCCGTCGCCCGGCACGGATCAAGCCGGGCCAGGCCCTCACCGAGGCATCCGTGGAGCGGCTGCGCCCGGGCTGGATCCGTACCCCTCTGGGGATCGCGGCGGCCGCCGGAGGCTGCGTCTGCGCGGGGCTCGCCGCGTCGCTGACCGGCGAGGACGCGGCCAACGCCGCACTGGGCATCGTCATGCTGTTCATGCTGGCCGTGGCGCTTCTCGGACCGCTGGTCGCCCGCGCCTGCGCCGCGCTGTTCGGGCTCCCGCTGCGTGGCGCGGGAGCGTCCGCATCGCTCGCCGCCGCCAACTCGCGTACGAACGCCCGTCGGCTGGCCTCCGCGATCACCCCGATCGTCCTCGCGATGGCCTTCTCGTCCGTCCTCGTCTTCATGCACACCAGCGAGGAGCGGGTCACCGAGGAGCAGCAGCGGGACGGCATCGTGGCCGACTACATCGTGACGTCGGACGGGGGACTGGCTCCGGACGCCGTGCGCGAGGCCGGCCGCACACCCGAAGTCACCGCCGCCGTCGGCCTGTTGAAGACCGAGGTGCTCGTGCGGGCGAACGGGTACCTGGACTCGGCCTCCACCCAGGGCGTCACGGGCTCGGCACGCGACCTGGCCCGGGTGCAGGACCTGAACGTCGACAAGGGCGCCCTGTCCCTGAAGCGGGGCGAGATCGCGGTCGACGCCTCACTGGCCGAGAACGCCGGCGTCGGTGTCGGCGACCGGATGGAACTGCGCCTGCCCGACGGCACGAAGACGTCCCCGCGCGTCGTGGCGACGTACGAACGGGGCATGGGCCTGTCTCAAGTCACCATGGGTCAGGCTGATTTGGCGGGTCACGTCAGCTCCGCCTTCCTCACGGAGGTCTGGACGAAGGGCGGGAGCGCCGGCGGTCTGGCGAAGGTGGGCACTGTCCTGGACCGCGCGGACTACACGACCGCCCAGTCCCTCGACCGTGAACTCAACGCCTGGGCGAACACCGTCATGGCGGCCGTCCTCGGCGGATTCGCGGCCGTCGCCGCCGCCAACACGCTCGTGATGACGGTCCTCGACCGCCGGCGCGAGCTGGGCACGCTGCGGCTCATCGGTTCCACCCGCCGCCAGGTGATGCGCATGATCCGCTGGGAGGCCCTGCTCGTCGCACTCGCCGGCATCGCCCTCGGCACGGCCATCGCGCTCGCCACGCTCGTCCCGATGATGAAGGGCCTGACGGGCCAGGCACCGTACATACCCCCGCTGGTGTACGGCTCGTTCGCGGCGGCCATTGTGATCCTCGGCCTGACGGCGGCGACCGTACCGGCACGGGCCGCGATACGGGGCACACTCGACCCATGAACGAGAACGAGCGCCGAGTGACCGAGAGACCCCTGCTGACCCTCACCGAGGTCGAGGCCGTGGCCCGGAACGCCCACGCCGCACAGACGGACAAGGCGGGCCGCCCGTACACCGAACACCTGCTGGCCGTGGCCGACGGGGTGCGGGCCCGCGGCGGCGACGAGGAACAGATCGCCGCCGCCTGGCTGCACGACTCCGTCGAGGACGACGCGCTCTCCGAGGACTGGCTCCGCGAGGCCGCCCTGTCCCGGCGCACGAAGGACATCGTCCTGGCCCTCACCAAGCGGAAGGACGAGCCCCCGGAGGCCTACGCCGACCGCATCCTGGCCACCCCGGGAGCCCTCCTGGTGAAGGAGTCGGACCTGGCCCACAACGCGAACCCGGCCCGCCTGGCGGCCCTCGACGAGTTCACCCGGGCCCGCCTGACCCAGAAGTACACAAGAATGCGCAAACTCCTGGGCCTGGCCAAGGCCCCGTAAGGGGCGCGGGGAACTGCACGACCAGCCACGGCCGGACCCGCAGGTTCATACGACATGTTCCCCGCGGAGCGCTCCGCGGGGGCGCGAGGGGGCGCGCCCTACGACTTCTTGGCCCGCTCCCGGGCCAACTCCGTGGCGTCCCTCTTGAACGCCCACTCCATCTTCGGCTCCATCGCGAACCGGAACGCCCGCTGCACAGGCGGCGTACACAGCACCGTGATGACCGCGGCGGCGACAACCGTGAGGAAGATCTCGCCGAGCGGCTGGTTCAGCCACGCGTAGTCGTCGTACCAGCCCCAGAAGCGGGAGCCCTTGGCGAGGAAGCCGTGCAGCAGATAGCCGTACAGCGTGCCCGCGCCGAGCACCGTGAACCACATTTTGCGGCGCGGCACCCAGGCGAAGAAGCACGATGTGAGCACGAGCGAGCAGCCGAACATGGCGAGCGTCATCACGACACCGGCCCACCAGGGGCCACCCAACTCCTGGGCGCTGTCGCGGTGGTAGAACCACGCCGAGCTCATGCGCGGCCCCGCCCAGTAGGCGAAGGCGAGCGCGCCCAGGAGGACCGGAACCGACAGGATCCGCACCTCGCGGCGCCGAATGAGCTGGAAGTGCTCGGGCTTCATGAACAGGCCCACGACGAAGAACGGCAGGAACTGCAGGACCCGCTGGAGGTCGAGGTCGTCGCCGATGTCGGGCGAGACGGAGGCGAGGATCGCGATGGCGAGCGCGAGCGGCACGGGCCAGCGCACGACCTTCCACAGCGGGACCGTCATCCGCCACACGAACAGCGCGACCAGGAACCACGTGAGGTACCAGGGGTCGAGCAGGCTGATCGGATGGCTCGGGTCGTCGTCCGCCCACTTCTTGAAGAGGGAGTACGCGACCTCGAAGAGGATGTACGGCACGGCGATGCCCGTGACCAGCCGCTGGAGCCGGTCGGCGCGCATGTCGAAACTGCGGGAGAAGTAGCCGGAGATGAGGATGAAGGCCGGCATGTGGAAGGTGTAGACGACCATGTAGAGCGCCTCGGCGGCGCGGCTGTGGTCGGTCAGCGGTTCCCAGGCGTGACCCATCGCGACGAACACGATCGCCAGATACTTGGCGTTGTCGAAGAACGCGTCGCGCTGCTTGGCGGGCTTGGTGCCCGGCCCGGTGGCGGTGTTACCCGGTTGCGGGGATCCCGGGTTCCGTGGTGGTCGCGGGCTCGGCACACCCGGTGCCGGTGTCTGGGCCGACGGGAGCGGAGCCCTCTGATGGCCGTACGGACGGAGCGAGTTCGTCACAGACCCTCCCACCAGGAGCTGGGGGAGACGATCCTGGACCTCGCTGCGCGTGCGGGGGACGTGGCAGCGTAGAACATCTGAGGCACCCTAGCGTTGTCTGTGTGATTTCGTAAAACCTCTGAGGCGAATCCTGCTTATCGCTGTACGGATACCCGGTATTTGGTGAAGTCGTCATGCGGATGCCTGTGTCGATCGTCATACCGCAAGCGGGTGTTACGTCCAGATTCGTCATGACTAAATGGTGCATAACGTCTGCGGGCGACTCTGGTGAAATGTCCGGTTGAGTCGTCTTTAGTGACCCGTCTTCAGCCTCGTTGCTGTGCCTGTGGCAACAATTCGAATTGGCTGCGAACAGGTTGTGTGGACGACTGTGTGGACATGGAAACGATCTTCCTGAATTTCCCGTGAGAGGGATCCGTCGAATTGCCGTGCGACGACCAGCTGTTCGCGTCTGTGACCGAAGGATGACTCACCAGCCGCATACGCCGGGCTCGTTGGTGGCACGATGGTTCTGGCGGGGGTGCGCGGGGTTGCACCTCCGGGCCGGGAGAGCGGACCGACCGTAGGGTGTGATCAGTTGTGGCCATTTCGCTGTCAGTGGTGCTTCTGTTGGGGATCGTCCTGGTGGTGTTGATACGAGGCGGATCGATCAAGGGCGGGCCGGCGGTGGTCGCCGTGCTCTTCGGTTTCTTCCTCGCCTCCACAGGCATGGCGGACGACATCCAACGGTTCCTCAACTCGGTAGCGGAGACCATCAACTCGATCCAGTTCTGAGCGACTCGGGGACTCCCGGCGGTCAAGGGCGCCCGGGAAGCGGACGGGAACGGGGCCGCACGCCGGCGCGGACTCCTGAGCGGCGGCGCCCGTATGTGCCGTGGCGACGCCCCGTGTGTGCCGTACGGAATCCATCAGGTCCCCGCGGTGGACGTCCGAGCCCTCCGGTCGACGTACGACTTCTCATCCATTCATCCGTCGTCCATCCGTCGACCTCTCAGCCACACTCTCGACCCTCTTGACCGAAGGAGCCCGAGGAAGTGAGCCCCGAGAACGCCTGGGAGTTGCGGGAGAGCTGGGAGAGTCCGATCGGAACCCTCCGGTGGGACCACCTCGGGCCGCAGGACGGTCCAGCCGTGGTGCTGCTGCACGGCACCCCGTTCTCGTCGTACGTGTGGCACGACATCGCCCCGGCGCTCGCCGCCGACGGCCACCGGGTCCACGTCTGGGACATGCCGGGCTACGGCAGCTCCCAGAAGAGCGACGGTCAGGACGTGTCCCTCAAGGCGCAGGGCGAGGCGTTCGCCGAGCTTCTGGGGGTCTGGGGGCTGTCGAACCCGTCGGTGATCGCGCACGACTTCGGCGGCTGCGTCGCACTGCGCGCGCATCTGCTGCACAAGGCCGAGTACCGGCGTCTCGCCCTGGTCGACCCCGTCGCACTCGCCCCCTGGGGCTCACCCTTCTTCCGCCTGGTCGCCGAGCACGCGGCGGTCTTCGGGCGACTGCCCGCCCCGCTGCACGAGGCCCTGGTCCGCGAGTACGTGGGCTCCGCGAGCCATCGGGGGCTGCTGCCCGAGGCCCTGGACGCCCTGGTCGCCCCCTGGACGGACACGGCGGGACAGGCGGCGTTCTACCGTCAGATCGCCCAGGCCGACCAGCGCTACACGGACGAGATCCAACCCCTCTATCCCACGCTGAATCTGCCGGTCACCGTCTGCTGGGCCGCCGAGGACACCTGGATCCCACCCGCCAAGGGCGAGGAACTAGCCTCCCTGATCCCGGGCGCCCGCCTCCGCCCGATCCCGGACGCGGGCCACCTGGTCCCCCTGGACGCCCCGGCCCGCCTCCTGGGCGAACTGATCGCCTTCCTCCGCAGCTGAACGCAGCTGAACGGGACAGACCGGTTCCGGATCCGCTTCCGGAATCGAACCCGCCCCGGAAACGCGTCAGGGCCAGGTCGGGGAGTGAATCTCCGACCTGGCCCTGAGCCGTACAGAGCGGGCGACGGGAATCGAACCCGCGTAGCTAGTTTGGAAGACTAGGGCTCTACCATTGAGCTACGCCCGCACAGGACGCGCCGCAGGTCAGTGACGCGCGGCACGGAAGCATCGTAGCGGGTCGCACCCCCTCGTCGCACACCCCGTTCCGGAGGGCCCGAGTGCCCCGTGAAATGCGGGAGCCGCGCCGCCTGCGGGCATGTACCCTACGTCTCGCACCAGACGGGGTGTGGCGCAGCTTGGTAGCGCGTCCGCTTTGGGAGCGGAAGGCCGTGGGTTCAAATCCCGCCACCCCGACCACCGTGCCGGACCACCGTGTCGGACATCGGCAAGATCACCTTTTGGGGCGTGTACCGCCTGCGGCTAGTATGCAAACTGCGCGCCCGTGTGTCTGCATTGTTACGTCCCTCAAGGGCCGCCAATCCGCTGAGGCTCCGCCGTATCCGGCAGAGAACGTCAGCAGAACCCAGAGAAGTCAGCCCCCAAGGAGACCGAACCGTGAAGAGCGCCGTGGAGACCCTGAACCCGACCCGGGTTCGGCTCAGCATCGAGGTGCCCTTCGAGGAGCTCAAGGACAGCCTCGACGCGGCGTACAAGAAGATCAACCAGCAGGTCACGGTGAAGGGGTTCCGGAAGGGCAAGATTCCGGCGCGCGTCATCGACCAGCGGTTCGGCCGCGGTGCGGTTCTTGAGGAAGCGGTCAACGACGCGCTTCCGAAGTTCTACACCGACGCGGTCAACGAGGCCGAGCTGAACGTCCTCGGCCAGCCCGAGGTCGACATCACGGAGCTGAAGGACGGCGAGACGCTGAACTTCACCGCCGAGGTCGACGTCCGCCCGGCCATCGAGATCCCGGACTACTCCGGCATCGAGGTCGAGGTCGACGCCGTCGAGGTCAGCGAAGAGGACGTCGACAAGGCCGTCGAGGAGCTGCGTGAGCGCTTCGCCTCGACCGCCCCGGTCGAGCGTGCCGCCGAGGACGGCGACGTCGTCACCCTCGACCTGGAGGCCAAGGTCGACGGCGAGGTCCTGGAGGACGGCGTCGCGAGCGGCGTCTCCTACACCATCGGTTCCGGTGAGCTGCTGGATGGCATCGACGACGCCGTGAAGGGCGTGGAGGCCGGTGGCGAGGCCACCTTCGCCTCCGAGCTCAAGGGCGGCTCGGCGGCCGGCAAGGAGGCCGAGGTCACCGTCAAGGTCACCCAGGTCGCCAAGCGCGAACTGCCCGAGCTGGACGACGACTTCGCGCAGCTCGCGTCCGAGTTCGACACCCTTGAAGAGCTGCGTGGCGACAGCCGCAAGCGCCTCGAGAACATGAAGCAGTACGACCAGGCCACGCAGGCCCAGGAGCGCGTCCTGGAGAAGCTGCTGGAGCTCGTCGAGGTGCCCGTCCCCGAGAAGCTGCTCGAGGACGAGATCAACACCCGCAAGCACAACCTGGAGCACCACCAGCTCGGCCAGATGGGCATCGACCTCGAGAAGTACCTCGAGATCCAGGGCAAGACGGCCGAGGAGTTCGACACCGAGACCAAGGAAGCCGCGGTCAAGGGCATCAAGACGCAGTTCGTCCTGGACGAGCTCGTCAACAAGGAGAAGCTGAACGTCAACCAGGAGGAGCTCACCGAGCACCTCATGCGGCGCGCTGCCTCCTCCGGCATGTCCCCCGACCAGTTCGCCCAGGCGGTCGTCGAGGGTGGTCAGGTCCCGATGCTCGTCGGCGAGGTCGCCCGCGGCAAGGCCCTGGCCGTCGTGGTCGAGGCCGCCACGGTGAAGGACACGAACGGCGAGCTCGTCGACCTGGACGACGAGGACGAGGACGAGGCCTCTGCCGAGGGCTCGACCGAGGAAGCCGCTGAGGAGACCCCGGCAGCCGCCGAGGCCTCCGAGGAGAAGACCGAGGCCTGATCGCCTCACCAGTACGTACTACGGGCCCCCGGGACATGTCCCGGGGGCCCGTAGGGCCTCCCAGGGGCGCGGGGAACTGCGCGAGCAACCGTCCACGACCCCGCACCCGCCGATGCGCCACCCGCGGCAGACGCGACTGCGGCCGGCCGCCACCTAGCCGCACCCGCCGTCGAACCTCCCGTGGCAGACGCGACCGCGGCCCGGCGGGGGCTGAGCGCGCAGTTCCCCGCGCCCCCAAGAGGCCGGGGCGGGGCCGGCCGTACCCCCTGCTCACCCAGCGGAGCGCATGCGCTCACAGCGAACAGTCACCTCTGCGGGATTCCCCGGAGGGACCCGCGCGTTAGGGTCCATGAGTACGAGGGCAGGGGAGTCCCCGGAGCCGTCCGACACGGCGCGCACACGGGGTCCCACGCCCCCAGCAGAAGACGTGAGACGGCCCGGCGCCGTCGTAAGACGAGCAGGTGGATACGTGACGAATCTGATGCCCACAGCCGCCGGCGACCCCATCGGTGGTGGCCTCGGCGACCAGGTCTACAACCGGCTGCTCGGCGAGCGGATCATCTTCCTCGGCCAGGCGGTCGACGATGACATCGCCAACAAGATCACGGCGCAGCTGCTGCTCCTTGCCTCCGACCCGGAGAAGGACATCTACCTCTACATCAACAGCCCCGGCGGCTCGATCACCGCCGGCATGGCGATCTACGACACCATGCAGTACATCAAGAACGACGTGGTGACGATCGCGATGGGCATGGCGGCCTCCATGGGCCAGTTCCTGCTGAGCGCGGGCACTCCGGGCAAGCGCTTCGCGCTGCCGAACGCGGAGATCCTGATCCACCAGCCCTCGGCCGGCCTCGCCGGTTCCGCGTCGGACATCAAGATCCACGCCGAGCGGCTGCTGCACACCAAGAAGCGGATGGCGGAACTGACCTCCTTCCACACCGGCCAGACCGTGGAGCAGATCACCCGCGACTCGGACCGGGACCGCTGGTTCGACCCGATCGAGGCCAAGGAGTACGGCCTCATCGACGACATCATGCCCACCGCTGCCGGAATGCCTGGCGGCGGCGGCACCGGAGCGGCCTAGGTCGGCACACAGCCGACCCGGGTGCCGGCGTAGACCGGCACCAAGCCCCTCCGAGCCCCCAGCCGACCGCCTCAGCCCTTATCAGGCTTTCCAGGAGACACAGTGAACGACTTCCCCGGCAGCGGCCTCTACGCCCGCACAGAGGCCGAGTACACCGGCCCTCGCGCGGAGTCCCGCTACGTCATCCCGCGCTTCGTCGAGCGCACCTCGCAGGGCGTCCGTGAGTACGACCCGTACGCGAAGCTCTTCGAGGAGCGCGTGATCTTCCTCGGCGTGCAGATCGACGACGCCTCCGCCAACGACGTCATGGCGCAGCTGCTGTGCCTGGAGTCGATGGACCCCGACCGGGACATCTCGGTCTACATCAACAGCCCCGGCGGTTCCTTCACGGCACTCACTGCGATTTACGACACGATGCAGTTCGTGAAGCCGGACATCCAGACGGTCTGCATGGGCCAGGCGGCCTCGGCCGCCGCGATCCTGCTCGCCGCTGGTACGCCGGGCAAGCGCATGGCACTTCCCAACGCCCGCGTGCTGATCCACCAGCCGTACAGCGAGACCGGCCGAGGTCAGGTCTCGGACCTCGAAATCGCGGCGAACGAGATCCTCCGCATGCGCGCCCAGCTGGAAGACATGCTGGCCAAGCACTCGACGACGCCGATCGACAAGATCCGCGAGGACATCGAGCGCGACAAGATCCTCACGGCCGAGGACGCGCTCGCGTACGGCCTGATCGACCAGATCATCTCGACCCGGAAGATGAACAACGCCGCGGTCGCGTGACGCGTCGCTGTATCGTCTGCCGCTCCTTGACGCGGTTCACGACAAAGTGAACCGCGCCAAGGGGGGCCCGAACGGGGGGCTCGGCAAGGTACCGTCGGACATAAGGCAGCACCAGGAGCCGCTGGACCTAGGCGTCTCCCAGGCGAAGGGGAAGCACACCGTGGCACGCATCGGTGACGGCGGCGATCTGCTCAAGTGCTCGTTCTGTGGCAAGAGCCAGAAGCAGGTCAAGAAGCTCATCGCAGGCCCTGGTGTGTACATCTGCGACGAGTGCATCGACCTCTGCAACGAGATCATCGAGGAGGAACTCGCGGAAACGAGCGAGGTCCGCTGGGAGGAACTCCCCAAACCTCGCGAGATCTACGAGTTCCTCGAGGGGTACGTCGTGGGCCAGGAGTCCGCCAAGAAGGCGCTCTCCGTCGCGGTCTACAACCACTACAAGCGGGTCCAGGCCGGTGAGAACAGCACGGGTCAGAACCGCGAGGACGCCATCGAGTTGGCGAAGTCCAACATCCTGCTCCTCGGCCCCACGGGCTCGGGCAAGACGCTCCTCGCCCAGACCCTGGCCCGCATGCTGAACGTCCCGTTCGCCATCGCCGACGCGACGGCGCTGACGGAGGCCGGCTATGTCGGCGAGGACGTCGAGAACATCCTGCTGAAGCTCATCCAGGCCGCCGACTACGACGTCAAGAAGGCCGAGACGGGCATCATCTACATCGACGAGATCGACAAGGTGGCTCGTAAGAGCGAAAACCCCTCGATCACTCGCGACGTGTCCGGCGAGGGCGTCCAGCAGGCCCTGTTGAAGATCCTCGAAGGCACGACGGCCTCGGTCCCGCCCCAGGGCGGACGCAAGCACCCGCACCAGGAATTCATCCAGATCGACACGACGAACGTCCTGTTCATCGTGGGCGGCGCCTTCGCGGGCCTGGAGAAGATCGTCGAGTCCCGCGCGGGTGCCAAGGGCATCGGCTTCGGCGCGACGATCCGCTCGAAGAAGGAGTTGGAGGCGAAGGACCGCTTCGAGGACGTCATGCCCGAGGACCTGGTGAAGTTCGGCATGATCCCGGAGTTCATCGGCCGCCTCCCGGTCATCACTTCGGTCCACAACCTCGACCGTGAGGCCCTCCTGCAGATCCTGGTGGAGCCGCGCAACGCGCTCGTGAAGCAGTACCAGCGCCTCTTCGAACTCGACGGCGTGGAGCTGGACTTCGAGCGCGAGGCCCTCGAAGCCATCGCCGACCAGGCCATCCTCCGCCAGACCGGCGCACGCGGCCTGCGCGCCATCATGGAAGAGGTCCTCCAGGCGGTGATGTACGAGGTCCCGTCCCGCAAGGATGTGGCCCGCGTCGTCATCACATCGGAGGTCGTCCGCTCGAACGTCAACCCGACCCTGATCCCGCGGGACGCGCGCGGGCGGGGGCCGGGCGAGCAGAAGACGGCGTAGGCGGCACGCACATACGAGGTACGTGATATGGCGAAGGGGCCCCGGTCAACCGACCGGGGCCCCTTCGCCGTGTGCGCCCAGCATGGGCGATTGCTTGGGGGTGAAAGTCCCCTGGGGGAAGAGGTGGTGCTAACCCCGAGCCGGAGGCAAGGGCGTCATTGTGAG